>JAEYPZ010000107.1:0-9451 GCA_023410275.1 Bacillota bacterium
TGCGTGCATTCACTCGTTCGCCTACGACATCAAGACTACCATCTCCACATGGTTCGTATAGGAAAACATATCTACTAGTTTCTTAAATACAACCATTAGTCTAAGTGCCCCGTCCCTAAAAGTTATAATTTATTGCTCCAAAGTATAATGATACTCACCGTCCTAGCAGTAATCGCTTTCCTTAATACCTGCGGTTACTGCCAATGCAACCTTTCGGTTCTTAAGCTTATTCCCTCCGTTTGTTCCAAATGCCCAGCCATACGTCAAAACCTCATTAAGCCATTTTTTCAGTAAGGACGGAAAGCTGAACCACTGAATTGGAAATTGCAGAACCATGTCTCCATGGGCTTCAACGAGCTTTTTTCCTTTTTCAACATCTATCTTTTCATCTGGATAGACTTCGTACAGCTTATGAACGGTATAAATATCGGAATGCTTACTTACCTCTTCCACCCATCGCTTGTTGATAACCGACTTTTCCATATCTGGGTGTTCCACAATTACAAGTGTCTTTATAATACATTTCCCTTCTCTATCATATTTTTTATATCTTCATAACAATTTCAATCAATCTTTTCAATACGATCCTGCTCCGTGATCTCTCGGATAACATTACAGGGAACTCCGGCAGCGATTACTCCGGACGGAATGTCTTTTGTTACCACACTTCCTGCCCCTATAACTGTATCATGCCCTACTGTCACACCTGGAGTAACCGTAACACCGCCGCCGAACCACACATTATCTTCAATGGTAATCGGTTTGCAATACTCCATCATATATTTTTGACCATTCTCATCAACTCTCACGTTTCTCTCCTCAGCCAGCAGGGGATGTACCGGTGTGAGAAAAGAAGCACCTGGTCCGATAAAGACATTATTCCCTATCCTTATTTCTGCACAGTCCAAAAATGTACAATTGAAATTTATGTAGCAATTATCACCAATATAGGTATTGCAGCCATAATCAAACTGCACACTGGGAAAAATCTCCACACCTTCACCCAGATGCCCCAGAAGTCCTTTTAAGATTTCCTGTCGTTCTTTTTTTTCTTCCTCAGTAGTACTGTTATATCTGGATGAAGCATTTCTTGCCAAATCCCTCTGTTTTACCAGTTCCTCATCAGATGTTTTATAAAGCTTTCCAGACAGCATTTTTTCTCTTTCAGTCATATTAATCCTCCAAAATTTTTAGATTATTTGTAATCCTGTACATCAAATTCCTTGTCTTTAAAATAGTACTTACGGTCATTTTCCGTGATTTCTCTGATTACCCTGCAAGGATTTCCTGCCGCAATAACATTATCCGGTAAATTTTTTGTCACAACGCTCCCCGCACCAACCACGACGCTGTTCCCAATCACAACTCCGGGATTAATGATTACATTTCCGCCAATCCACACATTATTTCCTAAGGTAATCCCTATTCCATACTCATATCCGGAATTTCTGGAATCCGGATGAATGGGATGACCGGCTGTATAAACAGATACATTGGGTGCGAACATAACATCATCTCCAATTACCACCTTGCCCACGTCCAGTATTGTACAGTTGTAATTTGCAAAAAAATTACTGCCAACCTCTATGTTCTTTCCATAATCACAATAGAAGGGAGGATTAATGTGTAAGTTTTCACCAGCCTTCCCTAGAATATCCCTGATTAATTCTTCCCTCTTGTCTTGTTCAGCAGGATGTGAGAAATTAAACTCATGGATTTTTATCTCATTTTTAACCCTTTCCTCCTTCAATCCATCCAACTCTGCCTTATAAGGAAGACCTGCCAGCATTCTTTCCTTTTGATTCATGATTAATTATTTCCTTTCATTTTTATATATTGCTTTCTTTTTGAATTTCTACAGGTTCTTTGTATCCACTAATCATAATCACCAGCAAAAGCACCCCATAAAAAGATGTGGTTGCCAGAGAAAATGCCACTCCTTTTATCATGGCGGCAGAAAATACCATTCCGCCCAATATGGACGCTGCTTCTTGAATAAACCCAATAAAAATATTTTTCAGCTTATACTCCATCCTGCTGCAATTATCGCATCATATTCTATGGAAACATTTCAACTCAGGGTTTTACCTTTGTTCATTACGATAAATTTCAACAACCCACAGACAGTTAAACTAAGCCTGTTCTGCACTACAATAGCCTAACTTAATCTTTGGTTTAGCTTTACCGAGAAAATTGCTTCCCCGCGTAAAAAATAAACCATACTGTTTTACCTTATTACAAAACCATTGGGCTGTCTCAGGAGTATGATAACTGCTATATGCTTCTATTCCATTAAGTCCCAGCGGAATCAATTGATCTATCATTTCAAAATTCCCTTCTAAATTAATTCCCGGATGTGCCAATACTGATTTTCCACCATTATGATGTATTATATCTATAATATCCCTCATATCAGGAAATGCCATTACGACATAACAGGGTTTTTCTAGTAAAAAGTAATCCCTTTGGAAATTAACATAGGGATTATCACTCCGGCTACCATTCTCTCTATAGGGCCGCAGCAGGTCGCATTCAAGATATTTTTCATTTGTCAGCAAGGCTTCAGCGAAAGCCTCTCCCGTCCAATGTTCACCCCAATAGCGTCTGCCAGTTACTGCTCTGAGATCCGTCTCGGTTAGGTCAAAGCCCATCTGGTTTATCAGTCGAAGTCTTTCTTTTGAAACATTAACATATTGTTTTCTCATGTTCTGTTCAATGTATTCAAAATCAGGACTATCAAGTTTAATATCATAGCCTAGGACATGAAAATTAATGTCCTTGAAAGTACAGTCTATTTCGATAGCTGAATAGCATCTTATGCGTTCACACTTAGCTTTTTCCACAGCTTCCTGAGAGCCTTTTACACAGTTATGATCGGCTATTGCCATCATGCGGACACCTGCATCCTTACACATTTGAATTAGCTCAGCAGGAGTGAATTCACCGTTTTCGCTATAACAGGAATGAATATGTAAGTCTGCAAAATAAAAACCATTCATATTTAACTCTCTATTCATCAATTTACCTCCGATTATATAAATAAGAGAACCGATTGAACTATGAGGTCTCCAGGAAATAAACATTTACTTTCCTCAGGATCTCCGCCCTTAAGGTTTTACGGATTCCACTTTGAAACCACCGAGATTTGACATATTGGCATTTTAAAATTATTCTTTATTTTCTTCACTTTCATACTGATATAAATTCTGGATAAATCTATCATACTGCTGATTTGCATATCTGTGAATTTGGGGCATATCAACCATTTTCCATACAACAAAATAAATAACAATCAAAAATAACAGCCCTAAAATCACCTGTACGATCACAGACATATTACATTAAACCTCCTTTGCAAGAAATACATGGACTCAAAATTATGGCTATAAATGCTGACCTGCGTCCTGCTATAAAATTATTTGTACCTATTCTTTTCAGTTTCTACTATCAAAATTATATATTATCCTGCTTGTGTTTTCCCACAAAATCGTTTATATTAATATCAAAATCATATATTATGAGGTGTGATTATGATTTCTGCGCTTGAGATATTTTCAGATTTATCAGAACGATTAAAGTATAATATACCAAATTTTCCGCTTTATGCGCGTGAAGGTACGCTGCATCAATTTGATCGATATGCAGCTGCATGTCATTGGCATCCGGATTTAGAGTTTATTCTAATACAGGATGGCGAAATGGAATATTTCATAAACGGACAAATCGTACATATTGGTGCAGGTAATGGCATTTTTATTAACAGCAAACGTATGCATTATGGCTTCTCAACCAATAGAACTGATTGCTCCTATATTGTGGTAACTATCCATCCTGTACTGCTTGGTGCAGGTACACTTGCAGGTAAAAAGTTTTTGGAGGATACATTTGGTTTAGATACCGACAATTATCTATTGTTGACACCTCAAAGCCCTTGGCAGAGGGATGCGTTGCTTTTACTCACTCAAATATATGATGAAATGCACAGTGATAAAGGAAATTTACTTCATCTATTGTCTAAGGCAGTCTCTCTCTGTGATTGTATAGGAGATCATATACAACAAATTTCCAGTCATAATGCCGATGAACAATCCTGGTTGATGCTGAGTGAGATGACTGGTTATATCCATCAGCATTATGATCTTAAAATAACTATTGATGATATAGCTGCTGCAGGTACGGTATGCCGAAGCAGATGTTGTGAACTGTTTAACAAATATATTGGTCAGACTCCAAATAATTATCTGATCCAATACCGCATCTCAAAAAGTTGTGAGATGCTTCGGGAAACCAACCTACCTATCTGTGAGATAGCAATTGCATGCGGTTTTCAAACTGCAAGTTATTTTTCATATGTTTTTCGTAAGGAAACAGGCTTAGTGCCACAAAATTTTCGTAAGCAGACCAATCTAACAGACTGTCTTTGATTCTGTGGCAGTCAAATGGCATTTGTTTTAACTGACTTTCCCACAAAAAAAGCAGATCCCCTTCAACTTTACTTAAAGAGATCTGCAATCGCTTTTTTAAGGTAATTACGCTTTAAACCAACCACGGGAAGTGTTTATAAAGTGAAACGGCAATCCCATCTTCTTCATTAGACAAAGTAATCTCATCCGCCACCTCTTTCAATTCTTCTGCCGCATTATTCATAGCCACACCAATTCCTGCATATTGAATCATAGTTTTATCGTTCTGGCCGTCACCAAATGCAATCATCTCATCCTGCCTATACCCCATAGGATTCAGTACCGTCTCCAGTGCTTTTGCCTTATCAATTCCCCTGGCTGTAAATTCAAAATAAAACGGGGCCGTAAACATACAACTTAATGTGTGTTTAAACGGTTCCATCATCTCCAGGTAATGCTCTTTCAGATAAACGGCATCTCCGGCTGTGAGAATCTTGTTGAGAGGATAATCCGCAAACGAAGCCAGATCATCTATTTCGCAAAGTTTATACTTTCCACCACGCGACTCATATTGAATGATGTTAATTTCCTGCTCTCCATTTTTAATCATACAGTCATACACATCGTTGACATACATATATTTTCCCTTGTCAATCATCGGCCGGACATTAAAACCTTTCATATGTTCTAACACGGCTTTTCCCTGTTCCACCGTCATTGTTTCATTAAACAGGACTTTTCCCGTCTGACAGTCTGTCACCCTTGACCCATTAAAAGAAACAAGTAATCCTTGATGCCTGCTCATCTCCAGTTCCTTTGCAAAATCACTCAAACCGCTGTCAGGTCTTCCTGAAGCCAAGATTAATTTTACGCCGTTTACCTGCGCTTTTATTAATGAGGCCTTTGTCTTTGGGGTGATCTCTTTTTTGTGATTGGTCAGTGTACCGTCTACATCCATAACGATTACTCTAATACTCATTTCTACCACTCTTCCACGGAATCAATTAGCTATATCGATTCCGCCCCTTTCTAATACTTTAGTCTCTCTTTAAAGATTTTCTCCGTTCTCTTCTATCACTTTTTGATAAAAATAGGAAGAATCCTTCCTGATTCTATTTTGTGTCTGATAATCAACAAACACCAGGCCGAACCGTTCCGAATAACCGTATGCCCATTCGAAATTATCAATGCTGCTCCATGCAAAATAACCGGATAAATCAACACCTTCATCAGCTGCCCTTTTATATTCTCGTAGATATCTGTGCATCATATCCACCCTGCTACCGTCGTGAACCTTTCCGTCCAGAGATATCCAGTCATGTGAAGACATTCCGTTTTCCGTAATATAAAATGTTTTTTTGTACCTCTCGTATATGAATTTGGGTCCCCAGTACATAGACTCTGGTGTCATCGGCCATTGAATTGCAGTTTTGGGAAAACCATCATAGCGGGTTACCTCTACCGGATTTCCATTTTTATCTGCTCGAATCATAATGGCATTATAAATATTATGTCCATAAAAGTCTATTGGAGAAGAAATCAGTTTCATATCGTCCTCAGAGATTTCAGGCATATATTTATCAAAATATTCCATAGCCCCTTTTGGATATTTTCCAAAAAAGATTGGATCACTCCACATCGCTATATTCCATACACAATCATTTAAATTTCCATTCTGCAAATGAAACATTGCCCGTCTGGCTGCTTCAACATCAGCATCTGATTCTGTTTCCGGATAGTAGAGTGTACTGCATGGGGCCATTCCGATCTTAATAGGACGTACCGCATGTTCCCTGAGCGCTTGCACGGCTTTTCCATGTGCTTTTAAAAGATTATGCCATATATTAAAAAATTCATAAGCTCCCACTTTTAGTCCTGGTGCATGCACTCCAGTAAGATAACCCAGACCAGCAATACACTGTGGTTCATTTATTGTAAAAAAATTCTCTACGCGATCTGAAAAATGCTCAGCTATCACAGCGGCGTACCGGGCAAAATATTCCGGCATATCGGGATTCATCCAGCCTCCCCTTTTATACAACTCATAAGGAAGCTCCCAATGATGAAGTGTTATATATGGTACAATGCCATTACTTATCAATTCGTTAATCAGCTTATCATAATATTGAATTCCTTTTAAATTTATTACTCCCGTTCCATTCGGAAAAATTCTTGGCCAGCTAATGGAAAAGCGATATGCCTGAATTCCTGCCTCCTTCATCATTTTTATATCTTCTTTATAACGGTAATACTGGTCACAACTTATATCTCCGTTATGATTTTCATAAATATGTCCTTCCTCCATGCAAAATACATCCCAGATACTTAGACCTTTTCCGTCATCATAGGCAGCGCCTTCCACCTGATAGGATGATGTAGCTGATCCCCAAACAAAATCCTTCTTAAAGCTCATTTTTATACCTCTCTATACATAAACTAAGATTCATCAATTTCTAAGCCGTGCTTCTTCCAATAAATCTTCATCTGTTATTTCGTTGTCTTTATAATAATATTTCATGTCATGCTCGTCGATTTCTCGGATAACCCTACATGGATTACCAACCGCAACGGAATTTTGTGGAACATCTTTTGTAACAACGCTACCGGCGCCTATCACACTGTTTTCACCTATCGTAATACCAGGGCAGATTATGGTTCCCGCTCCAATCCAGCAATTATCTTCGATGACAACAGGTTGGGAATACATATATTCACGCATATCAGGGCGAATCGGATGCCCCACCGTTGCAATGGTTACACCTGGTCCAAACATTACCTTCTTTCCAATTAAAATTTTTCCGTCATCCACAAAATGGCAATTAAAATTGATATAAGAGTCGTCTCCAATCATAATGTTTGTTCCATAGCAACAATAAAATGGAGGCTCGATCCATACTTTCATTTCTTTTCCAAACAGCTTGTTCATTAATTCCTGACGAAGTTTTTGATTATCAGGTTTACTTTCATTAAATGCAGTCATATACATTTTACAATTCAGTCGATCCTCTGGTAAGCCTTCACAATAATCTGTAAATAATTTTCCGGATGCAATTCTTTCTCTCATTGTCATAATTGTTCTCTCCTTCTGAACTTATCTTTCTTCTATGTCTCGTGTAATATCTTTCACCCATTTATATTGTTTATAATGTTTATATACCGCAGGCAGTTTGATTAATTCATCCAAATTAAGTATGAAGTATACCATAATAACCGGGGCTTTCATATAAAATGCAGCTATAGAACCAGATGGTATAACTATTATCCACATCGTAATAGCATCACATATAAGCCCAAATCTTGAATCTCCACCAGCGCAAAAGATTCCTCCGATTAATGTCGAATTAACAGATTTTCCAACCAAATAACAAGAGCAGATTATAAGCATAGTAGATAAATACTCGTTTGCCTCATGGCTTAATGCAGAATATTTCAAAATAGCAGGACTTATGGCTAAAAGCAGCAGACCTGAAAGAATACCGCAGATCAGAGAGAGCTTTCCCAGTCTGTCACCATATTCTTTTGCCTTTTTCGACAGTCCCTTTCCTAATTCATTTCCAACCAATATGCTGCCAGCACTGCCAATACCGAGACTCACACATACAATTAGATTTTTCACAATATTTGCAATTGAATTTGCTGCAACAGCATCACTTCCCAGATGACCCATTATAGCCGAGTACATGGTAAAGCCGCCGCCCCATGCTACTTCATTTCCAAGAACCGGAAACATATATTTCCAATAATCTTTATTTAAGACATAATCAGGTTTCATTAAGTACCCCCACTTAAACCTGATTTTCTTTTGTTTGTGTAATTCAGCAACTGCCCAGAGCAATTCAACGCCCCGTGCGATCACCGTTGCCAAAGCGGCTCCGGTAATTCCAAGTCGAGGCATCCCAATTAATCCAAAAATAAATACTGCATTTAATGCAATATTGAGCAGCACTGCCACTGAACTTATAAGAGTACTTCTGAATGCCTGACCGCTGTTTTTCAACATACAAAGGTAAATTTGTGAAATACCAATTAACAGGTATGATATACCAACCACTTTCAGATACTCTGCCCCCATTTTTATTAATCCGGGATCTGAAGTAAAGATCCGCATGAGAATATTCGATGCAACAATTGCAAGAAAACAAAATACCATTGAAATGATGACTGATATCTTTATTACATTTGCAAAAATTTTTTCTATGGCCAGAATATTCTCTTTTCCCCAATATTGTGCAACGAGCATTGTAGTCCCAATCACCAGAGCTGCGAGAAAAAGACTGTGCATAAACTGTATTTGACCGGCAAGAGAGACTGCGGACAAAAAATCCTGATTCAAAAACCCCAACATGATCGCATCCGATGCACTGACAGCTGCAAGCATGAAATTCTGAAAGGCAATCGGCACCACTAATGCAAATAATTTTTTATAAAATTCCGAATCAAGCCTCTTCATCCTCTTCTCCTCTATAACATACCATGCTTTGTGACCAAATCTTTTTTTTATAATAATATTGATTGTCCTCATCTGTAATTTTCATTTTTCCATTATTGTCACCTCTCTATATTGTTCTACTGCCTGCAAACCGTCTCTCCGTTAATTTTTTAATGCAAATTGATGTCTTGCTACTTTTAGTATTTATGATTTAATTATACTGTGTTATAAATCATATTTCCGTCAGAATCATATTTATTTCTATAACAATCGTGTATTTTTCATAATAAGCGCAAGGAAAACAAAAAGGAAGCTTCTGTAAATGATCCACTTCCCACACATAATAAATCATTAATTTTACATAACATTATTAAGCCCTCCTAGCACCTACAAGCAGGGCAAAAAAAGCACATTTTCATAACCTGAAAATGTACCTTTTACAATTGATTTACCAAGCATCCGATCTCTATAATAATTTAAGCCACAAGCATTCTGATATGATCCTCCATAAGTAGACATGGTAAATAACCAAAATCTACTTATGGAGGATTATTTTATGGCAAAATCACCACACACTCCTGAATTCCGTGCAAAGGTTTCACAGGAGTATCTTGATGGA
>JAEYPZ010000160.1:0-53901 GCA_023410275.1 Bacillota bacterium
CGCCGGTACTTATTAACAAGCCTTCCGGAGCGTTGGCTAAACCTTTTATATCTCATCATAATGCATTGGATATGGAGGTTTATCTTCGCATCGCTCCGGAGACTTACCTTAAAAGAGCTATCGTAGGAGGATTTACCAAGGTTTTTGAGTTCGCCAGATGTTTTCGCAATGAAGGTATTGACCCAACTCATTTGCAGGATTTTACTATGCTGGAGTGCTATCTTGCATATGCCAATTACAAGGACAATATGGAATTTACCAGAAGATTATTGGCAGGAGCTGTAGAGTCGGTATTTGGCAGTAAAACCATTGAGGTGGGAGGGCGAACCCTTCATTTTGAAGGGGAATGGCCTGTGATAACTTTCAGGGAACTGATAGAAAAGGATTGCGGGATAGATATTGATAAGTACCTTACAGCAGGAGAACTTCTGGGAGAAATCATAAGGAGAGGAATTGCACTTGAGACAGCGGAAGATATCGGCAGTCTTGGCAGAGGGAATCTGATAGACCAGCTATATAAGAAGGTCAGCAGGCCGAAACTTGTCGGACCGGTCTTTTTAACGGAGCACCCGATAGCTCTTTCTCCTCTTGCAAGGGCAAATGATGACAGGCCGGATATTACAAACCGTTTCCAACTGATTATCAATGGAGCGGAAGTAATAAACGGATATTCGGAGCTGGTGGACCCCATTGAACAGTATAACAGGCTTCAGGTACAGGCTGCCAGCCATAGCGGTGGGGATGAAGAGGCGATGGTCATGGATAAGGATTATATCACTGCCATGGAATATGGTATGCCTCCGATTTCCGGCTGGGGAATGGGAATTGACCGGATATTGCAGGCGCTGACAGGAGAAGAAAATTTAAAGGACCTGGTTCTTTTCCCGCTTATGAGACCTCTGGAAGAAGAGGGATGTATGAATTATTAAAATGTATAATTCACACACAAGTTTGGGCCTGCGAAATCCTCGGCCCAAACTTACGGCGCGTTGGAATGGGGTTACAATTCAACCTTGCACATCTATTCACAGAATCAGAAACCATCGTCCGTTTCCAAAGACTTCAATGCAAGAAAGGCTGAACTGTAACGGTTAAGGAATAAAATTGAGATAAAATAATTGACATTTTCCAAAATAAGCATATAATAGCTAAAAAGCACCCAAGACATCCGGTATTTCGGTAAAGTGACTACTGTACTTGTGTGTTACAGCATGGAGGTTTTGTATGATAAAAGTATTGCTAATTACAATGGAAGCACCATATGCCATGAGCTGGGGTTATGAATATAACGCCGGATACTTTTTTATGCCGTCATTCACTGCAACCACATATACGGATACTGGGATGGGTTCATAGGGGCTTTTGCTAGCCAGAACAAAATCTATATTTATAAGCCGGTATTTGTATACAGCATACAGATACCGGTTTTTTTGTTACCAGGTTCTGCGAAATACTATATCAAAGAATGCCTGCAAAGATGCAGATATTCGGAAAGGGATGTGCGTTTAAGAGCACAGATGGGAGTTGTCATGAATTATCTGGAGGAATACTATACTAATTATGACGAGGAAGGAAGACTGCTAAGAAGGTACGGTCAAGTGGAGTATATTACTACCATGAAGTACATCCACAAATTCCTTCAGGAGCAGGAGAAGAGTTCGCAAAGAATTCTGGAGGTCGGAGCCGCAACCGGCAGGTATTCTATTGCCTTGGCCGAAGAGGGGTACACGGTGGATGCTGTTGAACTGGTGGAGCACAATCTGAGTATCTTAAAATCGAAGATAAAAGAGCAGTACCATATCACTCCGAGACAGGGAAATGCCCTGGATTTGTCAGCCTATGAGGAAGATACTTTTGATATGACCCTTGTTCTTGGGCCTATGTATCACCTCTACACCGAGGAAGAGAAGAAAAGGGCTCTAACGGAAGCTATCAGGGTAACTAAGCCTAAGGGGTATATTATGGTGGCTTATTGCATGAATGAAGCTACCATCCTACAATATTGTTTTATCCAGAATAAACTGCAGGAATGCATGAGCAAGAATATGCTGACGGAAGATTTTCATTGTCTTTCCAAACCGGAGGATTTGTTTGAAATAGTAAGGACGGAAGATATTAAGCACCTTACAGAGGGAATGGGAGTGACGAGAGTGCATCTGGTTGCAACAGACGGAGCCACCAATTATATGCGGGATGTGATAGATAATATGGAGGAGGAAGTTTTTAAGCAGTACATAAGGTATCATCTGACGATATGTGAAAGGCAGGATTTAATAGGGGCTACAAACCATAGCCTTGATATATTAAGGAAAGAGCAAGAGTAATGGCATATTACAAATTCCAACTAATATTAATTTATAACAGATAGAAGGAGTAAACATATATTTATATGCCGTCTATGGCGGCGGAAGGGGAGGCAAATATGAGAACGCCCATATTGGAAACCGACAGGCTTATTCTAAGACCTTTAAGAGCAGCGGATGCCGAGGAGGTATACCGTAACTGGGGAAGTGACCCGGAGGTATCCAGATTCATGAGCTGGAGTACCCATGAGAATGTGGAAGTTACCAGACAGTGGCTAATAGGTGCAGAGGAAAATATAGAGGCAGAGGGTATTTATGAGTGGGGATTTGAGAGAAAATCAGACCACCGGCTCATTGGCTGCGGAGGTATATTCTTTAAGGAATATAAGATGATGTATGAGCTGGGGTATAATATTATGAAAGACTGCTGGCATCAGGGCTATACTACGGAGGCGGCAAGAAGGATATTGGAGTTTGCTGTCATGGAATTGCAACAAAAATATATTTATTCTTATCATGCAAAGGAGAACCCCAATTCCGGTAAGGTAATGGAGAAAGTGGGTTTTTACTATATCGGAGACCGGGAATACGACAGCATGGACCGTTCAAAACATTTTGAAGCAAGAGAGTATCTTTTTGAAGCAAGATATTGAAAAAAAGGGCTGCTGCAAAGGGAACAAACAGCCGGGTACCTGCGTCCGGGAAGATTTCCCCGGGTATAGGTGATTGTGAAAACCGGTAAAATATGATAAAGTTAGAATAAATATTACAATACTGGTTATTTTATGAGAAATGGGGTATTATCATGCTGACAGAAAAACGGTTTGAAGAAATAGTAACACTGGTGGATGAAAAGGGAACGGTAACATTGCAGGAATTAAAGGAGCGGCTGGGCACCTCGGAGTCTACCATCCGACGGGATCTGACTGCCCTGCACAACGGGGGAAAGCTGGTGAAGGTCTTTGGAGGAGCCGTGTCCCTAAACACCCGTTACCGTACCAAGGACATTGAGGTGCTGGACCGGAAGGATGTGAACCGGGAAGAAAAGCAGCAGATTGCAAAGTATGCGGCCGCTCTGATTGGACCTGATGATTTCGTCTATTTGGACGCAGGGACCACCACCGGCTATATGATAGATTTTATACAGAACAGGCAGGCCACCTTTGTTACTAACGGTGTTATCCATGCTCAGCGCCTGGCTGCCGCCGGTCTCCATGTGATTCTCATAGGAGGAGAGCTGAAAGCCTCCACGGAAGCGGTGGTGGGAAGCGAGGCAGTGGTGCATCTGCAGCGTTATCATTTTACCATCGGCTTCTGGGGCACCAATGGCGTGCACCCTACCAGCGGATTATCCACGCCGGATAATAACGAGGCCATGATTAAGCGCATTGCCATGGAACAGACCCGCTGCCCCTATGTTCTGTGCGACCATTCCAAATTCGGTCAAATCAGCACCGTGACTTTCGCGGAGCTGAACCGCGGAGTTATTATAACGGACAGAGTAGATAATATGCAGTACAGGAAGCTGGAGAATGTCATTGCTCTGGACAAACTATAATAAAAAAAACTCCTTTTTTCCCAAAACGAAGGTATCCGTCCGGTTCGATATGACCGAATATGAATGAATGTAAGCGATTTTTAGCGAATATGCACAAATTCAAAACAAAAAAACTGGGAATATAGATGATTGAAATTGATTGAATATGGCCATACAATATATACATGACGACTTAAACGGTCATAATAAAGCATAAACGCTGATGAGGTATCTGGAGGTGAAGAAATGATTTATACGATTACCTTTAATCCGGCACTGGACTATATTGTATCGGTGAAAGATTTTCAGCCAGGAAAAACCAACCGGACTACGGAGGAAATTCTGCTCCCGGGAGGGAAGGGTATTAATGTTTCCATTGTACTGAAGAATCTTGGTTACGAAAGCACCGCTCTGGGATTTACCGCAGGCTTTACCGGGGAGGAGATCTGCCGCAGAGTGGAAGAGACAGGCTGTCATGCGGAATTCATTCCCCTTGCCGGAGGGATGAGCCGTATTAATGTAAAGCTCAAATCCATAGACGGCACGGAGATCAACGGACTGGGACCGGATATAGACGGAGAGAGCCTTCAGAAGCTTCTGCAACAGTTGGATGAGTTGAGGACAGGCGATATGCTGGTGCTGGCAGGGAGCATTCCCGCCAGCATTCCCGACTCAATCTATAAGGACATCATGAAAAGGCTTTCAGGTAAAGGTATTCAGGTAATAGTCGACGCCACGAAGGACCTGCTGGTGAATGTTCTGGAGAACAGGCCCTTTTTGATTAAGCCAAATAATCATGAGCTGGGAGAAATCTTTGGCGTGACCCTACGGGAGCGCCGTGAGGTTATACCCTATGCCGGAAAGCTGCAGGAGCTGGGCGCAAGGAATGTGCTGGTATCCATGGCAGGGGAAGGAGCTGTTCTGCTGGCGGAGGACGGCAATGTCTATGAAGGCCCTGCGCCAAAGGGCAGGCTGGTCAACGCGGTAGGAGCCGGAGATTCTATGGTGGCAGGCTTTTTGGCTGGCTGGCTGGAGACCGGGGATTATAACCGGGCCTTTCGCATGGGCGTGGCGGCAGGAAGTGCCAGTGCCTTCTCGGAGCTTTTAGCGACCAGGGAGCAGGTGGAGAAATTGTTACAGGGGATGTGACAGGAAAAATAGAAGGAGGTAGTGTATGAGGATTACGGAGTTATTAAGCAGAGAGAGTATTGCACTGAAGGCATCGCCCGCTGATAAGAAGTCGGCTCTGGAGCAGGCAATCGCACTGATGGTAAAGAGCGGAAAAATCAGCGACGAAGAGGAGTATGCCCGGCAGGTATTCGAAAGAGAAAAGGAAGGTACAACGGGAATTGGTGAAGGGATTGCTATCCCCCACGGAAAATGCGCTGGGGTAAAGGCCCCGGGGCTTGCGGCAATGGTAATTCCGGAGGGAGTGGAATTTGAGGCACTGGACGGTGAACCGGTATATCTGCTGTTCTTAATAGCGGCCCCTAATACTGGTGACAATGTACATCTGGAAGTGCTCAGCAAACTGTCGGTGCTGATGATGAAGGAAGAATTCGTGGAGAATCTGCGGAAGGCTGCTACCGTGGAGGAGTTTCTGCAAATCATAGATGACGCAGATGAAAGCGCTCCGGATATCGGAGGAGGAGTACAGGAGCAGAAGGGAGAGGGAAAAGGCTCTCATGCCAGAATTCTGGCAGTCACCTCCTGTCCTACGGGCATCGCCCACACCTATATGGCGGCGGAAGGCCTGGAAAAGGCGGCAAAGGCAAGGAACTGCTCCATAAAGGTAGAGACCAGAGGTTCGGGAGGTGCTAAAAATGTGCTGACAGAGGCGGAGATTGAGGAGGCGGACTGTATTATTGTGGCCGCCGATGCCAAGGTGCCAATGGAACGTTTTGCAGGCAAAAAGGTAATTGAGTGCCAGGTATCCGATGGGATCAGCAAGGCGGACCGGCTGATAGAGCGTGCCATAAAAGGAGAAGCTCCCGTATATCAGGCGGAGCACAGAACGGAAAACAAAACCCCCTCCCCGGAGAGCGGCGGCCTGACCCATAAAATATATATGCACCTGATGAACGGCGTATCCCATATGCTTCCCTTTGTAGTGGGGGGAGGTATCCTGATAGCCATTGCCTTTCTGATAGACTCCCTGTCCATTGACATGACAACCGTATCAGGAGACGTCCGGGCCAATTTCGGATCCATTACGCCGGCGGCAGCGGTATTTAAATCCATTGGAGGAGCGGCCTTCGGCTTTATGCTTCCCATCCTGGCAGGCTATATCGCCATGAGCATTGCCGACCGCCCGGGCCTGGCCGTGGGTATTATCGGCGGCTATATAGCAGCCCACGGCAAGTCCGGCTTCCTGGGAGCCTTAGTGGCAGGCTTTCTGGCTGGGGATATTATTGTGCTCTTGCGCAAGCTTTTCGACAAGCTGCCGCAGACCATTGAAAAGCTTGCGCCGGTGCTTTTGTATCCTCTCCTTGGCATTCTGCTAATCGGACTGCTTATGACCTTTGCGGTGGAACCACCCATCGGTTTTTTGAACACCGCCTTAAATAATGCATTGACTGGTATGGGGACCACCAGTAAAATATTATTGGGAGCCATCGTTGCCGGCATGATGGCAATTGACATGGGAGGACCCTTTAACAAGGCAGCTTATGTATTCGGCACCGCTTCCATTGTGGCGGGGAATTACGATATCATGGCGGCGGTTATGGTCGGAGGTATGGTTCCGCCCTGCGCCATTGCACTGGCATCCCTGGTATTCCGCAACAAATTTACCAAGGCTGAGCGAGAAACTGCCCCAGCTAACTTTATTATGGGCCTTGCCTTTATTACGGAGGGAGCCATCCCCTTTGCGGCGGCAGATCCCCTGAAGGTACTGCCCTCCTGCATTCTTGGTTCGGCAGTGGCTGGAGCTCTGTCAATGGCTTTCGGCTCTACCCTAATGGCACCCCACGGAGGTATCTTTGTTTTTCCTGTGGTGGAGCATCCGTTTTTGTATCTGCTGGCATTGGTTGCCGGTACCCTGGTGGCGGCCGCTATATTGGGACTGTTAAAGAAAAAGATTGCGGAATAAGTTTATCCTACGGCCGGTGATATGCCGGAAAAGGTAGCTTACCGCTGGAAAAAGGAGAAAGACATATGAAGCAATTCAGATATAGCATCACAGATCCGGAAGGAATTCATGCAAGGCCCGCGGGGAAACTGGTAAAGGTGTCAAAGCAGTTTCAGTCCGCCATTGCCATCACCAAGGAGGAAAAGAGCGCTGACGCCAAAAGAATCTTTGGAATAATGGGCCTTGGTGTGAAGCAGAGCCAGGAAATACAGGTCACTGCCGAAGGAGAGGATGAAGAGGAAGCGATTGCCGCTTTGGAGAACTTTTTGAAGGAAAACCTGTAATAAAATGAAGAACCCGTTAGTCCGGTTTGTGAGGACTTACGGGTTCTGTTTTGTATGTCCTGAAAAAGCTTATAACGGGTGGAGCCGGAGAGGTCCTAAATCCAGCCGCCGTCCAGCGTAATCACCTGTCCGTTCAGGTATTCGTTTCCTGAGACCAGCTGCCAGGTAAGCTCCGCCACCTCCTCCGCCCGTCCCAGACGGCCCGCGGGAATCTCTTCTGCAAGGGCCTCTAAATCCACCTTTGACAGAAAAGAATTCATAGAAGTATCAATTGCTCCGCAGGCGACGGCATTCACCTGTATATTACTTGGCGCAAGCTCTTTTGCCAGGGCTTTTGTAAAAGTGTTCATCCCGCCCTTGGAAGCAGAATAAGCAACTTCGCAGGAAGCACCGCAGATGCCCCAGACAGAGGAGATATTTATGATTTTACCTTCCTTTGCCCTTATCATATCAGGAACTGCCTGATGAGAGCAGTTATAAACAGAAGTCAGATTGGAATTTATGACAGCGTTCCAGGTATCAGGGTCCGTTTCTGCAAATAAGCCTACATGGGAGATGCCGGCATTATTCACCAATATGTGCACCGGGCCAAGGGTCTTATTGACTAGCTGAAAGAGTTCCTTAACAGCGGGGTAGCTTCCCATATCACCAATATAAGCCAAACAGGGGGAACCCATGCTTTCAATTTCTGCTTTTGTGCGAAGCAGTTCGCTTTTGCTGTTCTTGCAGGTGATTGCAATACGAAAGCCTTCTTTTGCAAAGCGTAGAGCAATAGCTTTTCCGATACCTCTGGAGGCGCCGGTTATTAATACAGTCTTGGAATTCATAAAACCTCCCGGAATAGTGTTGTTATAGTCCGGTACAACGGATAATTTATGTTCGTTGTACACTCCCTTGCATTATAACGGAAAAATTCCCGGAATGCAATGCTGCCCTATAGTCTTAACATGGCAAACGCATGAAGGTGAAACCTAGAAACGGACGATAATTGAGGGTTTTGATTTTCCGCTTTTTTGCTCAAGGTCCTTATTCCACTAAAGCGGCAGCTGCCGTTCCTGGAAGCTGAAAAAGTGCCAAACTCGCTGGAACACTGTGGCTTTGGTAGCTTGCAGTTGCTCAAACACTGGCACTTTTTCAGCTAGTCACGGCTTCTGCCGCTTAAGTGTCTTATGGAACCTCTCACAGACAAAACTCCAAATCAAAGCCCTCAATTATCTGATATTCCCATTACTTAGTTTCATGCGTTTGCCGTGATAGTCTTAACCCTTAAGGAATGTCATATGTTAAAGAAAGAAAATATGCTCCGAGGTTATATGAGAAAATTTATATTTTTTACTCCTGTGTTTATCATAGCGGTGCTTATCATATGTTTTTTCTTTATCGAGGATATCCACTATAATATGAAAATTCCTGAGAGGGTGATGGGAGGAACTTACTATGCAGCAGCTAGGACGGAGGATTCCATTACGATTGCAGAGGAGAACAGTAAAGGAGCAGGGAGCGGGAGTACAGATGCAATTGACAGCTGGAGTAACGGCACTATGTCAGAAGCTGAGAAAGATTCGAAGGAAGAGGTGGATGCTGAAACTTATTTCAGACCCTCAAAGCTTCCGGTGCTAAACAACCGTAATGTATACGATGTTTTGAAAGAATATGGTTTTAAAGAAGCATCGGAGGTAAAACTTACGCCTTCCATCTTTCAAACACCAGAGGATTCACTATTGAATTATTTCAGCATCCTGCGTGAGGCTGCTAATCCTACAGAAGATAAAGGCACAGGCTGCGGAACTCTTGGAGAAAGCCAGATACCCTATCCCATAGCCTATAACTTTCTTAGCAAGTCATATCAGGAACAGCTATCTTTTAAAGAGTATCGAAAGACCTTTGAGAACATCCTGCATATTAATCTGTTGAAATACCACAGTGTACCAATCTATGATAAAAAAGACGATATTTTACGGTATTTTGTAGAACTGGAAACCATTGAGGGAACGGAGAAAGGCCAGGGAGTCTTTGCGTATTATTATGGATTTGTCGATTTCCAGAAAGAAAACGGTGAATATAAGATATCCAATCTGGAGTTTCATGGTGAAGATTATTTGTGCGCGCCTTATCACGGTTGGGCTTATGATGCGCAAATATCAGTGGAAGCAAGGTATGGAGGTTGGTGTGATATGATAGAGAAGATGTATCCTGTAAAACAGGAGGGTTTCATAAAAAATATCTCCTTTCACGGCAAGGACGGAAAGGAGTATCTCATTGTATTTTATCAGTTGACCAATGATACTGATATTGAGATTGCCCAGTATCAAAAGGATGAAGCCGGCGAATGGAAATTGATTAAACTTAACCCGGAGGATTGTATTAAAGATAAGAATAAATGAGAAAATCACAAAAAGAGAGTAATTAAAAGTTATTTACTTCTTGCTTTGACAGAAGGAGTATGCTAATATAAGCACAATATGAAAAGGCTATGACAGGGAATAGTAACTGTTACTTTGCTTCCAGAGAGAAGATGGAGATGAATTCTACGAATTCACAGGTGCGAATCTTTAAGGAAAGTACAGGGAAGGCACCTTTAAGCTGTGGCTTGAACAGGAATCCTAAGTAGAGACCAACGGAAACTTCCACCGTTATCATGGAAAGCGGCATAAAGTATATACGCGTGCCGTCAAATAAGTGCAGGTTATCCTGAATTTAGGTGGTACCACGGACAGATATCGTTCGCCCTAAGCAATCATTGATTGCTTAGGGCTTTTTTATTTGAAAATCCAAGGTACTATAGCTTCCGGTTTCGTAGAAATAAATGAATGGAGGTAATGTGAATTATTGAGAAGCATAATTCACAGACAAGATTGAGCCTGCGAAATCCTCGGCTCAATCTTAAGGCAAGTTGGAATGGGCATGGTTGTTAGTGTGAATTATTGAGAAGCATAATTCACAGACAAGATTGAGCCTGCGAAATCCTCGGCTTAATCTTGAAGCGGATTCACGAAAGGAGATAATATGAAGAGTTTTACTATGGAAGATTTAACAGCTTACTGCAATCAGTACGGATTTATTTTTAGAGGAAGTGAAATATACGGCGGCCTCGCCAATACTTGGGATTATGGCCCGTTAGGAACAAGACTAAAGAATAATATGAAGGAAGCATGGCGTTATTACTTTATACAGACAAGAGATAACAGCTATGAACTGGATTCGGATATCCTGATGAATCCGACAGTATGGGAGGCAAGCGGTCATCTGGCAGGCTTTTCGGACCCTCTTCTTGACTGTAAGAGCTGCAAGACCAGGCATAGGGCAGATAATCTAATAAATGACTTTAGCAGTGAGGTAAGTGCCGATACCATGACCCAGGAAGAGATGACCGCATTTATCAAAGAAAAGCAGATTCCCTGTCCAAAATGCGGTAAGTCGGACTTTACGGATATCAGGCAATTCAACCTCATGTTTGCTACCAACAGGGGGGTTATAAAAGAAAGCACTTCTACAATTTATCTCAGACCGGAAAATGCCCAGGGTGAATATGTGAATTTTATAAATGTACTGCGCTCCATGCGTACCAAGCTGCCCTTTGGTATCGGACAGATAGGAAAGGCATTCCGGAATGAAATTACGCCAGGAAATTTTACCTTCCGTACCATAGAGTTTGAACAGATGGAGTATCAGACCTTCTGTAAGCGGGGAGATGATGAAGCTTTATATGAGTATTTCAAAGAGTATGGTATTGGCTTCTTCGAATTTTTGGGCATCAAGAGAGAACATCTAAGGCACCATGACCACGAAAAACTTGCCCACTATGCCAAGGCGGCCTGCGATATTGAGTATCTCTTTCCTTTTGGCTGGGGTGAAATAAACGGAACTCATAACCGGACGGATTTTGACCTTATAAGGCATCAGGAGTACTCGGGAAAGATTTTAGAGTATTTTGATGAAGAAACGAAGGAAAGATATATTCCGTATATTATAGAATCTACCTACGGTCTGGATAGAATTGTTCTTGCATTATTGTTTGAAACACTGGAAGAGGAAGAGCTTGAGAAGGGAGAGACAAGACAGGTATTAAAGCTGCCGGCTTTTCTGGCACCCATTAAGATTAATGTACTTCCCCTCATAAAGAAACGCCATGCAGAGAAAGCACTTGAAATTTACCATTGTTTAAAGAGAAAACATATGGTTTCTTATGATGATGCCGGAACCATCGGGAAACGTTACCGGAGAGGAGATGTAATCGGAACTCCCTATGCGGTTACCATAGATGATGATACGATGGAAAGCGGGACTGTAACAATAAGACACAGGGATACGATGGAACAGATCAAATTGCCTGTTACAGAACTGGAAGACTTTTTTAACGATAAATTACTAACCGGATGTGCTAGAGCGGTCAGAGACTAAGCAGGTAAGGGCTAAACAAGTAGAAACTAAACAGCTAGAAACTAAACAGTTAGAAAACTAAACGGCTAGAAAACAAAATAACTAAAAAATAAAACAATTAAAAAATAAAATAACTAAATAACATCTAGAAACTAAACAGTCAGAAACAATCAGAAACTAAATAACAAGAAACTAAACAACTAGAAAACATCAAACAACTTAAAACTAAATAACTTTAAAGCTAAACAACCAGGAACTATCGCAAATTTAATATAAATGCAGTAGTTCCTGGTTTCTTTTATTTCCAGGTTCAACTAATAGCATTATTTCTATTGAAGTTAACAAGTATGTAAGCATATACACACCCAAAGTAAAATAATAGTTGTTAATTTAGAATATAATGATATATAATATATAAATGGTATATAAATGATATATTCGGTGTATTATACATAGTTTGTTATACACCCATTATGGAGGGTTGTTATGGTTATGGTAAAGGAGAGGAAAGGGAGCCTGGTGCGGCACCTGTCGGCTTTATGCGAGAAGAATGCAGAGAAAATAAGCAATGTAGAATATTTAGTATTGAAAGAACAAACAAAAGATCTGACATTGCTTAACAAGATGGAGTGGAATAAGTTTCCGGGCTCCATGGATCTGGGGGGAAATGATGAGTATTACTACTTTAGAATGCAGGTAAAACTGCCGGAAAGCTATGAAGGACAAAGAATTATCTTTGGAATAAATAACTTTGGAGGAGTAAGGTAGGATACGGTAAATCCCCAATTTCGCCTGTATGTTAACGGAAAGCTTCGTCAAGGCCTTGATGAAAACCATGAGACTGTTGTCCTGGAAGAGTGCGGAAGGTCAGGGAAAGTATACAATATTACTCTCTGTGTTTATACGGGTAAAATGTATTTCCATTCTATTCTGGATGCCAGATTTGCAGTACGGGACAGAGAGGTTGAAAAGTACTATTATGATGTAAAAGTTCCTTATGATGTGGCAGGGCTAATGAAAGAGAATAAAAAGGAAAGCTATGAAATATTACTGACTCTGAATGAATCCTTAAATCTTTTGGATTTTCGGAAAGCTTATTCCACAGAGTTTTATGAATCACTGGCAGCAGCACAGGATTATCTTGATAAGGAATTTTATGAAAAGAGATGTAACCCGGAAAAGGAAGAAGTCTGGTGTGTGGGACATACGCATATTGACATAGCATGGCTGTGGACTCTGGAGACAGCCAAGGACAAGGCTGTGCGCAGTTTCTCTACGGTACTTCGGCTGATGGAGGAATATCCGGAATACCGATTTATATCCAGCCAGCCCCATCTGTATAAGGCGGTAAAGGAAAGAGAACCGGCTGTTTACGAAGAAATAAAGAACCGGATTGCGGAAGGCAGATGGGAAGCGGAAGGCGGAATGTTCGTGGAGGCAGACTGTAACCTGACCGGGAAACCTGCGAAATACATTGGTTTTAGGCTTGTAATGAAAATAATTGTAAGAAATGGTTACTTGTGCTAAAATGAAAATATACGTTTCGTTAAAATATGGTATCACATTCCTCAAAGTGTGTGATGAGAAAAGGGTTTAAGAAAGGATTTCGAAATAAGAAATGAAACAGTCGCCACTTTATGAACAGATTTATATTGACATAGCCGGTGCAATTGCTGGAGGAAAGTATAAGCCGGGAGAAAGAATCCCTTCTGAAAAGGAGCTGACCGAGCAGTATAATGTCAGCAGGATAACAAGTAAAAAGGCCCTGGAAATGTTAGCAGAAGAAGGAAAAATTGTGCGGATGGCCGGAAAGGGTTCCTTTGTGACCGGACAGGATGAAGCAGAGCTGGTGAAAGAAAAATCGGATATTATCTATGGAGCTCCTGGTAAGATACGCTTGATCGGGGTTATTTTAGAGGGCTTCGGAAATGGTTTTGGTACTCTGCTGTTAAACAGTATTGAACGTGAATGCCGGAGAAAGGAGCTTACAATGGTTCTGCGCTGCAGTGATGGCTCCATTGAAAATGAATCTCGGGCAATTGATGACTTTTTGAAACTGGGAGTGGAAGGAATGATTATAATGTGCTCCCAGGATGAGAATTATAATCCGAAAATCCTGCAAATGGTGGTAGAACATTTCCCGGTGGTAACGGTGGACCGGCAGATGAAAGGAATTCCCGTTCCTCATGTTGGTACCGACAATATAGCAGCTGCGAAGGAATTGACGAAGCACCTTTTAGACACGGGATACCGTGGCATTTGTTTTGTGAAACCCGATGCGGATGAGACTTCTACTCTGCAGGAGAGGCAGAAAGGTTTTGTTTCAGCTATGAACGAATGCGGCATCATTACGGATGACAGTAACTGGATTACGGATTTAAGAGCTACCTTGCCCAGCAAGCATTTTGAAGAGCTGATGGAGGAAGACATGGAAAAGATATTCCGCCATTTGGAAGATCATCCGAATGTTGAGGCCTTTCTGGCAGCAGAATTTGGAATAGCGCAGATTTTGCATAAATGTCTTTTTGATAAAGGTCTGGATAAGAAGTATCCGATTGTATGCTTTGACTGTAATGATAACATAGTTGGCCAATACTCCTTTACCCATGTGAAACAGGGGGAAGCCGAAATCGGACAGCTTGCGGTAGATACCTTAATTGAAGTAATGAATGGCAGCGGAAGCTCCAAGACTATTATGGTGCCTTATCAGATAGTGGAGCAGGAAGCGGTATCAAAGGATGATAACTGTCTGTGAATGATGCAGCAGCGTTATAGGAGGTCTCTCCTCCGTGATAAAAGAGAGGTGGATAACACGCAAGGCAAGCACTGAAACTGAGGTGCCTGCCTTGCGTGTTATTTCTTACTTCAGGGGCTTCCTCTCTTGGATGGAATATTTCTCTAAACTATCCTTGATTTGCAGGCAGCCTTCTTTCATTAAATGGATTTGAATTGAAGGCTTCCGCATGTAATTTTTTTTCACTATTTTTGTTCTTTCTCTTCTAATAGTGGTTCGACATCCTCGACACTCTTGCGTTTCCTGATCTCTTGAATTCTCTTGATTTCAATATCGATTTCCCGATAAAAATTTGTTATTCGGTATGAATGCACAGGCAACCCCTTTTTGCTTGATTGCTTTTATAACAATGCCCTGAGTTACCCTGTACCTTTAGTTGCAGAAAAGAGATAAGCGATATTAATAAATCCGGCATCGGCATTATAGATAAATATAATGCAAAAAATTGGAATTATATTGGGTGCTGCCAGCAGCCGGATGCAGTTCTGGAATTTAGAGTACATATGGATTGAAAAATAAATGATATACATAATATGATTAAATGATATAATATATTAAAAAGTGATATGATTAAGAAATAAAATGTTAAAAAAGCATAGATAATTATACTGTCAGATAGACACAAACAACATATGAACATCAATAAATTTTAAAATAGCAAAAAAATAAGAGCAAAATTTGTGCAATGTGTATTGACATAATATTAAATAGTATATATAATATGTTCATACTAATTAAAGAAATGACATAATATCATTTATGAAAGGAGCCGGTTAAGATTGGAGGAGAAAAAGAGTTTGAAAAGAAAAGGGAAACCTTTTTGGAAAAAAGAGGGCTTTCAGGCATATATGTTTATGATACCGACGTTGATAGGGTTTCCTGTACTGTGTGCATATCCGATGCTTTATTCCCTGTACAGCGCTTTTTGCGACTGGGATGGTATCAATTCACCTGTCTGGCGGGGACTGAAAAATTTCAAGTATTTGTTAACGGTTGATCCGGTGTTTTGGAAATCCATTAAGGTGACATTCCTGTTTGCATTGATCAATGTACCTGTTACATTGATTCTGGGACTTGCCCTGGCAGTGCTGTTAAATAAAAAAATACCTGGAATCAAGCTGTTCCGCGTAATTTATTATTTGCCTACCATTGTTCCCGGAGTGGCAGCCATTATTTTGTGGCAGTTTATTTTTAAATCCGATGTGGGATTATTGAATGGATTACTGGGACAACTTGGAATTGCGCCGGTGGGCTGGCTTACCAGTGAAAAAGTAGTGCTGTTTTCCCTAAGTATTATAAAGTGGTGGGGAGTAGGCGGCATGATGATTATATTCTTAAGCGGTCTCCAGTCTGTGCCTGTGGATGTATTTGAAGCTGCATCCCTGGATGGGGCAACAGGGTGGGCGCAATTTAAATATGTTACCCTTCCTATGATCACACCGGTTATTTTCCTGCAATTGATTACAGGCTTAATCGGCTGCATGCAATCTTTTGCAGAGGCGCAGATTATGACGGCAGGAGGACCTAATTTCTCATCAAATTTTATTAATTATGATATTTATGTAAATGCATTCAGCAATCAGAAATATGGACGTGCCTGTGCGGAATCATGGATACTCTTTTTGATTATTCTGGTATTTACAGCTTTAATCTTTAAAAAGTCTGAGTCTTTTGTATATTACGAAAATGATTAGCGGAGGTAACTGGAATGGGAAAGAAACGTAAGCAGAAGATAAATCTAACTGCTCGATATGTACTGATACTGGTGTTCTGCATACCTATGCTGTTTCCGCTGCTGTGGATGCTTACAACCGCCTTAAAGGACAATGCCGCTGTGTTTAAAGTACCGCCTCAGCTGATACCGTCTGAGTTCCATTGGGAAAACTTTACGGCAGGCCTGGCAAAGGTCAAATTCGGAAGAAAGTTTTTGAATTCCCTGTTTATTTCTGTCTTTGTCAGCATCGGCCAGATCTGCAGCTGTATGAGCGTGGGATATGCTCTTGCCAGATTGAAATTTAAAGGGAAAAAACTGTGGTTCTACCTGATCGTTGGTTCCATGATGATTCCGGGAATGGTAACAGTTATCCCGGTATTCCGTCTTTGGGCAGCCCTGGGGGCTTATGGAACCTGGTGGCCGATGATTATTCCGGGCTTTTTGGGTGCACCGTTTCAAACCTTCCTGGCAAGGCAGTTTATGACTACCATACCGAAATCCTATGACGATGCGGCAAGAATCGATGGAGCGAACAGGCTGCAGATTCTGGTCCACATCATAGCTCCCATGTCAAAGCCGCTGATTACGGTAATTGCCATCCAAGCGTTCCAGGGAGCATGGAATGATTATCTCACTCCCCTTCTGTATGTAATCAGCAAACCGGAGAAATGGACTCTGGCATTGGGAGTAGGGCGTATGACCAGCAGTACATATGGAACACAATGGAATTTATTTATGGCTGCGGATATTATGTATATGCTGCCAATACTCATTATTTTCTTCTTCTGTCAGAACTACTTTATGGAGGGGCTTGGTTCCATGAATAATTCCGGAGTAAAGTAAGCCGGCTCTTATAGGGACGTAATAGCATTTATGCTAGTTAAAAAAAGTATATTGGAGGTTTCATTATGAAAAAAGGAAAAATGAAAAAAGCAATTGCACTTGGATTGTGCGCGGTTATGACTGCTGCCATGCTGACGGGCTGTAAAGGAAATGGTAATACGGCAGCAACAGGTAATGGCAATTCATCTGACAAGGGCGGTACATCCGAGGCAAAATCAGTCACTTTGAAGGTGGTGGACTGGGAAAGTGATGAAATGAATGCTGCCATACAGGATGCATTCGATAATGTATTTACCAAGGAACATCCTAATATTAAGGTTGAAATCGTAAAGGGCTCCTATTCGGATTACGGACAGCAGCTGGCGGGAATGATTACGGCCGGTGAAGCTCCGGATGTATTCCAGGGCGGATATGATATGGCAGCTTCTTTTTACCAGAAAAAACTGCTGACAGACTGGACTGACAAAGTGGCAGCGGAGCCGGACTTCACAAAATCCCTTTACGAAGGTACTATGAGCGGATGGCAGCTTGACGGAAAGACTTACGGTTTTCCGAGCCTTGTAAATGTGTACGGCGTTTTTTATAACAAGGATTTACTGGCGGCAGCAGGAATCAAGGAGCCTACGGCAGACTGGACCTGGGATGATCTGTGGGCAATGGCTGAAAAACTGAAAAAACCGTCAGAAGAGAAGTTCGGTCTTTATGGCCTGGATACTTCCGGCTTTGGAATTGCCAATATCAGTACCTCTTATGGCGGCGCTCCTTTAATGGATAAGTTAATGGGAACCACCAAGGTGACAGTGGATGATAAGTTTATGGAGCAGGCTGCGAAGATTCAGGGAATGATAGCAGACGGTACCTTACCCAAGAGAACCTATGAGGTAACGAACCAGAATTCCATGTTTGAAGCCGGTGAAATGGCATTATTATATTACGGACAATGGGAAGTTGATTCCCTGCTCAAGAACTGCCCTGACTTGAATTGGGGTTATGCTCCTACTCCTCAGGGGCCTAACGGAAGAACTACAACCTACGATACGGTAGGCTGGATGTCGCCTAAGGATCTGGCCCATCCGGAAGAGACCTGGGAGCTGATTAAGTTCATGTCCAGTGATTTATACCAGACCGTATTAAAGGCAACGCCTGTTGCTCCTTGTGCACATTCTGCATCCGCATCCGTTTTCTATGATGTAATGAAGGAAAAAGGTCATCCGGAAGTAGCGGAGGCTGTTCAGACGATGATGGAAACAAAGACAAAAAATGGGGTGCGTTATGCGGCTGACTGGTCTTCCGATGCCGGAAAGGTCTGGGACCCTACATACAATGATATACTGGATGGTGTAAGCAAAGAACCGGTAACAAAACTTCAAGATGTTGCGAACCAGATTAATGCAATTATTGCTGGCAATTAAAAAATAACCGGGTAATAAGTAAACTTAAGATGTTTCTTAAGAACATTAAGAAACACCCGGCAGCAAGATAAACCCGCTGCCGGGTGCTCTTTTTAATATTAAAAAGGTGTGAGAGAAGTTATGAAAAATATACATTTAATAGCAAATGCCCATCTTGACCCTGTATGGCTGTGGAGGTGGCAGGAGGGCTGCTCGGAAGCGCTTTCTACTTTTAAAACGGTAGAAGAGATGACCGGAGATTTTGAGGGATTTGTATTTAACCACAACGAGGCTATTTTATATGAATGGGTGAAGGATAACAGTCCGGGCTTGTTTCAAAAGCTGCAAAAAGCAGTAGAGGAAGGAAGATGGAATATTATAGGAGGCTGGTATCTGCAGCCTGACTGCAATATGCCCTCCGGTGAGTCCATCGTCCGGAACATAGAACGAGGCAGGAGATTTTTTCAGGAATATTTTAATGCCCTGCCAACTACGGCAATTAATTTCGATTCCTTTGGGCATTCCCGGGGGCTTGTACAGATATTAAAAAAAGCAGGCTATGATTCTTATATCGTATGCCGGCCGGCCAGGAACGGCTTCTCCTTTGAAGAACAGGATTTTGAATGGGAGGGGCTGGATGGCTCGACTATTCTGGTTCACCGGTCAGATGAAAATTACAATAGTGTCTGGGGGCAGGCTGCAAAAGAACTGCTGGAATTTCTGCCTCTCAAAGAAGAAGAGGAGGTAACACTTTTTCTGTGGGGGGTTGGAGATCACGGCGGTGGTCCCTCCAGAAAAGATTTGCAGGATTTGAAAGAGCTTGCAGAAAATAATAAGGATTACAACCTGATACATTCGACGCCGGAAGCCTATTTTAAGGAACGAATTACGAAGCTGAACGAATTCCCAAGGGTATCAAAAGGGCTGAATCCGGTAGCAGAAGGGTGCTATACATCCCAAATCCGCATAAAGCAAAAGCACCGTGAGCTGGAAAATGAGCTGTATTCCGCAGAAAAGATGGCGGCAGCAGCCTGGCTTCAGTGCGGCAGAAGCTATCCGCAAAAAGAAATGAAGGATGCCGCAGGTGCATTGATTTTCAGTGAATTTCATGATGCCCTGCCAGGCTCCGGCAGCCCGCTGGTAGAAACGGATACCTTACGCTTACTGGACTATGGGCTGGAACTGATGAGCCGTGTGAAGCACTCGGCAGCACTTGCACTGGCCCAAGGAGAGAAGCGGGTGAAGGAAGGCAGCTCTGTAATCCTGTTCTATAATCCCCACCCCTTTGATATAACAGGAGTATTTTCCTGTGAGACAGGGCTGCCGGTACAGAACTGGTCTACCGACTTTATGTATCCGAAGGTAATGTTTGAAGGAAAGCAGATACCGGCACAGGCAGAGAAAGAATCCAGTAATTTCAATTTGGACTGGAGAAAGAAAATAGTGGTGCAGGCTACTCTGAAAGCAAGCTCCATGAACCGCATGGATGTTTATTTTGAGCCGATACCAAAGCGCCCGTTATATACTGAAATCGTATCCCGGCCCGAATATATGTTAGACAATGGCAGTATGAAAGTCGTAATTGATACCGCTACAGGATTATTAAAGGAATATTCCGTAAAGGGTGTGCGCTATCTGGAGGAAGAAAGTTTACAGCTGGTATGCTTTGAGGATACCCATAATCCTTGGGGATTTGGAAAAAAGGAATCCCGCAGCAGAAGGGCTTTTCAGCTTTTGACACCTCACGAAGCAGCTGAATACTGCGGGTTAAGTGAAAAGGTAATTCCTGCTGTAAGAATTATTGAGGACGGTGAAGTACGTACCACCGTAGAAGCCGTTTTTGGCCTCCATGACAGCAAGGCTTATATTCGGTATCATATTCCCAAAAAGGGCAGCTGTTTTGATGTTGAAATCGGCGTTCATTTTCAGGAGAAGGAGAAGTATCTGAAGGCTGTACTCAAAACACCGGAGGAGTATGAAGCTTTTCACGGCCAGATTATGTTTGGGCGGGAAGAATTAAATAAGGATAAGGAAACAATATCCCAGAAATGGACCATGGCAGTGGATGGGGCCGCGGACAAAGCCCTGGCTGTTATCAATAACGGCACCCACGGAGCCAGCTATACCGGCCGGGAGTTCGGTATCACACTACTTCGCAGCGCAGGGTATACATCGTCTGATTTTATAATGGGAAAGGCTCTGCAGGAAGAGCAATGGGCACCGAGAATGGAACAGGGAGAACGCTTTTACCATTTCCGTATACAGGGTGGTGCTGCAGCGGAAGTTGAAAGGATGATAGACAGGGAAGCACTGGTATTCAATGAAGAACCTTACGGCTTTTCCTTTTGCCCGCCGGAGGAAGGGGAAGCAGCCGGTCAGTTTATAACCATTGACAACCCTCAGGTGATTGTATCCGCTGTAAAAAGAGCTGAAAATTTTGACGGATATATTCTCCGTGTTTATGAAAGCACAGGGAAAAGTGCAAAGGCCAATATCCGGATGCTGGACGGAAGAATAGACCAGGAGGTATCCCTGGGAGGCTTTGAAGTGAAGACCTATAAAATTGACCTGGCAGAGGGCGGGCTTACAGAGACCGGGCTGATTGAGGATTATCAGGCGGAAGACAGGGACGAAGCAATCAGGGATGAAAGCGATATCACAACAGGAACTGAAATAAATGATGCGAGGAGTGGAAAATATGCTGAAATCAATTCCAAAGACACTAATCAACAGAGCAGAAAAACTTGAAGAATATTATAAGATTGCTTATCCGAAACTGGCACCTATGGTCAAACAGTGCTTTTTAAGTACCATTGAAACTACGGTAAAGCAATTGGAGGACGGTAGTTATTTTGTGATTACAGGTGACATACCGGCCATGTGGCTGAGGGATTCCGGCGCACAGGTAAGACATTATGTGAAGTTCGCCAAAGAAGATAAGGAGCTTGACGAAATTATAAGAGGGGTACTTGAAAAGCAAATGGAACTGGTGCTGCTGGATCCTTATGCAAATGCCTTTAATGAAGCACTTAATGGCTTGGGCCACAAGGATGAAACAGAATGCAATGACGGAGTATGGGAAAGAAAGTATGAAGTGGATTCCTTATGCTCACCGCTTTACCTGGCCCACAGCTATTGGAAGGAAACAGGAAGAACGGATATTTTTGATAAGAATTTTTTGAATATGGTGAAGAAGATTCTGGAGGTATTCCGTACCGAGCAGGATCATGGGGCAAAATCGCCCTACAGCTTCCAGAGATTTGAATGTGTTGAAACAGATACCCTGCCCATGGAGGGAAAAGGAAATCCGGTAGCTCCCTGCGGCATGACATGGTCCGGCTTCCGTCCTTCCGATGACCGCTGTATTTACGGATATCTGGTGCCCGCCAATATGATGGCGGTAAAGGCATTAAGCTATGCAGCAGATATAATGAATACCTTTTACAATGCTGAGAATATTGGAATTGAGTGCAGTAAATTGGCGGAAGAAATCAAAAAAGGGATTGAAAATAATGCAATAGTTAATTATCCTGGAATTGGGGAGATATATGCCTATGAAACGGACGGCAAGGGAAATTATGTGTTAATGGATGACGCCAATTCCCCCAGTCTTCTGGCAATACCGTATCTGGGCTATGGGGATGCGGAGGATGAGATGTACAGGCGTACAAGGGCGTTTGTCCTTTCAAAAGAAAATCCTTATTATTTTGAAGGAACAATAGCAAAAGGCATGGGAAGCCCCCATACTCCCGACGGTTATGTATGGTGCATCGGCATTATTATGCAGGCTTTAACCTCTGATAGCAGAGAGGAAATAATGAATTGTCTTGAAATGTTATCCGCAACTCATGCAGGCACTAATTTTATGCATGAATCTTTTGATCCGAACAGGCCGGAGGTGTATACCAGACCCTGGTTTGCATGGGCGAATTCCCTGTTGGGGGAATTGCTGGATGATTTGATGGAAAAAGATTTTTTCTAAGAGAAGGAAAGTAAAGATGCCGTTATTGGCTGCGTTAATATAAATGAAAGGGTAAAATATGAAATATCAAGCGAAAGATTCACGGAAGTCTGGAACAATAAACGCATCGGAGGACCCACTGGTATACAGCAGGGAGGTTTTATGGGATGACAGGAGCGTAACCACACAATGCAATCTTGAACGCCCCAATTTGCTGTTTGAGGATGGACGGCCCACCCATTTGTTCCTGGCTGCTGGGAATGGTGATGCCCCTTATCAATTTACCCATACATGGAATATGGTTATTCCGATAAAAAATGATTGATTATAGAAGCCAGGCTTCCTGCTCAGCGGATGGCCTGGCTTCTATTTGTATACTCCTGTATGGGGTTTTACTGTTGCAGCATGAGAATTTAATGCTCCGCAAAAGGGTGTTGTACAATCAGATAAGAAATTTCTTATATAATACTGAAAGATATTCTTTGTGTAAGTCTGCAAATTAATCTTTATGAATCCTGCAAGGTATCCTTTATGAAATCCTGTAAATCATTCCTTATGTAATCCTGCAACTTTATGTAATCCAACAACCGCCTTGTCTTTGCAGAGGGATTCTGTTATACTATTCCTTGGGTTTTATGGAGGATTTCTCCATAATGACGTTTCGAATCTTTTGGAAAAGTATAGTATAAAGAAGAAGCAAAAAGCCAAAATAAAAGAAACTGAAAGTAATAATACAGAAAAAATAATACGCTAAAAGAATACAGGCAGAAAAGGCGGATGTATCATGGAAGCACATCTTTATAAAAATAAATTTACCCACTATATTCTTATTATAGTAGGAACCATTCTTATGGCGGTATCCGTTAACCTGGTATATGAGCCTTTGCAAATGGTAACAGGGGGCCTGTCGGGGCTTGCCATTGTAATAAAGAAGCTGTCAGGTGTATTTATCGAGGGTGGTATACCATTATGGATTACCAACCTGGTTTTAAATATACCCTTGTTTATTACCGCGGTTATAGTCCGGGGAAAGACCTTTGTAAAGCATGCCCTGTTTGCGGAAGTAAGCTTTACCATAGCCCTTGCGCTGGTACCGACCGAGTTTAATTTTGTGGGACAGGATTACCTTCTGGCAGCTGTCTTCGGAGGCGTTATCGGAGGGGCTGGAATCGGCCTTGTGTTTGCGGCCAATGCATCCACCGGAGGCACGGACCTGCTGGCCATGATTATCCACAAATTCAAGCCCTATTATACGGTACCGAGAATTCTGACAGTGGTAGACGGTGTTGTGGTTATTATCGGTATTATGAGCTTTGGTATCGTGAAGGCCCTTTATGCCATTATTGCGGTATATATTACCGCAAAAATATCGGACAGCATCCTGGAAGGGCTTAAATTTGCCAAAATGGCCTATATTATATCCGATGAATATGAGCGGATAGCGGATAAGATCATGGAGGAGCTGGACAGAGGGGTAACCGGCATATCGGCAACCGGGATGTATTCCAACCGGGATAAAAAAATGCTTTTTTGCGTGGTTTCCAAAAAAGAGATCGTTGAATTGAAAGAATTAGTAGCGGAGGTTGACCCCAAAGCTTTCATCATTGTGAGTGATGCAAGGGAGGTCATGGGGGAAGGTTTTAGAGAATATAGACAGTAATTTTAGCAGACAATCAGCGAAAATCCGGTAAAAGTACTTATTTTCGAAATGAATATACAAAGTATACAAAACGGTAAAAATTAATTTGTTGAATTGAGATATGGCGCTGGGGGTGCTAATAGTGTATAGTAAAACATATAGTAATAGTACAAGACAGAGCACATGATGGCATAAAAATTTAGGGAGGAAATTATAAAAATGGCAAGTCTATCTTTAAAGAACATCAATAAAACATATCCTAATGGTTTTGTAGCTGTTAAAGATTTTAATCTTGAAATTGCTGATCAGGAATTCATCATCTTCGTTGGACCTTCAGGCTGTGGAAAATCCACAACATTACGTATGATAGCAGGTCTTGAGGAAATCACTGGCGGTGAATTATGGATTGGGGATAAATTAGTAAATGATGTAGAACCCAAGGACAGGGATATCGCGATGGTTTTCCAGAACTACGCTTTGTATCCTCATATGTCAGTTTATGATAATATGGCATTTGGTCTTAAATTAAGAAAGACTCCAAAGGATCAGATTGACAAATTAGTTCGTGAATCTGCAAGAATTCTTGAAATTGAGAATTTATTAGACCGTAAGCCTAAGGCTCTTTCCGGTGGTCAAAGACAGCGTGTAGCTATGGGACGTGCAATTGTTCGTAATCCTAAAGTATTCCTCATGGATGAACCCTTATCCAACCTGGATGCTAAATTAAGGGTACAGATGCGTATTGTAATTTCTAAATTACACCAGAGATTACAGACCACTTTTATTTATGTAACACATGATCAGACAGAAGCTATGACACTGGGAACAAGAATCGTTGTTATGAAAGATGGTATTATTCAGCAGGTAGATTCACCTCAGAATCTGTATAATACGCCTAACAATTTATTTGTTGCAACATTTATCGGTTCTCCTCAAATGAATATTATTGAAGCTACCGTTGTAAAGAGCGGAAGTACAGCTGCTTTACAGTTTGGCTCACATTCCATCAAATTGCCGGAAGCAAAGGGTAAGAAAGTACTTGATGCCGGATATGAAAACAAGACAGTTATGTTAGGTGTTCGTCCGGAAGATGTGAAAGATGAAGAAATGTTCATCAGCAGTTCACCTGACAGCGTTGTTAGCGCAACTGTAAGAGTATACGAATTATTAGGTGCTGAAGTTTACCTGTATTTCTCAGTAGATGAGTTCGATGTAACTGCAAGAGTAAATCCTCGTACAACTGCAAGACCTGGCGATACAATCAAGGTAGCATTTGATTTAACAAAGATTCATGTATTTGATAAGGAAACAGAGCAGGTTATTACACACTAATATCTGTGCATATCATCAGCTTGCATGTGATACTGCTTAAATTGAAAGATTAAAAATGTAACGCATTTTTCAATCTAATAATGGAATAGTGTAAAATTCACATAAAAGAAACAGAGAGTCAATTGTATTGAACTCTCTGTTTTTTTGTGCTAAAGACAGTATCTTTGATAATAATACATAAAAATAACAAATATGATAAAAATTTACATAATAGATTGAAAAATCAGGAGAAATTAGGTATTATATACTAGTGTATAAAAGCAATTTTGAAGAATAAAGACTGTTTTTATACAAATATAATATGGGTAAAAGGAGTACTTTGAATGTATTGTGAAGAGTGCGGAACCAAAAATGTGGAAGGAGCGAAATTTTGTGAAGCCTGTGGTGCAAAAATGCCAATACCGGCACCAAAACCAACAGTAACGGAGCAAAATAAAGCAGAGCGAAAACCCACGGAACCAGAGATGTCAGAAACAGAGTCATCAAAAACAGAGTCATCAAAAACAGAGCCAGCAAAAACAGAGCCAGCAAAAACAGAGCCAGCGAAAGCAGAGCCAGTAAAAACGGAGCCAGTAAGAGCAGTGGCAAATACCGGACAGCTCCCTGCAAAACCGCCTATGAAAGCATGGCAGAAAGCAGTAATCGTATGTGCGGTCGGAATAATAATTCTTATTTTTGCTGCTTTTAAGGCGGGACAGTCATACTATAGTCCTGAAAAAGTAACAAAACGCTATATGAGCAGCGTTGAGAAGGAAGATTGGAAAGAAGCCTTTTCCTATCTTGATATTAAGAAATCAAAATTAATTAATGTAAACAGCTTTAAAGAAGCTCTAAGCAGTGAGCTGGGATATGAAAAAGTGAAAAATTTTAAGGTAATGCAAGGCAAAGGAAAGGCTGGACGTACCGGTAAGGACAGTATTGGCCTTACAAGGAATATGACGGTTTATTACATATCGGACAATTCCTCAGAGCAGCAGGATATTACGGTAAAGCTCGTAAAGCTTAAGAAAAAGGAATTCCTTGTTTTTAATAAATGGAAAGTATCTCCGGAAACATTACAGGTTTCGGATTATTCAATTGCTGTTCCAAGCGGAACGGAACTATTGGTGGATGGACAGAAAATATCTGCAAAAAATATAGAATCCACAGAAGATGGAATTGATTATTATACAATAAAAAGCATGTTAAAGGGAAAGCATAAGGTTAAGATAACTTCTCCCTATATCGAGGATGTGGAAGAAGAAGTATATCCTGAAGATGGAGGATACGATGATTCCCTGATCACCGAAATCACCATAAAACCTGATATCATAAAGGGCCTGATCAAACAGGCAGAAGAAGATTACACTGCCATTTATAAGGCTGCCTTTGAGAAAAAGGAATTTGACAGCGTAAAGGCACTGTTCTCATCGGATAAAGAAGTACAAAGCCGCATCCGGCAGAATTATGAAAGCTTGCTGGGGGACATGGAGCATGAAGACGGAACAAGTATAACGAAGCTTACACTGCATGATTTTAGCGGAGAGCAGGAATATGTCCTGTATTCAAGTGTCTTCCTTCAGTCATTCAGTATGAAGGTAACCTGTGATTATGATTATACCTCCAAGAACTGGTGGACAGGAGAGCTTGAGGATCAAAGTGATTCCAATGAAGACAGCTATGATGTTACCTATCAGCTGGAGGGGGATAAATGGGTAATCTCATCCATTTACCTTAACTCAATATACTATTACTAAGAGGAGGAAAATTCTTATGGGAAAATTTTGTATACATTGCGGCAGGAAATTAGAGGATGGCGAAGTATGCGGCTGCCTTAACAGCCAGGAAGCAGAAACACCGTACAAGGAAGAGATATCAAACGTAACAGTGCAGGAAGAATTACCTCTTGCAGCGGCAAAGGAAGTAAATTATGAGACAGCCGGTAACGGGATGCAGGAAGTAAAGGCTATGGCGGCGACTTCCAATGTGTATCTGAAGAAGCTTTTTGACGTTATTATAAAGGTAATAAAGAAACCTGATACCGGATTAAGCAGCTATCTAGAAAAGCCGGACGTAAATATAGCTGCCGGAATCATTGTTCTTGAAAGTCTGCTGTATGGGTTATACCTTATGCTGCTTTTTCAGAAGATGAATTCGGCAATCAGCGCTTTTATGGGTCAGATAATGGGCTCTTACGGAAGCCTGTTTGGGGACAGCAGCTTAACTCTGGACTATAGTTTCCCTCTTGTGAGGATTTTTATCGTATCAGTAATATGGAGTATTGCGCTTAATGGTATACTGGCAGGAATCGTATTGATCTTAAATAAGTTAATTTCCAATGGACAGGCTGCCTATAAGAATATGCTGTGCGTAGTTTCCGGAAAAAGTATTGCTATGATACTGGTAACAGTGATTGCTGTTATAATAGGCTTTCTCAACCCGATGTACGGCCTGTTATGCTACTCCGCCGGAACCATCTTAAGCTATTTATATTTGTATGCATCTGCAAAACCAGTTGTTTCAAATGCAGATAAGCGTATTTATATCGTATTTTTATCCCTGATTCTTATTGTTGTTGTAAATCTGATTGCATTTAAATTATGCTATAAGCTATATCTTCCAAAGGATATAACATCTTCCCTTGGCGGAATGAGCGGGTTATATTAGAAAAATTTAATGGGCAGCGTTTAGCGTTACTTTGTTGACGAAAACGCTGCTTTCTTTTCATTTTGCTGTCTTTTTATACCCGAAATATTCATAGACATAAGCAAAGATTAACTTACAGCACCTAACTTGACATTAGTTTAGAAAATAAACTATATCAAAAACAGGTCGAATTAATATTATTGTACGAAAAATATTATTAAATTTATATAAATTTTATTTACTTTTTACGAAATCGATGCTAAAATAGTGGTTATTAAAAAATATAAAATGAGAACGTTAAGAAAAAGGAGTGACAATATGATATCAAATCAAATCCTGCAAAGTACCATAGAAGGTTTAAAAGGCATTACCAGGATTGACCTTTGTGTGATGGATACGGAAGGAAAGACATTAGCAACCACGATTAATAATGCCGATGATTATGAAAATGCGGTTCTTAACTTTGTAGATTCCCCTGCCGACAGCCAGGTACTCCAGGGTTACCAGTTTTTTAAGGTGTTCGATGAGCATCAGTTAGAGTATGTAATCTTAGCAAAAGGTGACAGCGATGACGTATATATGGTAGGAAAGATTGCTTCCTTTCAGATACAGAACCTGTTAGTGGCTTATAAGGAAAGATATGATAAGGATAACTTTATCAAAAACCTCCTGCTTGATAACCTGTTGTTGGTGGATATCTATAACAGGGCAAAGAAGCTGCACATTGAGACAGATGTAAGAAGAGTAGTTTTTATTATCGAGACAAAGAACGAAAAGGATATCAATGCCCTTGAAACAGTAAGAGGACTTTTCTCCGGTAAGACAAAGGATTTTATCACTGCCGTGGATGAGAAGAATATTATTCTTGTAAAAGAGCTTAAGCCCAATGAGAACTATGACGATATGAATAAGACAGCAAAAATCATACTGGACATGCTCAATACGGAGGCTATGACCAAGGTTCATGTGGCATTTGGTACCATTGTCAATGAGATTAAGGATGTTTCAAGGTCCTATAAGGAAGCCAAAATGGCTCTGGATGTCGGAAAGATATTCTATAGTGACAGAAACGTGATGGCTTACAGCAATCTTGGTATCGGACGTCTGATTTACCAGCTTCCCATGCCTTTATGCAAGATGTTTATCAAGGAAATCTTTGACGGAAAGTCTCCCGATGAATTTGATGAAGAGACATTGACCACCATCAATAAGTTCTTTGAAAACAATCTTAACGTATCAGAGACCTCCAGACAGTTATATATTCACAGAAATACTCTGGTCTACCGTCTGGATAAACTTCAAAAGAGCACCAACCTGGACTTAAGGGTTTTCGAAGATGCCATTACCTTCAAGATTGCCCTGATGGTTGTGAAATATATGAAGTATATGGAAACACTGGAATACTAGAGAGAAGCTTAAGATATCATATTGTTGGGATAAGAGGGTTAGGGCTTTCTCTTTTGGCTCTCCCTCTTTGTTTTTTTCGGATAAAGAGCAGGGTTTAGAAAGGTATAAAGCAGAATGAATTACAGCAGGAACAAAGAAATAGACGATGCAGATGCACCGGTTATTGTTTTTGACCGGGTATCAAAGGCTTACCAGAAAGGAATCCCTGCCATAAATAATATCAGCTTTCAGATAAAAAAAGGTGAATTTGTTTTTATTGTTGGCAGCAGCGGTTCGGGGAAATCGACATTGATCAGGCTTATCTTAAAGGAGATTGAACCGACAAACGGGAAGATTTATGTAAATTTTAAAGATTTGACACGAATGAAACACAGACAGGTGGCAAAATACAGAAGGGGAATCGGTGTAGTATTTCAGAATTTCCGTCTGTTAAAGGACCGTAACGTATATGAGAACGTAGCATTTGCCCAGAGAGTAGTTGAAGTACCGGGAAGCACTATCAGAAGGCAGGTGCCTTTCATGCTTTCCCTGATGGGATTACTGGAGAAACAGAATTCGCTGCCCACGCAGCTATCCGGCGGAGAACAGCAAAGAGTGGCGCTGGCAAGGGCCCTGGTCAATAATCCGGTGATTTTATTGGCCGACGAGCCCACCGGTAATCTGGACCCGAAGAATTCCTGGGAAATTATGAAGCTGCTGGAGGATATCAATAAGCGGGGAACTACTGTCGTTGTGGTAACACATAACAAGGATATCGTTGACAAAATGCAAAAGAGGGTGATTACCATGAATAAAGGTGTGTTAATCAGTGATGAGCAAAGAGGTGGATATTCCAATGCGTATTAGTACAGTAGCTTACAGCATGAAGCAGGGCTTTAAGAATATCCGCAGGAACCGCATGTTTTCTGCGGCTTCCGTTGGGACCATTGCCGCTTGTTTGTTTCTCTTTGGTATCTTTTATTTTGTAGTGGCGAACTTTCAGTATATGGTTAAGACAGCCGAAACTTCAGTGGGAGTAACGGTTTTTTTTGATAAAGGTATCAGCCAGGAGCAGATTGATAAAATCGGGGATGAAATCAAAACCAGAGCGGAAGTTGCATCTGTTGAATTTCTATCCGCAGAGAAAACCTGGGAAAATTACAAGAAAAGATATGTGAACAAGGAGCTGGCCGAGAGCTTTGGAGATGATAACCCCTTAAAGGATTCGGCCTCCTATTCGGTCCGCTTAAACGATGTTTCCATGCAAAGAACGCTGGTATCTTACATAGAGGGGCTTGACGGAGTAAGGCAGGTAAATCATTCCGATGCCGTTGCCAATACCTTTAAAAGCTTTAATGCCCTTGTAGGGTATGTATCGGGAGCAATCATAATAATTCTCTTTGCCGTGGCAATATTTCTGATAAATACTACGGTTACCATGGGAATTGCCGTAAGGAAAGAAGAAATTGCAATTATGAAATTAATCGGAGCAAAGGATTCCTTTATCCGCGCGCCGTTTATTGTAGAAGGAGTAACCATCGGCATTTTAGGCTCGGTCATTCCTCTTGGATTTTTGTACATAATGTATAACAAGCTGATAGTCTATATTTCCGGAAAATACAATAATATTTTCCAGACCTTTCATTTTATTGAGGTTAATGGTATATTTAAGACACTGGTACCCCTGTGCCTGATTTTGGGAGTGGGAATCGGTTTCTTTGGCAGCTTTCTGACAGTAAGAAGACAGCTTCATTTAAAGGAAGGGAAATAGGAGCTGGACGAAAGAAAAGGAAGAGGTGCGGATGAAAAAGGAATTAAATACAGATGCTAAAAACCATTCTTTCAATAAGAAAAAATTTCTAATCAGAAAAAGCAAGCTTTTTATGGTTTTCTTTCTGGTTCTTATTTTTGCCGGACAAAGTGTTCTGGGCTATGCTGGAGAAATAGAAAAGGCAAAAAATAATAAAACAGCACTGGAGCAAAAAAAGGAAGAAACAGAATCTAAAATAAAGGAATTAGAAAAAGAAAAAAATGATATACTTAACTATATCGAAAAACTGGATATGGAGTTAAACAAGCTGACTGGTGAAGTCGATAAGCTTGAAGGAAAGATTAAAACAGCAAACAGTAATTTAAAAGCAACAAAGGCAGAATTAGCCAAAGCAAAAGCCAAAGAAAAAGAACAGTATTCCATTATGAAAAGCCGCATTAAGTATATGTATGAGAATGGAGATATAGGGATTTTAGAGATACTCATACAATCCGATAACTTTTCCGATATGCTTAACCAGATGGAATACAAGGAGAAAATCACAGAGTATGACAATGGGCTTTTAGAGAACTATAAGCGCCTGAAAGAGGAGGTAACCAAGAAGGAAAAGGAGCAAAAGGCCCAGTTGGAGGAACTTAAAAACATAAAGGATGAGAAAACCTTCGAACAGGGTACAATAGAGAAGCTGGTCAAGGATAAAGGGACAGAGGTCGCCAAATACGAGGGCAATATTGAGAAAAGCCAGACATTGTCCGCTCAGTACAGCCAGAAGATCGATGACCAGGAAAATGTGATTGAACAGCTTTTAGAGGCGCAAAGAAAGAGAATTGAAGAAGAGGAACGAAGGAAGAAGGAGGAAGAAGAACGCAGGAGAAAGGAAGAGGAAGAGAAAAGAAAGCAGGAAGAAGAAAACAGAAAACAGCAGGAAGCACAGAACTCAGGGACAGATAATTCTTCAGCAGATAATAGTTCTTCTGACAATAATAGCGGCTCTTCCGATAACAGCTCTTCTGATAACGGTGGTTCCTCCGGGGCATCAGCACAAGGCTTTATCTGGCCTGTACCTTCCAGCAGCAGAATTACCTCCGGTTTCGGGTACCGCAGCCAGCCTACAGAAGGAGCGAGTACATACCATAAGGGAATTGATATCGGAGCACCTACCGGTACGAAAATCGTAGCTGCGGCAGGAGGCAGTGTGGTAACTGCAGCTTATAGTGTTTCAGGCGGTAATTATATTATGATTTATCATGGAAACAGTACCTATACTATCTATATGCACTGTTCCAAGCTTCTGGTATCTGCGGGAGATGAAGTGAGCCAGGGACAGGAGATTGCTTTGGTCGGCTCAACGGGTATATCAACAGGCTCCCATCTGCATTTTGCTGTTACGGTGAACAATGATTATAAGAATCCGCTGAATTATGTCAGCAATTAGAGCAGGCAGAGGTACAGAAGCAAATGACAATAGATTAGGGGCAGCCCAGGACCGACTGACCCAGAAAAGAGGTTAAAAGCGATGAAGAATAAATTTCTCAACGGATTTTTATCCGGGTTGGCGGCAACATTTGTTATCATGGCAATTGTTGTTACAGTCTTTGCAAACAAGATAAATGAAAATCTCACAAGAGAAAATGCAAATGTAAAGACAGAGAATACCAGTGCTGCAAAGACCGAGGTCACAGACCAGGATGTCATGAAAAAGATTGATAGACTGGAAGGCCTGATAAATAAATATTATATGGAAGATGTGGATAAGAACACTATGGCAGAGGGGATATACAAAGGACTGCTGTCAAGTCTGAAGGACCCTTATTCCGTATATTATACCAAGGATGAATATGCGGCCTTAATGGAATCCTCCAGCGGTATTTATTATGGCATTGGAGCAACGGTATCCGCAGATGCAAAGACTGGAATTCTTTCCATTGTGAAGCCCTTTGTGGGCGGTCCTGCTTACAAGGCAGGTATTTTGCCCGGAGATGTGCTGTATAAAGTAAACGGGGAAGAAGTAACGGGCAAGGATATTACAGAGGTAGTCGGTAAAATCAAAGGGGAAGAGGGCTCAAAGGTAACTGTTTCCATTATAAGAGAAGGTAAATCGAAGCCCGTTGATTATACCATAGTAAGAAAAAAGGTTGAAGTCCCCACCATTGAATATCAAATGCTGGATAATAAAATCGGATATATTGCAGTTTCCGAATTTGATGAAGTAACTGCCGAGCAGTTCCGCGCCGCTGTTGATGACCTTGAAAAGCAGGGAGAAAAAGGGCTTGTTATCGATATCAGAAATAATCCCGGCGGACTTCTTGATACCGTAGTGGATATGTTAAAACGTATGCTTCCTTCAGGAATGATTGTTTATACCGAAGATAAATACGGTAACCGTGATGAATACAAATCCGATGGCAAGGAAGAATTTAATAAGCCTTTGGCTGTCCTTATTAACGGCAACAGCGCCAGTGCTTCCGAAATCTTTGCCGGAGCTATTCAGGATTACAAAAAGGGAACACTTGTTGGTACCACAAGCTTTGGAAAGGGTATCGTACAATCCATCCTTCCTTTAAATGACGGAACGGCCATTAAGGTAACGGTTTCCAAATATTATACACCAAAGGGAAGAAATATCCATAAGATTGGTATTACACCGGATGTAACGGTAGAGCTGAAAGAATCACTTCGCCAGAAGGTAGTAATTGATAAGAGTGAAGACAATCAGCTTCAAAAAGCTTTACAGATACTGAATAAGCAGATTAAAGAAAAGTAATAGATGTGGTAAATTTTTTCTTCATAAAAATATAATAACAAAGCTGGAAAAAGCAGGAGCTGATATCAAGGGATTACTGTAAAAAGTAACAAGGAATCCGATATTGGCTGCCTGCTTTTCTATATCGGAATATAGAACAGACATTCGAAAAATTATTGCATTCAAAATTCAGATATGATATAATGACTTGAAATTATTCGATATTTGGAAAAACCTGCGTCATTATGGGAAAGGGATGTTAAATCATGCCTGGAAAGCCCATACTGATAGAAGAATAGAAGGATGCAGTAAGACAAAAGAAAGGATAGCAGCATGAGTGATTTTAAGCTAGTATCGGAGTATGCGCCCACAGGGGACCAGCCCGAAGCGATAAAGCAGCTTGTAAAGGGGTTTCAAGAAGGAAACCAGTTTGAGACCTTACTTGGTGTTACCGGGTCCGGTAAGACCTTTACTATGGCAAATGTAATTCAGGCCTTGAACCGCCCTACTCTCATAATTGCCCATAATAAGACTCTGGCGGCACAGCTCTATGGTGAATTTAAAGAATTCTTTCCTGAGAATTCCGTTGAATATTTCGTCAGCTACTACGATTATTACCAGCCGGAAGCATATGTTCCCTCCACAGATACTTATATAGAGAAGGATTCCGCAATCAACGATGAAATTGATAAGCTGAGACACTCTGCCACTGCGGCACTTTCTGAGAGAAGAGATGTTATTATTGTAGCCAGTGTTTCCTGTATCTACGGATTGGGAGATCCCATTGATTATCAGGAAATGGTTATTTCCCTGCGTCCCGGTATGGTCAGGGAGCGGGATGAGATATTAAGAAAACTGGTGGACCTGCAGTACACCAGGAACAACATGGATTTTAAACGCGGAACCTTCCGTGTAAATGGAGATGTAGTAGAGATATTCCCCGTAACCTCCGATGACCGGGCAATCCGGGTGGAGTTTTTCGGGGATGAGATAGACCGTATTACAGAGATTGATGTTCTTACGGGAGAAATTAAATGTACGCTGGAACATATTGCAATTTTCCCCGCCTCCCACTATGTGGTATCTCAGGAGAAGCTGGAGGGGGCCATTAAGACCATACAGGAAGAGATGGAAGAAAGAGTGCGTTACTTTAAGAGTGAGGACAAGCTCTTAGAGGCACAGAGAATTGCGGAAAGAACCAATTTTGATATAGAGATGTTAAGAGAGACGGGTTTTTGCTCCGGTATTGAGAATTATTCCAGACATCTTTCCGGGCAGGCACCGGGCAGTACACCTCATACGCTCATTGACTATTTTCCCGATGACTTCCTGATTATTGTAGATGAGTCCCATATCACCGTTCCTCAGATACGGGGTATGTATGCAGGTGACCAGGCCAGAAAAAGCACACTGGTGGACTTTGGTTTCCGTCTGCCCTCAGCCAAGGATAACAGGCCCTTAAATTTCGGGGAATTTGAAAGTAAAATCAATCAGATGATGTTTGTTTCCGCCACCCCGTCCGTGTATGAGCAGGAGCATGAGCTGATGCGCACAGAGCAGATTATTAGGCCTACCGGTCTTCTGGACCCGGAGGTTTTTGTAAGGCCGGTTAACGGGCAGATTGATGACCTGATCGGAGAAGTAAATAAAGAAACCGCAAATAAGAATAAGATTCTGGTGACTACGCTGACCAAGCGGATGGCGGAGGATCTGACCGACTATATGCGGGATGTGGGCATCCGGGTAAAATATCTTCATTCTGATATTGATACCCTGGAGCGTTCGGAGATTATCCGGGACATGCGTATGGATGTCTTTGATGTTCTGGTGGGAATCAACCTTTTACGAGAGGGACTTGACATTCCGGAGATTACGCTGGTTGCCATACTGGATGCGGACAAGGAAGGTTTCCTGCGCTCGGAGACCTCTCTGATTCAGACCATTGGACGTGCCGCCCGTAACTCGGAAGGTAGGGTAATCATGTATGCGGATAACATGACGGAATCCATGCATAAGGCCATATCAGAGACCAACCGAAGAAGAGGTATCCAGCAGAAATATAATGAGGAACACGGAATTACACCGACTACCATCCAGAAGAAGGTAAGAGAGCTGATCCGAATCTCCAAGAAAGCGGATAAGGACTTCTATAAGATGGATAAGGATCCGGAATCCATGACAAGAAAAGAGCTGGAGGGTGTAATAAAGAAGATTACAAAGAACATGCAGACCGCTGCGGCTGAGCTTAATTTTGAGTTGGCAGCCCAGTTAAGGGATCATTTGCTGGAATTAAAGAAGCAGCTGAATTCTATGGACGAAGATTAAGATAAAAGGTGCTGCCGTCGTAATATACTGTATGCTGCATAAATATATTTTAATACAGTAAATGCGATAATTCAAAAAGGTTTATATAATTTAATTTTTATTTGAATACACAGCTATGTAATTGCGGGGCAAATAAAATATAGAGAAAAGCTACAGAAAAACAAAGGAAAAGCTACAGAAAAACAAAAGAATAATTACAGGTAATAGGATGTATAGATAAGAAACAGAAGGACATTAGAAGCAATATCCGGAAGAGAGGTAATAATGGCTGATAAGAAACATTATATAAAAATCAGAGGAGCGAAAGAACATAATTTAAAAAATATCAGTGTCAACATTCCGAGAGATGAATTTGTCGTATTGACGGGGCTCAGCGGTTCCGGTAAATCCTCTCTGGCCTTTGATACCATATACGCAGAAGGGCAGAGAAGATACATGGAATCTCTCTCCTCCTATGCAAGACAATTCCTGGGGCAGATGGAGAAGCCGAATGTTGAAAGCATAGAAGGGCTTTCCCCTGCTATTTCCATAGACCAGAAGTCTACCAACAGGAATCCCCGTTCTACCGTAGGAACGGTGACGGAAATATATGATTATTTTCGTTTGCTATATGCCAGAGTGGGAATTCCCCACTGCCCGAAATGCGGGAAGGAAATCAAGAAGCAGACGGTTGACCAGATGGTGGATGAAATCATGCGCTTAAAGGAAGGCAGCAGGATACAGCTTTTGGCTCCCGTAGTAAGGGGTAGAAAAGGAGAGCATGTAAAGCTCCTGGAACAGGCCAAGAAGAGCGGTTATATCCGTGTTATGATTGACGGACATCTTTATGAGCTGACAGAAGAAATCAAACTGGATAAAAACATAAAACATACGATTGAAATCATTGTGGACCGTCTGATTGTAAAGGCCGGAATTGAAAAGCGGCTTTCCGATTCCATCGAGAGTGTGCTTAAGCTTTCGGAAGGTCTGCTGATAATAGATGTGGGCGGGGAAGAGACCTTAAGCTTCAGCCAGAATTTCTCCTGTCCGGATTGTAATATCAGCATCGAAGAAATAGAGCCCAGAAGCTTTTCCTTTAACAATCCCTTTGGTGCCTGCCCGGAATGCCATGGTCTTGGAATTAAGATGGAATTTGCAGAGGAACTGATTATCCCGGACGGCTCCTTAAGCCTTGCAGAAGGGGCCATTGCAGTGCTTGGCTGGCAGTCGGCAACGGACAAGTCCAGCTATACTAGATGTACACTGGAAGCCCTGGCAAAGGAATATAAATTCAGCCTGGATACTCCCTATAATGACCTGCCGGATAATATCAGGCATATGATTATGCACGGAACCGGCGGTAAGGTAGTAAAGGTCAAATACAGAGGACAGCGAGGCGAGGGAGTTTACGATGTTGCCTTTGAAGGATTAATCAAAAACGTGGAAAGACGCTACAGGGAAACCGGTTCAGAAGGTACAAAGCAGGAATATGAGACCTTTATGAAGACCACACCCTGTAAAGAGTGCGGCGGTAAGAGGCTGAAAAAGGGAGCACTGGCGGTTACTGTCGGAGATAAGAATATCGCAGAGGTTACCGGTTATTCCATCAGGGACCTGAGCGCCTTTATGAATAATCTGAATCTGACACCCACACAGCTTAAAATCGGTGAACTGGTGTTAAAAGAAATCAGGGCCAGAGTAGGCTTCCTGATGGACGTGGGTTTGGATTATCTGTCCCTGTCCAGAGCTACGGGAACCCTTTCGGGGGGAGAGGCACAGAGAATACGTCTTGCCACCCAGATTGGCTCTGGTCTGGTGGGAGTTGCCTATATTTTGGATGAGCCCAGCATTGGCCTTCATCAGAGAGACAATGATAAGCTGTTAAAGACTCTAAAAAATCTGAAAGACTTAGGCAATACGCTGATTGTAGTAGAGCATGATGAGGACACCATGTTTGCTGCCGATTATATTATAGATATCGGACCGGGAGCTGGAGAGCACGGCGGAGAGGTCATAGCAGAGGGAACCGCCGAAGAGATTATGCAGGTGGAGGAATCCATAACAGGAGCCTATCTGAGCGGCAGAATCAAGATTCCGGTGCCCGAGGAAAGAAGAAAGCCTACGGGGTATCTCACCATCAAGGGTGCCAGCGAGAATAACCTGAAGAATGTTACGGTAAATATTCCCCTGGGTGTTATGACCTGTGTAACGGGTGTCTCCGGTTCCGGCAAGAGTTCTCTGGTAACAGAGATTCTTCAAAAGCGCCTTGCCAGAGATTTAAACAGGGCCCGCTGCATCCCTGGAAAACATGCCGAAATGCTTGGAATAGAGAGATTAGACAAGGTAATTAACATAGATCAGTCACCCATCGGCAGGACGCCAAGGTCCAATCCCGCTACTTATACGGGAGTATTTGACCAGATAAGAGACTTATTTGCAGCAACTGCCGATGCAAAGATGAAGGGATATACCAAAGGTAGATTCAGCTTCAATGTAAAGGGCGGACGCTGTGAAGCCTGCTCGGGAGATGGTATCATCAAAATTGAAATGAATTTCCTGCCGGATGTATATGTGCCCTGTGAAGTCTGCGGCGGCAAACGCTACAACCGTGAGACACTGGAAGTCCGTTATAAGGGAAAGAATATCTATGATGTCCTTGATATGACGGTAGAGGAGGCCATGAAGTTTTTTGAAAATATGCCTTCCATCAGAAGAAAGATAGAAACCCTTTATGACGTAGGACTTTCCTATATCCGCCTGGGACAACCCTCCACAACGTTATCCGGCGGTGAGGCCCAAAGAATAAAGCTGGCTGCGGAGCTTAGCAAGCGCAGTACCGGAAGGACAATCTATATTCTGGATGAACCTACCACAGGACTGCATTTTGCGGATGTCCACAAGCTTATTGAAATATTAAGGAGACTTTCCGAAGGCGGAAACTCCGTGGTAGTAATTGAACATAATCTGGATGTTATTAAGACAGCGGATTATATTATTGACATGGGACCGGAAGGAGGAGACAAGGGCGGCACTGTTATTGCCAAGGGAACTCCGGAAGATGTAGCAGAAATGCCCAATTCCTATACCGGTTATTATATTAAGAAAATGCTTGAGGAGCACAAAGAGGCGGTGGTATAAATGGAAAGTAATTTCTATGCCATGATATCCAGAATGAAATACATCGAGCGCTGGTCCCTGATGCGTAATTCCAGGCCTGAAAATGTTTCAGAGCATACCCTCGAGGTAAGTATTCTTGCCCATGCCCTGGCTGTAATCGGAAATAAAAGACTTAAAAAGAACCTGAATGGGGAGAGAGCTGCTTTAATAGCTCTCTTTCATGATTCTACGGAAATTATCACCGGCGACATGCCGACTCCTATTAAGTACTATAATGGGAGCATGCAAAGGGCCTTTAAAGAAATTGAAGATGAGGCGGCTAAAAGACTTCTTCAGATGCTTCCGGAGGATTTTAAAGAGGAGTATGAAACACTGTTTTTTCAGAGGGAAGAGGAGGTCTACCTTTGGAAGCTGGTTAAAGCTGCGGATAAGCTTTCGGCCTTAATAAAATGCATTCAGGAGGAAAAGGCCGGCAATACGGAATTTGTCAATGCAAAGGATAGTATTGCAAAAGCTATCGCAGAGTTGGGTGTTGAAGAAGTTGATATTTTTATGGAAGAGTTTCTGCCGTCCTATTATAGGAATTTGGATGAGTTGACCGGAGATACAGAAGAGGGTCCGGGGTGAGGTGACAGGAGATATAGAAGAGGGTCTGCGGTGAGCTGACAGGAGATACAGAAGAGGGTCCGGGGTGAGATGACAGGAGATACAAAAGAGAGTCTGCTGCGAGATGGTGACGATTGACAGGTGATTATGGGATTGCCAGCTTTCAGAAAGTCTGTTATAATAGTAAAATATTTTGGACTGGCATATGTGTAAGAAACACAGCCGGACATGAATGGTAACTTTTGAGAAGAAAAAATGGAAATCGTATTAGGAGGAAAAACCAGTGGATAAGGAAATGGTAATTGTCCTTGATTTTGGCGGACAGTATAATCAGCTCATTGCAAGAAGAGTCAGAGAATGTAATGTTTACTGTGAAGTATTGCCCTACAATACAAGTATAGAAAAAATTAAGGAAATAGCACCCAAGGGTATCATCTTTACAGGAGGTCCTGCCAGTGTTTATGCAGAGGATGCGCCTCACTGTGAGAAAGAAATCTTTGAACTTGGAATACCGGTACTTGGTATCTGTTATGGCTGCCAGTTAATGACTCACCTGTTAGGCGGTAAGGTAACCAGCGCAACAGTTAGAGAATATGGAAAAACAGAAGTAACAGTCAATGGAAAATCCTTATTGTTTAAAGGCGTTACCGAAACCTCCGTCTGCTGGATGAGTCATACCGATTACGTAGAAAAACTTCCGGAAGGCTTTGAAATAACAGCCACCTCTGCCTCCTGTCCGGCAGCAGGACTGGAAATGCCTGCGAAAAAGCTTTATGGAGTACAGTTCCATCCGGAGGTAGTTCATACCCAGGAAGGCACAAAGATACTTCATAACTTCCTATACGAAGTATGCGGCTGCTCGGGAGATTGGAAGATGGATTCCTTTACCGAACAGTCCATTAAGAAATTAAAAGAGAAGATCGGTGATAAGAAAGTCCTCTGTGCCTTATCCGGCGGTGTAGATTCCTCCGTTGCTGCGGTTATGATAAGCAAAGCCGTAGGAAAGCAGTTAACCTGTATCTTCGTAGACCATGGCCTGCTTCGTAAGAATGAAGGAGACGAGGTCGAGAAGATATTTACCGAGCAATTTGACGTTAATTTTGTAAGAGTAAATGCCCAGCAGAGATTCTATGATAAATTAGCCGGCGTATCCGAACCGGAAGCAAAGAGAAAAATTATCGGCGAAGAATTCATCCGTGTATTCGAAGAGGAAGCCAAGAAAATCGGAACTGTAGATTATTTGGTACAGGGAACCATTTACCCGGATGTAATCGAAAGCGGCTTAGGAAAATCAGCCGTCATCAAGAGCCACCATAATGTAGGCGGACTTCCTGACTATGTTGATTTTAAGGAAATCATAGAGCCCTTAAGAGACTTATTCAAAGACGAAGTACGAAAAGCTGGTCTTGAACTTGGAATTCCGGAAAAACTTGTTTTCAGACAGCCTTTCCCCGGCCCTGGTCTTGCCATCCGTATTATCGGAGATGTGACCGAAGAAAAGGTAAAGATAATACAGGAAGCGGATGCCATCTACCGTGAAGAGATTGCCAATGCAGGCATTGACAGAAGCGTAGGACAGTACTTTGCAGCCTTAACTAATATGCGCTCTGTTGGTGTAATGGGTGATGAGAGAACCTATGACTATGCGGTAGCATTAAGAGCTGTTACTACTACGGATTTTATGACTGCAGAAGCAGCCGAATTACCATGGGAAGTGCTTGGTAAAGTATCTTCCAGAATTGTAAATGAAGTAAAACATGTAAACAGAGTACTTTATGACTGCACGGGGAAGCCACCGGCTACGATAGAGTTTGAATAATAGCAGAAAATCCTACAGTCCAGTGTTTATAGGGGGTGTAGGATTTTTTTTGCTTTGATATTAAATTGATATTAATAATTAGTAAAAGAATATAGAAAAATCATTAGCAATTTTATTGTAAATTATAATGTCATGCATATTAAGATTTTCAATTAAAGGAATATAAGGCACCATATTAAGTTTTTTTATAAGTTCATTTTTCGATGAAGTAGTAAAAACATTTTTCAAAGGAGTGTATTCACGTTTGTTTGTATAGAGCATTGTAGTAAAATTGGCAGCTTCACGGAAGAATGAGTTTAAAATAATCCATGAAAAAAGTTCACAGTAGTTTAATGGAATTTGAGTATAATAGTTCATACTGTAATTTTTTGTGAGTGCAAGTAGATTGATTATTTTCTTTATTTTTCTTGGGGTCATATAATTATGTGGAATAATGCCTATACATTTTTTTATTGTTACAATTTCATCATCTGCAATACATAATTGGTCATTTGCATTGACTTCTTTGATTAATTCACTAGTTAAATTTGAATAAGAAATACTATTTTCTAAAGGGACAATAATGGATATATATTTATCTAAATATTGCATTGAAAATGAATCTATTGCTTCTTTTTCAATTCCATATGTACTCATGAGAGCCTTTTTTAAATGAGATGGCTCTATTGCAAAAACAAAAATAATTTTTTTCATTGAAGATAATAGTTGAATGGATTGAAAAAACTCAGAAATTCCCTTGTTAGAACATCTATCTAGTTCATCAACAAAAATTACTATTTTTTGCTCTTTTTTTGGAAGCCATGCATTAAACAATATATCTAATTCGCTTGCTATACGCTCGCGTGTTCCTAATGTTTCTGCATAGGAGGGTAATTTTATTTTACTCACAATTTTTTGCGAAAGAGGAATAGAAGCAGAAAGGGATTTCTTTGTCCATGGAATAATTAATTGTGTTATTAGCAGAAGCCCTCCGCTTATCGAAAACCCGTATCCTATAAATTTTCCGATTAACGCATCAAATGAGAATGAAAAAGCACTGCCCAAGATAAGTAGAAAAGTGATAAATACAATTAAGAGATTTAACAAAAGATTTCCCAAAAAACTTTTTTTGTTGCAGGCTATCTTGGCTAGAGTGTATCTAACATGTGGAAAAAATTTTTCATGTTCAAAAGATTCAAAAAGTAACTTGCCAAAATTAGCCCATATTTGAGATTGCTCTGAATATGAGGATGCATCATATGACAAGATAGAAATATTTTTGTCATTTTTATTATTTTGAACTAATTCTTTTTTTATAAAATCTAAAAAGGTACTTTTTCCAGAGCCCCACTCTCCAATTATACCGATGTTATTAGAATTATTAGCAGAGTCTGTACAGATATAGTTTGCTAACTGAGAAGCCTTATTTTTTCGATTGAGTAAATCTTTAACAGGAGTGTTATCGTTTAGTATATTACCTAAACCATATAGTTGTTGAGAATTTCTTTGAGTCTCAGAAAATGATTGTAAATGTTTGTAATAATCATCTTTGAATAATTGTTCTTCCAATTTTTCCTTCTCATCATAAAGTTGCTCTAACTGTCTCACAGGTTGATTTAGATATTCTTCGTATTGTTCTTCAATGTCATTATCATCTTCAGGTTCGCCAGCTAATTCCCATTCTGTGTTGGATATTTCTTGTGTAATTCGTTCTATTTCTTGTATTGTTTTATCTCTATCCTCTGGTGATAGTATGGGTTTCAAATTATTTGACATTATTGCCTCCTATTCGATGGTGATATCTCACTGTAGCTTCCACTCCACATATTCTTCTTTCGTGATTACCCCGTTATGGTAGTTACGTTTTTTTTGTTGCCATTCTTTAAAGCATTTTCTATATTCTGGTAATGCAAACATTACTGCAATTGGTGATTCGATTGCTTCCCCATCCGTAGCAGCTAGAATTTTCATAGATGGTTTATCAATATCCTTATCCGTCTGAAATTGAAATAGAGTTTTGGTTTAGAATAAGTAGTGGTTAGATTTTTCATTGCAAGAAAATTTTACCACAAAAAGAGGATTTTCACTCATTAAATTGAGCTGAAAATCATCTTTTTTAATTAGGGCTTTTTTTCACAGCCCCCATTTTTATAATTCTAATTTGTACCATAAAGGTTGAGCAGATGGGTTATAATATCTGTGATTCTTATTATCTTGACACGTATATTTGACAGCAGGTGGAGTATTCCGGCTAATTCGATACACAACTTGGTCAATTTCTTGGTTTGCGTCAATAAATGTTCTTATCCAACCTTGAATATATAGAGAAGGTGGGTCAAACGTACTTCGTCTGCCATAACCAATATCTTGCTCTATAATAAATAATTGAGCAAGAACGGCTGTAATATCAATGGGATTAATATGTTGAACATATGGGTATTTTCTTAGGCTTGATATACATCTGAGTGGATCTTCACCATAAAAAATTTTGTCAAAAGCAAGTAAGAGTTTATTATTATATTCAGGGTATTCACGGGATCTTAATTTAAGGTCAATAAGTAAGCGGAGGTGATTTGGTCTAAAAGGTTTTTCATCACCAATTTGTAAGTAGATTTGAAAATTGGTTCTAACATCATAATGCTTAAATCGTTCTGAAAGAGCGCTTGGTCTGTATACTAAAATAGTCTCATAACCATTGAAATAAACTTCAGTCATTTGGTCAAAAGGTAATTTTTCAATTATTTCAAGCATTTCATCATATGTCATGGTAAAAGTCCTCCTATTTATTTTCTAAAAATAGAATATATTTTATAAATTCTTTTTTGAAGTAAAAAGCACGGTTTTTATCTGAAATATACCTGTCATATTTTTGCGAATATATTGGTGTATATGGCTGTGAATCTTTGGTTCGGATTTGAATAAATTTACCATTAACAGTGTGCAAATTTCTTTATTTGAAAGCGAAATCTGTTGATTCATTTGGTCGCAAATACTATAGTAATCGGCTTCTAGTTGCTTCTTTAATTCAAAATATTTGGGCAAAGACAAATCAACTTCGATGCAAGGAAGATACATCCATTCATCAGGCGAACCATCTTTACTAATTGGGACGTATAATAGATGTTGCAGTTTGGTGAAAAGTTTTGTATCATAAAATGGTTTATGATAAAGAAGTTCATCTATAATTGAAGCTGTTTGCGTAATAAACATTGTCTCTAAAGGTTTACCAATACGGTCACATTTATTGGTTTTTAATTCGCCATCTTCAAAGTCGAGAGTTGTGTTTGATAATTGGAGTCCAATTGTTAGTTGGAGAATCTGTCCTGTTTTCCCTTTATTAATAATAATGTTGTGATAATGTTCAAGACTAATATAGTCTTTAAATGGTATGTGAGCCAATTGGTTGATTTTTGCTTTTGCATTAATTAGTTTCATTAGTGATTACCCCTCCCTAAAAAATTCTGTAATTTCAATATCAAGCACGTTTGCAATTTGGTTTAATACAGATATGGAAAGGCTCTTATCGCATTTTGTAGCTTCAATTTTTGACAGGTAGCTTATACTTATCTGTGCAGCATCTGCAAGCTGAATTTGTGTCATATGTGCCTGCTCTCTATAATGTTTTATATTTGAACCAATAACACGATAAAGGTCAGTATCTTTAGAAAATTGCATATTAGTACCTCTTTCACTATTTGTGAATATTATTGCATATATACCTACTTGAAAAAATTCACTTATAGTGAAAGTTAATACGTTGCTAATGAAATGAAAACAAAAGTATGCTAAAATATCCATAAGCCGAATGAATAGGAGGACATTTAAAATGCCATACGGTACAAAAGATTATGCAGAGTGCCCAAGATGTGGAAAAACAGCATATAGTGAAGATGAAATTGATGTTTTATTTGGGTATAGAGATATGGGAAATAATAAGATTATTCCACAATCTCATTGCAAAGAGTGTAGAAGTGAAGAAGCAAGAGAAAGAAGGTAAAGTAGAGAGGAGGCTTTATATATAAGCTTACAACCAAATAATTTTAGGCTTGAACCAACAACAATCTGGTCATTTCCAGACAGAGGAAGTTGGGCAACACACTCTGGAAGGTATCGAGGTAATTGGTCACCATACATACCAAGAAATCTTATCCTGAGATATTCAAAGCCAGGCGACTGGGTCTTAGATCAATTCTTAGGCAGTGGAACCACTCTTGTGGAAGCTAAACTGCTAAATCGAAACGCGGTTGGTATAGATATTAATCCGCAATCTATTTCAATTTCTGAAAAAAATTTACAATTCCAATGTGGAACAATTTCAATGATACGTATACAACAAGGAGATGCTACCAACCTTGATTTTGTAAAGGATGGAAGAATCGATTTAATTTGTATGCATCCACCATATGCCAGTATTATCAAATATAGCAAGGACATAGTAGGAGATATTTCACTATTATCTGTAGAAGAATTCTTGTGTGAAATGAGCAAAGTGGCATCTGAATCATATCGAGTTCTGAAAAAAGGAAAGATGTGTGCGGTAATGATAGGGGATATTAGGCATCGCAGAAAAGTAGTTCCTCTTGGGTTTCAGGTAATGAATGTATTTTTAGAACAGGGGTTTTCTTCAAAGGAAATAATTATCAAAGAACAGCACAATTGTCGTTCGACCGATTGTTGGGAAAATCAAAACAATGATTTTTTACTTTTGTCGCATGAATACATTTTTGTGTTTCAAAAGTAAGAATAATTCACAAGGAGTGAAAGTTTAGGTTGTTATTTTGGACGTTTCAAACTATAATTAGATAGTGAGAATTTATCCACTTGATGGATTAGAGAAGAGGAAAAATTAATGAGCAATTCTAATATAGCACCGTTTATAAAATGGGCAGGTGGAAAACGTCAGTTGCTGGCACAGATAAGAGAGAGAATGCCAGCAAGTTTCAACAACTACTATGAACCATTTGTTGGAGGCGGTGCAGTTATTTTTGATCTGCTTCCAAAGAGTGCGGTGATTAATGATATTAACAAAGCCTTGGTAAATGCTTATAAACAGATTTGTAATGCCTCAGATGATTTTTTGAAAAAGTTAAAAGAGTTAGATGAGGCTATGTGGGAAGATGGAAAAGAGTATTATTATTCTCTTCGTGAACATTACAATGATAAACTGATGAGAGAAGAATTTGATGTTGAGCTGGCAGCACTGTTTGTATTTATCAATAAGCATTGCTTTAATGGCTTATATCGTGTGAATGGTAAAGGATTATTTAATGTACCATTTAACAATAGTCGCAATACATCTTGTGATGAAAATTCTATTAAAGCAATATCTGAATATTTAAAAAATGTAACAATTTTGGAAGGTGATTTTCAAGTTGCATGCCAAAATGCTAAAAAAGGCGACTTTGTTTTTATTGATAGTCCATATGCTCCTTTGAATCCTACATCTTTCGAGTCATATACAAAAGAGGGGTTCGATATAGAGAGTCATAAAAGATTGGCAGACCTGTATGATGAATTAACAACAAGAGGATGTTATTGTATGTTGACAAATCACAATACAGAACTCATTAATGAATTGTATGGTTATAAGGGATATAAGATGGATGTGGTAAGTGTAAAGAGAATGATTAATTCAGATGCAACAAATCGTGTTGGTAAAGAAGTAATTATTTGTAATTACTAAACTGGAGAAAATAAATGGAAAACTTATTCGAAAAGAAAGTGCCATTTTATTATGAGACTGAGGAAACACAGCTAATACTGGGTGATTCCTTGAAAATTCTTGCAAAGATGAAACCAGAGTCTGTAGACCTGATATTTGCAGATCCGCCTTATTTTCTGAGTAATGATGGTATTACTTGTCAAGGTGGACAGATGGTTTCAGTAAATAAGGGGTCATGGGATAAAATAGGTTTCAGTAAAGAAACAAATGTTGAAGATAAGCACAAGTTTAACAGAAAGTGGATTAAGTTATGTAAAAGAGTACTAAAACCAAATGGAAGTATATGGATATCGGGGACGTTACACAATATTTATTCGATAGGTATGGCTTTAGAACAGGAAGGGTTTAAAATTATTAATAACATAACCTGGCAGAAAACAAATCCACCACCAAACTTAGCATGTCGATGCTTCACTCATTCTACTGAAACAATTCTATGGGCACAGAAGAATGAAAAGAAGTCTCGGCATTTTTTTAATTACGCAAAAATGAAAGAAGTGAATGGCGGAAAGCAAATGAAAGATGTTTGGATGGGCAACTTAACCAAACCTTCTGAAAAGAAAGAAGGAAAACATCCAACACAAAAACCGCAATATTTGTTAGAAAGAATTATGCTTGCATCGGTAGAAGAAGGACAAGTTGTAGTGGATCCATTTTGTGGCTCTGGAACAACAGGGGTAGAAGCTTTAAAATATGGTTGTAAGTTTATTGGAATAGATAATACGGAAGAGTATCTACAAATAACACAGAGGAGATTGGAGAAGGTAGCAAATGACAACAAGAAATTTTGACGAGTGGCTGGGGAAATTTAGAGCAAGTATTTCCACGTATGACTATTATATTGACTTTGACAAGGTGGTAAGGAATGTTGAAGAGATTAAGGTGGAATTAAACATTATTAATTCACTTATTGGTTCAAAGAATATAGAAGATGATTTTGAAAAAATTATTACTAAGTATCCTGAAACATTATCATGTATTCCATTATTACTTGCAGTTCGAGGAAATGAGATATATGCGCAGGATGAAGCGGGTGCATTTCTATATAATTTCAAAAAGATGAATTACAGTGTCGAGCAGTATAAAGTATTTATGAGAAAGACTGGACTTTTTGATATGATAGCAAACCACTTGGTAAATAATCTTGTGGATTACGCACTTGGAATCGAAACTGGTCTTGATTCTAATGGTCGTAAGAATAGAGGTGGGCACCAAATGGAAAATTTGGTAGAAAAGTATATTATCTCAGCAGGTTTTGTTAAAGACATAAGTTACTTCAAAGAAATGTATTTGATTGATATTGAGAAAAAATGGAAAATTGATTTGTCAGAATTATCGAACCAAGGGAAAGCAGCTAAAAGGTTTGATTTTGTAGTTAAGACAGATAATATGATATATGCCATTGAAACAAACTTTTATGGCGGTGGAGGGTCTAAACTTAATGAGACTGCCAGAAGTTATAAAATGTTATCTCAGGAAGCAGATACAATTGATGGATTTACTTTTGTATGGTTTACTGACGGGATTGGCTGGAAGAGTGCCAGAGGTAATCTAAGAGAGACGTTTGAAGTGATGGAACATGTTTATAGCATTGATGATATGGAAACAGGAATAATGATGAATATTTTTGCATAGAATGGAGAAGATATATGAAAGATTTTACTTTTGAATATGTTTATGAGGCGAGAGAAGATTTGAAAAAGATGTATGGAGATAATTCCTTAATGCTATACGCACTACAATTACGTTTTGATATTGATGATATTATGTCTGTAGCGTCAGATGCATTAACAGATGGGCATAACGATAAAAAATGTGATCTAATTTTTACAGATAGGGAAATGGGGATTGCGGTTATTGCACAGGCATACAACAAAAAAAATCCTATTTCAAGTGATCTGGCACCAAGTAACAAAGCCAGTGATCTTAATGTTGCAGCAGCTTGGGTCTTTTCAAGTGAAATAGATAAAGTACCAGAACAAATAAAAGAATCTGTTATTGACTTGCAAGAGGCAATAAAAAATGGAGAAATAAGCACTATATATTTCTGGTATGTCCATAATATGAATGAAAACAATAATCCAGTTGTGAAAGAAGAATTAGCTACATTTCAATTGTCTGCTCAAAAGATAGTAGATTCTGAATATTCAGATAATCCAATAAAGATAATTGCTTTAGAGGTTGGACTCAATACTATTGAAAAATGGTATGTAACCTCAAGTAGAAGGATTACTGTTGAGGACGACTTGTGCGTTGAAAATAATAAGATTGGCTATGAAATAAAAGCTCCTAAGTGGAAAGCATATGTTACAGCTGTATCAGGAAAGTGGCTGAGACAATTATATTTGGAAAAGGGAGAAGACTTGTTCTCGGGTAACCCAAGAAATTTTCTTGGAACAGGAAAAAGAAAAAACAATATAAACCATGGGATTATTACTACAGTTGAATCGGACTCAGATAATTTTTGGGCATACAATAATGGTATTACGGCGCTAGTTAATAACTATGATATTGATGAAAAAACAAATGAATTTGTAATACATGGCATAACTATTATAAATGGAGCTCAAACAACAGGGGCAATAAGTGCTGCAAAAAACATAGATAACGATTTTTATATTCCTAGTAGATTTATAATATGCAATGATCCTAAAGTTATTGAAGAAATAATCAACAATAATAACAAGCAAAATGAGATATTGCCATCAGATTTAAGAAGCAATGATAAACAACAAGAAAGATTAAGAAGAGAATTTAAGAAATACCCTGCACTTTTTTATAGTGGAGGTAGAAGAGATGACAAAGTTATAAAAAATAAGGAAGTATTTGATCCCTACTTGGTAGCACAAACCTTGTTAGCATTTCATGGAGATTGTATCACTGCATACAATGGAAAAAGAGTAATATGGGATGAGGATAAAGAATATAATTCAGTATTTATTGACCAATTAAGTGTTGAACACATAATATTTGTATATTCTCTTTCACGCGCGATTGATGAATATAAAATTAGTCTAAAAGAGAAGAAGGAAACTAGAACAGAAAGTGAAGAGCAGCAAATGGCTTTCATGTCAAAAAGAGGTTCTAAAATGTTATTGATATTTACAATATCAGAATCGCTTGAAAATGTTATTGGTATAAAAATTTCTGATTCTTGGAACTTGAAATTTATTGATAATACAAATTTTGACAAGTTGGTAGGGCTATGGAAAGATGTTATAGGGGTTGTTTTGGCTTTTAATTTGAATTTATTACCTGCATTGGATGGTGGATTGAAAAGTAATTTAACGGTAAAAACTGTTGTTGATAATGTTAAAGCAATAATTATTGCAATTCAAGGTACATTAAAAATTCAACTTAAAGATTTTGTTGATTCAATTAGTAAAAAGTAGTACAGCATTCTATTTAGTACAAAAATCTAAACTTAGGGAAACACTGATTAATTGATGTTATTCCCTGCATTATCCCGTTTTGTCAAGTTTTTAAGTAATTTGGTGTGTTTTTGCCCTGTATTTCTTAGCTTGCATCCTGCATTTTGAGGATATTTTCCTCAAAATGGGCGCACTACGCCATACACCTCCGTAAATCCTGGGTTCGACCAGCCCTACTACACATAATTAGGTTGGCACTGGCAAATAGAATATTGAATCGATGCATGTTTTTCTCAAGTCCTTTGTAAACAACCTTCGCATAGCCCATTTGTTTCTTGACTATGAGAAATGAATGCTCCACTTTACATCGAATAGCTGACTTATCATGTTCCATCTTTTTGTCCCAGTTGAGACCTTTGAAATCATTAGCCATTTTAAGACTTGATGGACGCTTGTTGATACGAAATTCAATCTGCGATAAGACTTCATCCTTTTTGATTTCTTCACGCCCAGGTGCACCAAGATATCCGGAATCACCATATACAACGTGGTCCTCTTTTCGTATGAGTTTTGATGTTTCCGAAACATCATGCACGTTTGCGGAAGTTCCTGTAAGTGTATGTACATATCCTGTTGCTGCATCCACTCCGGCATGAACTTTCATGCCAAAATACCACTCGTTTCCTTTTTTCGTTTGATGCATTTCCGGATCTCGTTTACCAGACTGATTTTTAGTAGACTTTGGAGCTGCGATTAAACTGGCATCTACAATCGTACCACCGTGCATGATAAGACCAGCCTCATCAAGCCGTTTGTTGACATCTGCAAATATTTTTTCGCCAATCTTGTTTTTCTCAAGTAAGTGGCGGAATTTGAGTAACGTGGTTGCATCAGTAACTTGTTGTTCGTTAAAATCTATGTGCATAAATGTGCGCATTGCATAGCTGTCATAGATGGAATCTTCAATTCCCTCATCTGACAGGCTAAACCAGATCTGCATGAGACACATGCGGAGCATGGATTCAATTCCTATCGGTTTACGACCGCGTGTATTGTTAAAATAATAAGGGCGAATTATATCGACCCAGTAAGACCATGGAATAATTTCATCCATTGAATCGAGGAACTCTTCCTGTTTCGTTTTCTTCTTGCGATTTGAGTATTCCAGATCTGTAAGTGTTATTTGACTCATAGGTATCACGCCTTTCTTTTGATATCTATATTTTACTACAAATCAAATAGAAATGCTTCTATTAATCAGTGTTTCCTTAGATGTAATTGGTAAATAGAAAGAACATAGTATTTATATTATTTATAAATTTTGATATTAAATTGATGTTAAAAGCTCCCGAAAACCACAAAATACGTATAATAGTTGCAAAAACTTAATGAAAATATATTAAGTTGCATCAAAAAGCACCACAGATATCTTTCCCGGTAGGGAGAGTTTGAATAATAGCGACGAGTCTGGGAAGCCTTATAAATAGGGCGTTCCCGGACTTTTCTTTTGCCTTAGCTACTACTTGCTACTAACCGCAACTATTTTTTGGTGAAAGAGATCTTCTTGAAGCCAGTAAAGACATTATTATTTCTAGTCCAGGTATAAATGAAAAGAAAGTGAAACGAATCATTGAACTAATACGAGAAAGGCAAGAGTCTGGTGTGACAATAACTGTTATAACGTTGAAGGCAGAATGCTATCCAGAGAATAGAGTGGAGAAGACCAAGCAACTGATAAAGCAGCTTTTGGAGGTTGGAATAAAGGTTAATCTGGTACCTGTCATGCACGAACATTATGCGATCATAGATAGGGAAATTGTATGGTATGGAAGTATGAATTTGTTATCTAGTGAAAAAGATGATGACAATCTAATGCGAGTTGTTGTAAGGAAATTGCGCAGGAGCTTATGGAGATAACTTTTGGGAGAAATGTACAGGAGGTACTTGGACATGAAAGTAAAGTTAAATGATGTTGTCGAGGCATTGGATTTTGTAAATGATGAGACACAATATTTTTATAGCATTAAGACGGAAGAAATCTTAATGGTGTGGGATGGTATGGTAAATGGAGAGACTGATCCAGATTTAATTGAAGAAATTGAAGAAAGTTTTGATGAGTATATTGCACTCCCAGGGAGGTTTGAGATTGATGAATATGGTGTGATGGAAGAGTTTATAGATAATCTGCCAGAAGGACGTAAGCAGGACGAATTATATGATGCAATTCGAGGAAAGGGCGCTTTTCGAAGATTTAAGGATGCAGTATATGAACTTGGCTTAGAGCAAAAATGGTATAAGTATCGCGACAGCGCATATGAAAAGTTAGCTATAAAATGGTGTGAGGAAAATGGGATTGAACGTATAAATGATAAATAATGGTGTAAAAGACGTAATGATGTGGAAAAAAGAAGGGCTTTATCCAATAATAAGAGACAAAAAGTAACAGACTTCTCAGCAGGTTGAAGTTGATATATATCTTCAAGAGCAAAGAGCGTGTGCATAGGACCAATATAAATATTTTAAGGCTGGGAATTCAAACAATAAAATATTAACTTTAAAACGCAAACAGATAAAATAATCAAGAAAGGCTAAACTTTTCAAGTTTATATGACGAAAAAATAGTTATAAGGCATAACACATGAGTAAACGGATTTACTTAAAATAAAAATATAGCTAAGGATAGCGTTATAATTTCTGAAATTGAATGATAGAAATTATAACGCTATTTTTATAAATGAAAGAGCCAATAGATTTTTTGAGCAAGGAGGTGAAAATAAAACAAGCTATTACATTCACTATTAAGAAAGTTTGCCACTTGGACCTTTTAGGAAAGTGGTGCAATCCCAAATGACAGAAGGATTGCAGAAAGGGGTTATGGAAGTGAGAATAGATTCAAGAAATTATTATAATAATATCATTGAAAAGAATCAAAGGACTGGAACGAATGATGTATTTGCAGAGGCCTTAAATAAGAGATTAAGCTCAGACATATCAAATAGTGGTATCACTGATACATTCAAAAAAACCAAAATAAAGCCAATGTATTTAAATTATAATAATGATAGAAGAAATATGTCAATTAAAGACATAGAAACAGAAAATTATAAGATTACGCAGGATGAAAATTCGGGCTATATTACAGTATGTGAT
>JAEYPZ010000195.1:0-4067 GCA_023410275.1 Bacillota bacterium
AAAGATATACAATACAGCGGCTTACAACAATCTGGATATTTATCAGGTGAACACTACCTATTATTCTGCACTTGGTGACAGGGATGATGCATATCTGCTGGCAAGAGCCATTCAGTTTTTTGCACCAGGAATTCCACAGGTATATTATGTGGGCCTGCTTGCCGGATCCAATGATATTGAGCTGATGGAAAAAACAAAAAATGGAAGAGACATTAATCGTCACTACTACAGTCTGGAAGAAATAGCTAAAGAGACAGATCGTCCAGTTGTGAAACGGCTTTTTGAGTTGATGCGTTTTAGAAACACCCACCCGGCGTTTGCTTTGGAGGGAAATATGGAAGTGAAGCTTAAAAAGGATAATCAGCTGACTATCATCCGTACCTGGGGCACCTATTATGCTGCGCTTACGGCTGACTTAAAAAGTTTTGAATTTGACATCAGCCATAATTAAAAAATGAAGCTGGTTCTCTGCGTTGACAAATGCCCTCCGCCTCAGTAAGATAAATACAGAATAAATAAGGAGGGCTCTCAACGGATGAATACCATAAACAGTGTGATTGAAAAGATGATGGATTATTATAAAGGCGATCCAAAGAGGATTCAGCATTTTATTAAAGTATACCAGTTTGGTAAGCTGATTGGTGAAGAAGAGGGGCTTGATGCCAGGAAGCAGCGCATACTGGAAACAGCCTGCGTGGTTCATGATATCGGCATTAAGGCAAGCGAAGAAAAATATAACAGCAGTGCAGGCAATTACCAGGAGCTGGAGGGACCGCCCATTGCAAGAGATCTTCTTGTGTCTCTTGATTATTCTCCGGAAGAGATTGACCGGATCTGCTGGCTGGTAGGTCACCATCATACATACAAAAATATAGAGGGGGAGGATTATCAGATTCTTGTAGAAGCTGATTTTCTTGTCAATGCATGGGAGGACGGGATGTCCCCGGAGACAGTTGAGAATGTCAGGAAGAAGATATTTGCAACAGCGGCAGGAATCCGAATGTTTGAAACCATGTATTTGTAAAGAAAAGAGGAGGGGGGCTTTATGAAGAATCGTTTACTCTATGACAGACCGGTTCCGTACCAAAGATTCAGACCTGACAGTGAAGAAATTTGGAATGAAGCAACACCCATTGGCAACGGGAACATGGGAGCTATGGTTTATGGCGGAGTTCAGATCGATAAATTACAGCTGAATGAGGATACCATCTGGTATGGGAACGGGGGCAGAAAACGTGTGAATCCGGAATCGAAAGACAATTATCTTAAGATTCGCCAGCTGCTGTCAGACGGCATGGTCTCAGATGCTCAGAAGCTTGCCGAAGATACGATAATGCCAATTCCTGACCAGCAGAGAAATTACAGCACCGCCGGTGAAATCTTTTTTGAATTTCATGAAGAGAACCAGGGGTTTAAGAATTACATAAGGTGTCTTGACTTAAATCAGGCAATTGTAACCATGGAATATGAGATTGGGGGGAGGGAGTACCAAAGGGAATATTTTGCCAGTGCCGTACATCAGGTAATTGCCCTCCATCAGGAGAGTAAAGGGAAAGAAAAGGTAAATGGCTGCCTGACTCTGACATTTTTTCGCAGTAATGTAGAAAAAATTGAAAAAATCTCCGAACATATCCTATCCATGACTGTAAAGGAAGGTGGGGAGGGCTGCTGTTATTGCGTCATGGCTGCAATTAAGAATGAAGGCGGTACCGTGGAGATTCACAGAGACCAGATCCGCGTGAATGAAGCAGATTCCTTTACTGTCTATCTGTCAATCCGAAGTGATTTCTATCAAGAAGAACCGGCAGGCTGGTGCAGAGAAAAGCTGGAGTCTGTACTTAAACTGCCTTATGAGTTTGTAAAGTCGGAGCATAAAAAGGAGTACCAGAGCTACTTTAATCGCGTTCAGTTTTCGCTGGGACAGGATACTGGAAAAGCGGAAAGGACGATTCCTGAAAGACTGAAAGCCATGCAGCAGGGAGAACAGGATCTGGGGCTGATTGCAGAGTATTACCAGTTTGGCAGATATTTGTTAATTTCAAGCAGCAGACCGGGGTCACAGCCGGCAAATTTACAGGGTATCTGGAACCGCAATGAGCATCCGGCCTGGGGTAGTAAATATACAATTAACATTAATACGGAAATGAATTACTGGCCGGCAGAAAGCTGCAATTTATCGGAATGTCACCTTCCCCTTTTTGAGTTAATCCGCAGAATGCTTCCATATGGTCAGAAGGTTGCAAAGGATATGTACGGCCTGCCCGGTTTTGTTGCCCACCATAATACGGATTTGTTCGGAGACTGCGCCCCCCAGGATACAGTCATGTCGTCTACGATCTGGCCTATGGGTGCAGCCTGGCTTTGCATTCATATCTGGAATCATTATGAATATACCCTGGATCAGGAATTCCTGAGAAAGAATATAGATTTGATGAAGGAAGCCAGTCTTTTTATATCGGAATACCTCTTTGAAAACCATCAGGGGAAACTGATAACAGGACCTTCCATATCACCGGAAAACACCTATCTCCATCAAAGCGGTCAGGCTGGCCAGCTTTGTATCGGGCCGACTATGGATACCGAGATTATCAGAGACCTGTTGGAGGCTTGTATTAAAGGGGCAGAGATCACTGACTGCGAGGATGAATTGACAAAGAAGCTAAAAACAATTTTACCCCGTCTGCCGGAGTTGTCTGTTGGTAAATACGGACAGTTAATGGAATGGGCAGAAGACTATGAGGAAATGGAACCTGGCCACCGGCATATCTCGCATCTGTATGCGCTGTATCCTTCTGAGCAGATAACTTATGAAAGAACTCCGGAATTAATGGAGGCTGCAAGGGTGACCCTGGAGAGACGTCTTAAGAACGGCGGCGGTCATACCGGATGGTCAAGAGCCTGGATTATTACCATGTGGGCCAGACTCAGGGACGGTGAAAAGGCAGGAGAGAATATCAGAAGTCTACTGACAAAATCAACCTATCCCAATCTTTTCGACTGTCATCCTCCGTTTCAAATTGACGGAAATTTCGGCGGGACGGCAGGAATTGTGGAAATGTTACTGCAATGCATAAACGGTGAGCTTACGTTCCTGCCAGCACTGCCAAAAGCCTGGGACTGCGGACATTTAAGCGGATTAAAAGCCAAAGGTGCCCTAACCGTTTCTTTTACCTGGAAGGATGGAGAAGTTATTTCCGGCAGTATTCTTGCGGAAAAAGGTGGCAGATGCTGTTTTATAAAGCCTGACAGCATTAAAAAAATCGTTTCCGGGGAAAAGATAGACATAACTTATGAGGGGCAGAAGGTAGTCTGTTATGGTGAGGGTGTTTATGAAATACAGCTCTTAGCATAAGTTAATGCAGGCCCGGAAGCTGTCAGAGAGGAGATTGTCAATGGAATATTATGCAGAACTGAAACTAAGAAAAGATGCTCATAACGGAGGATTTTCCAATGGCCTGACTTTATGCGGAGGTGAATCCACAAGAGGACTTGAAAGAATACTTAAAAAGGATGACAAAATTGTTTATAAAAACAGTACCAATCAGTTTGTAACACTGGATATGGCATTGAATGACGATACCGTTTTAGTAAGCACTACATTTGAGAATAAAGGTACTGAAAGTACAACTTTGGAAATGCTCTCATCGTTTGCTCTAAAGGGAATAAAAGCGGATAAAATCCACAGACTCCAATCCTTTTGGAGTGCGGAAGGAAAACTCAGGACTGAAACAATTGAGGAGCTGCACTTAGAGCCCTCCTGGAACAGATGTGGTATGAGGGTAGAGAAATTTGGCAATTTAGGATCTATGCCAGTGAGAAAGTATTTTCCTTTTATCGCCCTGGAAAACAGTGAAACACATGAGTTTACAGCAGTTCAGTTATACATCCCTTTCTCCTGGCAGATTGAGATCCTGTGCAAAGAGGATGAAACTCTGTCACTAGTGGGTGGTATTGCAGACAGGGACTTTGGACACTGGTTTAAGAATATTGCACCGGGGGAAACCTTTACTGCCCCCAAAGCAGTCATTGCCAGTGGAAATTCACTCTATGAGGTGTGTGATAAACTG
>JAEYPZ010000055.1:0-5672 GCA_023410275.1 Bacillota bacterium
GCAAGCCACTCGTCTCGAAACTTCCGGAATTGAGTCAGTTCATGGCAATCATCAGGTTTTCCATAAAATTCACATACAGCGGTTGTAATATAACACCCTCCCCTTCTGCCAAATGAAAGTATACCAAGCAAATCACCAAACCTTTCTTTTGCGTTATCCAGTAATTTTACAACAACCTCTCCAGTTTTTTCCACTACCTTACCTACAGTTTCACTAACAACTTCCAACAAAGACTTTTTAACTTCAACTACCGCTTCCCTTGACTGAAATCTCTCATCCACCTGACTAAAAACAGTAATCTTTTTCTCTTTCGGAAGTGCATAAATCATCTCATCAACCAGCTTTGTCAAATTATATTTTTCATTGGCAGAAACCGGAACAATAATGGAGGAGGCAACTCCAAAAAATGCAGCAACATCATCCGCTTTCCTATGAATATTCTGATATTGCTTCGATCCTGGTTCGTGCATCTCCTCATTCCACTCACGAAATGGTTCTATTTTGTCCACTTGATTCAATACAAAGAAAAATGGCTTGTCCTGATCGATGTGCGGCTTTACAATTTCTTTATAAAACTGTTCATCTGAAGCCATTGCCCTGTCATCCGCTTTTATAAGCCATAAAACCAAATCCAACTCAGGAAGTAACTTTTTATACAGTTCCCTATATTCAATATCCCTGTGGCTGCTCTCTCCAACACCAGGTACATCAATCAGCTTTATTCCCTTTTCGCCATCAAGGTTCAAAATAACGTCTTTTGTATCTCTGGTACATGCCTCCACGTCACTAATGGCACAAATATCTTTACCGAACAATGCATTACAAAGAGAGGACTTTCCTACTCCCGTCTTACCAAACACTCCGATTCTGGGTTCATAGGTCAGTACCTGATTGAGTTTATCCCGTATGGCTTTCTTTTGATTTTCGTTGACTTTGATCCCTGCTTTTTCCAACCCCTCAAAAAAATCTTTTGTATCACTCATGTTGATCCTCCCTCACCGTATCATCCTGTTATTGATCTGCCTTTTTCTTCTCTCCACTGAAACCGCTGCCAGCCTCCAGGCCCGCAATAAAAATCAATACCTTTTCCACCTGTTCTACTGGCATATCTATAATCTTTTTTATTACAATATCCTTCTCAGTAGGTTCCATATTACCCTCCTTTTTAGCCAAGAATTCTAAACTGAATTTAGTTTATCATGATTGAATTTAGTTGTCAACTTTACATTCTTGACTGAATTAAGTTACTATGATATTATTTTGAACAAAGGTGGTGACCAATTTGAATTTAAGCGAAAGAATCAGGTTGATACTTAATGAGAACCATTTAAAGCAAAAAGATCTGTCTGGAGAGATCGGAGTAACAGAGAGTTACATATCTGCGCTCTTAAATGGACGGAACTCTAATCTGTCCCAGGCACTTGCTACATTAATTGAAGAAAAATACGGCTACAATTCAGCCTGGATTTTGTACGGAACAGAACCCAAGTTAAAAGTGTTAGGAAAAAATAAGACCTTATCAGATATCCATAAGAAAGCCATTTTACAAATAGAAAAATTGAATCCGGTGCAGATAAAGGCTGTACTGGCTTTTGTAAAAGCACTTGAAGAAATTGAAAACGACTTCAAAAATCAGACTTAAGCTCTACAGCATTCAAAATTAAAAAGCACTTGTTATAAATAAACAGGGTGGTATGGAACATACCATGAGATAAAAGGATGCCCAAATATTGAGTCCTAACTCATAGAGGGGCATCCTCTCTTCATTTCCGTCCGAAATTTAAACACTTATAGCTTAAGTTCACTATACCTTATTCACATGGATAAAGTCCCTCGCTCTGCTTTGCGGAAATTAGGATTTTCTTGAAATATCTTTCTGTATACCCAAGTTCTTTTGCCAGAGCTTTTCCATTTGTTCCGTCATAGCGTTCCTTTATCTGTCTTTCTATATATGATCTGCTATATAACTTCACCGGAAATGTAACCTGCAATCCATGAAGATGCTCATAAATACGGATTGTAATTTCTTCTCCAAACACTTCAGCCAGATCTCGGTAAATACCATAAAAATCTTTTGCATCCATGAATCCTCCTCCTTTGTCTTCCTATTATAAGAGTTTCACGAATACTATTTCTTCTGTCATTTTCCTTATTTTTCCTCCTGATTTCCATTCGATTACCTTACGCAATTCCCCTTCCTTTCTTGATAATATTATTATTACTTACAGTAAATATCAGCATCACTCAAATAATATATAATTAGATGCTTTAATCCTTACACAATAATATTGTAAGGTAGCAAAAAACCGTAGCTTTCCTTACCACGGTTTTCTATGTTCCTATGTTCCTTCATACAGTCATGCTGCAGATATACATCAATATAATATATAGTCAAAAAATAAAAAGACTTCTTTTATCTTATAACGTTATATATGAGAGCCCGCAATATATATAACACACTATATTTAGCACTGCAGTTATGTCTTTATTCATAATAAGCATATAGAACAACCTTTAGCCCCGTTTTTTAGCTCTCCATTTATATAATCAGCTTTCCAAAATCCAAACTGATTATCCCAAACTATATGCCATTTATCATCTTTTTTTATTATTTTAATTTAAAAAAGTAAGGTACTATAATACGGCGCGTAAACACCTTATTTTCATATACCTCACTGCTCAATATCTTTTATATATTCATCCTGTATCAGTTCAGCCTGTTCACAGGGAAAATCCGAGAACAGGTAAACTGTACACGGAAACCTCAGTAGTCTGGCGCGCCCGATGCTCTGCTCTAGTTCACTTTTTATAAAATAGAGTTGTATTTCCCGTAATAACGGATTATTGTATGTGGTAAATCCAAATTTATAGCCTCCATATTCTATTATTTGCCAATGCAATGCGTCACAAACGTCAATTCCTAAGTGACATGCAATTAACTTATAAACTGCTTCTGTATTATGTGGAGTACCTACTACAGCAATGTTCTTACCTGTAAAAGCATTTATTCCCTCAGTATTTCCAAAATGAAGATTATATTTATTATACCCCTGTCCCAATGTTTTGAATGTTATTATTGGAATATCACCACAAATATCCTTAACTGTCTCGAAAACCTTGAAACCTCTTCTAGATATATCTTTCCGGCTCATGGAATGAGCTGAATATTGCAATAAGCCACCTGAATATTGTGCTATCAGCCTTGGATATTCCTTAACATACCAACCGCGGAAATATTCTCTGTATAATTCTGGTGACAATGAGGCAGATAAAATAATGTATTTTGCTTTAGGTAACGTCTTAGGGCAGAAGTAATGCACCTCACCATTTTTCTCTTTGAAATAGACAGAGGCCTGTACTAAATCATTAACGTTTTCCGATATACCAAATTTATAGATATCTTTCTCTGAAATTACAGCTCCTTCTAGCATTGGCCTCACTTTTATATAAGCATTGTCTTCTGTATCTTTTATTTGTGACAATAATGCATTTAATGCCATAGGGCAGTTATCCCAACTCAGTACTTTTTCTACGGATTTTAAGCTGACTTTCTTTATACTTTTAAAAAAATATAATAAAATATCCTCATCAATAATAACGGTATAATTCTTTAATTCATCTTCTGAGAAGGTAATTATTCTTGCATGAGTAGTAACAATACATTCGAATTTTGTTATATTGGAAAAAAAACTTAAATACTCCTTACATTTTTGAATTGTCAAAATTATTTCTGGACTCATATCATCCTCGTGGTCAATCATAAACCTTCTCAATACTTTAGCTGCCATACTGCTTATTCCAATGTCATAATAATATTTGACTTCATCAACCAGTTCCTTTGGCACATTCATTTCATCAATGGAGGGGGTAACTACAGCATCAATGCCTCGTATATGTAATTCTTCTGCGACTTGTTGTTTCAATAAATTGGTAGGAACTGCAATTATAACCTTCTCATTATTTAGAGATTTTACAAGATCACAATATGCCTGGGTTTTACCGGAGGCAGTCTGGGCTGGAATTAGATATAGCCCCTTTCTAATCTCGCTCATAGCATCTTTTAGACAGCTTTCTATATGAGCATACACCTTTTCCACACTAACATATTGCTTGGAATCATCTAACCTCTGAATCTTTTCTCTTTCTGCTATTGTCAGTAACATATTTGCTTTATGATTACAATAGTTGCAATACTTGCAACCATTCTCACAAGACTGCGGTTTATATCCCATGGATTTAGCATATCCAAAATAGAAACTCCACTCTTCTAGATCATCACCCCTGTTTTCAATATATGAAAGGAATTTACTCCTTCCTCCTCTTATATTAACAAAATTGGTCAACAGCAAAAATTTTTCATTATGTTCAAGCTCCCCACCATTTAGAAAGTCCTTATATAATGCACACTTTTTTTCGTTTTCTGACCATTTAACCCTTATTTGATCATTTAATACCTTATTATCGCGCTTATCAGTCTGGTAGGATGTCATTTTAATAAAAAATGAAGATTTTACGTTATTTCCTATTATAATATAAATAGGTTCTTCCGAAAAATCTTCAATCCTACCAAGTTGTGATGCGCGTTCAATTTCTAAATACGAACCTTTTAAGGCCACGTTATTCCTTTTTGCGAATCCTTTTATCGTTCTGGAATAATTAGAATAGTTAGTAATATATTCGTATTTCTGATATTGTAGGGCCAAACTTGCTATATTAAACGTTTCTTCTTGATAACATATCAGACCTTTACCACCCAAGAACATTCTAGAAACATCTTTACATTGTCCATCAGCATCTGGAAATATTTCAATTAATAATGCAAGTATTACCTTTGCTGCATTAGCATTACTTACAGGACATTCATGAATAAATGCGACTCTAAATCGTTCCGATAAATCCGTAGAGCTAAATGTATGATAAGCAAACGCAATTGGTAAGTCATACTTCTCTGCTCTGGTCCTTATTATTTCAAAAGTTACCTCTGAATCAAAATCCAGAGCAAATATTTGCATTTCACTAAATGCATCTGACTTTCTTACTCCATTATTAAATACTGCCGGGCAAAATGAGCAACCATAATTACCCACATATGAGGCCAATTCCTCCAGCGATAATTTAACTGGTCTTTTTGCAATTCTTTTACTTATTTTAGCCATTTCTATTTTATCTGGCTTTGCTTGATACTCTGTTTCATCTAAACTCACATTAATATACATAGCTATCTATACCTTTCCTTTAAAATTACCATAAGGATTTCTATAGCTTTTTGTTGCTTCCCAATGATTTATTAAATTGTTAGAAGATTTGTAACTATTTAATAAAATAAATTTTAAAGGAGATACCAATAATGTTAGAACAATATGATGATGTTATTTCTGTAAAAGAGCTCTGTGAAATTTTGAGAATAGGAAGAAATCGAGCATACGAACTGTTACAGACAAATCAGATCAAGGGGTTCCAGATGGGACGCCCTTGGAAGATACCCCGTATAGCTGTCGAAGAGTACCTAAAGAAAGAATCTTGTCTATAAATAGCAATAAAATCCCTATGGATCTCAGACCCATAGGGATTTTACCCTTATTTAAGCAAACCGATTTTTTTAACACAATCATTTAAGCACTATCTAATCATTTTTTTTATTACTTTTTTTCATATTAGGGTAAACCTTCCTA
>JAEYPZ010000035.1:0-4762 GCA_023410275.1 Bacillota bacterium
CTGGAAGACCTGTTTGTAAAGCCAGAATACAGAGGTAAGGGAATTGGAAAAGCCATTTTCAAGAAATTAGGTGCCATTGCAAGAGAACGTGGCTGTGGAAGACTGGAGTGGTGGTGTTTGGACTGGAATCAGCCCAGCATCGACTTTTATCGTTCCATGGGAGCTGAGGCAATGGATGAATGGACCGTATACCGCATAGCCGGTGAGGGTCTCAACCGACTGGCAGATAGCAGTGAAAAATAAAAGGATCAGAATACAGGAAACAGACAGGGGGGCGTTATGAAAACGCTCCCTTCTTTATTTGGAAAAGAATCATGAAATTGTAATGTCTTTGTAACCAATTTTATTTCATTACAGGTTATACTGCTATTGTAAGAAATAAATTCCAAGGAGAATATTATCTCTTTAACAGGAAAAATGGCAGAGGGAAATTACCGGGAGAAAATTAAGAAGCAGTATCCTTATGAGGCTGGAGAACTGGTAACCATATTAAATCATATGGGAGATGAAATTGGAAAAGCGGATCAGTTGAAAAATGATTTTATTTCTTCCATATCCCATGAGCTCCGCACTCCTCTGACCGGAATTAAGGGCTGGGTAGAAACCATGAGAGAGCCTGAGGGGCTACAGGAAGAGGAGATGGAGTTTGGTCTTAAGATCATCGAACATGAAACCCAGCGGTTGATCACCATGGTAGAAACTCTGCTTGACTTTTCCCGATATCAGTCGGACCGGGTCACTGTTTCATTTCAGCAGGTTAATATAGAAAAACTGGTTTTGGAAGCAGTGTTCCAATTGCAGAAAAAAGCAGAAAAGAAGGACATACAGCTTGTGACCAGCACAGCTTTTTTAGAAGTTTACGGAGATGGCGATAAACTGAAACAGGTATTGCTGAATGTAATAGATAATAGCATTAATAAGTTAGTTTTGCAGCACCTTGTGTCGTTCTAATAAAAGCAGTATAATTTAATCAACAAATTGGATTTTTACATTAATTACCATAAATGGAGGTGCGTAGTTTTGTGGTATCAGGGCGTTTTTGAACAGTTAGAAAAAATGCAGGATATTGAACAAGCATCAAAGATGTCTGCATATATGCAAAATCGTTTTTCATTTTTGGGCATACCTAAACCAATCCTAAAGCAACTCATCAAACCATATCTTCAACAAAGCCGTAAATTCCAATTTGATTGGGAATTTGTGTTCTTGTGTTGGGATAAACCATACCGTGAAGCACAATACATTGCAATAGATTATATCCTATTGCATGAGAAAAATCTTTTGGATGTTGATTTAAATAAAATACAAAGCTTAATAACCAAAAAATCCTGGTGGGAAACAGTTGATAACTTAGACTCTGTTGCAGGAACTATTGTGTTAAGATATCCTTATATGAAAGAAGAAATGCGGCAGTGGTCAAAATCCGAAAACATCTGGTTACGCCGTGCATCTATAGATTTCCAACAGAAGTATAAAGAGAAAACAGACACTACTCTGCTTGAAGAAATCATTAGTAACAATATTGGAACCAATGAATTTTTTATTAACAAGGCCATAGGCTGGAGCTTGCGGGATTATAGCAAGGTAAATCCTGAATGGGTTCGTGACTTTCTGGAACGTTATAAAGATAAACTATCTTCATGGAGCTTGCGAGAAGCAAGTAAATTTTTATGAGCATAATCCGTTTATATAATTTTCAACTTATGTTAAGCAACGACGGGAGTCATATACTTCAAAGAAGTATATGACTCTCCCAATTTCCCGGAGGTTTATATTTTCAATGGTCATCAACCGTTGCTGTTGTACCTGTGTCAGTTTGCCAATAGCGGCAAAAAGCTCTCTTTTTTATTAATATTTATCTGATAAAACGGGAGCTTTCGTAACCTCCGTTTCTTCTGCTGTATCTGGTATTTCTATTATTTCATTAGCCGGTTCGCTTATCATCTTTTTTTCAGAACCAGTATCACCCATCAGCTGAATCCAGCTGATTTCATCCTTCATAGCCTGTGCCTGGGCTGCTAACTCCTCGCTGGAAGCAGAGCTTTCTTCTGCAGTAGCCGCATTGGTCTGGACTACGGTTGATACCTGGGTTAAGCCTGTATTAATCTGCTGTATGGCATCTACCTGCTCTGCAGACGCACTGCGGATTTTTTCCATGGATTCTCCCAGGAAGTCAGCTTTGTCAGCCAGACCTTTCAGTATTTCAACTGTTTCCCTGGATAAATTTTCTCCATTCTCAACAAGCGAAGAGGAGTGTGCCAGAAGGGAAGAAGTTTCTCCAGCCGCTGCCGTTACCTTTTCAGCCAGATTACGGACTTCATCTGCAACTACAGCAAATCCTTTTCCGGCCTCCCCTGCCCTTGCGGCTTCAATGGCGGCATTCAGTGCCAGATCAAAGCAATTATTAAAAATACAACTATGAAAAGTACCATAATAATAATTGAGAGATAGAAACCTTGCATAAGCTCAGAGGTTTTTGCTGAAACTCCCAAAGACCAGCCGTCTGTATTGGGAATAGGGGCATAGCCGACAGGTGATTGCCTTTATATTGAATGGACTCAATACTGGATTTACCCGCTGTCATGTTCTGCACCATTTTCCCTACCTGAGAAACGGATGAATCTGTTTTGGCAGCTTCTATGTAATTTAACTGCTGGTTCACATTTTCCTGATCTTTATGAGCCACAACGGTACCTGTTTTATCCACAATAAATCCGTAGCCTGATTTTCCCAGGGAAATGTCATTGATCATTTTGCTGAAAGAGTCACAGGAAAGCCTTGCAAATACGATGCCTTTGCTTCCATCGCCATTCACAGGCGCTGAGAGAATCATAATCATCGTATTGGTTGTCTTACTTAAAAGGGGAGAGGAGATATAGATTTCCCCGTTAGTGGATTTCTGAAAATATTCCCTGTCTTTGACATCGGTACCGTCGGAGGTAATTCCCTGGGTGTTACAGACGACTATGGAATCAAATCCGTATTCCTTCGCCAGCTGGGTCAGGTTCTTCTGAAGCTGATCCGATGAACCGGATGAGTTCCCGATTCTGTTATCTTTTGAGATTGATTCGATTTTAGTCTTATAGATAAGAATGGCATTCTCTACGGAGTGGCTGTATGCGTTGGTGTTTTCCTGGATTCTGAGCTGCATGTTATTTCTTGCATCCCGATAGATAATAATGGAATTGATGGTACCGAAAAGTAATGTAATGACGGTTGACAATGCTGCGATGCTGATTTGAAGCTTGCGTTTGATTGATTTTTTACTCATGATTTTACCCGTTTGCTTTTTGGTGTCTTGAATGGGCATTTGTTTTTCCTGTGACATTTTTTTCTCCTGGTTTGGTTTTATTCTTTTTGCTATTCTGCCAAAATTTCCTGTTATGTAATCAGAGCAATTATAAATCAACAATATCGGGCTGTCAATTGTACTGGAGTAGAAAATAAAGATTAAACATTATGTAGGATTTTCCATGGGTTCATACCCGATCGTTGTGAATAATAATCTGATTTCAGACAGAAAAACAGGAACTGGGACTGAATTTCAGTATCCTCAATTCCTGTTTTATTTAGAAATGATTATTTTTTAAGTTCCTGCATCTTCATGGCACGAACCTTTAACGGAAGACCGAAAAGAGTGATAAAGCCTTCCGCATCGTGATGATCATAGAGATCACCGGTAGTAAAGGAAGCAAGAGATTCGCTGTATAAGGAGTAAGGGGAAGTGGTTCCTGCTTTGATGATGTTGCCTTTATAAAGTTTGAACTTCACTTCTCCGGTTACATATTCCTGTGTGGAAGTAACAAATGCCTGAACTGCTTCACGAAGCGGTGTAAACCATTTACCTTCGTATACGATCTGTGCAAATTTATTACCCATGTCTTTTTTCACTTCCATGGTAGCACGGTCTAATACCAGCTCTTCCAGCTGCTGATGTGCTTCTAAGAGAATGGTTCCGCCTGGTGTTTCATAAACGCCTCTGGATTTCATACCTACTACACGGTTTTCCACGATATCCACGATGCCGATGCCGTGCTTACCGCCAAGCTCATTTAACTTTGTGATAATATCGGAAACCTTCATGGATTCACCGTTTACGCTGACAGGAATGCCTTTTTCAAAGGTCATGGTTACGTACTCCCCTTCATCAGGAGCCTTCTCAGGAGAAACGCCAAGCACAAGAAGGTGATCGTAATTTGGCTCATTGGCGGGATCTTCCAGCTCTAAGCCCTCATGGCTGATGTGCCATAAATTTCGGTCACGGCTGTAGCTGTTGTTTGCTGAGAACGGAAGGTCGATTCCGTGCTGTTTGCAGTATTCAATCTCATCTTCGCGGGACTGCATGGTCCATACATCGGTCATACGCCATGGTGCGATGATTTTTAAATCAGGAGCCAGGGCTTTGATACCAAGTTCGAAACGGATCTGGTCGTTGCCCTTTCCGGTTGCTCCGTGGCAGATGGCAGTGGCGCCTTCCTTCCTTGCGATCTCAACCAGTCTTTTTGCTATGGCAGGACGAGCCATGGAAGTACCCAGAAGATATTTATTTTCATAAACCGCATTGGCCTGTACACATGGAATAATGTAGTTGTCGCAGAAGTCATCAACCAGATCTTCTATATATAATTTGGAAGCGCCGGATAATTTGGCTCGTTCCTCCAGACCATCAAGCTCGTTGCCCTGTCCGCAGTCGATGCAGCAGCAGACTACTTCATAATCAAAATTTTCCTTTAACCATGGAATAATGGCAGTGGTGTCAAGT
>JAEYPZ010000088.1:0-37992 GCA_023410275.1 Bacillota bacterium
ACCATATAATCCCTTGCCCATTCCTTATAGCTGGCAATTTCATTGATCAAGGCATTCACATACCTGTCCTTCGTCTCTTTATCAGCCGTTGCAGAAAGGAAATCGCAATAAAGGCATTTTCTTTCGCAAAAGGGTATATGAAGATATAAACCTAAATTTTTCTTATTATTCAACAGACAGTACCTCCTTACTCTTCCTTGCTGTCAGTATTACTGTCAGGTCTGTCCGGCAGCATAATCTTATTATGTCTTATGTCTTATGTCTTAAACCCTATGTTTTATGTTATGTATCCCATCTGTTACCGCTAATAAAATCCGGCAGAAAGCACCACTCCTGCCGGATGACAGCTATATTTACTGACAGTTTTATTTCCTGCTGTTTCCTTAAGCAGAACTCTAATAAATAAGTATAACACGAAAGTATATGGATTCACAACAAGCATAGCTTTATCATCATGGCAAATGCATGAGACCAAATAATGAATATACACAGAGGACCAAGGAGGTTGTTTTGGAGTTTTGTCTCAAGAGGTTCCTTATGACACTTAAGCGGTAGGAAACGTGACTAGGTAAAGCAGCGCCACTGTTTGAGCTTGATAACTAACACTGCCAAATTTGTTACAGCGAGTTTGGCACTGATTTACCTGCCAGTTACGTTTTCTGCCGCTTTAGTGGAATAAGGGTTCTCGCGTAACAAAACTCCAATCTGCAAGAAACACAGCTGCGAAAAACAGAGCATCCTGGATTATTCCGGATACTCTGTTTTCTGCTTTTCGGAAATGATATCATCAATGGGAAACTGCAGCTCAATGACAAACACCTCTTCTTCCAGCCACGCTTTGACAGATGCCTTTTGTTTCTCGGCCAACAGCTTTATAATGGTAAGTCCCAGGCCGGAGCTTCCTCTGCTCCTGGTAGCATCCCTGGTATAAAATCTGCCAAAAATCAGATTAAGCTCTTCTTCCTTCATCCCCACCTGGTCGTTTCTGAACTGGATATAACAGGTCCCTGTCCTGCATTCCTGCCGAATTTCAAAAAATTTGTTACAATATTTTAACGCATTTTGTATCAGATTCGTAAGTATCCTGTTAAGCTGTACCTTATCGGCAGTAATAAAGCATTCTGTTTCCTCCAGCTCAACCGATACCTGAATATGCTTATTCTCAAATTCCCGGTAAAAGCCAAGGGCTGTCTCACGGATGGTGCTTTGAATCGGCACCGTTTCCATTGTAACAGGATAATTTTTTCCTTCCAGCCTGGAAATATCATAAAAGTTATCAATCAGGCTTTTAAGTCCCCTGGCTCTTTTTTTGATAATTTTCAAATATTCCTCTTTTTCCTTTTCTGAAATGTCCTCATCCTCCATCAACTCAATATAGCCAAGTATGGAAGTCAGAGGCGTTCTTAAATCATGGGAGATATTTTCAATCTCTTTCCGAATTCCTTCTTCTCTCCGCTGCAGGCGGATTCTTTCCTGCTGCCTTGATTGATATATACGGTTTATGCGGCGTAAAAGCTCCTCCATGCAATGACTGGTATCAGGATTCTTAAGCTGCCTGTTCTCCTCCGGCTGCTTTTCAATTTCGTCCATCTGTCCATTAACCGATTTCAGTATCCGTAGCAGTGTGAACAGCGAAACAGCCGGTATAATCCCTATGATACACAATCCTATACCCAGATAAATCATATATGCCGCCCTTTCTGTCTATTTGATCTCTTTTTTTGAAAATATCAGATATCCTGCCAGAATGACCAATACCGACTGTATAATGCCTGCCAGCCAGTAATAATAGCCTGTTTTCTCATGCCATTGAAGTATAATATCCAATTTATTAAAATCAAATTGCATATCATTTATCAGATTCCAGGGTAAAATCTGAGACAGCTTACGAAAAAATTCAAACCGCATCCCCAGCAGATTGGAGATCAGCGGTAAGGCTACCAGTAATCCCGTAATTGCAGCAATTGCCGACCCAATATTGTCTAACAGGAAGATAAAGCAATTGCTTGCACATATGGCAAAGATTAAAAGAGGGAAACACAAGGCTGCCGTCTTTAAAAACAGCATAATATTTTCCTGCCCGGAATTTTCCAGCAGCAGGCAGGCGCTTCCAATGTGAATTCCGGAGATTATAACAAAAGCAATGACGGCATAAACAATTTCTGCCACAAGCTTTCCAAAGTATAAAGTCCCACGTGAAATACCATAGGAAATACTGTTTTTCATAGTATGATTGCCATACTCGTTGCCGAATATCATAGTCGCTATCATAATGCACAAGAGGTAAATAGCTACAAAGCTTGTATACAGGTTTCCAATCGAATACCGGGTAGTTGCATAGGGAAAGCTTTTATCCATATGCTTCACTACTGCCAGAACCACATTGGAGCTTAGCAGCAACAGCGAACTCACCCCTATAAAGGCATAGGTGCTTGATTTGCGGAGGATACGGTAAAATTCACTTTTCAAGTATTGCTTCATCATCTTTACCTCCTACCAGCTGCATAAAATAATCCTCCAGGTTCATTTCTTTAGGGGCAATCGTTCTTAACCCGATACCATTTTCCACAGCCATCTGGCTGATAAGCTCCGGCTGATTAAGATATTCAAAAATATGAAGGCTGTAATCGGAGGTTACCTTATAAACGTGACAGCCTAATTTTGTTTCAAGGAGCGCAGCCATGCGTTCCGCATTATCAACCTTAACCTCCAGATATTTGCCGCACTCCTTTAGCAGTTCTTCTTCTGACAGCTGTTTTATCAGTTCTCCCCTGTCAATAAAGCCATAACAGGTAACCAGATTCGTCAATTCGGTTAATATGTGGCTGGAAATAAGTATGGTAATCTTCTTTTCTTTATTCAATTTCAGTAACAGATTCCTTATTTCCACAATTCCGAAGGGGTCCAAGCCGTTAATCGGTTCATCCAGCAGCAAAATCTCCGGTTTGTTCATCAATGCCAGGGCAAGTCCAAGCCTTTGCTTCATTCCAAGTGAAAAATTCTGGAACTTCTTTTTTCCCGTATCTGCCAGTCCAACCTCCTCCAATGCCTCCTGGACACACCCTTTGCCCGGTATTCCCCTTTGTATTCTGTAATACTCCAGATTCTCTCTTGCCGTCATATAGGAATAAAAGCCGGGCTCTTCAATGATAGCACCGATTCTTTTTCTTCCTTTACTTAGTCCTTCTTTTGAGCTTTCTCCAAATAAAGATACACTTCCTGCCGTTAGAAACGCCTGGCCGGTCAATATCCGTAACAAGGTCGTCTTACCGGCACCGTTTTTTCCTACCAGCCCATAGATATCTCCCCGCTTTAATCCAAAGTTAATATTACGTAAGGCCTTTGTATTCTGGTACTCCTTTGACAGGTTTCCGGCTGCTGCAATAATTTCTGCCATCCTAATCTCCTTTCCCTTTGTAATGATTGCCGTTTATTAATACCGGCTTACATATAACAGCTTAACAAAAAGGATTAAAGATGTACTTAACCAAACTTAAAGAAAGTATAAAGAAGATGCATTCCTTATTTATTATCAATCTTAAACCCAATGCCCCAGACCGTCTTAATATAGCTTTCATCATCAAATTCCTTTATTTTTTTGCGGATATTACTGATATGCACATTAATGGTGTTATCCTCACCGTAATATCCGGAGTTCCACACTTCCTGGTACAACTGCTCTTTGGTATAAACGCAGTCGGGATTTCTCATTAAAAAACAGAGAATATCAAATTCATAGGCCGTCAATTCAATGGGATTATCCTTCACCAGCACCTCCCTTGAGGAAGGCTTCAGTACAAGCTGCTTCAGTACATAATCTGCTTTTGACGGGCTGCTTACTGCCGTATTTGCTGTTGAAAGCCTGCTCCTTCGGAGAAGGGCTTCCACCCTGGCCAGAACCTCTTCCCTCTCAAAAGGCTTGGTCATATAATCATCGGCTCCGGCCTTTAGCATTCCTACCTTGTCCTCCAGGGAACTCTTTGCAGAAATTATAAGAACAGGCACATTGGACTGCCCGCGTATTCCTTCCATAAGTTCTTCCCCCGTAATTCCCGGTATCATAAGGTCCAGTATAATCAGGTCATAGGTATTCATAGACAGCAAAAGTCTGGCCTCCGTCCCGGAAAATGCTCCGGCAGTTTTATAATTTTCCTTCTCCAGATACCGCCTTACTATAAGGTTGATATCCTCATCATCCTCCACTACCAGTATGTTAGCCTCCAAGATATTTTCCTCCCTGTTAACCGATGTTTTTTTTATCTCTTTAGATAAAAATTAAATATCCTTGAAAAAAACTCCCCTGCCTTAGCCACAGCAGAAGAGTTTTCATTTTAATAGCCACGCATTTTTCAATCCAGCACCCATTGCATACCATATCTGCTTGCAGATAAATATCTTTTATTTCACACTAACAGCAATGCCTTCCCAGTACACCGCAAGATTGGGCCGAGGATTTCACAGGCACAATCTTGTGTTTGAATTATGCTTCTCAATAATTCACACTAACCGCCGTGCCATCCAACGCGCCGCAAGATTGGGCCGAGGATTTCGCAGGCACAATCTTGTGTTTGAATTATGCTTCTCAATAATTCACACTAACCGCCATGCCTTCCCAACGCGCCGCAAGATTGGGCCGAGGATTTCGCAGGCACAATCTTGTGTTTGAATTATGCTTCTCAATAATTCAAACTAATCCTCATCTAACTTCAGAACACTCATAAATGCCTTCTGCGGTATCTCAACATTACCTACCTGGCGCATACGCTTCTTGCCTTCCTTCTGCTTTTCAAGGAGCTTTCTCTTACGGGAAATATCACCGCCGTAACACTTGGCAAGTACGTCTTTTCTCATAGCCTTTACCGTTTCCCTGGCAATGATCTTGCTTCCGACCGCTGCCTGGATTGGAATTTCAAAGAGCTGTCTGGGTATCTCTTCCTTCAGCTTCTCACACATTTTCCTGCCGCGCTCATAAGCAGATTCCCCATGTACGATAAAGGAAAGCGCGTCCACTTCTTCCTTATTAATGAGGATGTCCAGCTTCACAAGCTCTGACCGGACATATCCCTTCACTTCATAATCAAAGGATGCATAGCCTTTGGATCTGGATTTTAAGGCATCAAAAAAGTCATAGATAATTTCATTCAAAGGAAGCTCATATTTTAACAGCGCCCTGGTAGTTTCCATATATTCCATGCCAAGATAAATACCTCTTCTTTCCTGGCATAAATTCATAATGGCGCCGACAAATTCCGTCGTTACCATAATTTCCGCACTTACCATGGGTTCTTCCATAAACTCAATTTCGGAAGGGTCGGGTAAATTGGACGGATTGGTTATCTCAAGTACCTGTCCGTCGGTTTTATGAACCTTATATACTACACCCGGAGCTGTCGTTACAATGTCCAGGTTATATTCTCTTTCCAGTCTTTCCTGTATGATTTCAAGATGCAAAAGTCCCAGAAAGCCGCAACGGAACCCAAAGCCCAAAGCTGCAGAGGTTTCCGGCTCGAATTGGAGTGCCGCATCATTTAACTGGAGCTTCTCCAGCGCATCCCTCAAATCAGGATATTTGGCACCGTCTGCCGGATACATACCGCAGTAGACCATGGAATTTACCTTCTTATAGCCGGGAAGTGCTTCTTTACAGGGGTTATCCGCATCCGTCACCGTATCTCCGACTCTGGTATCCCGCACATTCTTAAGGCTGGCCGTAATATATCCTACCATACCGGCTGTCAGCTCTTCGCAGGGAATAAACTGACCTGCTCCAAAGGTCCCGATTTCCACTACTTCGGCACCGGCTCCTGTTGCCATCATTTTAATTTCGGTTCCCCTTGTAACCTTCCCTTCCACAATACGGCAGAAAATGATAACGCCTTTGTAGGAATCATATTTGGAATCAAATATCAGTGCTTTTAAGGGAGCATTCACATCACCTTTGGGCGGAGATATCTTTGATACGATCTGCTCCAATACTTCTTCAACATTTGTTCCCATCTTAGCGGATATTAAAGGGGCATCCTGTGCCTCCAGACCGATTACATCTTCGATTTCTGCCTTTACCCTCTCCGGCTCGGCACTGGGAAGGTCTATCTTATTAATAACAGGCATGATATCCAAATTATGGTCAAGTGCCAGATATACATTGGCAAGGGTCTGGGCTTCGATTCCCTGTGCGGCATCTACGACCAGTATCGCTCCCTCACAGGCTGCCAGGCTTCTGGATACCTCATAATTAAAATCCACATGTCCCGGCGTATCAATGAGATTAAAGATATATTCTTCTCCGTTCTTCGCCTTGTAGACGGTTCTTACCGCCTGGGCCTTTATGGTAATGCCTCTTTCCCGCTCCAGCTCCATATTGTCCAGGACCTGCGCCTGCATTTCCCTGCTGGTAAGTAACCCTGTCTTTTCTATAATACGATCCGCAAGGGTTGATTTGCCGTGATCTATATGAGCAATGATGCAAAAATTGCGAATATTGCTTTGTTCAATCATTTATGTTCCTCCTGCCAATATAAAATAATCCCTTTAATACCCATGCATACCGCAAGCTCTCCTGGGATTCTGCCAAAACAATATTAATCTTTTTTCAAACCTATTAAATTCGGTCAATATGGGTATTATAGCATATCAGACAGGCAGTGACAAGAATTTTGAATACTTAAGCCCGGTAATCCTTCGTTAATTTTTTCCGGATAATACCTGATTTAATACTTCAGCCAGGTATTTCATGGAATTTTTCTCTTCTGCTACAGTATTATTGCTGGTCCCTACTTCTGCAAGCAATGATTTTTCACGAAGATGCAGGTTAAAGCGGAACCCCTTTAGATAATTCTTATACATATATCCCGGAAACAATTCCCTCCCCTTAAGCTGAAGCTGCAGGCTAAAGGCTAAATTTGCCTGGAGATTGGGATTATACAGGTTGGCAATATCCTCATTTTTGGAATTTCTGCTCAGTCCGTTAAACAGCATCACGTTGGCGACCTTCTCGCCATTTATGGTGACAGCCCTCTTATTGCCGCCATCCCTATGCAAATCAATCAATACCTCTATGGTCGGATTCTTGTCAAGAATCTTGGTCACACCATCCTTTGCATAATTATAAGCCAGATTACGGTCCAAATATCCCCCCATCATATCATACTTTGTTTTATCATGAATAACATTATACCCATAGGTCTTCTCCAGAAGATCGGTCAATACATTTCCTACCCCGACAACGGTATCCTCCTCTTCTCCCTCCCTGCTGTCGGAAAAAGCCTCCTGGGAGTGGGTGTGGTAAATCAGTATCTGCGGCTTGTCTGCTTTTGCTTTTAATGTCATATCTTTCTCCAAAAGCTTTTTTGCATCAAACAGGGATTCCTTAACGGATGTGCTCTTATCCAGGATATAAAAATTATTATATAAAAAAGCTTTGTTCTCAAGCTGGCTCAGCGTATAGTGCTCGCCGCTGCCCGAACTGACCGCCTGCTTCGCATAGTCATCCATGGAGCTGGTATCTTCATTTTCCATGTAAAATTCACCGTTTATAATGTCAACGGGAAGCATGGTGCTGCTAATGCCCTGTGATTCCGTTTCGACTGCCCCATCATCCGTCTCACTGTTTGCAGCAGTTTCTTCGCCTGCCGCTCTTGCTCCCTGCATAATTAAGTTCAAATATTCGGTCGGTCCCATAAGGGTATGATTATTTGTCGTATAAAGAAGAGGATTATTTTCTATGTACTGCCTTTCAGTGGCGGTATCCGCCCTGGCTACGTATTCGTTTATGGGAAAACTATGTATGATTCCGTTAAAAGCATATCCGCTGCTGTCCCCGTTTGTATATTCCACGTAGTGCAGCAGGGGGCTGTGTGTTTCCAAAACATAATTAGAAAGAACCGTAACAAATTTTTTCTTTAAAGACTCACTCGATTTCGCCAGACTGTTATTGCCGAGTACATTGATTCCCTTAATCAGTACCGTAAAACTTAGTATTAGTATAATTGTCCATAATGTCATAAAGAAAAATCTTTCAGCCTTATAGCGATATCTTCTCATAGCAAACTCCTCATAAAGTATTAAGTATTAAAAAGTAACACCTTATTTATCATATGCTTCACATTTTTATCTGATAACATTTCCAGGCTATTTTAAGAAAATTTTAAGACATGCTCCATATTCCCGGACAAAACACCTTCTTCTGCCTAAGATTTTACAGTTTCAGGATAAGTTTTGGAATAAGGTTTTGAGATAAACTTAAAAAGAAACTATTGCAATACAATACGATTTTCATCCGGTAAGCTGTAGTTCTTCCTAATAAAATTACCTGCTAAATTCAATTTAACCTTTAATAAAGTACATACAGCTTAAATATTAAATTCTTGATTCAGGTGGCTTAAGTTAATCTTAGCTTACATCTATGTATTCTCCAGGTATCCATTCAATAAACATGATATCCTGACACCCTAATCATACTTCAATAATCAGCCCGCCAAACACCCTGCGTCAATAAACCAACAGGCAGTTTGCACAATATAGAAAGCTTCCTGCGCCTATGGAAATGTATTAGGAGTCCTTTTCTCTGAAGCTTTTGTGCTATATCATCAAACAGATTGTCTGAGCTCCGCGAGTTATCTGTTTGATGATATGTCCAGCACAAAATCTTCAGAGAATTAGGACTTCTTATACATTGGAATGAAGCAGGAAGCTTTCTATTTTGTGCAAACTGCCGTCCCCTTGTGAAAGACTAACCTTTTGCCAGGCAACCCATTCTTATCTATAAATTATATAAACATCCTATACATAAAAACCATCTTCATAAAAATTATTATACAAAGCTTTGATTTAAAGCTTCAGAAACTGTATAGCTGATTTGCTTCACCGCTTCATCAATATTTTTAGGCGTAACAAACAAATTACGCATACTCTGCTCACCAAGTTCACTGGTAAACTGATTTATCTCCTGTTCTTTAAACCCCTGGCCCTGCATAAACTGCTCCATTGAATCCATTACAATGGTGGCCGCATCCACAACCGTAGGAATACCTAAGGCTATCGTATCGACTCCAAGGCTTTCCTTGTTAAGTGCTTTTCGGTTGTTGCCAACTCCTGACCCCGGGCTGATGCCGGTGTCCGTTATCTGAATTGTCTTATTGACCCTGCTTACACTTCTTGCAGCCAGTGCATCTATCACCACGACCAATTTCGGTTTGGTCTCCTGAATGATTCCCTTTAATATCTCACTGGTTTCCATACCTGTCTGGGCCATGACCCCCGGTGCTATGGCACTGATATTTCCCATCTTATTCTTAGTAAGGAATTCCTCTCCATATTCTTCCTTCAGATGCCTCGTCACCAGAAGGTTATCGACAACCTGTGGGCCAAGTGCATCGGGAGTGACCTCTCTGTTACCAAGTCCTGCCACCAGGATTTCTTTTCCGCTTACTTCACCGGCCATTTGTCTGATATACTTTGCGACCTCCTTGGCTATGGGTTCCTGAAAGCTCTCATCCTTCACATCAAGATTTGCAGCCTCTATTGTAATATAGGTACCAATCGGTTTTCCCATGGCTTTGGAGCCTCTCTCATCCTTGATCGTAACTGTAGTTACCTTTACATCCCTTTTTTTATTGTATTCTTCTTTTAACAGGACTCCCTGTATTTCAACATCGTCCTCGGGAAAAGTCTCCCTGGCTTCCAACGCCAGGTCAGTCCTTGGCATATTTAATTTACCCATCGGATATAATTCCTCCTTTTATGTTCTTGCTATTTATTTTTCGCATATTTTTTGAATTTATGTATTGACATAGGTTAGGCTTTATAATACTATATAATGGTATGTTTACATTAGAACGTCCGTGTCCGGATTTAATGAAACAAAGAATCAAAATTTAAATATAGTTGTGGAGGTGTACGATTTGGCTAACATTAAATCTGCTAAGAAACGTATTTTAGTGAATGAAACAAAAGCGTTAAGAAATAAGGCTATCAAGTCTAAAGTTAAGACTACAGTAAAGAAAGTAGATGCCGCTGTGGCTGCCGGTGACAAAGAACTTGCTAAGACAAGCTTACTTGCTGCTATTTCTGAGATTGATAAAGCAACATCCAAAGGCGTTTATCACAAGAATACCGCTTCAAGAAAAGTTTCCCGTTTAAGCAAAGCTGTTAATACTCTTGCTTAGGAAATAAGAATCTGAAACCAACCCATTCAGATTTATAATAGATAGAAAAAGAGAGCCGGCTGCTAAGCAGCCGGCTCTCTTTTTCTATTCCTTTACTTTGAAAACGGAAACTGCTTTATGAAGGCTTTCCGCAATCATTGCCTGATTCTGTGCCATTTTAGACATGTCTTCGATAGACTTCGCGGTTACGTCCATTCGTTTTAAGATTTCTTCCGAGCTTTGCGCTGTTCCTTCCATATTACCTGCTATACTTTGGACTACGCTGCTGATTTCCTCCGTTGATGCATTAAGCTCCTCCGACATGGAGGCAGTATCCTGGGAAAGTCCATTTACATAGATAGCATCTTTCTCATAGCTTTCACCGGTTTCAATAAATAAATCATAGTCCTCGCGTACCCTGTTATCTACAAACTGCAATACTTCCCTGGAATTCTCAGCCAGATCATTTACTGAGCTTATGACCTTTCCAACAAGCTCTGCAATATCCTTCACATAATTGGTGGACTGCTCTGCCAGACTTCTTATTTCATCGGCAACCACAGCAAAGCCTCTGCCGTGCTCCCCTGCCCTTGCTGCCTCAATTGCCGCATTGAGGGATAGGAGGTTTGTTTGTTCCGCGATGGAAGCAATGGAGCTTGCAATTATGGAGATTTCCTCCACTACTTTGGATTTTTCAATGGACTGCTGTATCTTCACTTCCGTTTCACTGTACAGTTTATCTGCCAGCTCCCTGGATTTCACTCCGTTATCTTTGATGCTTACGGCACGGTCTTTAATTTCCAAAGAATGCATGCTGCCATCGGAAGAATTGGTTGCAAGCTGGGTTACACCGGAATTGACCTGATCTATGGTTGCCGTCAGTTCTTCTGTGGCGGTTTTCACATCCAGAATTCCGCTTACAATGTTTTCTGTGTTGGAATTAATGGCTGTGAAGGTAGTTGAAACCTCCTCGATAGCGGCAGAAAGCTGCTGGCTGGAGGCTGCTACTTCCATGGTCTTATCCATAATATCCGACACCGTATTTCTCATTCTTTCCCGAGCCTTTCCCATAGACAGAAGCATCTTGCCAAATTCGTCATTGCTTTTGGAGTGTACCTTATAGGTCAGATCTCCGTTTTCCAGTGCCTGGGCAAAGAGTAATGCTGCTTTTAAATTCTTTGTTATGAGTAAGGATATAGCAAAACCAAATCCCAAGGCTGCAAATCCGCCAAGGACAGAGAATAATATTGTGACAAAGCTTACCTTGTAAACACTGTCTTTATTCTCTTTATTTTTGCTTTCCGCTATTTTCTGGTCAGCTCCGACCATTTTGTCCAGCTGTTCCTGCATTGTAAGCCTGCTTTTTTCATTTTCTGCCAGCATGCCTTTTGCCATGGTATTGTTGCCTTGAGACACATATTTAAGAATTTCTTCCCTGGAATCTCTATATTTGGAAAGCTCATCCTTATAGGTATCCCATGCTTTCTTATTATCTGCTTTCAGAAGATCCTTTTCATAACCGTTCATTAACAATGTATTCTTTGTTTTCAGATTTTCAATCAGAGGAATTATTGTATTTGTCGTCGCCATATCCTGAGCATATACTACCTCCAATAAATAAGCTTTAATCTGCAGGTTATTCTCCTTAATCTGGTGCAGTATGTCAATGCTTTTGAGGTTATAGCTGTACATGTCTTCGCCATTCTTTGAAACACTGCTTACACTGGTGGATGCAATAATTCCCGTAGAAATAACGAATACTAAAATAATGAGAAAGCTGGCTATTAGCTTTACCCTGACTGATAGATTTTTCAATAGCTTCATAAATAAATTTAATATATAGGCAGATTAACTCCTTCCTATATATTTCTCCTCCTACGTAATTTATTATCTTCTGTCAATATTACTTTATTAAATAAATAATTTCAAGTTTAATTAATATGAATTTACCTGTCAATAACAAAACCGCCATATTAAGAATAATTTTTTTTACATTGATTTAACTTTATAAAATATAGTAATAAAGGCATATATCTTTGATTTGAAAATAAGTGAAATAAAAAATTATTAAATTTTAATAAATTGTATTGCATTAAATTAATTATTGTGGCATAATGTAATCACATTAAATAATATTAATTCTCATTATCATTAAATAAACTATAATAAAAAGGAGTGACTGATTATGTTTAAACAAGTATATTTAAAATATGACTTTAACGCACTGGAGCCCCACATTGATGAGCTTACGATGGTGACTCACTACACAAAGCACCATGCCACATACACCAATAATCTGAATGCTGCCCTGGAAAAGTCTCCGGAGCTTGCAGGCAAGTCCATTGAAGAAATTTTCCTTTCTCTCTCAGACATTGCAGATGAGGCACAAAAGAATGCCCTGAGGAATAATGGCGGTGGCTTCTATAACCATAATCTTTATTTTTCAAGCCTTTCTCCTAAGGGAGGCGGAGAACCCGATGGGGAGCTGGCAGAGCAAATCCGGAAGGACTTTGGCAGCTTTGATGCACTAAAGGAAAAACTTTCCCAGGCCGCAGCTTCAAGATTCGGCTCCGGATGGGCATGGCTGTCAGCTGATAAGAACGGAGCCTTACAGGTGAGCTCAAGCCCTAATCAGGATAACCCTATAATGGAAACAAAGGGTGAATGGATTCCTATTCTTGGAATTGACGTATGGGAACATGCCTACTATCTGAAATATAAGAATCTGCGTGTTGATTATATCAAATCATTTTTTGATATTATTGATTGGAAGGAAGTTGCTTCCAATTATAAAAAGGCCAGTAACAGATAATACCCAAAGAGGTTAACAGGAAAAAATCCAGTGGAGCATCTCCTTCCATATTAATACAGGGATGCTTCACTGTGTTTTTGTATCCATAATGGACTGCAAAAACACTTCTCTTCACTCTTCCCAAGGTATAACCGTAAGCGTACTCCATTTAGCTGTCCATTTCTTTACCTTTGCTTCATAAATTTCCTTTGTAATTCTGCCTTTATTGGCCCTGATAATCTGTGCAAACAAATCCTCCAGCCCAAAAGGTGCATAGGTCACAAGTTTTCCTTCCTTAAGCCTTACTCCTATGGCCGTGGCGGTGGCTGGCCAGGTATCTATTGCATCCTCCAGAGAAATATAAGGTCTGACCTGCTGCCCAAAATGCTTCTCATACCACAGGTGCACTCTTGCCTGATTCTTTATGTCTGCTTCCACAGAGGTTCCAAGCTCTTTCCTTATATAACGTATCCTTTCATCTTCCGCTTCATAGGACAAATCACTGCTATCGTAATAAACAAAGTCTATATCCGATATCCCGTACATAGGCTCATTGCCATTCTGATAATTCCATACAGTCTGCGCAATACACCCTGCCCCAATATAGTAAGGTATATCGCAGACAGCCTCGGCCCTGCTTATTGCCGAATAAATTATTTTATTTTGCTTTAATATCTCATGGAGCATATCTTCCTGCTCCGTCAAAGTCTTTTTACCCACTTCCCTGTCCATTTGCTTCTCCTATGTATTTAAACAACTCTTTTTCTAAATAATGAAATTTCAAGGCTCTCTGTCATATGCTTCTGATAATGCCGGTACAAAACAATGGCCGTTATGACCACACAGCCCGCTGCAACCGCTCTGATATCAATAAGCAGCAAAGCCGATACACCAAAGCATAAAAAGGTGACGATGCTCTTGCAGGAATCCGGGCTTATTCGGATAACACAGGAAAAAAGCAGGTAAAAGAATACCAATAGGGATAAGGGCGTAATAATGGGAAATAATCCCATCATCACTCCAAAGGTCACTGCTATTGCTTTTCCCCCTCTTCCATGGCGGTACAGCGGATATGCATGGCCTAAAACCGGTGCAGCCATAACCACTGCAAAAACATTATTACTGACATCCAAAAACTGTGTACCCAGGAATACCGGAAGAAAGCCCTTTAACAGTTCTAAGATAAGAACTTCCGTACCAACCACTTTGCTTCCGTATTTAAAGGCATTATGGGTTCCGGGATTTTTATCATCGCTAATCTCTGTAATGTCCACATCATATAATATTTTAGGTAAAAAATAAGCAAACAGGATACTTCCGCAGCAGTAGCCTGCTGTTATGAATAACAGATACCTCATATAAGCTCCTCCCCTTATATATTCTGATATTACGAATTAACTACCATCTCCTCCAGTAAACGGCTGATATCCGAAGGGGCTTCCATCTTGGCATAATGCCTTTGGGCAGCAAGCATCTGCTCCCGATAATCCCTGTCATTTACCAGCCTCTTTCCCAACTTAATCTGCTCTGAAATCCCCCTTGGTGCCACTGAAATTCCTCTTGGAACAAAAAACTTCAGATTATCTATTTCACAGCCGGGTATGGGTGCCGTATGAATCAAGGGTTTATTCTTTATAAGGACCTCCGTGGAGGAAAGTCCCCCCGGTTTTGTATATATTACATCGCAGGCATCCATATACAGAGATACTTTGCTGGTAAACCCTATGATATGTACATTTTTGCTTTGCTGAAAATCCCGTTTCAGAGTGCTTCTTAAAAACTCGTTGGTGCCGCAGATAACAATGACATGTTCTCCGCCGGTACAGCATTTAATCAGCTGTCTCGTAAACCTTCTGATTTTTCCAAAGCCCATACTTCCGCCCATTATCAGATATATGGGTTTATCCTCCGGCAATTTTAACATCCTTCTTACCTTCTTTTTGTCTAACTTTTTGTAAAATTCCATTCTTACGGGAATTCCCAGGGGATATATCTTTTCTCCGGGGATACCCTTTGATGTAAAATTCTCTGTGAGCTCTTCATGGGGTATGACATAGGCATCACATAATGTCTCTTCCCAAAAAGGACTCCAGGTGTAGTCCGTCTGTACCGATACCACCTTCTGCTTTAACATCCCCTTTCTCTTCATATAGGTCAGGGTTTCACCTGCATAAAGGTGGGTAGCCACAAGGATATCAAAATCCGGGTGTTCTTCTAAATAGTTATTCAGGTATTTTGCCATGCCGGCATTTGAGTAATAAACGGGAGATTTTCTGTTTGGTGAAGATATTGCGGCTCCTGCCTTATAGAAAAGATGGAATATATGCGGTGCATATTTCGTTGATAATATATAAGCTCTGCTTATTTTCCTGTCATGCTTTACACCTGCCAGTTTCATAAATCCAAGTACCACAGCATTATGTCCATGCTCTGTCAGATATTCACTAATTGCCTTGGCTGCTGTGTTGTGTCCTTCTCCTGTATTACAGGTTAAGATTAATACCTTCATGGAAACACCTCACGCTCTTTATTTTTATTCAAAATAAACGACTTCTGGCATCTGTATGCAGGTGGAAAGAAGCCATGTAGATATTGTATCAAAGTTTACATAAAAAATAAAGTAAAATAATAGGGATTCTCCTATTTACAAATATACTGCCGGATGTTACAATTACGTTAGTTTGCTGTAATTTTTTTCCTCTGTCCATAGGAGGAATCAAATGTCACATAGTAAGAAAATCCTAATATCCATTCTTTTATGCACCGCTCTTATATTTCTGCCGGCCACGCAGCTTCAGGCTGATACCTTTGGCACAATACCCTTCGTAATAATATCGGAATACAGTTCTACCCTTAATATCGGTGATGAATTTCAACTCTATGCCGTCACCTCCAACGGAAGCCTTCCGACCTTTAAAAGCAGTAATTCTAAGGTTGCTTCTGTCAGCACTTACGGAAGCATAACCGCTAAAAGTGCCGGAACTGTAACAATAACGGCTAAAATCAATAAAGCTGAGGCAGCCTGCAGGATTACTGTCCGAAAAACAACCGTTGACATACACGCCTCAAAGACTTCCATCGAAGCAGGTGAAACCCTCACCCTATCTGCCAAAACTTCCAACAGTTCTCCGGTTATCTGGAAAAGCAGCCCAAAAAGCATCGCTGTGATAGATGAAAATGGCCTGGTCACCGGTAAAAAACCCGGCAAAGCCACTATTACAGCCACAGCAAATAAAAGCACTGCCAGTATAACCATCACCGTGAAAGCTCCCCTTATCTCACTTAACCGGACAAGCCTTTCCCTTTACCGGGGTCAGACCTTTTTACTGTCCGCCGAGGTTTCCTCCAAGTTGACCCCAAGCTGGAGGACCAATAAAAAAAGTGTCGCCACAGTAGCAGAAAACGGCCTGGTTACCGCCCAAAAACATGGTACTGCCATTATCACCGCTGTTGTAAGCGGAGTAACCAAAACCTGCACCATTAACGTAAGACAGCCGGTAATCACCTTTGACACCTATAATATTACCATAAAAAAGGGAGAACAGAAAAAGCTCAATGCAGCAGTATCCTCCGGCAATACTCCCGTCTGGTCTTCCAGTAACCTTAATGTGGCGTCTGTTGACGCTTCCGGTAATATAACAGGTGTACAAAAAGGGAAAGCCTACGTCTATGCCGCAGAGGACGGAATAAAAATACGCTGCACCGTCAATATAACAGAATAATATGGTAATTTAAAAAAGTTCAGCAAGAGGAAGAATTACAGCAAACAAAAAAGCAGGCGGGCAATTACGAATAACTGCCGCCTGCCCTATTCTAATTATCTTTTAGATGCAAGGAGTCCATCTGTTCCAGTAGTTCCATGAATTTCTCACTGTTTCCGCCTGCATCAGGATGATATTCCTTGGCAAGCTCCCGAAAGCGCTTCTTAATCGTCCTGGCATCGGCATCAAAGGAGAGTCCCATTTTCATAAGAATATCCGGATTATAAAGGCTGTTGTCCAATATTCCTGTTTCCTGGAATATCTTATAATAAACAGCATAATAATACTGGCTTATCACTTTCTTGATATCCTCCCTGTCCATTGCCAGCAAATCCTTCATATTAAACCTTGCCTTATGGCAATTATCCTGAAGGCAGAAAAATTCATCCCAAACCAGTGCTTTGGGAAGGCTCTTTTGAACTGAACGGCCTTTATGATCCGTGCTGCTATCATATTGATGGAATCTTAATTTCAGTTCCATTTTTTTAAGATTTCGTATCTTACGTTTTATATCCCCTTCGCTACAATAACAATCAGACACTTTTTATCCTTCTTTCCAAAGATCACAACGGCACATAGGTGTGCCTGAATGAGCTTCAGTTTGTATAAGGGGTATTATAGCATAAAAAATCACATTTATAAAGATGTTTCAGAGGAAACCAACATTTCAGAGGAAACCTGAGGATTGTATTAAGGGGGGATTGGGAACGGACGATGATTTTGGCTTACCTTTCGTAATTTTCTCGTTCGGGGTTCCGAATTCCACTAAAATGCCGGCAGCTGTTCCTGGCAGGTGAAATTATACCAAACTCGCTGGGAGGTTGTTTCGGTGTGGAGCTGTGAGCTCAGACAATGGTATAATTTTACCTAGGAACAGCTGCCGCCATTTAAGTGTCATTAGGGAACTCCTCAATAGAAAATTACGAAAGGTAAGCCAAAATCATCTGGGGATTGGCAATAAACTCTTGGACAGTTGTTGTTTTGTTTTGGTCTTATAGGGTTTTGGACATGGAAAACGCATAAGATTAAATAATGAATATACACAGATGACCAAGGGGGTTGTTTGGGAGATTTGTCTCAAGAGGTCCCTTATGACACTTAAGCGGCAGGAAACGTGACTAGGTAAAACAGTGCCACTGTTTGAGCTCGCTAACTGACACAGCCATAGTTGTCACAGCGAGTTTGGCGCTGATTTACCTGCCAGTCACGTTTTCTGCCGCTTTAGTGGAATAAGGGTTCTCGCGTAACAAAACTCCCAAACAACCCCCTTGGTCATCGTCCGTTTCCCTAATCTTCCTTCATACGTTTATCGTGGATGAACCCCTGAAAAAGTCCGGGCTTTTAGCCTTTAGGACTTCCAATTTCTTCCGATATAGCTATTTCATAAAGAACTGCATGACCTTATCACTTATTTCCGGTAAAAACTCGTGCCCGTAATCCGGATAAATAATATGCTCCTTCTTAGCGGTTATCTTATTATAGGCTGCGAACTGTGTGGAAGGAGGACAGATAGTATCCATTAATCCGGTGATAAATAATACCTCCCCCTTAATTCTGCCTGTCAGGTTCTGTATGTCGATGTAGCCAAGCTTTGTAAAGATTTCTTCCTCCCGCTGGTGAGCAGGATCAAATGACCTGAAATACTGCCTTATTTCGGCATAGGCATCCTTTGCCAGATCCATATCCCAAACTCTCTTATAATCGCTTAAAAATGGATATGTGGGGGCAAGCTTACTGATTCTTGGCTCTAGTGATGCACAGGCAAGGGTAAGCGCCCCGCCCTGGGAGCCGCCCATGGCATATACCCTGCCAGGGTCTATATCCGGCATGTTGATGGCAATATCCGCCAGCTCTGCCGTATCCAGAAAGATGTGCCTGAAAAGCAAATTATCCGCCTCATCATCAAGTCCCCTGATGATATGCCCATCCAAGGTATTTCCCTTCACACCGCCCACATCCTCTGAGTAACCGCCCTGGCCCCGGCAATCCATTGCAAAGACTGAGTATCCAAGAGCTGCATAATTAAGCTTATCACTCCAATCACCTGCATTGGAGCTGTAGCCGTGGAAAATTAATACCGCCGGATGCTTGCCGGAAGCATTCTTAGGGCGCAGGTATTTCACGTGAATCCTTGCACCTCTGACCCCTGTAAAGTACATATCAAAGCATTCGGCATAAGGCACCTGAAAGGTTGATGGAACCAGTTCTATATTGGGATTTACCGACTTCATTTCTCCTATGGCCCTCTCCCAGTATTGTGTAAAATCTTTTGGGCGCGGATTTACTCCCTGATAATTTCGTAATTCTTCCAAAGACATGTCTATAATAGGCATGGCATAATCCTCTCTTTCTCAATTAGTATCGTTTTATTCTTAACTTTTGTTTAAGCTTTTTACTTATCTTATCTAATTTTAAATGAAAATACTAAATTTTTCAAAGCTTATTTTCACAATCTTTTCAAAAGTCCTTCAAAGAATGGACACATTTGAACGGTATACTAAGTACATAAGATAACAACAAGGTTCCCCCCTTGCTAACATATACTTTTTCATAATTGAGGAATCTGCACATGCAGGTTCCTCCTCCTCGTTTTTTGGAAGAATTATTAACATATCCCTTCTGCTGTCATATAGTATTATTAACAATTATCAGGTAAATAAGGCATATATATATATGAATATTACCATTGGTATGAAGGCTCCTGATTTTACTGCTATGACAACCTTCGGACAAATGAATCTGTCCGATTACAAAGGGCACTGGGTTATTCTGTTCTCGCATCCTGGCGATTTTACACCGGTATGTACAACTGAATTTATTGCTTTTGCACAGGCAAATGATCAGTTTGAAGATTTGGATGCAAAACTGATCGGGCTTAGTATCGACAGTAACCCTTCCCATCTGGCATGGGTAAATCAGATTTATACGCTGACCGGTATTCAGATACCTTTCCCGATTATTGCCGACCGTATGGGTGACATTGCAAACCTCTACGGAATGATAGCTCCCGGGGTCAATAAGCAGGAAACCGTCAGAAATGTATTCTTCCTTGATCCTGAGCAAATGGTTCGTGCCATATTAGTTTATCCTTTAACAAACGGCAGAAATATCTATGAAATACTGCGCCTTTTAACTGCCCTTCAAACGACGGACAGATGTAAGGTTGTCACTCCTGCCAATTGGGCGCCTGACATGCCTCCTATGGTTCCGCCGCCGGGTACCTATGACCAGTTAATCCAACGTACCGATAATCCTCAGGATATGGGGCTAAGCTGCATGGATTGGTTCTGGTGCTATAAAGACACCAATTGCAAATAAAACAGTTAAAACGTAAGCCGTGCGGATATTGTTCTATCACAGCACGGCTTACGTTTTATTTCTTTATGAAGATAATGCTACATTTTCATTGTTAATAAATCCGGGTTCAGCATACCAAATATCATGGCTACATGGGCTACAACAAGGAAAATACCAACAAATACCGCATGAAGCTTTAACTTGCCGGTTTCATCCCTTTTCTTTCCAATCAAGCCTGTTTCAAGTAAAAACATTCCCATAAAGGGAACCACACCTGAAAGATAGAACCCAACTGCAATAACGTCCGCCGGTCCTCTCCACCCGCCTGATGCAGTAAGAGGTATAACGGCATTTATAAACAAATAAATAAAAATTCCAAGAAAATAAATACCGGCAAAGATACCGGTAGCTTTACTTATCTTCTTTGCCGCTCCCGTCATATTCCTTGTAAACAGGATAATCATTTCCGTTATGGCAAGAGTCTCCGCACAAATAACGGGAACTGCCATAAAGATAAGCAGCTGCCAGGGCTGATTGGTTGCCAGCAATTCCATGTAATGAGTCATAGCATTCATAAAATTGATATTCTCCCTCTGTTTTTTATTTGTAATCCAACTATAATTCGGATGACATAAATCAAAGTCATATTTTATTGAGGTCAACTTATGACGTCCAAATCAGTAATTAGATTCTATAAAAAAGATATGGAGATATGATGGAGATTAAAAATTATTTTCAGATGGACCCGCCATAAAAACAGTATCTTATTCCAAGCCGGCTTTATTCTAAAGAAGGGTTATTTCAAATAATCTGGCGGTAAATTGCTTAGGAAATATTACAGTAAGTGTCTGATTGATACCGTTCCAGCGATAGCTGCATTCTTCGTAGCCTGGATACACACATTTAACGGAACAATTCCTGCCATTCGTATATTCTATCGGAAGAGTACAAGCCTCCTCTTCACTGTTTCTTCTCCATACTGCCACATAGAGCTTATCTTCTGACCGGAGTCCCAGACTTACCCAGGTATCTGAGAATTTTGATAAGCCCAAAGGCCAGAAGGGAAGGGATTTCCTGATATCCTGCCGGATGGATTTATAATAATCCAGGGCTTCTTTTACAAGCTCCCTTCGCTCTTTCTCGATATGGCCTAAATGACCGCTTTGATGTATACGAAGCAGCATGGCATTTATCATGTTAAATACCACTTCCTCCTTATCCCCATGGGTTAGGGGATAGGACCAGATGGCCGACTGTTCAGGGGTCAGTCCTGAGGGGGAATTGGCAGCTATTGTAGCATAGCGGCGGTAATCTTCCTGATCGCTGGTGGACTGTATGGAATACCTGGACAGCATAGCGTAGTCAATCCGAAGTCCGCCGCTGGAACAGTTTTCAATGATAAGCTCAGGATATTTTGCAAATATCGAATCCAGCCAGGAAAGATAGGCCCTTTCATGGCCTAACAAGCCGTCGCCGATACTATCGGCGTACAATTCTGTACCGATTCCCGGCTCTATATTATAATCCATCTTAATATATCCGATGCCATATTCAGAAATCAGCCTGTCGATAACACCGTTTGCATAGTCTATGACTTGGGGATTCCTAAAATCCAGCTGATGTCTGGAACGGTCATACACCTTTTTGCCATGGCGCACAAAAAACCAATCCTCCGGAACCTGTTCCGCCTTAGGACAATTAATACCCATTACCTCTAATTCCAGCCATACACCCGGAACCATTCCTTTGCTTCTAATATAATCTGTTACTTCTTTTAACCCATTGGGAAACCGTTCCCTTGATTCCTGCCATTCACCGACATTATCCCACCAGGGTCCGGCTGAATACCAACCGGCATCAATGCAGTAATACTCACAGCCGGCATCCATCGCCGCATCAACCAAAGGAAACTCTTTTTCCGCTGTGGGATTTCCCCACAAGCAGTTCATATAATCGTTAAATATAATCGCGAGACTTTCATTGTCTTTATTCGGTCTTCGGATGATTCTGCGGTATTTTGTCAGCTCTCCCATAGCAATATCAAAATTTCCGCAGCTGACACCAACTGAAACAGGAACACTGACAAAGCTGTCCCCCGGTTTTAAATCCTTATACCAGTGGGATTCCGTCTCCGTAGGACCGCTGAGAGCCAGATATAAATGGGCTGCCTGGTCTGAAATCTCCCAATGCCAGGAGCCATTATGCTCAATCTGCCAGAAAAGATTTGTACCGGTTTCCCTATTCTCTAAATATGCCATAGGAAGATATTCCTTTGCAGACCAGTTACCGGTATTTGTAATTCCTACCGCCTTAGAGGAACGCTGCTCCACATCCGGCTGGGATTGCCCGATGCCTAACTGCTCCAGTGTATAGGTCTGCCAGTCCAGCTCTCTTTGCCAGGAATTATGCGGAATCTTTAAGGACATTTTCTTATCCCTTGGAAGTATCCCTTCCTTTTCAATCCCGGTATAATGAAAGGAGGATATATAGGTTAAGGTCTGTGTTTCCCTGCCTTTATTCAGTACCTCACTCCAGGAACGGATTACGGAAACTTCGTCATAGAACTGGATATGGCTTGTTACATAAATCCCGGTTTCTTCGTCAAAGGTTATGAATTCAAGCTTTCTGCCCAGATGATTACGGTAATCCTTATGGCTGTCATACTTCATCCGGAAGCCCGGCGCTGTTACGATATATTTTGTCCCGTGCCGTTCAAAGGGTCTGTCAAGACCGGCAATATCCACTTCCACTAAACTAAATCTTCCTTCCATGCTTTTGGACTTAATGGCAGCCTGGTCAAAGGGAAGTGCTGAAAAATGCAGCAGCTTTAATTGCTGGTCTTCCGTTATTTCAAGTACCATATGGATGTTGTTTTCAAAAATTGTAATAAAACTCATTAGATTCCCTTTCCTTTCTTTTTGGGATGACATTATTGGGCCAGCAGCCAGGCTGCCGACTTTTGCATATCTTCTAACTGATGGCGGGAACCGAAGTGTTCTATGATAAACGTCATGCTCCCCCTGTTTTGCTTTTCTGCATTTTCCTTTAATAAGGAAATCAGCTGTTTCATTGGAATATCACCAAATCCTACCGGTGATGAATACATAGCACGGCCCTTGACTGTAAGCTTTGGCTCTTCACCGCGTTTGGGTGTAAGGGAACGGTCCTTGCAGTGCACAATTCCAATATACGGTGCCAGGAGCTCAAAGGCTTGTATTACGTCTTCCTCGGAATACAGAAAATTCCCGGTATCAAAGGCGCAGGTCAAACCCGGTACCTGCTCCAGAAAGGATAATAACTGGCCTGCCGTGGCAAAGGGTGCTTTTATGTCATCAAAATCCTCCATTGCTACCGTGATGCCCTTTTCCCGTCCGATGTCTGCCAATTCCTTCACAGCAGTCATCATATTTTGAATTTCTTTTTCCGCCCTTTCCTTCCCCAGGCCTTCCTCTATAAATCCAGGTATGATAAGTACACTTTTGGCACCGATTCCCACCGCCTGATCAATGAAAGCGGCACCGGGAAGATAATCTGCCTTTTTTCCAAAATCAAAAAATCCATATACTCCATTTACAGCAAGCCCTTCCGAAGCCAGCTGCCTGTTGATTCTTTCACCTTCGCCTTCCTTACCCAATAACCGCCCATAATCAAGCTCGACACCATCAATCCGGCTGGACTTCACTATTTTTAGAACCTCTTCTACCGAAAGGTTTTCCTGGGCTGCCGCTTCCAGGATATGTTCATAAAAAACGGATATATACATACAAAGCCTCCTTTAATCAAAGCTAATTCCATGCATATTACAAGTATGCCTGCGATACTGCTTAAATAAAAAATTGAAAATTGATTGTATTTTTCAATCTAAGCACATGCATATCCGAAGCCTGCTTGGGGTACTGCTTAACTAGAAGTTTGAAAAATGCAACGCATTTTTCAATCTAAGTTATACCTATCTTTCCTTAAAAATCAGAATTAATTCAAAAGCTTACAGTACTTTCTTCTGTTATTCATTTTCTTATGAATATAGTGTATAATATTTAAAATCACAAGAGGGAAGTCATTATATATACAGGCTTTCATATGTAAGATATTCTGACATTTTATAATTACTATATAACTACTGTCTCGGTATTGGCGAATACAAAAGAAGGATTTGATAAAAAGAGGTTAGTGCCTGGGAAATCCTCGGCCCAATCTTGAGACGTATTGGGAAGGCATGGTTATTAAGATGAAAAAGGACAGAAGCTTTTGCTTATGGAATAACGACAGCATTGAAACCAGGTGGCTTCGGCTGAAGCGCTACTATTCCTTAAATGTAACGATTTATGAAATGGCTCCTCATGCCCACAGCGAAATGGAAATCATGTATGTGACTTATGGAGAGTGTGAAATCACCTGTATTGACAGACAGGGAAATTTCTGCGCACAAATATTAAAAAAAGAGGATTATGTTATAATTGATGCCGGCATCTTCCATTCCCTTTCCGTAAGACGTGATGGCTTTTGCAGGATACTTAACATGGAAATTTTATTGGAGCAGGCGGCAGGGGATTTCAGAATCGGTGACCTGCTTCAAAGGTCCGACGGCCTGAAAGCTTTTCTGAAGAAAGACGAGGATTATTCCTTTCTATCGGATAAGAACAACGAGATGCTGTTCCTCATTGAGTATATACAGCATTACAATAGTTCAAAGCTCAATAAAGCGGAAAGCAGTCTGGCACTGAATTATTATCTTGCCCAATTTGTGCTTATACTGGCAAGGCATTCGGATGCCAAAGAAAAGGGCTCAAAAGGAAACCGTTATGTAAAAAAGGTCAAAGAGTTCCTGGAGCAGAATTATGACAGTGATATCCGTATCAGCATGATAGCTGAAAAGCTGAATGTTTCCGAAGCTTATCTGCAGCGACTGTATAAGCAGACAGAAGGAGAAAGCATCATCCGCACACTGCAAAGAATAAGGATGGAAAAAGCAAGTGTTCTTTTGACCAACAGCAAACTGCCCGTTATTGATATTGCGGTTTCCGTGGGTATTAACAGCAGGCAGCATTTCAGCTATGTCTTTACAAAGGAATTTGGATGTTCTCCGAAGGATTATAGGAAAATGAAGGGTTATTCTGAAATGTATGAGGGTTTTGGCAAGTATAACTTTAAAGGACATTAGTTATGGCAGCCTGCCCGAGACCAAATCAAGCAAAAATAACCCTCCACTATAACACCAGACTTTTATAAGCTGATAGAATGGAGGAACAAAGCGGAGGTGACAGGATCGAATGAGGACTTATAAAACAGCAGAAATAGCACAAAGCATCGGAATTCATCCAAACACAGTCCGGCTATACGAAGAACTTGGACTGATTCCCAGACCGGAACGAAAGGCTAACGGATACCGTGTTTTTACAGATTTCCACTTGGAGCAGATTAAGCTTGCAAGGATTGCCTTAAGGGCAGAGGTACTGCAAAATGGCCTGAGAAAGCAGGCAATCGATATTATTAAGACCTCTTCCTCCGGAAATTTTAACAAAGCCATCAGCCTGACTGAGCATTATTTGCAGCAGATAAAATCAGAGCAAAAAAATGCAGAAGAGGCTATTGCAATTACCAGAAGACTGCTATCGGATAATAACCCCCAAACGGGCAGTCTTACTTTAACAAGAAAAGAAACGGCTGCTTATCTGCATATTTCCATGGATACTTTAAGAAATTGGGAAATGAATGGCCTGCTCACGGTGAAGCGAAAGCAGAATGGTTACCGTATTTATACCGACGAAGATATCCGGCGGTTAAAAATCATACGTTCCCTGCGTTGTGCCAATTACTCCCTTTCGGCGATTTTACGAATGCTAAATGCTTTATCCAATGACCCTGAGGCAGACATACGGGAAATAATTGATACTCCCAGGGAAAACGACGATATTATTTCGGTATGCGATAAACTGCTGTCTTCTTTGCAGTACGCCAAACAGAACGCACAGGCAATGCTTCTACAGCTTGAGAAGATGAAAGGGCAGTTTTCCTAGCAGCCATGCCTTCCCAGCTCGCCGCAAGATTGGGCCTGCTTCGGATTGTTAGGGCTCCAGGGTATAGTACAATTTTGCGGGGTCCAGGCCTTCTCCAGCCAGTTTACCGATACTCCTGATTCTGCAAATCTAAGTATATTTTGCATTTGCAGCATTTTACCCCAAGCTCTGCTGGTCATTTTTTGTGCAAAACCGCACTGGTTTTTATATAAAAACAGCGCCTAGCAACTAACCAATAGTCAGGTGCAGTACGCTGTTTATTAAAGGTCTTTTATGATATCCAACCATGCTTTCTACGCTCTTACTATTATTTCTCATACAAAAATTCTTCCGGAAGTTCTACATGGAAGGCCCTTGCCAGGTCCCTGAAGTTATCCGGTGTTATGGTCTGATGTTTACCGGACATGGAAAAAATCTTAACCAGTATTTCGGCTGACTTTTCTACCGTATGCATCAGGCCGAAGGTCAAATCAAAATCCTCTCCGGAGCAGAACATTCCATGGTGTGCCCATATGGCTACGTCATATTTCTTCATCAGTTCACTAGTTGCTATTGCAATATCACGGCCTCCGGGAACCATCCAGGGAACTACTCCAACACCCTTTGGAAATACCACCGGGCATTCTGTTGCAGCTTCCCATAGCTCCCTTGTAAATACTTTATCACTTAAGGGTAATACAAAGGTCAGTGCTATAATATTAGTCGTATGTGCATGGTAAATAACCCTGTGCTTACCGCCGGTAACCGCCTTCTTCACCTCATGATTCATTAAATGGGTCGCCAATTCACTGGTAGGAGTTCCTCCCTCGGCCAGCCCCCACCTGATACGGTATTTTTCTCCCGTGGAATCGATTTCTATAATCGTAATGCATACTTCCGGGTCAACACTGATATTTCTGAAATATTTTCCGCTTCCTGTTACCAGGAAAAATTCACCGGCAAGTGCAGGAACATTGGTACCGATATCATGCCATTCATCGTTGTTTGAAAGTCTTGGCATTACCTCCATTACTTCTTCTTCCTTTAAACGGTAAGAAAGATTTCCTCCGTTTCTTTCATGCCAACCCTGCTGAAAGCCATCATCTGCCATTTTAATAAAGCCTTTTACAAACTTTGTATCTAAGATTTTCATATATTTATACCCGGAATGTGTTGTTTTCCTTTTCCTTTCCTGTTATTTAGTTGTTTTATAGCTTTATTATACTTTGTTCTTGTTGTTTTGTAAATATATCTTTTATTTAATAAGGGGGAAGTGTTATGGGGGGGGATTGGGAAACGGACGATAATTAGGGCTGTATTCCTTCGGGTTTCTCGTTCAGGGCTCCAAATTCCACTAAAATGGCAGTAACTATTCCTGGGAAGAGAAAATGATACCAAACTCGCTGCAGCTGTTTGGGCAGTGTGTTGTTGAGAGCTTCGAACAGTGGTATCATTTTCTCTAGTCATAGTTACTGCCATTTAAGTGTCATTAGGGAGCCCTTCAATAGAAACCCGAAGGAATACAGCCCTAATTATCTGGGTGTTGCAATTGAGTTTTATATGCACTATGTGCATTGTTAATTAATGAAGGTTCAAGATTAAAGAAGGCAGGGGGATATATGATATTGCTGAATAAAAATATACAGATTAATTAGATTATTGCTTAAAACTACTGAAAAATTTTTTTAGTTAAATTAAATATTGTATTTATGCTTGCCAACTTCATTTTAATCTAATTATAAAAACTAGAGAATATTTTATTCTTAATAAAGTTTAATATCCAATACTTCAGTTTCATTCATTAATTTCTCTCATTCTCAAAACATTAAATGAACTACTAAATCAATTATTCACCCCTTAATTACTTCAATAATAACAAAGAAAAAATAACACAGAAAAAATTTATAATTGAAATACCCAGATGAATTGGGCTTTCTGTTTAGGAGTTTTGTCTTGAGAGGTTCCTTAATGACACTTAAACGCCGGCAGCTATGACTAGGTAAAGCAGCTCCACTGTCTGAGCGCAATACATTTCACGTACTTCACATCCTCCCAGCGAGTTTGGAGCTGTTTTGCCTGCCAGGAATAGCTGCCGGCGTTTTTAGTGGATTAAGGAACCTTGAAAACAAAACTCCTAAACAGAAAGCCCAATTCATCGTCCGTTTCCACATCCCGCTTTACCTCTTTATATTCTAAAACTGAGTCCATCATAACAGCAATTTTTATACTTTCTTTAAATTATAAAACCCTACACTTTAACACCAGCCTTCCTTCCTGTATTATTCTATTTTATGAAATTAATAAAACAGGAAGGATGATTCGCATGGAAACAACCATTAAAGTAGAAGAATTATGCAAGTCCTATGCCCACGTTAAAGCCGTAGAAAATGTCAATTTCTCTATTTGCTCCGGAGAGGTATTTGGCTTGCTGGGTGCAAACGGTGCTGGAAAAAGCACTATGATTGAGTGTATTTTAGGCACCAAAAAGCAGGACAGGGGAAGGGTGTCCATTTTAGGAATGAATCCTCACAAGGAGAGGAAAAAGCTCTTTGAGAGGGTGGGAGTTCAATTTCAGGAGGCTAATTATCAGGACAAAATAAAGGTGTCTGAGCTATGTAAGGTAACCGCGTCCCTTTACAAAACCTCACTGGATTATATTCCCCTATTAAAGCAATTTGGGCTTTCCGACAAACTGAAAAGCGATGTAAGTGAGCTTTCGGGAGGCCAGAAACAGCGGCTGTTTATAGTTCTTGCACTTATTCCGGACCCTGAGGTCGTATTTTTAGATGAGCTGACAACCGGGCTGGATACAAAGGCGCGGCGGGATGTGTGGAAAAGCCTCTCTGACTTAAAAGCGAAAGGCTTGACCATTCTGTTGACCTCTCATTTTATGGACGAGGTGGAAGCTCTGTGCGATAAGATCATGATTCTTAAAAACGGAGTCAGCATATTTTACGGGACAGTACAGGAAGCTGTTGCGGCTAGTCCTTATGAAAAATTTGAAGATGCGTATCTATGGTATACGAATGAGGAGGAAGAAAATGCGGGCATTTAGAACACTATTTATTACAGAAAGCAGGCTGTCCCTTCGCGGAATGGACATGTTCATTTTTGCAATATGCATGCCTGTTGTGGTAGTGGTTATTTTAGGGGCTGTTTTTGGAAATAAGCCTGCTTTTAATGGAGCGGACTATACCTTTTTGGAGCAATCCTTTGGAGCAGTGGCGACAATTGCTATTTGTGCCGGCGGAGTTATGGGGCTCCCGTTAGTTGTATCCGATTACCGAAACAGGAAGATTTTAAAACGGTTCAAGGTCACACCAACCAGTCCTGCCCTTATTTTAGCGGTACAGACTGCAATCTATGCACTTTATTCCATCCTTTCGCTCCTCCTGGTTTATATAACAGGGGCGGCCTTTTTCGGTTATCAATTACATGGTTCCTGGCTTAAATTTCTGGGTGCCTATATGCTGGTTATGCTTTCTATGTTCAGCATCGGATTAATGGTAGGAGGGCTTGCCCCGAACATGAAAATAGCAAGTGCCGCAGCAAGCCTGCTGTACTTTCCAATGCTGATTTTTTCAGGTGCTACTTTGCCTTATGAAGTTATGCCCGCACCACTTCAAAAAGTGGCGGATGTAATGCCTCTGACCCAGGGTATTAAGCTACTGAAAGCTGCTTCACTGGGTCTGCCCATGGATAGTGTTTTTGTCCCCATTGCTGTAATGGCTGCACTTGCTGTGATTTGTACCTGTATCTCCCTCTGCTTTTTTAAGTGGGAGTAACAATTCTTGCTTCAAACCCTTTAAATTTATTAACTGCTTTTGTTCTTTCCTATAATTGTGATGCTGATAAGATTTCAGCAGTTTTTACGGAAGAAGGCACTGTATTTGCACTGATCATTGTTCTCACAGGAGCACAGCCTGTCAATAACATTATCATAATGACGATTACCGCCAAAAAAATCTTTCCCTTGTTCATTAATAGTCTCTGCTCCTTTTCACTGATTGATGTGCATACAATTATTTCCGGCTTCTCTTCTTTTTTACAAATATGAATGTACCATCAAAATGCTAATATCCAATACAATAACTGTTATCTTAGTATACCCAATAATGGAAGGGTTATTTAGCTTTCTATTCCAAATATCGTATCATGCCGTTCAAAGCTCCCTTCTCCCTCATAAAATAAAATATTCTCCGAACTGTTACCGCAATTAAGCTGCCTATCAAGGCTCCGCATATAACATCCGTAAGATAATGGACCCCCAGATATAATCTTGAAAAACCTACTAATGCTGCTAGAACCAGCGCAGGTATCCCCCATTTTTTCGGCAGCTCCCTGTACAGTATTACAGCTGCTGCAAAGGAACTTCCCGTATGGCCTGACGGAAAGGAAAAATCCGATTGTTTTTCAATTAATAATTGTAAACCTGTTATGACCTCATAGGGCCTTGTCCGTGCAACCAGATTTTTCAGAAGCACGTTGTCGATAATAAAGGAACCAAGAAGTGCAGCCAGCGACATGATACCTGCTTTTCTTGATTTTTTGAACAGAAGCATTATAACGGAAATTAGCAGCCAGATTGCCCCATTGTTTCCCAGCCTTGTTATTATCACAAAAACAGGTGTCAGAAAAGCGTTTCTTACAAACTCCTGTATCCACAATAGAATGCTGCTGTCCAAGCCCAATAAATAATGAATCATCATTTGCCTCCGTCGTTTTTTGCTTTTTTCCTCCATAGCTTGGCTGTTCTGTCCAAATAGCCGCTTCTTAACAGCTAAATGAAAGCTAAGGTGTTCTTATGTTTCATATACTATATACTCTACCACAATGTAATAAACTTAAAAAAAACAAAGCTTAAATAATTTATAAACAAATAATAATTATAGAAGGTATACAGCTGTTTTGCTTTTTTGTTTACTTTATAGTAAATGCAAGGGGCTGTTGCAAATTGAAGCTCTGTGGAGTATAACTTGCAATACACACCGGTTGACCGACATCTGACATGATTTGTATGCTAAAATCGTACATAATATATGCTTATAGCATACAAAAACATATCATCTGTCGGTCAAACAGTCATTATGGCAAGTCATACTCCGCAGAGCTTCATTTTGCAGCAGCCCTTTGTCTATGAATTCCTTCTACTTCACTTGAAACCGATAGCCGGCTCCCCATACGGTGTCAATATATTCCGGCTTTGAAGTATCGGCTTCAATCTTTTCCCGAAGCCTGTTAATATGCACAGTCACCGTAGAGGCATCCCCCATGGCATCCATTCCCCACACCCTGTCGAACAATACCTCTTTTGAGAATACTATATTGGGATTTCTGGCTAAAAATAATAATAATTCAAATTCCTTGTTGGCCAGTATCACTTCCTGGTCATTTACATAAACACGTCTGGATAAGGGAAGAATCCTTAACTGCTTTATCCTTATTTCTTCATTCTTTTTCTGAACTCCTTCGTTTTTAAGAAGCAAGCGTTCATGTATCCCTAAATGTGCTTTTACCCTTGCCACAAGTTCCGATGGGCTAAAGGGCTTTACAATATAGTCATCCACTCCAAGCCCCAAGCCCCTGATTTTATCAATATCTTCCCCCTTGGCAGTGACCATGATAATTGGAATATCCATATCCTTCCGAAGCTCCCGGCATATATCAAATCCACTTAAGCCCGGCAGCATAACATCCAGAAGAATCAAATCATATTCTTTTTCTTTTGCATATTTCATGCCAAGTATCCCATTCCCCACAGTTTCTGTTTCATAATTACTGGCCTCTAAATAGTCCTTTTCTAATTCAGCGATTAATTCATCATCTTCAACGATTAAAATTTTTTTCACGTTAATCTCCTCTCCCGTTAATTATCAGCAGGATTTTCACAGAAAGGTATCCATATTATAATTGATAATCCGCCTCTGTTTTCAGCCTTCAGCTTCCCATTGTGTCCCTCAACAATCTGCTTTACAATACTTAAGCCCAGTCCGCTGCCATCGCCGGCCCTTGTCCTGGATGCATCTCCGCGGTAAAAGCATTCAAAAATATGCTGCAGGTCATCTATATTTACACCGGGACCGTCATCTGTAATACGAAGGACGGCGTAATCATCCTCCCGCCCTGTTTCTACCGTTATAACTGAGGTATCTCCCGTCCTGTATTTTACACTGTTTGAAAAGATATTAAGAATAACACGCTGCATTTTCTGGCTGTCAATATTCACGTATAGTTTGTCGTCTGTAAAATTACATTGTATTTTCACTTGGTTATTTACGGAATCAATCTGATATTCCTGTATCACTTTATTTAAATACTCCTGAAATTCCACACATTTAAAATCATAGTGCTCCTGTCCGTTTTCCAAATGGGTATAGGTACTTAAGTTATCTACCAGCCCTTCCATATCATTTGCTCTTATATGGATTGCATTATAATAACGCTTTTGTTTCTCAGGCGTATCTGCTATTCCGTCCATTAAGCCCTCTGCATACCCTTTTATCGAAGTAAGGGGAGTCCTTAAATCATGGGATATTCCGGACAATAATTCCGTTCTGTACCTTTCGTATCTTAGCCTTTCTTCAACAGAATCCTTTAAATGAATTCTCATTTCATCAAAATCCTGGCACAAGGCTCCAAATTCATCCGCCTTTTTATAATCCAGCTGAAAATTCAGCTCTCCATTTTTAATTCTATGGCTGCCAATACTTAATTTTTCCAACGGAATAAGGATATTCCTTGAAATCCACCAGGTCAGGAACATGTTCATTAAAACAACCACCACCAGTATTCCCAGTATGAATACTACGGAAGATTTAAAAATATATTTCCGCAAATAGGACTGGTTCCCCTTCTTTGCCTTAATATCTGCCGTGTGTATTGCAGCTATTTCCAATTTATTCTTATTCACATAAAAGGATTGGATTATAATTGAGGTGTCCTTTGATGTCATTGTGAGGCTGTCGCTTTTATCCAATGTATCCTTAACAAACCCGTTCATCAGCGTGCGCTCTTCTTCCGTTATATTGTCAAAGAATGAATCGCCACCGGTTTTAATCGAAAAATGATAGCCCAGATCAGTTAATTCCTGAGCTAATTTCTGCATTTTCTTTGATTTTATAAGGTCAGTGCTGCCTGTTTCATTCCCGGCTCTCTCTCCGGACGTATAGTCATGCACCTTTAATTCCGGCTTCATAAATTCCTCTTTGAATGCAAAAACAATGCTTTGTGCAGAGTACAGCCCATTTTGATCATAAAGCATATTTTCCACTGTTTCACCGTATTTACTGCCTGTGTCTTCCAATAGGATTCCCAAAATTGCAGCTGCCGCAATAACCGGTATAACAATCATTAATATATTAGAAAATACCAATTTCTTTTTTATAGTCATAGTCATCTCCACTATTTTACTTATCCAATTACTTTTATTATTATACCAGCTTATCCCCATACCCTAAAGATGTTATAACAAAATAATAAAATTTATATAAACTTCATACAATTAATACTCCGCCTGCTATCAGGCTTAAGAATACAGCCCCAAGCCATATTATCCGGTGTTTAGAAAAAGTTTATAATCTGTTTAGAGGGAAGCAAGAAGCATCCTTTATTCTAAAATCATAAATTATCGATATCCTTCTCTCAATCCCGGAAATAAATACAAAAGATAGGAGTCAAACAGTATGGCAAACTTAAATAACGAAAAAATAAAACAATTAAAACAGCAAAGAAAAGATATGAATAAAGAAATTGCCGTTTTACAGGGAAATGGAACAGACAGCAGATTAAAAAATGTCCTTTTGCTTTTGGCATTAATCACCCTGTTCCTTGGAATCCTTACAGGCATGATAAAAGCAGATGTCGGTGGCTTTGGTTCCGGCATTTTAGCTCCGGTAATCGGAAATGTCAATGGACTTAACAAAATATTGCCTGCCAAAAGTCTTTCTTCCTCTGTTGCAAAGGACCCGTCAGCAAATACCGGTAAAAGCAGCAGTATTGCAGATTCATCATCTGCAACTGATAGCCCAGTTATTACCACGAAGCCAACTGCTAAAGGTGCCGAAGCAGCTGCTTCCTCTCAAACAGCAGTAAAAGCAAAAGCTGCTGCCGGAACGAAAGCTGGCAAAAATAACCAAACCACCTCTAATCTTCAGACTAACGCTGGTTCTCAAACTGGCACTGTTACTCAAAATGCTACTGGCGTTCAAGCTGCCGCTGGTGCCCAAACTCCCGATGTTTCGCAGGCTGGCTCTGTTACTCAAAATGCCGCTGGTTCTCAAACTAACGCTGCTGCTCAAACTGCTGATGCTCAAGCTGCTGAGAAAGCCAAGCTTTCTGATTTTGTTGATACCTATTCTAAAATGGATGCAAAAAGCGCAGCATCTATATTAGGCAATATGACAGGGGATCTGCATTTGGTAGCTAAAATTCTAACGAATATGAGGGCTTCCAAGAGAGCAGATATTATGGCCAATTTAAATGTTAATATTGCCTCTAAGCTAACGGTCCTGATGGGAAATCATTAATTGTGCTTACAATCTTTCTCCTTACCGCCCCAATGCTGCTTATTTTAGCGGCATTGGGGATTTATTCACTTATGGACTCTTCTATCCTCTTGGTGTTAATTACAGTTGTAACCTGGTAATCGGCTCATTGTTGTATATTTCACCGCTGTCACGAAACCCAAAGCTTTCATAGAGGCTTTTAGCCACTGTATTATCCGGTTCATAGGGTATCCAGCAATACTGAGCATTTCCGGCCGGAAATAAACGTATATATTCCAGTATTTTAACCATAGCTTCACGGCCATACCCACGCCTCTGATAATTCTCACCTATCATCAGGCGCAGGATACAATAATTGTTCTCTGCCATTTCCGGTTGATCGTAGCCTGTATTCCCATAAACTATCATGACAAAGCCAACCATCTGCTCCTCAGCGTAAATAGCAAAAGGCAGCGGGCAGCCTCCATTTGTTGCCAGTACATAGCAGGACGCAACACTGGAAAGATTCGATGCGACATAATGCTGCTGTTCTTTTGTTACCTGTAACCGAAATAATTCCCTCCTGTTATCCAGGGTTATTTTTCTTAAGGTTATCATCTCTTTTCTTCCTTCCATTATTTATTCTCCAGTTCCATAAAGAGGTACATTGGTATTTTACTTAGCCATCCAATTCTGGCAGAATACTTCAGCTGCTCCTCCTTAGGTATGGGTTCATTCATATCTGTCAGTATAAAACCATTCCTGTTAAATGCTTTAATATAATCCGAAAGTGTCCTGTGGCGATAAATAACAGCTGTATTTATTCCTTTAATTTCCCCTGCCCATTGAGCAGGCTTAAAATAATCTGTGACAACTACCTTAATATTATCCTCTTCCTGTATCCACTTGCTTTCCTTTGGCTTATAGCATGGATGAAGAATAGAAATGTATACCTTTCCCGATGATTTCAATACCCTATGGATTTCTTTTAATGTACCATCAAGGTCCTCCACATCCATTAACATCATAGAGCATAAAACAATATCATATTCATCTTCCTTCATGCCGAAAAGTTCATTGGCATTTCGCAGATATGTCTTAATAGTTGCTCCTTCCTTCTCCGCCCTATCAGCAACATAAGCCAATAAAGCTTCTGAACAGTCAACTGCAGTAACAACTGCACCCTTATCAGCAAGTGCTCTTGAATACCCTCCTTCCCCGCAGCCTAAATCTAAAATATGCTTTCCTCCTACCTCTCCAATTGCATCCAATGTAAAAGGCATAATATAATACTTGCGGAAATCATTATTCTGTGCCGCCTCAATCCATTCTTCTACTCCCACCTTATTCCAGCATTCTGTTGAACTATCTCTTTTCATTTTTCATTCCTCCACCTTTACACAGGCATTGTAAAAGAACACTATCTTACGGTACCTTTAACCAGCCCTTCAACTTAGGAAAGCCAATTCAGCAATATGTTCCGTATTTTCATACCAATCAGATACTATCGAATTCATTTAAAACTCCTTTTAGAATTTTTTAACAGGTAAATTAATTGTACCGGATATCAAAAATTTTACTAGACTTTAATTTCTAATTATGATATAGTGTATACTGTACTATGTTTAAAAAAACTTTCATAATCATGTTGGGATATACGTAACAGTATTCCAACTTTTTTATTATAAAAAATTAACTCCCTTATAAAAATATCTCATACATAGTTCTATGTAGAGAATGCTCAACAATAAGTGGTTTATTTTATAAACTCTAAAATATGTAATTAAAGCCAAGGAAAAAAATAACTTTCCATACAGTCTTAAGGCGGGATTCTGATATGATATCTCCAAAGTGATAAGGCAATAACCAAATCTACTTTGGAGATATCATATCAAAATCCCGCCCTAATTAGTTAGCATTGAGCCTGAATTAAAGGATAACAAAAGGAATGAAAATGTTTTCTGCCTCACCTCTTATAAGACTGTAACTAAGTATTACTCTTTCACAAATTCTTTTAATCGCGCAATTTCCCTTAGTGGCCTATCTATTGCTTCTCCTTCGGTGATATTCCATTCGGTCTCCAATTCACGAATCAGCTCTTCCCAGTCTTCAACTGCTCTTTCATATTCACCCATGATCTCATGTATATGCGCAATACATTCTGCTGCATCCATATATTTAGGACTGGGCTGTAATTTAAATGCTATTTTGTTGAATTCTAATGCTTCCTCATATCTGCAGCCTGCCGCATACCGGTCTGCGGTATAGGCATATACCAGCCAGTTATCAGGCTCCTGCTTCACCATATCATCCCATATGGAATAAGCCTCATCATGCTTTCCTGCCGCCCAGGCTATTTCCCCTGCATACATCTTCACACGGCAGTCATCCTCAACTTCCCTCATCTGTGCCAGTACACCTTCCGCCTCTTCCAGTCTGCCATCGGCAATCAGTTCATCCAGTAAGTACAAGTATCCTCTTGCATAATCGGGATTTTCCTTCACAAACTCCTGATAATAGGCAATCCTTTTATGGTGATTCGTATAGTTCCAATCCGTCATAGTTCCATGCTGCGCCCACAAGAGAGCTACATGATTACACTTCCAGGTTGGATTTTCCTTTAAAGCTTCTTTCGCATAATACTCAGCCTGTTCATTGTGCATGGCTGCCTCATGATTATGCAGGTCCGCCAATAAACTCAGTGCTTTTCCCCTGTGAGCACTATCCTCCATCTTTTCCTTCAGAAAATGCTCTGCATAATCATAGTCTACTTTTGATAAAATTCTCTTAATCCGAAGCATATTTTCAATCCGCTCAAGATGTGTCTGATCTTCCACATCAAACAGTTCATCAATTGTCACTCCAAAGAAAGCAGATAGTTCCGGCAGAAGCTGAATGTCCGGAGTTGTTATTTCATTCTCCCATTTACTGACAGCCTGTGCAGAAATAGACAAATGCCCTGCCAGTTCCTCCTGGGTTACTGATTTTTGTAAGCGTAAGCTTTTTATTTTTCTTCCTATATTCATTAAGTATTTCCTCCTTGACCGGTCATGCTTATTATAACCATAATCCCTGCTGCCTTTCAATAACCGGTCAAGCGAATATAAATCAACAGGCAGTTAATCTCACAGCTATTCCATTCCTTTTATTGACACGTCTGCTTAAACATCAGCATATCGAAATGTTTTCAATGCTGCTGTCAGCGCTGCAATTGCCATAAGAAATAAAAGTCCCATATTGGTCAAGTAGCTGGCCCATGTTAAGTCAAAAGCACTGCGCAGCCCGTTGACAAACCATTGAAAAGGATTAAACCGGCTGATTATTTGAATAAATTCCGGCGCACTTTTCAAGGAATAAAACGCACTGCTGCTAAATAACAGGGGCATGGTAATGATATTTGTCAGTATACTTATATTATTCTCCGTCCGGCTCAGACTGGCAATAAAAAAGCTAAAGAAAACATAGCTGAGAGCTGCCAGGATAAGGATAGGAATCAAGGCTAAAAAGGCAGGTATGGAA
>JAEYPZ010000124.1:0-111210 GCA_023410275.1 Bacillota bacterium
CTTCCAGCGAGTTTGGTATAATTTCACCTGCCAGGAACAGCTGCCGGCATTTTAGTGGAATTCGGAACCCCGAACGAGAAAATTACGAAAGGTAAGCCAAAATCATCGTCCGTTCCCAATCCCCCCCTGGATTGAGATAATTGAAGATAGCCGTCACCAGGCGAAGGTTAGGCACTGTTTAAAAGATATACTGGTGATAGTTCTATTTGCTACGCTGTTAAATGCAGATAATGGGGAAGAAATACCGATATTATAAATATAAAAAAGATGGCCTTAAAATTGGGACAGTAAAAAGATTCATGCGTATGTCGTGGGAAAGCTCCGCATCCGGTTGACACCCTGTTCTATCGGTATTATACTTAAGATAAGTAAAAACTATTGCAAATGGGGAATAGCTTATGTGTGAATGTAATCACCCGGTGGTTACAGTACAGGCATTACAAAGAATGCCTTATTATATTCAACAGCTTAGAATACTGAAAGAGAAGAAGGTTGAGACAGTTTCCGCACCTAAAATCGCCGAATTGCTGAATCTGAACGAAGTCCAGGTACGTAAGGACTTCGCAGCTGTCTGCCGGGAGAAGGGTAAGCCAAAAACCGGGTTTCTGGTAACTGAGCTGTTAAATAATATGGAGGAGTTTTTGGGGTATCATAATGTAAATGAGGCAGTCATCATAGGTACCGGTTCACTTGCCCGGGCAATCATAGCAGATGACAGCTTTCAGAGCTTTGGGCTGAAAATCGTAGCAGCCTTTGATACGAGTCCCAATCAGGGAGATACGGAGGTATGCGGAGTTAAGATCCTGTCCTCGGATAAGATCAGTAATCTGTGCCGCCGGATGCAGATACATATCGGCATCATTACTGTTCCGGCCGGACAGGCACAGATTGTTTGTGACCAATTAGTAGCCGGCGGTATTCTGGCAATCTGGAATTTTGCATCCGTTCATTTATCCGTACCGGAGCATATTCTGGTTCAGAATGAGAACCTGACAGCATCCCTTGCCGTATTATCCAACTATTTAAAGAAAACCTTGCAGTAACAGGACCCAGACACAACTTAAATTGCTGCAGAAAGATGGACTACAATGAATACCCTACATTTAAAATATGCCATAGAAGTGGAACGGACAAACTCAATATCCCAGGCGGCGGAGAATTTATTTATGGGACAGCCTAGCCTCAGTAAGGCAATAAAAGAATTGGAGGATTCTCTGGACTTTACAATCTTTGAGCGTACCTCTAAGGGAGTTACCCCTACGGGAAAGGGAATTAAATTTCTTTCCTATGCCAGGAATGTCCTGCACCAGATAGAGCAGATGGAGGCCTTATCGGATTCTGCCGACGTGGATATCCAGACCTTTAATATTGCGATACCCAGAGGCAGCTATATTGCCGATGCGGTAACAAGCCTTCTGTCCGAGCTGGACCAGAGTAAAGGTGTGAACGTAAATGTACAGGAAACCAATTCCGTTCAGGTGATTAACAATATTATGGACGGGCCCTTCAATCTGGGAGTTATCAGGTTCCAGACGGAATATGAGAATTATTTCAAAGATTATCTGACAGAAAAACAGTTAAAGTTTGAAACGGTCTGGGAATTTGAATACCTGGCGCTTATGTCGGAAAAGCATCCCCTGGCGGAGGTTGAAAAGGTGGATTATCAGGAGCTGAAGCAGTATACGGAGATTACCCACGGTGATACGGCAATTCCATATATCATGCCCAATAACAGTATTATTGCAGATATGCCTTCCAAGACAACAAAGTGTATCTATGTTTATGAGCGCAGCAGTCAGTATGATCTGCTTTCGGCTATTCCGACTACCTTTATGTGGGCTTCCCCCATACCGGAGAAATGGTTAAAACGTTATCAATTAGTACAGCGGAAATGTAAAACTCTGGGAAATACCTATAAAGATATTTTGATTTATCCCAAGAATTACAAATTTACAGATTTAGACCGCAAGTTTGTGAATAAATTATTTGAGGCTAAAAATGAATTGACCTTTTGCGAATATATATAGGTCAGCTTCAGATTTCTGACCTTTTCCAGGTATATAAATGCCATAAATTCCAGCCTTTATCGTTTGGAAAAGGAAAAGACAAAAAATTAACTTATAAAGGTAAATTCAAAAAAATGAGGTTCGGAGTATTCCCGTAACCTCTTTTTTTTATACAAAATGGAATATTTTTGCTATATCAGTATTTGAATATCGATATTCCAAGAGCGAAATACCAACAGCCAGCCAATCTCCCTGAGAAAGCCGGGCTGTGCTATAAATATGCTTCCGGTACGGTATTTCAATACCTGGTTAAAGAAACTCAGGAAAATAGGGTAAAAGTCGGCTTCCATAGGGGGGAGCCCACGGTAAAGCCCCTGAAAAATCGCTGTTTCGGAGGAATATTTCTAATAGCACTAAATATATCGATAATAGAATATCGATATAAGGTTTTTGAATTTCACATTAGCTGCTTAGATTGTTAAAATATAAACAAGCAAACGGTGATAAACGTTGCAGAAAGAGAAAACATTATTAATCATAATTTGAAAAGGAGATAAAACAATGGCAAGATTTACACTTCCTAGAGATCTCTATCATGGCAAAGGCTGCCTTGATGCTTTAAAAACCCTTACAGGAAAAAAAGCATTTGTAGTTGTTGGCGGCGGAAGCATGAAACGTTTTGGCTTTCTGGATAAGGTAGAGAGCTACTTAAAAGAAGCCGGAATGGAAGTTCAGTTATTTGAGGGTGTAGAGCCCGATCCTTCCGTAGAAACAGTAATGAAGGGTGCCGAAGCAATGCGTAAATTTGAACCGGATTGGATTGTTTCAATCGGCGGTGGTTCACCTATTGATGCTGCAAAGGCAATGTGGGCATTCTATGAATATCCGGATACGACCTTTGATGCTCTTTGTATTCCGTTTAACTTCCCCACACTGCGTACGAAAGCTAAGTTCTGCGCAATTCCTTCTACCTCCGGTACCGCTACCGAGGTAACCGCATTTTCTGTAATTACCGATTATGCAAAGGGTATCAAGTATCCTTTGGCTGATTTTAATATTACTCCGGATGTTGCCATTGTTGACCCTGATCTTGCTGAGACAATGCCTGCAAAACTTACGGCACACACCGGTATGGATGCGATAACACATGCTATCGAAGCTTATGTTTCCACTATGAACTGCGATTATACCGATCCTCTTGCCCTTCATGCAATAAAGATGGTCAGCGAGAACCTTATCAAATCCTACAACGGGGACATGGATGCCCGTGCTAATATGCACAATGCACAATGTCTTGCAGGTATGGCATTCTCCAATGCTTTACTTGGTATTGTTCATTCCATGGCTCATAAAACAGGAGCAGCTTACAGCGGCGGACATATTGTTCATGGCTGTGCCAATGCAATGTATCTTCCCAAGGTTATCAAGTATAACGCAAAGGATGAAACAGCAGCTGCAAGATACGCTCAGATTGCTGCCTTCATTGGTTTGGAGCCCAGTGCAGATGCTTTGATTGAACACATTAAGAAAATGAACAAAGCGTTAAATATACCTTCCAGCATTAAGGAATACGAAGGCGGCATTATCGATGAGAAGGAATTCTTAGAAAAGCTTCCTAAGGTTGCAGAGCTTGCAGTAGGCGATGCATGTACCGGAACCAACCCGAGAGCAATTACTCCTGAGGTTATGGAAAAACTGTTATATTGCTGCTATTTCGACACAGAAGTTACATTCTAATCAATAACTGCATAATACACTATTAGCATACTGATAGTGAAATGGATAGAAGGGTCTGACCCCTCCTGTCGTATCATAAAAAATGGATTTTTGAATTACTAATCAATATATCGCAGTAGAAAAGGCTGCAGCCATTGCCGGCAGGAGCCTTTTCTACTGCTATTAACCAGTAATCCAGTCAACGGAGGTTGTTATGTATCAGATTTTGAAAAAAGAAGTACTGAATCCCACAGTAACTTTAATGGAAATAGATGCCCCTATGGTTGCAAGAAAAGCAGAACCCGGACAATTTATCATTCTGAGGGCAGATGAAGAGGGAGAAAGAATACCGTTAACCATAGCTGATTATAATCGTGAGAAAGGTACCGTAACGATTATCTATCAGATTGTTGGAGCTACAACGGAAGCCTTGAATCATTTAGAAGAAGGCGACAGCCTTCATGACTTTGTAGGACCTCTTGGCAGAGCTACTGAGACAGAGGGTAAGAAAAAGGTCGCTGTTGTTGGCGGCGGAGTAGGCTGTGCTATTGCATATCCGGTGGTTAAGAAATTCCACGAGCAGGGTGCGGAGGTTCATGCTATCGTTGGTTTCCGTAATAAAGACCTTGTTATTTTAGAGGATGAATTCAGGGCAAACAGCAGCAAGCTGTTCTTAATGTCCGATGACGGAAGCTGCGGTGAAAAAGGTCTGGTAACAGATGCTTTAAAGAGATTAATTGATTCCGGTGAAAAGTATGACGAGGTTATTACCATTGGACCTCTTATTATGATGAAATTCGTCAGCAAGTTAACAAAGGAATATGGTATAAAGACAGTGGCAAGTATGAATCCGGTAATGGTTGACGGAACAGGTATGTGCGGCGGCTGCCGTCTGAGTGTTGGCGGTAAGACAAAGTTTGCCTGTGTAGACGGACCGGAATTTGATGCCCACGAGGTAGACTTTGATGAGGCAATGGAAAGAAGCACGATGTACCGTCCTTTTGAACGTAAAGCACATGAAGAGACTTGTAATCTGTTTCGTAAGGAGGTAAGATAAATGGCTGCAAATATGTCTTTAGTAAAGAATGAAATGCCTACACAGGACCCGGAAGTAAGAAACAAAAATTTTAAAGAGGTAACACTTGGATATACCAAGGAGCAGGCCATTGATGAAGCAAAACGCTGTCTGAACTGCAAGAACAGGCCCTGTGTTACGGGATGTCCTGTACAGATTGATATTCCTGAATTTATTAAGGAAGTAGCGGAAGGTAATTTTGAGGAGGCTTTTCAGGTTATCAGCCGTTCCAGTTCCCTGCCGGCTGTATGCGGCAGAGTATGTCCCCAGGAATCCCAGTGTGAGTCTAAATGTGTACGCGGTATTAAAGGCGAGCCCGTGGCAATCGGAAGACTGGAACGCTTTGTAGCGGATTACCACAATGCGAACAGCAAGGCAAAAGCAACAAAGCCGGTACTCAATGGCCATAAGGTAGCCGTAATTGGTTCAGGCCCCTCCGGTCTTGCCTGCGCCGGAGACCTGGCACGTAAAGGGTATGAGGTCACAGTATTTGAAGCCCTGCATCTTGCCGGAGGTGTTCTGGTATACGGAATTCCGGAATTCAGACTTCCCAAAGCCATTGTACAGAAGGAGATTGATTCCTTAAAAGATTTGGGAGTTACCATACAGACCAATGTTGTAATCGGAAAAACCATCTCCATAGATGAATTGATGGAGGAATTTGGATTTGAAGGCGTATTCATCGGGTCCGGTGCCGGTCTTCCTAATTTTATGAATATCAAGGGTGAGAACTTAAAGGGAGTATACTCCGCAAATGAATTCTTGACCAGAATTAACCTGATGAAGGCTTACAAAGCGGATGCCAATACACCTATTCAAAAGGGAAACAGGGTTGCGGTTGTCGGCGGCGGCAATGTGGCAATGGATGCAGCCAGATGTGCGAAGCGCCTTGGAGCAGATGTTACAATAGTTTACCGCCGTACGGAAAAGGAATTGCCGGCACGTCTGGAAGAGGTGGAGCATGCCAAGGAAGAGGGGATTCATTTTTCCTTCCTGACAAACCCTCTGGAAGTTACCGGTACCGAAGACGGATGGGTAAAAGGTCTTGTATGCCAGAAGATGGAGCTTGGCGAACCGGATGCTTCCGGAAGACAGAGACCGGTTGCAGTAGAGGGAAGTGAGTTCGTAGTGGATGTGGACAGTGTGATCATATCCATCGGTACTTCTCCCAATCCTTTGATCAAGGCTACAACAAAAGGCCTGGAAACCCAAAAATGGGGAGGTATCATAGCAGAAGAAGGAACCGGATTAACCTCAAGGACCGGAGTTTATGCAGGTGGAGATGCCGTAACCGGCGCAGCAACTGTAATTTTGGCCATGGGAGCCGGAAAAAATGCAGCAGCAGCCATTGATGAATACATCCTTGGCAAGAAGGAAGCATAGAACTTTCATTTTCGAATGTAGTGCCGCTATAGGCGGCGGAATGCGAGGTAAATGCATTGCAAAAAACAATATCACCCCAGACTTTACGGCGTTTACCGGCTTATCTGCATTACCTTCGGGTACTCCTTAAAAAGGGAGCTGTCAATATATCAGCAACCATGATTGCTTGTGAACTGAACTTAAATGATGTACAGGTAAGAAAGGATTTGGCCCTCGTAAGCGGCAGCGGCCGTCCTAAAACAGGGTATGAGATTAAGAACCTGATTTCGGATATCGAGCATTGTCTGGGATATGGCAATGGGGATAGGGCTGTAATCGTAGGAGCAGGTGAACTTGGCTGTGCTTTACTTACCTATGAAGGGTTTACGGAGTATGGAATTGATATTGTTGCTGCATTTGATATTGACCGGACTATAAAGGATACAACAATGAATGGAAAGCAGGTCTTTTCCGTGGAAAAGCTGCCTGCTGTCTGTTCTGAAAGGAAGATAAATATCGGCATTATTACCGTAGAAGCAAAAGACGCCCAGAAGGCATGTAATATGCTTGTTGAAAACGGGGTAATGGCAATATGGAATTTTGCACCGGTGCATCTGGCAGTGCCGGACCATGTTCTGGTGCAGAATGAAAATCTGGGCAGTTCCCTGGTAATTCTGTCAAAACAGCTGGCAAATAAGCTGGGAACTGATCAGAATTCTTAAGGCACACCAGGCTTTATCCCCATTCCATGCTTGTGTTCAGTTCATTATACCGGTCTATAAGGTAGGAAAGCCGAAGCAGGAAAAGCGTATTAATATCCGTAAGGTCAATACAGCATATTTCAGTAATACGGTCCAGGCGGTAGACAAGGGAATTCCGGTGAATAAACAGGCTTTCTGAGGTTAATTTGATATTACAGCCTTTTTCAATGTAAATACACAGGGTTTTATACAGCTTGGAGCTGTTTGCATGGTCATACTGCCTGAGTACCGCCAATGCCGGATGGCAGTAGCGTCCCAGTTGTTCGGGGTTTTTTACTTCCGAAAGCAGATCAAAAATCTGGTAGTCCTGATAACGGCATACTAATTCTTCCGTCTTTAATTTCTGTCCCAGCTCCAGGGCCGTATAAGCCTGGTCAAAATGGCCTGCAAAGCTTTCAATACTGGTAAAGGAATGGCTGATTCCAATCCGTACATATTCCTTCGTGGAAAAATCCTTTAAAATCTCTAACAGCTCCTCAGTCATTTCCCCATCTTCCTTCAAGGGAATAACCGCAGCCATGCCGCTCTTATGATAGGTAACATGAGTACCGGGAATGATGGCTTTCAGGTTCTTGCTGGTATGGTTCTTTAGAAATTGCTGGCCCAGATATCTGGTGGGTCGAAGAAACAGAACCAGCATTTTTGCCGGGAAATGAAGTCCTATCAGGCGGGGCATAATATCCTTCGCAGGTGCTCCGATTAACATATCATATAATAATTCATGATAGCGGCTGGTCTCTTCAAAAAAATCCGGTGTATAGTAAGCTATGGTATTGCTGATAACACGGCTTATTGTACTCAGCATTTCATAATGAGAAGGGAGTAAACGGTTTTCCCCTTCAATCATCAAAAGGAATCCTATCTGGGTCTTGTTATGGAAGACTTTGCTGCTTAATTTGCGGTAGGGGGACTGGCTGCAGGTAACTTCTACGGCAGATGTAGTAGGAGAAGCATTCCGTATGGAGCTTAGCCCCTTTACTTCACTGATAAATTCATAACCGCAATATCCCTGAACGGTATTTTCCTTCCACAGGGGGTCAAGGACAGGAATTGATACGGAACTGGCAATAATTTTAAAATTCATATCACAAAAGACAAGAAAGTTTCCAAGTCTCACCGAGGCTGCATCAATAACAGCTTCGAGATTCTGTGTTTCATCAGCCAGGGCTGTGAGTTCCTCGTAAATTCCTTCGCCCCGGGTGGTTTCAATCAGATTTTTTGCCATATTGAAGATGGCAAAGAGAGAGTCCTCCGCTACCAGGGCAATATTTCCCCTGCCGGAAATGGAAGAGGCAGCCTCCTCTGTTCGGGCAAGAATACATTGGGAGGGCGGAGCAATATTTGTTATTTGTTTATCATAACCAAAGTAAAGAGTATTCTTAATTGCATTTCCATGCTTGTTATCGATGAATGCAATATCCTGTATTTCAATATCTTCTTCTTTTGAAAGAAGATCTATGTAATATTCTTCTGAAATTCTGTCTATCAGTTTTTTAAATGTCATGGTTTGCCTCGTTTTGAAATGTAAGAATTATGTACTGATTCTATTTTAGTGCATGGTGAACAAATTGTCAAAGCTTTATCATTCATGATGCACGTTGTAAAATCATTGATAATCGTGTATTCTTATAGCATCAAGAATGTTATTTTTTTAACAATAACAGGTGGAGGTAATGAATGTACAACAAATTATTTGAAGAGGGAAGTATTGGAAAGGTTACTTTTAAAAACCGTCTGGTAATGTCTCCCATGGGGTGTGGTCTTGCTAATCTCGATGGAACACCTTCAGAGGATATGATTGCATATTATGAAGCAAGGGCAATCGGCGGTGCGGGGCTTATCATACCGGAGATTACCCGTATCAATGATGTCAATGGAGCAGGACTTATGAGGCAGCTGTCCGTTACAAAGGACAGGCATATTGAGCCCCTTTCAAGGCTTGCGGAAGCAGTACATAAGCATGGCAGCAGGATATTTATCCAGCTCCATCATCCGGGACGTGAGACAGTATCCGCACTTCTTGGCGGACAGCCGGTAGTTGCTCCTTCTGCAATTCCCTGTAAGTTACTGAACCAGGAAACCCGTGCCCTGACCACAGAGGAAGTAAAACAGCTGATCAGGCAGTTTATTGACGGAGCTGTCAGAGTGCAAAAAGCAGGCTGTGACGGAGTGGAATTACATGGGGCCCATGGATATCTGCTGCACCAGTTTTTATCCCCCTATACAAATAAAAGGGAAGATGCGTACGGCGGAAGCTTCGAAAACCGTCTCAGAATGATTGTAGAAATTATTGAAGGAATCCGCAAGGAGTGCGGGCCTGAATTTCCTATTGGTGTCAGATTAAGCATTGAAGAATTCCTGGATAAGACAGGAGTAACAGAGGATTATATCCATGTGCAAGACGGTGTGAAGATTGCCATGGCACTGGAGCAGGCTGGTATTGACTTTATTGACCCCAGCTGCGGCTTATATGAAACAGGAATGACCTGTGTGGAGCCTATTTCCTTCCCGCAGGGCTGGAGGCATGACCTGCTTTTGGCAGTTAAGAGTCACGTAAGCATTCCTGTAATTGGTGTATCCGTCATCAGAGAGCCTGCCGCTGCGGAGAAGTTCCTGGAAGACGGAGTAGTTGACTTTATTTCCATGGGACGTACCTGGAATGCAGACCCCGAATGGGGTAGAAAGGTACAGGAAGGAAGAGAAAAGGAATTACGTAAATGTATCTCCTGCCTGCGCTGCTTTGAAAGCTTAAATGAGTATAATGCCGCCGGTCTGCCGCCGGAATGTGCTCTGAATCCGACCTTTGCAAGAGAACGTAAATATGGAAACCTGGTCCGTGATACCAAGGGACACAGGGCAGTTGTAGTAGGAGCCGGTCCTGCCGGTATGTGTGCAGCCCAGACACTGGCACTCAGGGGAGTGAAAGTTACTCTTATCGACAGGCAGAATGAACTTGGCGGAACCGTCAATCTGGCTAAGATGCCTCCGTTAAAGGAACGCATGCAGTGGGTAGCGGACTACTACGGCAATGAGTTTAACCGCCTTGGGGTAGAAGTTCAGTTAAATACAGAAGCTAATGCAGAAAATATAATGGCTTGCAAGCCTGATGCCGTCATTCTTGCAACAGGCTCTGTTTCGATAGTACCGGAAAAGCTTCCCGGAGTTAAGGGTAAGAATGTATATACGGTAGAAGCGGTATTATCCGGAAAAGCAGCCTTAAAAGGGAAAAAGGCAGCCGTTATCGGTGCAGGGCTTACCGGACTTGAAACAGCAGAATATCTCTGCGAAGAGGGAAATCAGGTAACAGTTATTGACATGCTTGATAAACCCGCTCCAAATGCAAATCATACCAATGTAGCCGATGTATGTGGACGTTTGGCAAAATCTGGTGTAAAATATATCTTGGGACATTCCTTAAAAGAAATCAAGGAAGACCATGTTGTATTGGAGAAGCTGGAAAACCACGAGGAAACAGAGGCTGCAGCAGAAGCTGTCGTACTTTCCCTTGGTTTCAGACCTGACAGGTCCCTGGTCTCCGAGCTGGAAGCAAAGGGTGTTGAGGTGGAGCTGATTGGAAGCGCCATAAAAGACGGAACAATTGCGCCGGCCGTACGTACAGGCTATGAGGCAGGACGTAAGCTCTTCCGTGAGAATCAAAAGCCGGCAAGCTTTAAAGTTCCGGTGGAGGATATTCCAAACTTCGGTAAAATCTCACTTATGGACAATCAGGAAGGGCTCTACATCAGCTATCTGACAGACCCGGCAGCTATTGCAAGAATACTTCCGCCGCCTTTGAAACCTTTTTCCATGCCGGTCGTTACCCTGTCCGTCTGCCATGTGAACAATCCTACCTTTGCGGATGATTACTATGAAGCAATTCTTGGTGTCTATGCAACTTACGGCAAAACACTTGGCCTGTATACAATGGGGCTGGTACTTGGAGGACCCGGAGCAGAAATGGCAGTACAATGCGGCCGTGACAACGGAAGTATTCCCAAAAAGCTTGGAGGAGAATTTGTCATCCGAAGAAACGGTGATACGGTAACAGCAGGAGTTACCAGAAGAGGTACCCAGCTTGTAGATGTAACTATGAAACTGGGCGAATACAACAGCCCGCTGACAGCGGCTCTCTATCAGTTCCCGGCAGCCGGAAAGCAGACCTTCGGAGGCGGTTTCTATTATCACTTTGACCGTGAACCCGATGAAAACGGGGTATCCCATTTTATGAACGGGGCTTTGCTTATGAATCAGTGTGAATATAATTATCAATCCTGGGAACCGGGTTTAGTGACCTTGGATTTGAAATCCAGTATTGATGACCCTTGGGCAGAGCTTCCCATTAATACGATAATAGGAGGAGCTTATTCTAAGAACAGTCTTCTTGTGCATAAGCTGAACCTGGTGGAAAAATTAGATGCGGAGGAAGTAATATCCTATTTGCTGAGCGGACGCTATGACCGTACGGCATTTATGGAAACCGGACGTATTTAGTGTGAAAATTAAAAAGCAATTTTCACATGCGTTGGGAAGGCCTGGCTGTTAGTGTGAAAATTAAAAAGCAATTTTCACACAAGTGCCTGCGAAATCCTAGGCCCAATCTTGCGGCGCATTGGAAAGGTATGGCTGTTAGTGAAAGATTGAAGGGTATATCTACCTCAAAATAAAAAATGAAAGGATTAAATAATATGGAGAATTTATTTGATTTAACTGGAAAAGTAGCAGTAGTAACAGGAGCAAGCTCAGGTCTTGGAGCAGATGCGGCACTTGCCTATGCACAGGCCGGAGCAGACGTTGCCCTATTAGCAAGACGTATAGAAAAGCTGAATGAAGTAAAAGCTGCAATCGAGAGCACAGGCCGCAAAGTGGCAGCCATAGCTTGTGATGTCACAAAGGAAGAAAGTGTAAAGTCAGCCATGGAGGAAGTACTCAGTACCTTCGGACATATAGATATTTTACTGAATAATGCAGGTGTTGCCGTACGCGGCGGTGTGGACAGCATGTCAGTGGAAGAATGGGATAAGTCCTTTGATACCAACGTAAAGGGAATCTTCCTGGCAAGTAAATATGTGATTCCTCAGATGAAGGAAAGAGGATATGGAAAGATTGTTAACATTGCATCTGTGAATGCGGTAATTGCCGATAAAAATGATACCTTTATCAGACATTCCTATAATGCCTCCAAATCAGCCGTTCTTGGATTGACAAAAGGAATGGCGGCATCCTATGCAAGATTTGGTATTACGGTTAATGCCATCGGACCTGCCCTTTTTGAATCCGAGATGACAGCAGGAACCTTATTCAAATCCGAGCAATTCTTAAATGCCTATAATATGGTAAATCCCGCAGGCCGCCCTGGTAAAAAAGGAGAATTGAACGGCTCAATCCTTTTTCTTTCCTCCGATGCCTCCAGCTATGTACAGGGCCAGTTTATCATCGTAGATGGCGGCGGTGCACTTGTATAATCTTTAACAATGCAATTTAAATTTTATAATAAAATTAATCGTTAACAATAAATTGAATTTTAACAATAAATTAAACTTTAACAATAAGTTATAATTTATCAATAAGTTAATTGCTTAGCACGTTCATTATACAGGAAACCTCCTGGTAATGAACGTGTTTTTTTATGTGTGATTAATTGATTAATAATTGATTAGGATGTTATTAAATCCAATGTTTATCTTGTATACAGAACGTGAAATAAACTGTATTTTCAATTTATATTGAGGGATAATTGCAAAAATTATAAGTCAATGTCAAGTTTATTGAATGTATATTTGGAGTATAAAAATACACTCAGCTCCGTGAAAGTCGCTTCGTTGCATTTTTATACTCCAAATATACATAGGAAGGCTGAGATTAACTTTTGGCACCCGAATGGTTATTTATTATTTTATAATATAGGGGGTATATGTGTTAGAAGGAGCAGTATTGCAGTATGAATTTCAATGATTTCTTTGTCCATTATGTCTCAATGACTTCGATTGCGAAGTGGAAGTACTATAGTACAATATGATACATAGCATTGGAAAGTATTGCTATAATCAGGCGGAATTACAATTTTAGTGATACTGGTAAAGGCTGGGAGGAGTTTAAATTCCAGCCTAAAAATATGGGACTGAAAGATTTCTTGAAAATATAACGGGATTTTGCTTTTTCTGTTGAGGAATAGTGTCAATAATGATAGAATCTTTAAGTAAATTGAAATATAATAGCAGAATATAGGTAGAAAATAATACCAGCGGGACTTGTCAATGCATGGGATTAGCAGTAAAAATTACAGTATCGCAAGCAGACTTGCGATATGCATAGATTAAAATGAAATACATAAAACGGAAGGCGAGAATGTACAAAATATGTATCAGCATATGGATGAAGTAAATGCAGAACCATTGTCTATCGTCTGAAATCCAAGAAATCTAAAACGAATGAAATAGCCTGGAATTTAAATTAAGAAATAAAAATGTTGTACCGGACAATTATTAGCGGAGCAGGATGGGAAGGAGTACACATTGAAGCGTAAGACAGGGACAATCTTATTTGCATTATTCTTTGTTATATCTGCTTTCGGGGGAAATTATAAAATTGCCGAAGGAAGCAGTATAGCAGAGAGAGGCAATATCAGTACTAATACAGCAATTGACATGCTAACAGGTGTGGCAGAAGTGATATCAGTACCAGCGAAGACAGTGATACCAGCGAAAACAGTGATATCGGCAAAAACAGTTACACCGGCAGTAACAATTATACCAGCAAAAACAGTTATGCTGGCGGAAATGGTGACACCGGCGGAATCAATGATACCGACACTGACAGGAACGGTGACACCAGCAGAGACGGTTATACCAACAGAAACAGTGACGCCGACGCCGATAGAAACAGTGATACCGGCAGAAACGGTGACGCCAACAGAAACACCGACACCGACAATTACACCGACACCGACAGTCACACCGACACCGACAGTCACGCCCATGCCGACAGAAACACCTACACCGGCACCAACGCCCACACCATTTATTCCAAATACCTTATCAATTATGAAAATACATAATTATGTTGAGGAAAGTACTTCTATGATATCTGTACATAAACTGTCTGTTTCAGAGATGAATCAAAAATTAAGCCGATATGGAAAAGTAGTTGCAGATGGAATGAGCTATAACCTCTATAAAAAAACAATGGAATATGAATGGCAGGATTTGACTGACTATAAGAATAAACCGGAAAAGGTATCGGTTGATTTGACACAAACTATGTCATATGCGAAATACAGCTCCATACTGAAGAAATTATCAAGGTATGATGGAGTTTATTTGTATAAAATCGGAAGCTCCACGAATGGGCGTGATCTATATGCTATAGACATAGATGTGGATTCCAAGAATACCAATAAAAAAATTGTCATGCTGACGGGAAACGTACATGGCAGAGAATTTGCCGGCGGGTCTTATATCGTAAAGCAGCTCGTAGATTTGGTTCAGGACGCCCAAAATGATAAATCTGTCATGAAGCTGCTGCAAAATACAAAATTTGTTGCAGTACCGATTATAAATGTCGACATTAGAGAAAATATAATCAATAATCCGTCAAAATGGAATAGCTGGAAGGCTTATGTAAATGGTACGGACGGAAACAGGAATTTTCCCGGATTATCCTGGGCTCAGTTAGCCGGCGGTTATAAGTTAAGCTATACGGCAGTAAGCTCACCGGCTTCCGGTATGTATCGCGGCAGCTTCGGCGGCTCCAACACGGAGACACAAGCCCTTATGAAGTGGCTGTATCATTATATAGCAGTAGAGAAAGCAGATTGCTTAATCGATATGCATCAGCAAGGCGGAATAGTATATGCCGGAAAAGAATGGTCCACGTACAAACAGGAAAAAGCCAGTAATCGTTTCAGAATGAAAATGTTAGGGATATTAAATAAGAGCGGAAGTACTTATACAAATGCAAATGACGGTCCAACCTACGGCTTGGAGGGCTGCGGAGCTACTATAACAGACTATGCCACAGGACTGGCTATGGGAAGTAAATACTCCAGAGCATATGGATTTGGAGTTATAATCAATAAAAAGAAGGAATATACACTTTTAGAGTTAAAAGATTTGGATAGAGCCGATCTTAAATTGACCCCATCAAACAGTACCTTTAAAACATTGACCATTGAAATAGGAAAAGGCACTCAGTATCTTGGAAACTCTTCTTCTGCAAGAAAATTAATCAGCAGAGAGTATTATTCCAAAAACTTTGATGAGCTGTTATACAATATTCCGCCATTATTAGAGTAAGGAATTTAAACGAAGATTAAAAAGTAATGTTTATTAAAGAAAAGAACTTCCCAATATTCGCAGTGTTGGTAGTTCTTTTTTAGTATTGCTCAATAAATTCCGGTCATCAACTGTCCGCTTTTTTATTTCTGCTTGTGTATGGAAGAAGCAGGCAGTTATTCTGTCTAGGCATTGATTGGATGAGTATGAAATATTATGGCGACAAATAAAACACCTTAAATATGCCGGCTGCTTATGAAAGTTTACGGGAGACGAACTATACAAAGGCTGCCTTAAAGTCTTGGAATAGGTCTTTCTGATGTTGATTGGCCTGTTGCTGGTATGACAGTAATATGATTAGTTAGTTGTTTTACAGATTAGTTTTATGAAGTATATTGACTTTATATTTTGAAAGGGCTAAAATAGTCTAAAATTGGTGTTACCAATTTATCCGGAGTTTGGACAGACAGCAATTGACATCATACGGAAAGAGGCAGTTTGGCAAGTAAGCTTGCGGATTGCATGGAGGAATTATGAAATTATTAAAACAGTTTGGAATTATTCTCATCTTTACCTTTCTTGGGGAAGTATGCAAGTACCTTATACCTTTGCCGATTCCGGCGAGCATATACGGCCTGGTGCTGCTTCTTGCCGCACTTATGACCAGAGTTATTCAATTGGAGCAGTTAAAAGAGGTTTCTGCGTTTCTCATTGAAATTATGCCCCTGATGTTTATTCCGGCCTCTGTGGGAATACTAAATACATGGGGAGTATTAAAAGGAATCTTTATTCCAATCGTCATTATTACGGTTGTTACGACAGTTTTTGTAATGGTGGTTACGGGAAGGGTTACACAGCTGGTCATAAGAATGGATAAGAGGAGAAAATCATGAGGAATTTACTGGCAGAATCAACATTCTTTGGTGTGTTAATCAGCATTATAGGATATGAGATAGGGCTGTTTTTAAGGAGAAAATTCAAACTGGCCATTTTCAATCCGCTGCTTATATCCATTATCTTTGTTATAATTGTATTGCTGGCATTTCATGTGAATTATGACAGCTATAACAGCGGTGCCAAATATCTGAGCTATTTACTTACGCCTGCGACCATATGCCTTGCAGTTCCTCTTTATGAGCAGATGGAACTGCTGAAGAATAATTTAAAGGCAATTCTTACAGGAATTATATCCGGTGTAGCGGCAAGCCTTGGCAGTATTTTTCTCTTTTCCATTCTATTCCATTTCTCTCACAGGGAATATGCCACGCTGCTTCCGAAGTCTATTACAACAGCTATCGGGATGGGAGTTTCCGAAGAACTGGGCGGTATTGTGACAATTACAGTTACGGTCATTATTGTTACCGGAGTACTTGGAAATATAATTGCGGAGAAGGTCTGCAAAATATTCCGCATCAAGGACCCCATTGCAAAGGGTGTCGCTATTGGAACGGCAGCCCATGCGATCGGCACAGCAAAGGCCATGGAGATGGGAGAAGTGGAAGGAGCAATGAGCAGCCTGGCAATTGCCGTCGCAGGGCTTATTACCGTTGTCGGGGCTTCTGTCTTTGCCAGCTTTATGTAAGCAAATTCAAATGGAGGATGCTATATGATTATTACAGTCGGAAGAGAATACGGAAGCGGAGGTCATGAAATCGGAAAAAGACTGGCCGAACAATACCAGATACCCTTTTATGATAAAGATGCACTGGTAAAAATCGCGAAGGAAAAAGGGGTATATGACGAAATCATTTCCTTTTATGATGAAAAGCCTGTAAACAGCCTTTTGTATGCCATAGCAATGAATACCTATTCGGAGAATATCGGTAAGATGCAATTTGACCTTATCCGGAGTATTACGGAAAATAAAGCCTGTGTCATCATTGGCAGATGCGGAAATTATATCTTCAAGGACACTCCCGATTCAGTAAGTGTGTTCATTCACGCTGACATCAATAAACGAATCCAGCGGGTCAGGGATGTATATGGAGTCCGCGATAAGAATCTGAAAGCAGTTATTGAAAAGACCGATAAAGGCCGGGCCTCCTTCCATAAATTTTATACGGACCAGGAATGGGGAGATTCCAGAAATTATCACCTCGCTATCAATAGCGGAGAAATTGGATTGGAAGCCTGCACCCAGCTGATTTCTGAATTTATTGAAAAAAAGAAAAGGAACCTCTTAAAATAGGATATGGAAAACAGAGAGTATAAGAAAGTAATCACATATGTAAAAGAACGGATTGCCGATGGTGAGCTCCATTCCGGGGATAAGCTACCCACAGAAAGAGAGCTGGCAGAAATTTTGTCCGTAGGTCGGTATTCTATCCGTGAGGCCATAAGAATCATGGAGGCCCTGGGAATGATAGAGAGCAGGCAGGGCTCCGGAAATTATCTGGTAACGAACATTGAGAAAAACCTTACGGAATCCATGGAACTGATGCTCCTGATTAAGGAAATTGACTACAGCCAGATCAGTAAGCTGCGCCGTGCCATTGAGCTTTATGCCTATAACTGTGCCCTTAAGCAATTATCGGATTCCCAGCTGGAAGAACTGGCTGAAATCACCGAAAGCATGAAACAGAACACAGGACGGGAAAAAGCCTTATTGGATAAGCGGTTTCATGACATGATAATTGCCGGCAGCAATAATACTTTGATTATCAGCATTATGGATTCATTATCCAATGTATGCAGCAGCTTAATCGAAAAAGTGGTCACCGGCTCCGCACCTGAATTACAGCGCATTTTTATGGAAACCCATGAAAACATGTTAAAAGGGCTTATGACCGGAGACCTGTTGCTTGGCATGCAGGCAGTTAATCTTCACTATGACCTGATTGATTCAGTAGTATCTGGGTGAGAAGGCTTTTCATAAAAGGAATTCCTCACAGTCAGATGGAAGTTAAAATTGCCATTTATAAATGCTCAAAACCCCATAATCAGTATGTGCAATCAGGCGATTAGAAGAAAGTGCGCAATTTACATTACGTACAGTAAATTCATTTTTCACTGTTAGTAACAGTTCATCAGATTGGTAATCCCAAATTTCAATTGTTCCACGCCCCTTACTGCAATCAATTCGTAAATTATCATAGGTCACCGTGTTTTCTGGTCTTTCATGAAACATAGACCTTATTTGAGCTTCATCTTCAATCTGAATAAATTCTTCTCGCTCTGGGTTGAAATGTTCGATTTTATGAGTATTATCAAAGTATAGAGTTCCATCAGCCGCTAATGCTGCACGATAAGTCAGCCTGTTTGCCCCTAAACAAGATTTTGCAAGCAATTGACCGTCTGCATCAAAGTGATATAAAATTTCATCCTCGAAATCACCCACCACACGAGTAACATAAAAATCCTCACGATCTGGTCTTGCTGCAATCGGCATAAATCCTGTATAGGCTTTATCCACATACCGATGTATAATCGGTTCTCCAATGTTAGCATTGGGATCAGTATATAGGAACCCTTTCCGAAGCTGTCCCATAACTGCCTGAATTGCCTTATCATCGGGATGTTTTTCTTCTTTTTCTTTGACTTTTCCATGGTTTAGGCAGGTACGAATGGTATTTCCATCAACTTCAACCTGCCAGTGTTTTTGAGTATCGGGATTAAATAGTTTCATCTCTTTCCACTCTATTTTTGCCATTATTTAAATTGTCCTCCCTCCAAAATTATATCCTGCTGCTATAAATCTTCTCAACCCATTGTACACTACACAGAATACAAGTTAAGTTATGCGTAAAGTATAAATACCCTTTGGCTCAAAGCTGTTCGATAAATTTATTGTTATGCCTATTTTACCATATAAGCCCAGCCCTGTCATTTCCGTATTTTCCAACCCTGCTTTTTCACATACCTTTTCAAATGCTTAGACTTTTGAAGTACCCGCGGAGCCATAAGGCTAGTGTGCCTTCAAATGAGCATGCATAAATAAGAGCATACATAAATAAAGGCATTTATAAATAAGGGCATGCGGTGATAAGGGCATGCAGTGATTAGAATATGCAGTAATAAGGGCATGCAGTAAAAAAAAGAGCAATACACGAAGCACCCTGATGCCGGTCTGAAGATCCGTCAGTCCCGACCGGAGCAGAAGAGTATCATACGTGAAGCATCCAAACATCAGTCTGAAGCCAATTCACTTCCTATATAAGCAATATCCCAGGCGAGCCTGGGATATGCATAGAATTTATTTTAGAAAATAGAGCATGGAACCAGCCGTCAGCTGCACAGGATTTCCTTGATTATCATGTCGTCACCTTCCAGGATTTCCATGTCCCGGCTGCTGCAGTCAGGACATTGCAGATCACTGTAGACGGCATTGAACACCCTGCCGCAGCTTTTGCATTTGACAATACCAGGAATCACGATAAGCTCCAGTTCTGTTTTTTCCATAAATGTCTTGTAGGAGGCAGCGGGCCAGCTTTGCTCCAGGTATCTGGGTACAATACCGGACAGCTCACCAACTTCTATGACAAGCTTGCGGACCTCTGTTACGTTCTGCTCCTTAACGATTCGTTCAATGGTATGAACCATAGAGTTCAATACACCAAGCTCATGCATTGTTACCTCTCATTCCGCCGCTTTCAGCAGCAAGCCATTCCCTAGCTCCTTCTGACTCCTTCTTTCAGTGTGGTAGCAGCTATCTTTCCGGTACGTACAATTGCGTTGGTCGCTATTTTGACAGGAAGCTTTTCATAGGTATTGGGAACTGTGTTATAGGTGCGCTCCAGATGGATTGCGTCAAATTTACATTTGGTGGTACACATGCCGCAGCCAATGCACATATAGCTGTCGATTTCCACAGCACCGCAGCCAAGGCAGCGCTCGGTCTCTTTCTTTAACTGCTCCTCGGTAAAGGTCATACGGTCATCCAGGAAGCTGCCCTTTTTCTCGGGAGAATGGCCAGGCTTCTGGCGGGGAGTGGTATCGAAATCCTGTACGCCTACAGCGACATTATTCTTATCAAAGGCATGGTATTCACGTTTGTCACGGCCAAATACGAGGGACTGACCGGGCTGTACATAGCGGTGTATGGAGATGGCGCCTTCTTTTCCGGCTGCAATGGCATGAATAGCGAATTTAGGTCCGGTAAAGCAGTCACCGCCTACAAAAACATCCGGCTCGGAAGTCTGTAAGGTCAGACTGTCAGCCTTTGCAATGCCGCCGCGTCCAAGCTCGACCCTGCTTTCTGAGAGGAGTCCGCCCCACTGGATGGACTGGCCGATGGAAAGCAGTACGGTATCCGCTTCTACGATGATGGTATCATTGTCATCATACTTTGGAGCAAAACGGTGGTCTGCATCGAATACGCTGATACAGCGCTTGAATTCCACGCCGGTTACCCTGCCGTTTTCTGTCAGGATACGTTTCGGGCCCCAGCCATTGTGGAAGGTCACGCTATCCTCCTCAGCCTCTGCAATTTCGTCCGGTAATGCCGGCATTTCACTGGGACTTTCCAGGCAGTAAAGGTCAACAGCTGCAGCACCCTGCCTTGTACCAGTGCGTGCTACGTCAATTGCCACATTTCCGCCGCCGATAACGATTACATTTCCGGAAAGCTCTGCTTTTCTTCCCAGGTTTACATCACGGAGGAAATCAACGCCGGCTATAACACCTTCTGCCTCTTCTCCTTCAATGCCAAGGCTTCTTCCGCCCTGTGCGCCGATTGCCAGATAGAAAGCTTCAAAGCCCTCTTCGCGAAGCCCCTTCAAGGTGACATCCTTACCAACCTCAACTCCTGTCTTAAAGGTTACGCCCATTTCACGCAGAACATTGATTTCCGCATTAAGGACATCTTTTTCCAGACGGAAGGAGGGAATGCCAAGGGTGAGCATGCCGCCAAGCTTTTCTTCCTTTTCGAACACGGTTACCTGGTAACCGTCGATTGCCAGGTAGTAAGCACAGGAAAGACCGGCAGGACCGGAGCCCACCACTGCGATTTTATTTCCAAGGTGGTAACGCATGGGCGGAACATAACGGATAGAACCGTCCAGCTCTTTATCGGCAATAAATTTCTTGATTTCATCAATGGATACCGGTTCATCAATATCACCGCGGGTACATTCACTTTCGCAGCCATGAGGACAGATACGTCCGCAGACGGCGGGGAAAGGATTTTCCTTCTTTATCAGCTCCAGTGCTTCGTGGTAACGGCCGGAAGCGGCAAGCTTTATGTAACCTTGTACGGAAATATGGGCCGGACAGGCAGTTTTGCAAGGGGATGTACCTTCTTCTGTAACATCCTTGCGGTTTTCACGGTAATCCACATTCCAGTCGCTTTCCCTCCAGATATGGTCACGGGCGGTAGGTTCAGCCTTTACGGAAACAGGTGTTTTGGAACAGAGCTTCTGGCCAAGCTTCAGGGCATTGACAGGACAGTTTTCCACGCATTGTCCGCAGGCTACACAGTTCTCCTTCTTCACTTTGGCAGTAAAGTTGGAACGTATGGAATCCGGGGTATTGAAAAGTGTTGCAAGCCGCAGGGAGAAGCAGGAGCAGCCGCAGCAGTTACAGATAGCCGCTGATTCACCAAGGCCGTCGGTATGGGGCATTTCATGCATCAGGCCGTTATTTTCTGCAAATTGTATGATTTCCTTCGCTTCCTCACGTGTAATCTGGCGGCCACGGCCTGTTCGGATATAGTATTCGGCACCTTCCCCCATCTGGATGCAGATATCCTTTTCCAGATGTCCGCAGCCCTCGTCCAGAACACGGCGGGACTGGCGGCAGGAGCAGTCGGATACGGTAAAGGTATCATATTTGTCCAGATAGTAGGAGAGACGCTCCCAGGGTTTTGTTCCGGGGATATCCTTAATGGCTTCTTCCACAGGAATAACACGCATCATTGCCATACCCTGAGGGAATTTGGCAGCCATAGGGGCAAGACGCAGCCTGGTGTATTCTTCAAAGGCTTTGCCGATTTCCGGATGATCGTTTAACTGTTCACGGTTATTTACCATCATTTCCAGCATACCGGGGGCAAAAATATTTACAAAGTACCTGTCCTTCTTATCCTCTTTATCCTTCCATACCTTGGCCACACCGGTGTAGGTCAGCTGCTCTAAAAGAGCCTTTGTTTCTTTCTTGCTCTTACCGGAGCGTTTGGCTACATACTCGAAGGTACGGGGCTTACGCAGGCCGATAATCATGGCAATATCAGCCATGTCATCTGTTACGACACAGTCCAGTGAGTAATATTCGGGAGAATTCTCATCTATTTTATTCATGGCACCGGCAATACCGCCTACCATTTTTGCAAGCTTTACGATTTTAGGTCTTAATTCACTCATAGTTTCCTTTCCTGCGCTTGTTATTGCGCATTTGAAATACTTGCTTCATTCCTATTAAGATAGTTATACGTACAGCTATTCACACCAGGCCTTTACCGCATTGCCCAGCCAGTCGGTCCATTCCCTGATGCCTTCGTTTTTCAGGGCACTGATGGGAATGATTTTGGCATTGGGATTGCGAAGCTTGACGTTAGCCTTGCATTTTTCCATATCAAAGTTAAAATACGGCATAACATCCACCTTGTTTATCAGTACCACATCGCAGATAGAGAACATCAGCGGATATTTAAGAGGCTTGTCGTCCCCTTCCGGTACGGAGAGAATCATGGCATTTTTGACTGCGCCGGTGTCGAATTCGGCGGGACAGACCAGGTTGCCCACATTCTCCAGTATTACAAGGTCAAGTCCGTCCGTATTCAGTCCCTCTAATCCCTGGCGGGTCATTTCCGCATCCAGGTGGCACATACCGCCGGTATGCAGCTGGATTGCCCTGGCACCGGTCTGCTGAATGGTACGGGCATCCACGTCGGAGTCAATATCCGCTTCCATAACGCCGATTCTCAGGTCGCTCTTTAAGGCTTCAATGGTACGGGTCAGAGTAGTGGTCTTACCGGCGCCGGGACTGGACATCAGGTTAAGAAGAAAGACCTTTTCAGCCTTTAGTTCCTCGCGAAGCTTTCCGGCCTGTATGTTGTTGTCAGCAAAGACACTTGTTTTTATTTCAAGAACTTTAAATTCTTCCATGTGTCACGCTCCTTTCTTTTACATTCTAATTCAGTCATTTGGCTAAAAGAACCAGTTTATGGTATTATCCCTTCACCGGAAGACCTTTTTCAATTAAGGCGCAGAATGATTACTCATAAGTTTTCTGGTTCAGCCAAGGAAATAGATTCGTATATTTTTTAACAATATTATTATAGAATATTCTCCGAATACTAGCAATAATGCAAAAAAAAATTGTCACTATTACATATTTATTTGTTGGATTTTAGTGAGAATGTATGATAAAATAGTATTGGCTTCTGGTATGACCAGAGCCAGTATGAGGGAGCCTATGCCGTTTTCGGCAGCAGAATGAGAGGAAATGCAATGGAATTTCAGAAGTTAAGTGCTTTGAGCTTAAAAGAGATGTTTATTTGTCAGATTCGTGACATGATTTTATCAGGACACCTTCCGGTCGGAAGCAAACTACCTCCTGAAAGAGAGCTCTCCAAGCAGATGCAGGTCAGCCGGGCAGTGATAAATGGCGGGTTTGCGGAGCTGGAAAAACAGGGCTTTTTAGATATCTATCCAAGGCAGGGGGTATTTGTGGCAGATTACGGTAAGAATGGAAACATCAATACCCTCAACGCCATCATGGAATATCATGGAGATACCCTTGGAAAGTCTCAAATTTACTCCATCTTAGAGGTCCGCCGGGCCTTGGAGCATCTGGCAACGGACTCCGTCATTAAAAATGCTGCGGATGAGGATATCCTGGGGCTGGAAGGATTACTGGAGGAAGTTGCAGCTGCAAAATCGATTCAGGAGACGGTATCAGCTACCTTTTCCTTTCATCACAGACTCTCCGTGATCAGCGGAAACAGTATAATGCCCTTGATTTATATCTCCTTTGAACCTGTTGTGACACAGCTCTGGAAGCGCTTCTGTCACCGTTATGGAAAAGAAGCCTTATATGACAGTGTTCTTTGCTTATATAAATGTGTCAAAGAGCGTGACGTAGAAGCAGCAAGAAGATGTACCGATAAACGCCTGGATGATGCTTTAGAAGGCGAGCATCAAATATATTAAAGTCATGCAGAATCCCAAAGTAAGCTTTAGCAGTGTATTTTATTGCGGAAGGTAATTTCTTAAATCAGTCAGAGAACCCTTAGAAGAAACAGAAAGTTTCAGTTAAGCCTGTTCAGCCTTGCACATCTACTTACAGAAATTTTTAGGCAAAATACAGATGGTTTCTGGTTCCGTGCAGGCATTTTCTATTGAGGGGTTCCTTATGACACTTAAATGGCAGCCGTTATGACTGGTTAAATTACACCAGTGTTTGAGCGCACAGTATTAATATACCCAGTAACTGTGAAGCGAGTTTGGTGCAATTTAACCTTTCAGGAATAACGGCTGCCATTTTAGTGGAATTGGAACCGTGAACGAGAAAATGCCTGCACGGAACCAGAAACCATCGTCCGTTTCCAAAGACTTAAATACAAGAAAGGCCGAATACTGAGCTGTAACAACAGAAACTAGCCGCAGGGAAAAAAAGACTGGTAAAAGCTTCTGATTTATAATATAATAGTTTACTGAAAATTAAATACATTTAAGGTGTCAGAAAAGCATATGCTTGGTTCTGATGAAAAGGGAAACAGGTGCAAATCCTGTACGAACTCGTCACTGTGATAAGGGAGTTGCGGCAAAAAAGTCACTGATATTAATCGGGAAGGCTGCCGTAAATTATGATCTTTCAGCCAGGAGACCTGCCTTAAATGAAGCTTGTACAGCCACGAGAAACTGGTTTGGAATGGATAAGACAGGTCGGACTTTGTCTTGAATTACGTCTTTTTATACCTCCATGCCCATTCGTGGCAATGGAGGTTTTTTTATGTCAAAAGTGATAATGATTCAGGGAACCATGTCCAATGCGGGGAAAAGCCTGCTGGTAGCCGGCCTGTGCAGAATCTTTAAACAGGACGGCTACCGGGTGGCTCCTTTTAAATCTCAGAATATGGCGTTAAATTCCTATATTACCGGGGAAGGGCTGGAAATGGGACGGGCGCAGGCAATGCAGGCGGAAGCGGCAGGAATAAAGCCTTCGGTATTAATGAACCCAATCCTCTTAAAGCCGACCAATGATATCGGCTCCCAGGTAATTGTAAATGGGGAGGTCATCGGGAACATGAAGGCAAAGGATTATTTCGCCTTTAAGAAAAAGCTGGTGCCGGATATCAAAAAGGCATTTCATGCCCTGGAAATGCAGGCAGACATTATTGTGGTGGAAGGGGCAGGAAGCCCGGCGGAAATTAACCTGAAGGAGAATGACATTGTAAACATGGGGCTGGCAGAGCTTCTGGATGCGCCTGTTCTACTGGTGGGGGATATAGACAGAGGCGGTGTTTTTGCCCAGCTTGTGGGGACTCTGATGTTGTTGGAAGAGAAGGAAAAGGAAAGGGTCAAGGGACTTATCATTAATAAGTTCCGGGGAGATAAAACCATTCTTGACCCTGGCATTGCCATGCTGGAAGAAAAGGGCCAGGTTCCGGTAATCGGCGTAGTTCCCTATATGAAGCTTTCCATAGAGGATGAGGACAGCCTTAGCAGCCGGTTTGAGAGGAGAGAGGAAGCACAGATCGATATTGCCGTAATCAGGTTTCCCAGAATTTCAAATTTCACTGATTTTATGGTATTTGAGCAGATAGAGGGGGTATCCGTCCGATATGTGGATTCTGTCCTGCAGCTCCATCATCCCGATATGATAATCCTGCCGGGAAGTAAAAATACCATGGGCGATTTGAAATGGATGAGGCAGAACGGGCTGGAAGCGGCAGTGAAAAAAAGACAGGAAGACTGCGTTATCTTCGGAATCTGCGGGGGCTTTCAGATGCTGGGCCAAAGGTTAGCAGACCCTTACGGAATCGAAGAGGGCGGAGAGCTTTCCGGCATGGGCTTCTTTCCCATGGACACGGTATTGGAGAAAGAAAAGGTGCGGACCCAGGTCCAGGGAACCTTCGGAAAAGTACCGGGGCTTTTGTCCGGGCTATCGGGCATGGAATTAAAGGGCTATGAGATTCATATGGGAAGAAGTACGGTAAAGGAGCAAGGCTTTGATTCCTTCTGCAGCCTGACAAACCAATTGGACGGGCAGATAAAAGCAGATGGGATTGCCGCGGGAAATGTGTATGGAACCTATGTCCATGGCATATTTGATGAAGGCGGAGCAGCATCGGTTATCGTTAGAGAGCTGGCCGGAAAAAAAGGACTGACCCTGGAAGAAGGATTAATGATGGATTATCAAGCTTTTAAGGAAACCCAGTACGATAAGCTGGCAGAGACCTTAAGAGAGTATTTAGACATGGATGAAATATATAAAATTATGAAATTGTAAAATACGAATTATAAAAAGATTGGCTCCTGTTCTGTAATAACAGATTTCTGAGGTGCCATAATTACATAGAAATGAGGAAAAATATGACGAAGGAAGCGCTAAAGGAACTAAAAACAGATATACCGGATAAGGAGCAGAGGCAGAGGGTAAAAGCTGCCTGGGACGGGATTGCAAAGCCTGTCAACGGGCTTGGGCAGTTTGAAGCTATTGTTGCTCAGATTGGTGCCATAACAGGGACTGCCGATATCGATATCTCGAAAAGGGCAGTAATTGTTATGTGTGCAGACAACGGAATCGCAGAAGAAGGAATAAGCCATTTCGGATATGAGATGACAGCCATTATTGCCGGGGAATTGGTAAAGGGGACAGCCTCTGTCAGCAGAATGGCATTAAGCGCCGGGGCCGATGTGCTGCCGGTGAATATCGGAATTCATCAGGAAGAAGAGATAAGGGGCATGATTCAGCAAAGGGTTGTCTGCGGAACGAAGAATTTCAGATTTGAGCCTGCTATGTCGGAGGAGGAAGCTCTAAGGGCAATTGAAATTGGAATGGAGACCGTAAAGGAATGTAAGGAAAAGGGCTATACCCTTCTGGCAACCGGAGAATTGGGTATGGGCAATACCACCACCAGCAGTGCCATGGCAGCCGCACTTCTTGGCTGCAGCGCGGAAGAGGTCGTGGGTATAGGGGCAGGACTCAGCAGGGAAGGCTTCCAGCGTAAAGGTGAGGTGATAAAGGAAGCCTTAGAGAAATACCGCTTTAAAAAGGAAGAGACCCTTCGGATTCTTGAGACGGTGGGAGGACTTGATATAGCAGGACTTGCAGGAGTATTTATCGGCGGTGCCCTATACCATATTCCGGTCATAATAGACGGAGTCATCAGTGCTGTGGCGGCTTTAACAGCTGAAAGGCTGGTTCCCGGCGTGAAGGAGTATATGATACCCTCCCACTTGAGTAAGGAACCTGCCGCAAAAAGATTATTGGAGGAACTTGGACTCCATCCGGTGCTGGATGCCTCTCTGGCTCTTGGTGAAGGTACCGGGGCTGTACTTCTGTTTCCCTTGCTGGATACGGTGCTGTCCGTATATGAAGGCAGCTCAACCTTTGATGATATCAACAACAGCCTATGATAGTGCTTATTACAGGAGGAAGCGGCAGCGGGAAATCTGCCTATGCAGAGAAGGCAGCGGTTTTCCTGGGACAGGAAGGTACTCTGTATTATCTTGCAACGATGCAGGTTTATGATGACGAAGGCAGGAAGAAAATAGAGCGGCATCAGCGTTTAAGGGCCGGAAAGGGTTTTCAGACCATAGAGCAGCCCCATAGTCTTTCAGAGGCTGTTGATAAAATGAAAGCCGGAAAGAAAACCATACTGCTGGAATGCATGTCAAATCTTGCAGCCAATGAAATGTTTTCTTCCGGTGTATGCAAGAAGCCGGAGGAGGTCGCCGGAAAGGTCTGTGAGGAAGTGGCCCTTCTAAAAGAAAAGGCAGAAAATCTGCTGATTGTCACCAACAATGTATTTGAGGATGGCATTCTGTATGATGCTTCAACGAAAGGCTACCTGGAGGCTCTTGGCAGAATAAATGAGAAGCTGGCAGGATTAGCGGATATTGTAACAGAGATTGTAGTTGGTATTCCGGTTCCGGTAAAAGGAAAACCGATTATAGGGGGAGAGTAAGACCATGGCAGTTATAAAATCATTCTTTATTTCATTTTCAATGTATTCCAAAATACCGGTTCCGCAATTTGAGTGGAAGGACCAGGATATGAAATATGTACTTTGCTTTTTTCCGTGGGTTGGAGCCGTAATTGGTATTTTAACCTATCTTTGGGGGATTATCTGTAAGGATTTCCAGTTGGGAAAGCTTTTATTTACGGCAGTGGGAACAGCTCTTCCCCTGCTGGTATCCGGTGGATTTCATGTGGATGGCTTTATGGATACCATGGATGCCCTTCATTCCTACCAGAGCAGGGAAAGGAAGCTTGAAATCTTAAAGGATCCCCACATTGGTGCCTTTTCCGTCATACAGATAATCCTGTACTATTTCATTTTTACAGGAGCCTATTCGGAAATCAGCGGTCTTAGAGCCGTTGGGACGGTGGGAGCTGGATTTGTCCTGTCCCGCACCGTAAGCGGAATTGGAGTGGTGAGCCTTAAATGTGCGAAAAAAGAAGGACTGCTATACCTTTTCTCCAGCATGGCCCATGAAAAGACCGTGAAGATTTCCCTGTATTTTCAGCTTGTTTTATGTGTGCTGTTTATGCTCAATCTTTCCTTCGTGACAGGAATTGCTGTCACAATAGGGGCTGCCTTGACCTTTCTCTATTACCGTTACCGCTGCTACAAGGATTTCGGCGGAATAACGGGGGATACGGCAGGGTATTTTGTGACGCTTAGTGAGGTCATAACAGTGGTGATTGTCTCCGTATGCTGTATTATAAAGGTTATTTAATTTAAAAAAATGAAGAGTATTTTTCAATCTTCTATCTAAGCATTATCACAAGCAGGCTTGTGATATGCGTATGGATTTGTGTGTAATAATAATTGGAATATTTAATAGAAATCTTCCTCTGATTCATTACGCGATACGACAAAAGAATAATTAAAAATATTGATATATAAGCTATATGTTTGAATTATCATGAAAAGTAACGGATTTGATTACCGGAGGCAATCGGAAAGGATAAATATGGAACTGTATATCGGCGGATGTGCCCAGGGAAAGTTGAATTATGTATTAAAGCAGACGGGAATTGGAAGGGACAAGGTAATAGATGCGGCGGTAATATCGGAAAATGAGATAGGTGAAGAAGTGAGGATCATCAATCATTTCCATATGCTTATCAGAAACCTGTTAAGACAGGGCAAAGACCCGGAGGCTTTGGCAAAAGCCATCACAGCAAAGAACAGTAAGCTGATTATTATCAGTGATGAGGTGGGAAACGGAATCGTACCCATGGAGGCAGAAGAAAGAGAATACCGGGAAAGGCTTGGCCGTATTCTATGCGGCCTGGCAGAGGAAGCGGTTAAGGTGGAGCGGATCATATGCGGAATTGGACAGAGAATCAAATAAACCTGATATTCATACGGCATGGGGAAACTCCCTCCAATGTATTGGGAAGATACCTTGGAAGGGGGGAGGAGGATTTGTCGGAGGCAGGAAGAGAGAAACTCCTTTACCAGAAGGAAATGGGGAAATATCCTAAAGTGGATATTCTTTTTTCAAGTCCCATGAAACGCTGTACCCAGACAGCAGAGCTCCTTTATGGCGGTAAGGCTCCGCTCCTGATAGATGAGTGGAGAGAGATTGATTTTGGCAGCTTTGAAGGAAAGAATTATAAAGAGCTTAACGGGGATGCAGACTATCAGGCGTGGATAGACAGTAACGGCGAGCTGCCTTTCCCTGGGGGTGAAAGCAGGGAAGAATTCCTCATAAGATGCCAAAAGGGTCTGCAAAAGGTATGGAGGGAGCTGGTAACAAATGTAGGAACAGTGTCCTTCAATGCCGCCGCAGTGGTGCATGGAGGTACAATAATGGCCCTACTCAGCTGTTATTGTAAGGGAAGTTACTATGATTACCAGTGTAAGAACGCAGAAGGCTATGTATGCAGCTTAAAGCTTCTGAATGAGCAGGAGCCAATGCTGGAAATAATACGAAAGTTATAGAGGAATTGATGATGATATACCATATCGCAGGCTTTTTAACCGGTTTTCTATTGGATCTTATCCTGGGAGACCCATACTGGCTTCCTCATCCAATCCGGCTGATCGGAAGTCTGATAGCAAAATTAGACCATGGGCTGCTTCCGGAAAAAGTGGGAGAGCAAAGAGATGAAAGAAAGGAATTTCGAAGAGGGATTCTTTTAACGGTTCTGGTATTGGTAATTACCGTATCCGTTACCCTTCTTATTCTGTATGCGGCATATAAAATCACTCCCTGTCTGGGATTTGCAGTGGAGAGCATCATGACCTATCAGATTCTTGCGACCAAGTGCCTGAAGCAGGAGAGCATGAAGGTGTATAAAAAGTTAAAGGAAGAGGACCTGCAGGGAGCCAGAAAGGCAGTTTCCATGATTGTAGGGAGGGATACGGAATGCCTTGACGAAACTGGTGTTGCAAAGGCTGCCATTGAAACGGTGGCGGAAAATACCTCCGACGGCGTGATAGCGCCAATGCTTTGTCTGGCTGTCGGAGGACCTGTCCTTGGCTTTTTCTATAAGGCAGTCAATACCCTGGATTCCATGGTGGGCTATAAGAATGACCGATATCTTTATTTTGGAAGAGCAGCGGCAAAGCTTGATGATGCAATGAATTTCATCCCCGCCAGAATCAGTGCCCTGCTTATGATACTGGCCAGCTGTCTTGCCGGCAAAGAATACAGCGGAAGGGATGCCGGAAGGATTTATAAAAGAGACAGGAGAAATCATGCCAGTCCGAACTCTGCCCAAACAGAAGCAGTCTGTGCCGGAGCACTGGGCATACGTCTGGCAGGAGATGCCAGTTATTTTGGAAAGATACATCATAAGCCCTTTATCGGGGATGAAAAAAGGGCTGTAGAGTATGAGGACATTGCCCGTGCAAACCGCCTTCTGTATCTGACAGCAGGACTTTGTGAAGGAATCTGCCTGCTGTGTCTGCTACTGGCTGCTTTTATAGCTGCAAGATAGTGGTTTACATAGAGAATTTGAGAAAAAGGGCGAAAGGTGAGGAACTAGAATATGCGTCATGGCGGAGATATCTACCGGAATAAAGTGAAGATGGATTTTTCAGTAAACGTAAATCCCCTTGGGATACCGGATTCCGTGAAAAGGGCTTTAATCGAAGCTGCCGGAGAGTGTGGTAAGTACCCGGACATAAAGGCAGAGGAGCTTACAAAGAGCGTAGCCGGGATGGCAGGCGTCAGTGAGGATTCCCTCCTTTTTGGAAACGGTGCGTCGGAATTATTTATGGCTATTGTTCATGCCGTAAAGCCTGAGCGGATTGTAATACCGGTGCCCTCCTTCTACGGGTATGAATGGACGGCCGGCTCTACCGGAGCAGAGGTCGTCTATTATGAAATGAAAGAAGAGCATCAATTCAGCCTGGAGGAAGGAATCAAAGAATTCCTTACGGAAGGAACAGACCTGCTCTTCCTGGCAAATCCCAACAATCCGGTGGGAAATATGATAGAGGCTTCCCTCCTGGAGGAAATTGCAGAGCACTGTAAAGAGAAGGGGATTCTCATTGTTCTGGATGAGTGTTTTCTGGAATTTACAGGGGAGGAAGAAAAGCGCAGCTTTAAAAATAAACTGACGGAGTATCCAGGCGTAATCGTTGTACGGGCCTTTACCAAGATATTTGCCATACCGGGAGTAAGGCTTGGGTATCTCTTATGCGGAAATCAGGAGTTAAAGAATAAAATCAAGAGGCAGCTGCCGGAATGGAACCTGTCTGTTTTTGCTCAGACAGCCGGCAGGGCAGCCTGTGAAGAAGGGGAATACCGGAAGGAAACCGTAAGCCTTGTAAAGGAGGAACGGGAGTACCTGGCAGGAGAATTGAGGCAGGCTGGCATCAAGGTATATCCTTCCAGGGCCGATTATCTGCTGTTAAAGACAGGCTGGCCCCTTTATGAAAGGCTTCTTGACAAAGAAATATTAATCAGAGACTGCAGTAATTTCAGGGGATTGGGAAAGGATTTTTACCGGATAGCCGTAAAGACCCATTCTGAGAATGAGCTGCTGATAAAAACGGTAAAAGAGATGGAGGAAGCAAAAGAATGCAGGAAATAGAATTTGTGCTTCCGGAAGAGATTGAAAAGAGAAGCTTTGAAATCATCACGGCAGAGCTGAAAGAGAGGAATATCCTGTTAAAACCGGAGCAGGAGATGGTTACAAAGCGGGTCATCCATACCAGTGCGGATTTTGATTATGCAGAGACGCTTACCTTTTCAAAGGGAGCCGTGGAAAAGGCCGGGGAATTGATTCAAAGGGGTGCGGACATCGTGACAGATACCAACATGGCCCTGGCGGGAATCAATAAGACCGTATTGGCTCGCTTTGGGGGAGAGGCCCACTGCTTTATGGCAGAAAAGGAGGTGGGTGAGCTGGCGAAGCAAAATCACTCCACCAGAGCCACAGTCAGCATGGAGATGGCAGCAAAAATAGAAAAGCCGGTGATATTTGCTATCGGGAATGCGCCAACCGCGCTGCTCAAGCTCTATGAAATGATAAAAGAAGGGACCTACTATCCGGCTTTTATTATCGGTGTTCCCGTTGGTTTTGTAAATGTGGCACAGGCAAAGGAATTGATTTTGTCAACTGAGATTCCCTCCATCATAAACCGGGGCAGAAAGGGCGGAAGCAATGTGGCAGCAGCAATTGTAAATGCCATACTTTACGGGCTTGAAAGAGAAAGATGATCATACATTTTAAGAGATTAAACTACGTTATGTATAGTCCTGCAGACCAATCGGCAGCACGCAATGGGAGCAAGTGCGAAAGAAAAACACTTTCACACAGAAGAAGACTGAAATAAGCACAGAGAGTACTCATTCCAGACTTCTTCCATCATAGTTTGTGATGCCAAAAAGCGGCATCATGCCGGGAAGAGTGAAAACGAAATCTTTTACTCCCCCTGATTTTGTATGCGTGCTAAAGCACGCAGATGGGAGCCGAATATGAGATATGGCTTTACCACCGGAAGCTGTGCGGCGGCAGCGGCAAAGGCAGCGGCCTATATGCTGCTTACCGGAAAAGCGAAAAAGACAATTATAATTGATACTCCCAAAGGTATTCCCTTTCAGGCAGAGGTGGAGGAGATTACAAGGACGGAAGCCATGGTTCATTGTGCCGTCAGAAAAGACAGCGGAGATGACCCGGATGTGACGAATGGCGCGCTGGTATTTGCCACAGTTCTTTTGTCAGATAGGACAGAGGGAGAGGAAGGCGGAAAAATACTAATCGACGGCGGCGTTGGAGTAGGAAGAGTAACAAAGCCCGGATTAGACCAGCCTGTTGGCAATGCCGCTATCAATCATGTGCCAAGGGAGATGATTGCAAAGGAAGTGGCGGAAATCTGCGAGTTAACGGATTACAAAGGCACGTTAAAGGTGGTAATTTCTGTCCCGGAGGGTGAAAGGCTGGCGGAGCAGACCTTTAATCCAAGGCTTGGAATAACCGGCGGTATCTCTATTCTTGGAACCACCGGAATCGTAGAGCCCATGAGCAGCCAGGCCTTACTTGATACCATACGGGTGGAGTTGAATGTAAAAAGGGCAGAAGGCTGCAAGGCCGTTGCAATGGCGCCGGGAAATTACGGACAGGCCTTTATGAACGAGGCATACCAGTACGAGCTTGACAAAAGTATCAAGTGCAGTAATTTCATAGGGAATACCATTGATATGGCAATAGAAGCGGGTTTTGAAGAGCTGCTTTTGACCGGACATATCGGAAAATTAATCAAGCTTTCCGGCGGGATGATGAATACGCATTCCAGGGAAGGGGACTGCCGTATGGAGCTTATGGCAGCGGCCGGAATACAGGCCGGTATTGACGCGGCAGCTGCAAAGGCAATCCTTGGCTGTGTCACAACGGAAGAAGCAGTCCGGATATTGGAAAGAAGCGGAAGCCTCAGGGAGACCATGGCTGTTATTATGGAGAAAGCCAGCTTTCATCTGAACAAACGGGCGGATAGAAAGCTTCATATAGAATGTATTATGTATGCAAATGAATTCGGAGAGCTTGTAAGGAGTGCCGGAGCAGCGGAACTGTTACAGAAAATAAAAAAGGCGGGAGAGTAGAAATGGTTTATTTTGTAGGAGCCGGAACCGGAGCAGCGGATTTGATTACGGTAAGAGGAAGGAAGCTGTTGGAAAAGGCAGAGGTGGTTATTTATGCAGGCTCTCTTGTTAATCCGGAGCTTTTGAATTATACAGGGAAGGCCTGCAGTATCCATAACAGTGCCAGGATGACCCTGGAGGAAGTAATAGAAGTGATAACACAGGCCGAGGGAGAAGGGAAGTCAACCGTACGCCTTCACACGGGGGACCCTAGTATCTATGGAGCAGTCAGAGAACAGATGGATATTTTGGAGAGCCTTGGAATCGCTTATGAAAGCTGTCCTGGAGTAAGTGCCTGCTTTGGCGCTGCTGCTTCCCTGAATTTAGAATATACGCTGCCGGGAATTTCCCAGAGTCTGATCATTACAAGAATGGAAGGAAAGACAGCCGTACCGGAGGCAGAGAGTATTGAAAGCCTGGCAGCACATAAGGCTTCCATGGCAATTTATCTAAGCACCGGTATGCTCCGGGAGCTAAGGGACAGGCTGGTAAAGGGGGGATATTCTCCGGATACTCCGGCAGCCATTGTTTACAAGGCCACCTGGCCGGAGGAAGAGGCATACCTTTGTACCATCAGCACCCTGGATGAAACAGCAAAGGCCCATAATATTACAAAGACAGCCTTGATTCTGGTAGGAGCTGCCATAGCTCATCAGAATTATAAGCGTTCCAGATTATATGCGCCGGACTTTGAAACGGAATACCGGGGGAAGAGGGTATGAAGCTTCGTATAGTTAGCTTTACCAGAAGGGGAATGGAGCTTTCCCGGAAGGTTTCGGAAGCTCTGAAAGAGGAAAGAGAGACAGAGTTATTTACTAAGTTCGGAGGTTTTTCAGAAAGTGAATATAAGGAAAAGCCGGAAAACATGGATAAAGCATGTGAACACAGAGTGGCAGTCAGTATCATAGAAAACCTGTCCCAATGGACCGGGGAACAGTTTGAGGAAGGGAATGCAGTGTTATTTATCGGAGCCTGCGGAATCGCTGTCCGTACCATTGCACCTTTTGTGAAGGATAAGCTTTCCGATTCACCGGTTCTGGTAATGGATGAGGCAGGAAGCTTTGTTATTCCCATATTATCCGGCCATTACGGCGGTGCTAACGAGCTGGCGGAAGAAATTGCGGAAAAGCTGGGCGGGACGGCGGTCCTTACAACAGCTACGGACGTAAACGGACTTTTTGCAGTGGATGTGTTTGCCAGAAAGAATGAGCTTGCTATCTGCAACCGAAAAGGAATCGCCAAAGTAGCTTCTGCTGTTTTAAATCAGGAGATGGTGACAACAGCGGTTGCAGGTGAATACAGGGGGAAGGTGCCGGAGGAGCTGACCCTTGTCCCCTATCCTGTAACGCAGCGGGTATCCTTCCTTGTCTCCCCCTTCCTGGCAGATGCAGAAAATGCGGACCTGCAGCTATGTCCCAAGGCTTATGTGGTGGGAATTGGCTGCAAGCGCGGGAAGTCTCTGAAGGAGATAGAAGAAATAGTCGGCAGGCAGTTGGAGCAGGCCGGTATAAGGATGGAAGCGGTAGCAGCCCTGGCCTCCATTGACAGGAAGAAGGGGGAGGAAGGAATGGTCCGGTATGCCGAAAAGTACAGGCTGCCTTTTATGACCTTTTCCAGTAAAGCCTTAAGGGAAATTACCGGGGCATTTGCCGCCTCTTCCTTTGTGGAGGAACAGGTAGGAGTTGACAATGTATGTGAGCGTTCTGCCATGGCAGCCTGTAAGGAAGGTGGAAGTTTACTTTTATCAAAATACGCAGAAAACGGAATTACAGTTGCAATAGCAAAAAGGAAATGGAGTGTGGCTTTTGATGAAGCATAATATTTATGTGGTCGGAATGGGTCCTGGAACAGAGGATATGATGACCTTTCAAGCGGTGAAGGCTCTGGAGGACAGTGATGTTATCATCGGATACCCTGTGTACCTGAACCTGTTGGGAGAGCGTTTTTCCGGAAAGGAATTCTTATCCACACCGATGCGTAAGGAAGTGGAACGCTGCCGAATGTGCTTTGAGGAAGCAGAAAAAGGAAAAAAGGTGGCAATGCTATGCAGCGGAGATGCGGGAGTCTACGGAATGGCCTCCTTACTGTATGAAATCGGAAAGGAATACCCGGATTGCGGCCTTACCGTCATTCCGGGAATTACGGCAGCCAACAGCGGCGCTGCCTGCCTTGGAGCTCCTCTGAACCATGATTATTGTGTTATAAGCCTCAGTGATTTACTGACACCCTGGGAGCAGATTGAAAAGAGGCTTAGAGCCGCAGCCGGCGGAGATTTTTCCATTGCACTCTATAACCCATCCAGCCATAAGAGAGGGGATTATCTAAAAAAAACCTGTGAGATATTGCTGGAACAGATAGAGGAAGAGAGAGCCTGCGGGTATGTGGAGAACATCGGAAGGGAAGGAACCAAAACGGTTACCTGTACCTTAAAGGAACTGAAAGAGAAGCAGGTAAACATGTTCACAACAGTATTTATCGGTAATTCCAGGACAGAGCTTATCAAAGAAAAACTGGTGGCAAAAAGAGGATATCATCTATGAAGCAGATACTGATTTTTTCAGGAACAACAGAAGGGCGGAGGCTGGCGGAAGTCCTCTGCAGAAACGGCATTAGCTGTACGGCCTGTGTAGCCACGGAATATGGGGAAATGGTCATGGAAAGGTTGGAAGGACTGGAGGGACTTACGGTCCGGCAGGGCAGAATGACCGCTATGGAAATGAAGGATTTTCTTACACAGGGAGATTACCTTGCGGTGGTAGATGCTACCCATCCCTTTGCGACGGTTGTTTCAGAAAATATCAGGGACAGCATGGCGGGAAGCGGAATACCATATCTGCGTTTAAAACGGGATACGACAACAATGTTCTCCCATGAGAAGAATATATCCTGTTATCCAACCAGTCAGGCATGTGCCGAGGCCTTAAGGGAGACTGCCGGGAATATCCTGCTTACCACAGGAAGCAAGGAGCTGGCTGTATACAGCAGAATAGCGGAGCTGAAAGGACGTTTATATGTGAGAGTACTGCCGGGGCTGGAGAGTATATCCCTTTGCTATGAGAATGGAATAACCGGAAAACAGATAATTGCCATGCAAGGCCCTTTCTCCGTGGAAATGAATGAAGCAATCCTGAAACAATTTGATATCAGCTGTCTGGTAACCAAGGAAAGCGGCAGCACGGGAGGATTCCTTGAAAAAATTCAGGCAGCAGAGAGGAACAGAATCAAGGTAATGGTAATCGGAAATCCCGAAGGGGCAGGGGGCTTAACAGGTAATGAAGTCTACAGGGAATTGGAGAAGCTGACGGGGAAGGCTCTTATAGAGGAGGAAAAAATGCAGATTTCCTTCATTGGTATGGGAATGGGAAGCCTGAAGCTTCTGACAAGGGAAGCGGAAGAAAAGCTGAAGGATGCAGATTTTGTAATCGGTGCCAGGAGGCTTTTGGAAGGGATTCCCTGGCAGAAGGAGAAGGTCCCTTATTATCTGGCACAGGATATTATTCCATATCTGAAGGAAAGTAAGGGGAAGCGGGCTGCAATTCTCTTTTCCGGTGATACCGGCTTTTACAGCGGGGCTGAAAAGCTTTATGAAGCGTTAAAGAACGAGACAGAGGAGGGGGACTTAAGGGCAGAAGTAAGCATTTATCCCGGCATTTCCTCCGTGGCTTATCTGGCGGCAAGGCTTCATACAAGCTGGCAGGAGGCAGAGATTGTAAGCATCCATGGAAGAGCTGCCAATGTGCTGGAGGCGGTCAGGGAAAATAAAAAGACCTTCCTTTTGGTATCGGGGGTGGCGGATATGAGGGCTATTGGAAATATGCTGTTAACAGCAGGAATGGAAGAGGTAGGAATATCTGCCGGATTTCAGCTTTCCTACCCGGAAGAGAAGATTTTGACTCTGACTCCCGGGGAATGCCTGGCTCTTAAGGAGGAAGGCTTATATGTCTGTCTTCTTGAGAATGAAAAGGCCGAAAGGCGAAGGCTGACCCATGGCCTGCCCGATGAAGCCTTTCTAAGAGGAAAGGTGCCTATGACCAAGGAGGAAGTAAGGGAGGTATCCATCTGTAAGCTGGGGTTAACAAAAGAAGCTGTTCTTTATGATGTGGGCAGCGGTACCGGCTCTATTGCGGTAGAATGTGCCAGGTTATCGGATGGGATTCAGGTATTTGCCATCGAAAAGAAGGAAGAGGCAGCAGAGCTTATAGAAGAAAACCGCTTACGGTACGGCCTTTCCAACCTGTCGCTCGTAAGGGGAGAAGCACCGGAGGCATTAAAAGGCCTGCCGGCACCTACCCACGTATTTATCGGAGGCAGCAGCGGGAATATGCAGGAGATACTGGCGGTATTGTATCAGAAGAATCCCAAAGCCCGTATCGTTATCAATGCCATTACCCTGGAAACCGTCAGTGAAGTAACCGGGCTCCTGAAAACCCTGCCGGTTGAAAGGGAAGAGGTTATACAGCTACAGGTCTCAAGGGCGAAGGCAGCAGGAGGCTATCATCTGATGCAGGCAGAGAACCCGGTGTATATCCTGTCCTTTTTCTTCACAAAGGACGGAAAGGATGAGTGGAAATGAAGGCGCCAAGAATTATGATTGCTGCGGTAAGCAGCGGCAGCGGAAAGACTCTTTTGACCTGTGCGCTTTTACAGGTCATGTCAGACCTTGGGAAAAGGACCGCTGCTTTTAAATGCGGTCCGGATTATATCGACCCCATGTTCCATCAAAAGATTATCGGAGTGCCGTCAAAAAATCTGGATACCTTTTTTACCGGTGAAGACACCACCAGATACCTTTTTTTAGAGGGAGCCAGGGATAAGGATATTTCTGTTATCGAAGGTGTCATGGGGCTTTATGACGGGCTGGGAGGAATAAAGGAAGAAGCCTCCTCCTATCATCTGGCAAGGGTTACGAAAACGCCAATTATCCTGGTAATTGATGCCCATGGTATGGGGAGGTCGGTAATTCCCCTGATCAGCGGATTCTTACAATTTGACAGGGAGCGTCTGATACGGGGAGTTCTGCTGAATGGTATTTCAAAGGCATTTTATGAGACCATTAAACCGGAAATAGAAGGGCAGCTGCCGGTATCCGTGCTTGGATATTTCCCAAGGCAAAAGGACATCCATCTGGAAAGCCGGCATCTGGGACTTAAGCTGCCCGAAGAGGTGGAAGGGTTAAAGGAAGAGGTAAAAGGGCTGGCGGCAGTCCTGGCAGCCACCGCAGACATAGATATGCTCTTAAGGATTGCTTCACAGGCAGAGGAGCTTACGGCAAAAGAGGCAGTTGTCACTGCACAAACGGAAAAGGTGCGGATTGGAATAGCACGGGATGAAGCTTTTTGCTTTTACTATGAGGATAATCTCAAGCTGCTCAGGCAGTATAATGCAGAGCTGGTCTTCTTTTCGCCCCTGCGGGATATAAGGCTTCCGGAAAATCTCCAGGGCATCGTTTTAGGAGGAGGATACCCGGAGCTTTATGGGAAGGCATTATCCGAAAATAAGAAAATGAAAGACAGCATCAACGAGGCTATCCGCCGGGGAATGCCCTCCATTGCAGAGTGCGGCGGTTTTCTGTATCTGCATGAAACTCTAAAGAATATAGAGGGGGAAATCTTCCCTATGGTTGGTGCGGTAAAGGGAACCTGTTATTATACCGGAAAGCTGGTACGTTTCGGTTATATCGAGATAACTGCCAATACCGAGATAACTGCTAATACTGAGGTAATTGCTAATACTGAGATAACTGCCAATACCAAGAGGATTACCAATATCGAGACGATTGCCAATGCCAAGAGGGTTGCCAATACCAAGCTGCTTGCCAATACAGAAAGTTATCTGAAGGAAAATACCAAAATCAGGGGACATGAATTCCATTACTATGACAGTGAGGATAACGGAAATTCCTGTGTGGCGCAAAAACCTGTGACAGGGAAGAGCTGGCAGTGTGTCCATGCAGGAAGGAATCACTGGTGGGGGTTCCCCCATTTATACTATTACTCAAATACTGAGTATGTCAGCCGTTTTTTAGAAAGGGCAAAAGAGTATGAAAAAAGCACACAGTCATGTATCCATTGATTACTATGCCTATATATCGGGCTTAAGGAACTGGAATACCGTTTATAAGGTTATTTTTTCACTGGGTGCGCTGATAACGGTAATAGCTGCCGACTCGATTCTGGTGTCCGCGGCAACCATGGTCTATATGCTGTATCTGAATGTACGCCGCGGAAGGATACAGGGCAGGGATTATCTTAGATTATTATGGGTTCCCGCAGCCTTTATCCTGCTTGGAGGAGCAGCCATAATGATTCAGTTTGGAGATGGGAGGGGCAGCCTGTTTTCTATCCTGTTTTTCCGGACAAGGCTATTTATCACAAAGTACAGCCTGATACTTGCATTGGATACCGCTTTAAAGGCATTTGCAGCAATCAGTGCATTTTATATGGTAACCCTTTCCACCCCCATGGGAGAAATTATCTCGGTGTTTCGTAAAGTCCATGTGCCGGGGCTGATATTAGAGCTGATGCATCTGATATACCGCTATATCTTCATCCTCTCCGATACCAACCGGGCACAGAAAGAAGCGGCAAAATCCAGAAACGGATACTGTGACCTTAAGACTTCCTTTCGTACCTTTAGCGGGGAGATTGCCAATCTTTTTGTTATGTCCATGAAAAAAGCGGATATGTATTATGATGCCATGGAAGCCAGGGGCTATGACGGTGACTGCCGGTTCTGGGAAGAAAAAAAGGAACTGACAGGAGGGCAGCTGATATACGGATTTTTGTATGCGGCGCTGCTGATACTGATTTTTTACATAGAGGGGAGAGTGTAAATGAAGGAAGAAATTCTGAAGGTAAGCGGGCTGTCATTTGCATACGACAAAAGCCGGAGGGCCCTGGAGGATATTAATGTTTCCATATTTCAGAAAGAGAAAATTGCAGTGCTTGGTGCCAATGGGGCAGGAAAATCCACCTTCTTTCTCAATTTGAACGGAGTCAGGGAACCGGAATGCGGTGAAATCCGTTACAGGGGCGAGGTCATGGGAAAGAAGAACAGAAGCCAGTTAAGAAGGCATGTGGGAATTATCTTTCAGGACCCGGACAGCCAGATTATTGCTACTACGGTCAAGGCAGAGGTAGCCTTTGGTCCTATGAATATGAAGCTTGAAAGAGAAGAAGTAGAGAAGAGGACAATGGGTGCCATTAGGGAAATGAACCTTGAGGATTATATTATGAGACCGCCCCATTACCTGAGCGGCGGTGAGAAGAAGCGGGTCAGCATTGCGGATATTCTGGCAATGGACTGCGATATCATGATTTTTGACGAGCCTACGGCTTCTTTAGACCCGGTAAATGCACAGATGCTGGAAGAGGTGCTGAATAAAATGGAGCAGGAAGGAAGGACCATACTTCTTTCCACCCATGACGTGGATTTTGCTTACCGCTTTGCAGAAAGAGTATTGGTATTTAGTAAGGGCAGGCTGATAGGTGATGGTACGCCCCAGGAAATCTTTCAGAAGGAAGAGCTGTTAAAGGAGGCAAATCTGAAAAAGCCTGTTTACTTGGAGTTATACGAACTATTAAGGAAAAAGGGTATGGTAAAGGAATCGACGGTCTATCCAAAGCAGTTAACCGAGCTGGATTTACTTTTATAAGAGTGGCAGCAAATTTTATATTTGTTCCATATAAATTAAGAAAAGAGGGAGTTTCAATGTCAAGAAAACAAAAAAAACTGATTGTAGTTCTGGGGATATTGTCCGTCATCTTCAGCATTACCCCAAGTGTCAATGCAATGCACATAATGGAAGGCTATCTTCCGCCGAAATACTGTATTGCATGGGGGATTTTATGTATTCCATTTTTAGCAGCAGGATTTCTGTCCATTAAAAAGAAATTACAGGAGAACAGAAAAAATATTACGCTGCTTGCCATGGCAGGAGCATTTATCTTTGTAATCTCTTCCCTGAAAATTCCATCTGTAACAGGAAGCTGTTCCCATATGACAGGAACAGGACTGGGAGCCATATTATTTGGAGCCAGCACCGTTAGTATTCTGGGTATTATCGTATTGCTGTTCCAGGCAATTCTGCTTGCCCACGGAGGACTTACAACACTGGGAGCCAATACATTTTCCATGGCGATTGCAGGGCCGCTTTTAAGCTTTGGAATCTATACCCTGTGCAAGAAGCTAAAGGTAAATAAGCTGGTATCCATCTTTTTAGCAGCCTTTTTAGGAGATATCTTTACCTATTGTGTAACCAGCTTTCAGCTTGCCTTAAGCTATCCATCCGCACAGGGCGGCGTGATGGCTTCCGTTGCAAAATTCCTTGGTGTATTTGCACCGACACAGCTTCCCCTTGCCATATTGGAAGGTATTCTGACAGTCCTTATTATTATGGCTCTGGAAAATTATGCACAGCCGGAATTAAAGTCCATTCATTTTATAAAGGAGGCGGAAGGAAATGACTAAGAAAAAAAGAACCGTAATCATTTTAATATTAGTTGCAGTACTTATTGCATTAGTACCGCTATTTGCATTAAAGGGTGCCGAATTCGGGGGCTCTGACGATGCGGGAAGCGTTATGATCGAGCAGATTACAGGAGGCTATGAGCCGTGGTTTACACCTGTCCTGGAAACCATGATACACGGAGAGCTTCCGGGAGAAGTAGAAAGCCTTTTCTTCTGCCTCCAGACTGGAATTGGAGTTGGGATTATTGCCTTTATCATGGGACGCTTTGTAGAACGTAAGAAGTGGGCCAATGGTAAGACGAAAGAGTCGAACGTGTAAGCTGCTTTCTGCGCATAAGGGATTATTATTGACAGCAGTATAAAACGGCTTGTATGATAGGAACAGGACTGAAAGAAAAAATATTGAAGGAAAGGATGCCAGCCAGCTTCTTTCAGCCTTTCATAATGGCAGTACCGTACAGAGTTATGGTAGCCTTTTGAAGCAGCTTCGCAATTAAGCTTGCGAAAAGCATGGTATTGGTATTAAAATGAATAAAGGAATTCTGATTGTAAGCTTTGGAACTACATATAAAGAAACCAGAGAGAAAAATATTGACAGGGTGGCAGAAGAAGTACAGGAGCAATTCCCTGGCTGGCAGGTCTATCAGGCATATTCCAGTAATATTGTAAGAAAAATCTTAAAAAACAGGGACAACCTGATTATCCCGGATATAAGGGAAGCACTGCTTCAGATGGCAGGAGACGGGATTACCCAGACTGTGGTACTTCCCACGCATATTATCGATGGAATCGAGAATAGCAGAATGAAGCAGACCATTGAGGAATGCCGGGGATTATTTACTAAGATTCAGACAGCAGGCGTTCTTATGGAGAAGGAAGACGACTACCAAAGAATTGCAAAAGGGCTGTGGGAGGAGATTAAGTCCCTTGCTTTCAATTCCCCTGTAATCTTAATGGGGCATGGCTCCGCTCATGAGGCGGACAGCTGGTATGGGAAGCTGGAAGAGGTACTGAGAAGCTATACCGGAAAAGAAATTTATATTGCTACCGTGGAAGGCAGTATTACCATTGATTCTGTAATCGAACGGCTGAACAAGCTTAAGAGGGAAGAAAAAAGAGTTCTATTACTGCCGTTTATGCTGGTAGCAGGGGACCATGCAATAAATGATATGGCAGGAGAAGAGGATTCTTTTGCCGCTAAGTTAAAGGCAGAGGGCTATGAAGCGCAATACATCTTAAAAGGCCTTGGCGAGTATGAAAACATCCGAAACATTTATATTGAACATTTGAGAGAGGTTTTAGACTAAAATATGAAAAAAATAATGATAAAAGTACTACTTGTGATAACTGCCTGCCTGCTTTGCGGATGCGGGAAGGGAAAAGATAATTCAACCGGAAATGCGGACCAGGATAGTAAGCAGACAACAAATCAGACAGAAGCAGTTACCTTTACCGATGACCTTGGAAATAAGGTTACCGTAGATCATCCTAAGAAAACGGCGGTACTGACCGGAAGCTATGCAGATGCCTGGCAGCTGGCAGGAGGCGTGGCTGCGGCGGTTACAAAGGATGCAGGTGATACCATTGAAGTTACAAAGGACATGGTTATTCTGGGAGATTTAAATCATCCCAATGTTGAAACCATGATTTCAGAGGGAATTGATTTTGCCATATTATCCGGTGCAATTTCCGACCAGGTGAAATTAAAGGACACCCTGGAAAAGGCAGGCATACCTTCGGCATATTTTAAAGTGGAGACCTTTGAGGATTATGCAAGGATGATGAAAATACTCACCGATATCACCGGAAAAAAAGAATTATACCAGAAAAATGTAGAAGATGTGAGTGCGGAAATTCAAAAGCAGATAGACCGGGCGGATGAAAGCCATAAGACAGTGCTGTTTTTAAGAGCTTTTTCCTCCGGGGTAAAGGCGCAAGACAGTGACAGTATGACCGGACATATGTTAAAGGACTTAGGGTGCATCAATATTGCAGATGATGAAAAAGGCTTATTGGATAACTTAAGTATGGAAGCCATTGTCCAAAAGGACCCGGATTATATCTTTGTGACTACCATGGGAGAATCCGAGGACGCTGCCATTACCATGGTGGATGAGCTTCTGACTTCAAATCCGGCCTGGAACGGGCTTACTGCGGTAAAGGAGAAACACTACTATGTATTGCCGAAAGCACTGTTTCATACGAAGCCAAATGAGCGTTGGGGGGAAAGCTATCAGATTTTAGCTGATTATTTGTATGGAAAGAAGTAAGCAGGAGAAAAGGACAAGAAAAAGAATAGGTATTATGTTTCTTTTGCTGCTGTTAATGATGGTTGTGGGAATCATGGGAGGTGCCGTAAAGGTATCTCTTCATGATTTCAGGAATCTGTTTGAAGGGAATGAGATAACGGCAGCCGGAAGAATCATACTGTATATCCGCCTTCCAAGAATGATCGGCGCCGTCATTGCCGGAATAGGGCTGTCGGTAGCCGGTGCCATCATACAGACAATACTGAACAATCCTCTTGCCGGCCCCAATATTATTGGAGTAAATGCAGGAGCCGGTTTTGCAGTTGTCCTATGCAGCGCATTGCTTCCCAAAGCCTATCAGGTACTGCCTTTTGCAGCCTTTGGAGGAGCCTTTCTTACCGTTATGTTCGTATATTACCTTGGGAAAAAGACGGGAGCCTCCCAAATGACACTGATATTGGCCGGAGTGGCAATCGGGAGCCTGCTGAATGGCGCAACGGATGCCCTGTATACCTTTCAGGAGGAATCCCTGCTGGCAAGTACTTCCTTCCGAATCGGAGGCTTAAGCGGTATCAATACATCTGTATTAACCTATGCCGGGGCTGTTGTGATAATTTCCCTTATTCTGGTGTTCTTATTTCACAATGAACTGGAAGTCTTATCCTTAGGGGAAGAGACGGCAAGGACCCTTGGGCTTTCGGTTTCCGCTTACCGCTTTCTGTTTCTGGCACTGGCAGCGGCACTGTCCGGCGCGGCAGTAAGCTTTGCGGGACTCCTGGGCTTTGTAGGATTGATTATTCCCCATATTGCAAGAATGCTGGTAGGGGAGGAAAGCAAATATTTCATTTCAGCCTCCGCTATTCTTGGGGCATTGTTCCTGCTGGTCTGTGATTGCATTGCCAGAACCTGGTTCGCACCTTATGAACTTCCGGTGGGAATCATTTTATCCTTTGTAGGAGCACCTTTTTTTGTATGGCTGCTATTTCACCGAAGAAAGAGGAGACAGAATGCTTAAGCTTGAGAATATTACAGCCGGTTATGAGAAAGTGCCGGTAATTCAGGGCATTAATATTGAATTTGAAAAAGGAAAGATAGCAGCCGTTATCGGACCAAACGGAAGCGGTAAGAGCACAATGCTGAAGGCAATCGTGAATCTGTGTGAAATCAGCCGGGGGACTGTATATCTGAAAGGAAGAAGAAAAGAAGATATGGGTAACCGTGAATTTGCCAAACAGGTGTCCTATTTGTCCCAGAGCCACACCCTGGGAGCAATCACCGTGGGAAGAATGGTCCTGCACGGCAGATTTCCCTATCTTTCCTATCCCAGGCGTTACAGTAAGGAAGATTATGCATATTGTAAAAGAGCCATGGAAAAGGTGGGAATACTGCCCCTTCAGGATAAGAAATTAGAGGAGCTTTCCGGCGGGCAAAGACAGAAGGTCTATCTTGCTATGGCACTTGCGGGGGAAACGGATGTGTTTTTATTGGATGAACCCACTACCTATCTGGACATTCATTATCAGCTGGAGCTTTTGCAGCTGATGAAGCAGCTAAAGGAAGAAGGAAAAACAGTGGTTACTGTGCTGCATGATTTGGATTATGCCATGGATGTTTCCGATTCCATCGCTGTCATGAATCAGGGAAAAATCGTAAAAATGGGTACTCCGGCGGAAGTTCAGGAAAGCCATGTAATTGATGAGGTCTTTCAGGTAAAAGCGCAAAGCTTTACGGACGAGACAGGCAGAAAGCATTTTTATTTTGAAAAGTAGAGAGCTAAAGGCTTGAAATTTCATTAATTGCTTAAGCATATTTTATATAAAGAATTCAGAAAGGCTGAAACATAGATGGAAAGTATTCTGTATGGTATAGGAGTAGGTCCCGGTGACCCTGAACTGATGACATTAAAAGCATTGCGCTGTATCAGAGAGAGCGATGTTATTATTCTGCCTTCAAAGCCGAAGGAGGAATGCTACGCCTACCAAATTGTTAAAAAAGTATATCCGCAGATAGAGGAAAAGGAAATTGCATGTCTGCCTTTTCCGATGTTAAAGGATAAAGAAAAGCTCATGAAGGCTCACAATGAGATCTATGACCGGATAGCGGGATATCTGGCAAAGGAAAAGAAGGTTGCATTTCTTACCATTGGGGACCCCTGTGTATATTCCACCTACAGCTACATTCATACCAGAGTGACGGAGAAGGGAGGAAGGGCAGTTATCATAAACGGAGTTCCGTCCTTTTGCGCTGCATCTGCCGCGTTGGGTATTTCTCTGGGGGATAATAAGGAGGAAATACATATCATCCCTGCCTCCTATGATATACAGCATACCTTGGAGCTTAAGGGGACCAGAATCTATATGAAGGCAGGAGAAAAGCTGGCAGAGCTAAAAAAAGCACTCCTGGAGCATGAGCCGGAAAGATATGAGGTTTACGCAGTGTCTAACTGCGGTATGGACAACGAGAAGATAAGTACTGGAATAAATGAACTGGATGAAAAGAGTGGTTATCTTACGGTAGTAATTGTAAAAGAAAAGAAGTATTAACTGCCCATCATGCAGTCAGATATAATGCATAATGGGCAGTATGGTTTTGGTAGTTATGGCTTTTGCATTTATGATTTTTGCATTTATGGATTTGCATTCATGGATTTGCATTCATGGATTTGCATTCATGGTTTTTGCATTCATGGTTTTTGCATTCATGATTTTTGCATTCATGATTTTGCATTCATGATTTTTACAGTCATAGATTTAACAGTCATAGTTTTGGCAGCCATGGTTTAAGTGACAGTTATTATTCTCATTGTCAGATTACTTTAAGTAGCTTATGGTTCTACAACAAGATCTCTTATAACATTCTCGTTTATTGGTGTGATTTCAAGAGTTTCTTCTTCTGCGATTTCAGCGGAACAGGCCAGCTTTGCTATGCCGTTTACACGCAGGGCACACCTGCCGCATATGCCATGGTCGCAGGCTCCATGTTTAAAATAAGCAATCGTACTGTCTAAATTTTCACTGATATAGTCCAGTACATCCATTACGGTCCAATTGGAAGCAGCGGGGACATCGTAGGTGTCAAAGCAGCTTTCTGAATCTGTCATTGGATTAAAACGATACAGCTTAATTTTCAAAATTTTCCCTCCCATCAGTTATTAGCGAATGCTGGCATTTTTAAACCTTAATTTTTGTTTTATCATGAATTCCGGAATGTTCATTTCTGCTCCATTTGGAATGGGAAGCTTTGTCACATTCGGTTTTCGTTTACTCAGAATCATATGATCAGGTCCCTGTTCTTCCAGGATACGAACGGACCAGCCGTCATTGTCCACCTGCGGATAATCGGAGCGCACGTGAAAACCGCGGCTTTCACGCCGCATAAGTGCCGCTCGGATTCCGGCTTCCGTACAGGTCAGCATATTTTCAGCCTGTATGGCGCAAAGGCGTTCATAGTTATAGCTTGGTGATTTACAACGGGCTGCTAAAAAGGGAAGTTCACTATCCCGTAGCTGTTCAATCTCTGCTAAGGCTCTGCTGAGCCCTTCTTCATTGCGGATAGAGCCAAAGCCCCTGTCAGCAGCCTGATGAATTTTTTGAATAACTCCAAGGGGATTTACACCGCTACCGCGTTCAATGGGTGCCTGAATTTTATCCAGCAGTTTCTGCAGCTGCCTGTCATCCACTGCCGGCTGCGCACTGTATTGGGCATACTGCGCCGCTGAGCAGCCAGCCTTTACTCCCTGGACCATCATCTCGGTCGTTGCGTCCGCCACACGGCATGCACCGAAAACACCACTTCCGGCTTCTCCGGCCGCAAATAGTCCCGGCACTCTTGTAGCCATTGCTTCGTCAATTACAATCCCTCCCATAGAATATTCGGAGCAAAGTGCGAACTCAAGCTTCTTTTTTTCCAGCATCAGCTCTTTGAAATAAAACAGATTGTCACTGTGGTAATAGCCATATTTATAAAAGTCTTTAAAATACTTGAGGGATTCCTGAAAACCAAAATTAAGTATGAACTTTGGCAGCCTTGCAAGCTTTGAAAAATCCATATAGAGCCCGCCGCTTTCGGTTCCCTTACCCATTGCCAGCCGGTTGGACCAGTAGTAATTGAAAATAACCTTGTCAAGCTCACTTCCCTTTGCCATTTTACGCATTTGCGGCGGAATCTTAACCGGGCTGCCTTCACGATCAACCGTATCAATTGGAATACCGGAGGAATACAGAAGAAAGGGCAGGATGGAGCCCTTGCTGCTGTGGGGTTCCAGGGCTGTTGGAATAAACAGCAGGAATTCCATATCGGCAAGCTGAGCGCCGGCACGGTAAGCCATGGCAATACCGTCACCGGAAACCACATCGCTGTTGGTACTGGTCACTGAAAAGGGCTGGTATCCGCCTGTAGCGATTACAACGGATTTGGCATGAATCAGCACTGCCTGCCCGGTGTATACATGGTAACCTACGGCGCCTGAAATTTTACCATCACTTTTAAGCAAATCCACGATCATGATGTCTTCCAGAAGCTCAATGCCTGGTGTTTCTTTCATGCCCTGTAAAAGTGCTTTTCCCATTGCATGACCGGATAGCATCCAACCGCCCGGTGAGAAAAATTTTTGCTTGATTTTCGCCTGCTCACCCCATTGGTAGCACTGATAAACAATATTGGGACTTTCCTCTACATACTGCTGAACAAGATTTTGCTCTGAAAGATAAAAGCTTTGTTTAACAATCTGCTCAAATAAGTACTCTTTCGTAAATGAGGAATCTGCCTTTTTGAAGCCGTAATCTTTAGCACTTTTTCCGTCCATCGAATAGGAGCCGCCAATCATAATGGTATTCCCGCTGTTTCCCAGCTTTCCTTTGGAAACCAGTGTAACCCCTGCCCCTTGCTTTTTAGCGGATATCGCAGCCGTAATTCCAGAACCACCTCCGCCAATGCAAAGCACATCGGTATGTACAATCTGTATATTATCTTTCTCCATCGTTTCTTTGCCCCTCTTTCAGCTGTACCCTAAAATCACATACCTGGTCACCATTGGTTTTACATTGTGAACGGTTAAGTGCTAAACCAAAGCCATTAAAAAGAATGTGGTCAATTTCACAGTATAGGGCCCCCATGGCAATCCCTTTTTCACCTAAACTTCTCCAGATATCGAACATGGGACATTGTGTTATAAGAAGTGGATTTTCAGGATCATGCTCCCAGCCATTTGAGGGCATATCACGTACTTTCAGGTAGGTATCAGGGGCATCCGGCGGCAGCCCCATTTCTTTTGCTTCTTTTTTCATATCGGCAACTCTTTTTTCAGCAAATTTCCTCAGGGCTTCCTGTATTGCTGCAGTTCCTTTTTCTTTACCAAGATTTTCAATCAGTGCATCAGCAAGAAAATAATAGAGTTCTGCTGATAATTTTGCAAAACGGATTACCGGGTCTTCTGAACTTTTAATTGACATCATAACAGCTTCCTTTCGTTTTATTAGAATAAATCCGATTTTTATCATAAAACAATTAGTACGGATAGTCAATAGTCTATTGAATAAATAGTTCATAATATAAATTATATTTTATTAAAACAAAATGGTTTAAAAACAATCCATCCTATGTTATAATTTTATAGTACAAAAAGGGAGGAGCTATACAATGCAGCCAGATAGTAATACAGAGCGTCTCTTAGAGCGCGTAAACCGGCTTTCACACCGGATTGTAAGAGTGAATGAACAGTATGATGAAAATTCGTTTCACAGAATTAAAAATATGAGCAAAATAGAAATATCCGTTTTAAGCCTCCTTTGCGAAAATCCGCAGATGATTATGCGGGATATGAGTGAATTGCTTCAGGTATCAAAAAGTACCATGACAGGTGTCATCGATAAACTGGAAGAGCTGGGATTTTTGCGCCGTGTTATTAACAAGCAGGACCGCAGGTCCTACGCTCTTGAAATCACAGAAGAAGGGAAGCTTGCCCAACAGGAGCATTTGAGGTGGGAAAAGGATGCCTATCTGCAGTTTATCAAAGCAATGCAGATATGTGATATACCTGAAACTTATCTTGATCAGACTGAAAAAATTCTTGAGTACATTGAAAAGAATTGGGATGTTAAGAAAACCAGGGAGTGATATACCTTTATATAATGCAAGCTTTATCTGCTATTGACGGAGGCATAAGTACTTTCACTATGGGGACAGAGCTTAGTACAAAAGAAAAGCCGAAGGATATATATGCATATCCTGCGGCAAGTCTTAAAAAGGATACTCCTAATGAAGAGCGGATAAATAATATCTGCTAAATAGTTGACTTATTAAGAGTGAAATTAATATTAGTAGTATCCACCGGAATATAATGCTTTGTTACCGCTAACGGTATTTTTCTATCGTCCAGCAGTGTTTCCTGTATCATTAAAAAATGCCCTTTTTCAGACAGGGTATATTTCTGGGCAGTAAAATTTCCGGCACCGGAAAAACGGATGTTAATGCGGGTGCTTTCCGATTTTTCATATAGATTTTTCTGAATAAAATTAAGAAAGCCCACGTTGTCATTTAAATCAATCCCGAATTTTGAAATGGTTTCTATGGGTAAAAAAGAAAGAGAATAGGCAAATACCCGGTTGTCATTTTTATACCAACGGTCGGCAATCACAACAGCAGGTGTTTTTTGCTGGAGGCTTCTTGTTATGGATTCGGAAGGGGGTTCAATACGAAATTCCAGCTCTGTTTTTTCCGGAGTGATTGAACACCAGTTATAAACAGGATGTCCGGTAAAGGGCTGCTCAAAGGTAATGTTGTTTTTACCATCAATTATAAAAGTTCCCTTACCTCTTGCATTGCTGATTAAACCGTCTTCCTTTAGCAGGGAAAGTGCCTGGCGAAGGGTCATGCGGCTTACTCCCATCATTCTGGCAAGCTCCGGCTCACTGGGAAGCTGGCTTCCCGGCGGAAATTCACCATTCATGATTTTTAGATAAAGGGCATCATATATTTTAACATATTTCAATTTTTTCTGTTTTTCTTCGGAGATATTAATTCCTGATCCAATATTCTCTTCTAAAATCATGCTGTCTCCTTTGTCTAGACAAGTTCCGCCTATAGTAATCCGGCAGCTTCAAGTATACCTTAAATGCATTAGCCTGTCAAATAGTATAAAGATACAACAGATTTAAATTACCATCGGAATAATATAGTCAAAACATACAGTTAATATCAAAATAGATAAGGACTTTCGGATTAATTTCATAGAAACCACAGGATTAGCAGTTGACAATAAAACCAGATAAATGGTATTATACAAGTATAAAATATTAGACATATTTGTCTGAATAAATAGGCAGTAAAATTGGTAAATTAATAACTACATTGTAAGGAATATGAAATTAAAGATTCATGTTCGCGAAAGGAGCCTTTCATATGAAATATGCAGAAGAAGGAATGCAATATCATCTTGCCATTAAAAAGGGAGATGTAGGAAGATATGTTATTCTTCCCGGAGACCCAAAGAGATGTGCTATGATTGCCCAATATTTTGATAATGCCAGTCTGGTGGCGGACAGCAGAGAGTTTGTTACGTATACGGGATATCTGGAAGGGGAAAAGGTAAGTGTAACCTCTACCGGTATCGGCGGACCCTCCGCCTCCATAGCAATGGAGGAACTTGTGAAGTGCGGTGCAGATACCTTTATTCGTGTAGGAACCTGCGGCGGCATGGATACGAAAGTAAAGGGTGGAGATATTGTAGTTGCTACCGGTGCCATCCGTATGGAAGGAACCAGTAAGGAATACGCACCCATTGAGTTTCCGGCAGTGGCCGACATTGAGGTTACCAATGCATTGATACAGGCAGCAAAGAACCTGGGAAATACCTATCATGCAGGAATTGTAGAATGCAAGGATTCATTTTACGGCCAGCATGAACCTGAAATAAAGCCGGTAAGCTATGAATTAATGAGCAAGTGGGAAGCCTGGCTTCGTCTGGGCTGCAAAGCCTCCGAAATGGAATCGGCCGCATTGTTTATTGTAGCAAGTTACCTGGGAGTTCGCTGCGGCTCTAATTTCCTGGTAGTTGCAAATCAGGAAAGAGAGAAATTAGGCCTTGATAATCCGGTTGTCCATGATACGGACGCAGCAGTTAAGGTTGGTGTGGAAGCGCTTAGAATTCTGATTAAGCAGGAACGTATAAATAAATAGTTAAAAAGAAAATAATTGTAACAGCAAAAGCCAGTAAATGCTTTGATGGCCGCAGTCCCATGATGCAAATATATCCTGCATTTGGAGCTGCGCTTCATTAGCAGCAGATACTGGCTTTTATTAAACAAATTTAATAAATATAAAGATTTGTTTTAAGGGAAACAGAATTGAGGGTTTAAAGCTTCATTACCAGGAGATGGATACGGAACCGGTACCGGAGGCCGGAACGGTATAAGTACTGTTGGGGGTACTTTGCCATACCACATTTCCGCTGCTGTCTTTTTTTATTGCTTTGAATTCAATGTTTTTGCCTGCTGGAAGAGATACGGTGAACTGCCAGGCGGGATAATTGGGACAGGCAGCCGGGCCGGCAGCATTGGCAGGAGCCCAATTGCCAAGCTCTGCCACGTTGCCGGAGATGTATATATTTTGTCCCGAGCTGGTTGTGACATTTGTGACAGTAAAGGTAACAGGGATGGAAGAAGAGGAGGGCTTACTGTCATTTATAATGCCATTCTGAATCCAGCAGTTTTTGGTTACCAGGTAGCCTGGCTGTCCGGAGGCGGGGATTTGTGCGCTTCCGCTGTTAAACATTACATAGGCTTTATCCCAGCCTGAGATGGTATAAGAGTACCAGCCATCTCCCTCAGAGGTCATGGCTGTTCCGGGCCAGGCAGCCCCTTCCTTCTTTGGTGAAACGGTTTCGTCATAATAATAAATATTAGGAGTTCCCCAGGAGGAGGGTTTGTAATAGTGAACAGTGTAACTATTTGCAGCAGATTTGATATAAGTACAGGTTTTTGCAGTGCTGCCGGTGCTGTTGGTGGCAGTTACCGTTAAGGTAAAAGTGGTATTTTGCGGAGCATTGCCGCCAATTTGGATGGATGTTCCCGACGTAAAGGCTATGGGTGCTGCATTGTTCAGCGAATAGGCTGCGTAGGAAGCATTGGAATAGCTCATGGTTATGGTCTGAGTGTCGGAAAAGGTGCCGCTGTCAGGGCTTACAGTGATAACAGGTGCGGAAGAACCGGTGTTATATAAAACAGCGATGGTACCGTTCTTAATGATACCGTTTAATTTACCGTTTTGTACCGTAAAGGTTCCGTTGACACCGGTTTTGTCCATATAAGTACCATCTGCCAGATTCGTGGCCTGGGATGTAAAGGTGGTCGTTCCATCCAGGGACAGGATTACGGAGCCTTTTGTTCCTCTGTCAATGATCAGAACATTGTTGTTTACTTGTCTTAAGGTTTCATTTTGTCCTGCCATGGCATTGTGGAATTTATTAAGGGCAGTGATTTCATTGTCCTTCCATTCGTCATCACCTGCCTTGCCTATTGTACCGGAAGCTCCTTTGCCGTCAGCCGGCCGGTTAAAGAACAAGGGTGTGCCTTTTTCCCGGGCCGCTACGATAGCCCAGCCCATTTCAATCTGCCAGGTACTCATATTTCTGGATTCACCGCCGGAATTCAAATAGGTATCATGGGATTCAACCCAGGTTATCAGCTTACCGGGGTCTACCCCTCTGCCTCCATAACCGGAAGACAGGGCTTTTCCGACATTGTGGTCTTTGATGGCATTGCGTACGTCATTGCCGTAGGCGGACGCGGTAAGGTTTATGTATTTTGCATAATCCTCAAAAGCATCGGTATATTTACCGTCATAGATATCCCTGTCCCCTGCCTGCAGTACTTCCCCATAGATAAAGCTGCTGCTGTCGGCTGCTTTTATTGCTGAGATTACATTTGGCCAGAAATAGTCAGCAGGGTTATCGTTGTCTTCCGGAAGGGCGATATGCTTTGCAGCGTCAAATCGGAAGCCGTCTGCTCCATCTGCTGCCAGCCTCTTTAAGAATGGAATAATATACTTATTCTGTAAATCGGTATTTTCAGTGGCAAGATCCGGAAGCCCGATACAGCCATGGGTTACCTGCCATCTGTCAGAATAGTTGATGCCGTTCTTAAAGGTATGCCAGAAGCTGGCGTTGTTTCGGATTGCGGAATTTAACCTGTCTGAGGGATACATTTCCTGGCCTGAACCGTTATTGGCGGTATGGTTGCATATAACATCCACAATAATTTTAATACCGTATTTGTCAGCTTCCTGGCATAAAGATGTAAAGTCAGCTTCCGTGCCGAGCTGATTGCCGATTGAAAAGTCAACCGGCTGATAGAGCATGTACCACATGCTTGCCGGGTCTTCCTTGGAGGGCTGAACTACGGAGGTCTGAACCGTGTTGTAGCCCGCTTGCGCGATAGCTCCGAGATTACTTTTGATTGTGTTAAAGGACCAGTCGAATGCATGAAGAATAACACCCTCTGCCGTAGTACCGGGTAAACCGTATTCGGAAGATACGGTTTCCGGAAATGCAGCGCTGTCTGCTGCTGGTTCCCCGGCAGCTGCTGCAGTGTCTGCCGCTGCATTGGCTGCTGTAAGCTCCTGTGGTGTAAAACCCGGAGGCTGCAGCGTAAGTGCCAGCAACAGCAGCAGGCTGCATAATAATTTTGACTTTTTTTTCATGTAAACCCCTTTCTTGAATAGCAAATCTCTGATTTGTTATTCGATAATAAGCAGTTGAAAAATTTTCAACATACCGTCTCCTTTTGGAATCTATTTACAGTCTTTCGGAGAAGAACAGTAAATCAAAATCATATAAAATTTTCGTAAATTTTCGTAAACTCATTCTTAGGATAGCATGCTGCTATTTAATTGTCAATAACAATATTGGAATAATATGGGATATTTTAGATGTTGACAAAAGTTTGATATCAAACTATAATATAGCCATGAGTACAACTGACATTATATCCTTAATTTCAAAAATAAGAGAAAAGGTGAATAAGCGGATTATTACCGAGATGGAAAAGTACGGGATGGAAGGAATCGTAACTTCCCATGGCGATATTCTGGATGCCCTGAATCACCGCGGTAAAATGACCATGGCAGAGGTAGCCGCAGCAATAGGTAAGGATAAGTCTACCGTTACAGCCCTTGTGGAGAAGCTGGTGAGGTTAGGCTATGTGGCAAAGGAAAGGGATGCTGTGGATACCAGGATCATATATGTCACCTTAACTCCAAAGGGAAATGACCTTAAGCCGGCATTTAATAAGATATCCAAAGAAGTACTGGAGGCTTTTTATACCGGAATATCGGAAGAAGAAAAGGAGGTATTATGCGGGCTTTTAAATAGGATTTATTCCAATCTGTAGTTTTTATTTAATTATTTAGTTTGATATCAAACTAAAAGCCTGAGACATATGGAGATTAGTGTGAAAATCAAAAGGCAATTTTCACACACAAGATGGTGCCTGCGAAAACCTCAGCCCAATCTTGCGGCGCATTGGGAGGATATGGCTGTTAGTGTGAAATAAAGGGCATTTCACACCCTGATTGTTTGCAGTGTCGCATCTGCAAACAGATACGGCATGTAATGGAATTAAAAAAACGAAAAGCTGTTTTTTCAAATATTAATTAACGTATATCCAATTGAAAATTGGATATTCAGGAAAGAGGTTAAAATGATAGATTATACAAAAACATTACCGGAACACATTGAGAAGTACCTGGGTGAAAATGATTTATTCCTGGAGATTTACAACAATACGGAGGATTATGGCAGTGGAAGCAATTTACAAAACAGCAGAAAGAGGCCGCCCTTATTGTTTATACACGGCGCTTATACGGGAAGCTGGATGTGGAGCAAATATATTCCCCATTTCCTGAAGGACGGCTGGAAGTGTTATGCTATGAATCTAAGGAGCCATTATAAAAGCAGGGTAATGGATTTAACAAGGGTTTCCTTTGAGGATTACCTGGAGGATATCCGGGAAGTGCTTGAAGAGTGCGGTGAGCCGCCGGTTATTATCGGCTTCAGTATGGGAGGCATATTGTCCCAGAAGATAGCTGAAACGGAGAGGATATCCGGCATGGTATTAATTGATTCCAGCGTCTGCAGCCAGGTAAATAAAATGGTTCCTTATGAAAAGCCGGCTGACATCTTTTCCGGAAGCATTGTGCCGGCACCTTGCCGTGACGAGAATAGCAGTATAGATGAGTCTTTGGAGGACATAGAATTTGAAAGGAAGTATCTTGCAATGGAAGCCGGAAAAGCTTTTTGTGAATGCTGTATTCCACTTGGAGCCAGTGAGGGTATATCTGTTGACAGCAGCCATATTACCTGTCCGAGTCTGGTCATCCGTACAATGAATAACGTGGAAGAAGAAAAGCGTCTGAGGGCAGAAGGGGAATATTTTCATGCCGAATATACCGGGATAATAGAATCGACCCATACCGGACTTTTAATCGGGCAAAGATATCGGGAAGGAGCCGGCAGGATTCTGAAATGGCTGGAGAAATTTTAATACGGAGGTTATAAATGAGCATGACTTGCGCAAGCTATATAAGAAATTATATATTGTACGTAGATAAAAAAATGCGTTACATTTATTATCTCCATTAAAGCAGTATCACAAACAAGCTTCTGATATGCATGGGGCTTAAGGAGAGAATAAAATTTGTTGCAGGGAAAGCGGGTTCTTATCTTGTACTCTAAAGCCATATAATTTATAATAAAAGAGAAGAATGAAAACAGAGCCTGAATGAATCAAGAAACGAGTGGATTGTTACAAATGGTGAAATTAATTAAAAACTGGCTGGAAGCCCAGGGAATAGGCGGGAAATGGTCTGTCTGCCTTACAAATATTATAATGGTCATTTTTGTAATATTGGTAAGCTGGATACTGTATATAATTGTCAAGCGGATACTCATAAAGTCAATGGAAGCCTTTGCAGCGAGAAGTAAGACCAAGTGGGATGACATCCTTTTAAAGAATAAGGTATTTGAGCGCCTGATTCGGATTGTGCCTGCTCTGGTGGTGCATGCCTTTGCTCCTGCCTTTGGAAGCTATCAGGTTTTGATTCAGCGGATTGCTTTCTGCTATATCATTTTTATAATCTTACTGGCTTTGGATAAGCTTTTGGATACGGTAAATGATATTTACAGCAATTTTGAAGTGTCAAAGGTAAGGCCCATTATGGGGTATTTACAGGTATTAAAGATTATTGCCTATGTTATCGGAAGCATTGTGATAATCGGGATACTTCTGAACCGTTCCCCCTGGTTTCTGCTGGGAAGTATCGGAGCTGCTTCCGCCGTGCTTTTACTGGTCTTTCAAAATTCCATACTGGGTTTTGTGGCAGGAATCCAGCTGACCTCCAATAATATGGTGCAGCTGGGTGACTGGATTGAAATGCCCAAATACGGTGCGGACGGTGAAGTAAAAGAGATTTCCCTCCATACGGTAAAGGTGCAGAATTGGGATAAGCCCATCGTAACCATTCCTTCCTATGCGCTGGTATCGGAATCCTTCAAGAACTGGAAGGGCATGGAGGAAGCGGGAGGAAGAAGAATAAAACGTTCCATCTGCATTGATATAACAAGTGTTAAATTCTGCACGGAAGAAATGCTGGAGAGATTTGAGCATATCCAGTATATCAAGGAATATGTAGAGGATAAGAAGAAGGAAATTGAAAGCTACAATGAGGAAAAGGGGATAGATTCCACGAATATGGTAAATGGCAGGCATCTTACCAATATCGGAACCTTCCGGGCTTATATAGAGAGCTATATAAAAAACCACCCTAAGATCCATAAAGGCATGACACGGCTCGTAAGGCAGCTGGAACCTACGGAAAAGGGAATTCCAATAGAGATATATGTATTTGTAAATGATACCGTATGGGCGAATTACGAGGCTGTGCAGGCCGATATATTTGACCATATAATGTCAGTGATTCCGGAATTTGATCTTAGAATTTTCCAGAACCCGACAGGCTATGACCTGAAAAATATACAAATGGAATATATGCACGGGGACAGTGCAGGAAAGGCATGATATGAGTGATAACAAAGCTGATTTATATGAACAATTTTCCCGTCTGGAGTGGCTGGTACGAAGATATCAATTGAAGAGCCTGAGAGAGTTCGGACCAATGGCAAATCCCCATAAAGGGCAGGGAAGAATACTGGCTCTCTTAAGGAGGAGTCCGGAAATCAGCCAGAAGGAGTTATCTGCAATATTGGATATACGTTCCCAATCCTTAGGAGAACTGCTGATGAAATTAGAACGAAGCGGTTTTATTACCCGAACCCCGTCGGAGGAAGACCGCAGGGTCATGGTGATTCGTTTGACAGAGAGCGGAAAAAAGGCTGCCAGTGAAAGTAGTGTGCAGCCGGAGGAGGATTTGATTTTTGGGTGCCTGAAGGAGGAAGAACAGACCTTGCTGGGGCAATTTTTCGAAAAAATCATCAATGATTTGGAAGTAAAATTCGGTGACGAAGAATTTCGCTTCCACAACAGAGACTTTCACGGCGGTTTTCCCTTCGACAGGAACAGCTCCGGGCATCCTTTCGGGAGAGGAACCTTCGGACAGAGAACGAATGGCATGGAAAACAGCAGACAGAGCTTTCGAAGAGACTCCGGTAATACGGAACGCCCGGATGAAAAATAATTTTATATTGCAGCAGGAAACAGGATACGCTGGTTCGAACAAAAATCGAATTGGCGTATTTTTTAAATTCCTATTGACAACATAAAAAGGTACCTTTATAATGCATAAATAAGAATACTCCACGGTGATTAAAAAATATTTTTAGATAAGCGGCGTCTGAAAGTTCAGATGACCGCTTATTTTGTGTGAATTTTAAATGCCTGTGTGAAAAATTAGAATTTTATAACGGTGGGTTCCTCGGTAAAAGAGCATATTGTTGCGGTAGCATCTTTTATGTACAAGACCTCCATGAGACCATCATTGGCAGAGTACATCCCGGACAGGGAAGGGTTTTCCTCAAGCATTTTTTCACGGGCAGACAGGCGGTCGTCATGTACCGCTGTACCCTCTAGACGAATCCATTTTCCTTTACTCATGCCTGATATTTCAAATTTAGGATTAGCTAATAATTGCTTAAATACATTTTTCTTATTGTTCGTTGCAATGTAAAGATTTCCTTCGTATTCGGCTACAGCACCAAAGGGTCTGACACGGGGCTGGCCGTCCTCACAGGTTGCAAGATAAAAGGTTTGGCATTCTTTTAAAAATTCCAGTACTTCCTTCATTGTAATAATTGCTCCTTTCAAAATAAAATGTTATAATTAGTCTACAGTATAATTATATATACTGTAGATAGAACAACAAGTACGATATTTTAAGATACTGGTATCATATATAATACCGGTATCGTGTATAATAACGATTTCCTACATAAAACCGTTATCTTATTAAATACTGTAGCGAAGAAAGAAAAGTGTGAAAGAAAAACACTTTCACTCCATTATTTATGGCAGTACCGCAGACAAGTCTGCGGTATGCAATGGGAGCAAGTATGATAGTTTGAAAAATGCGTTGCATTTTTTAAAGAACCGGCAGACGGCTTCAGAGGGGACTCTGAATACCACGGAAAACCCATGAGACCAAATAATGAGATGAACAGATGACCAAGGAGTTGTTTTGGAGTTTTGTCTCAAGAGGTTTCTTATGACACTTAAGCGGCAGGAAACGTGACTAGATAAAACAGTGCTGCTGTTTGAGCTTGATAACTAACACAGCCAAATTTGTTGTAGCGAGTTCAGCACCGATTTATCTGCCAGTTACGTTTTCTGCCGCTTTAGTGGAATAAGGGTTCTCGCGTAACAAAACTCCAAAACAACTCCTTGGTCATCGTCCGTTTCCCATAAACCTCCTTTCTGCGTTTGCCATACTCTGAATACGGAAATAGCTTGTCACATATCCTGGGGTGTGTTATAATATTGTTAAGCAATAGTAATAAAAAAGTTAAAAGGAGTTGATTCATATGCGTTTTATTATAAGCGGCAAAAACATCGAGGTAACAGAAGGTCTCAAAACAGCTGTATATGAAAAGATTGGAAAACTTGAAAGATATTTCACTCCTGATACTGAAATCCACGTAACAATGAGTGTCGAGAAAGAAAGGCAGAAAATAGAAGTAACAATTCCTATGAAAGGAAGCATGGTAAGAGCAGAACAGACAAGCACCGATATGTATGTGTCTATCGACCTTGTTGAAGAAGTGATAGAACGTCAGTTAAGAAAATATAAGAATAAGATTATTGAGCAAAAGCAGGCAATTATAAATCTGAATCAGGAATTTATCGATGATTCCTTTGAAGAAGAAGATAATATTAAGATTATACGTACCAAGAAATTTGCAATCAAGCCTATGGACCCGGAAGAAGCTTGTGTTCAGATGGAGCTTTTAGGACATAATTTCTTTGTATACCGCAATGCGGAAACCGATGAGGTAAATGTAGTCTATAAGCGTAAGGGCAATACCTACGGTTTAATAGAACCGGAATTCTAAGAATTGCAATTTGCTTACTGTTTATAAGGTTTATAAAGAAATGGGATTAGTCAGGGGGCTGTTGGTACAGCCCCCTTTTTAAACGGAATTGAAATCGGTACCCTTTCATATTTAAGGAATTAGAGTAAAAGACAGGTAAAAAAGGGCTTTTCTTATAAAATGGTTGCTAACTAACTGGGGAAATGATACAATGTATTTTATGAAAAAATTATTTGACCAGAATTTATCTTATATTATAAGTTGAACCTTGGCTTTTTTGCGGAAAAAAGCCAGGTGCAGCTTATATTATACCCATTGAAATAAATACAGGAGTGAATAGTATGAGTCTCGTAACGAAAATTTTTGGTACCCACAGTCAAAGGGAAATCAAGCTTATTATGCCCATAGTTGACCAAATTGAGGCATTGGAGCCTTCTATCCAGGCGTTGTCCGATGCAGAACTAAAAAATAAAACTGTTGAATTCAAGAACAGGCTGAAAAACGGTGAAACTCTGGATGACATTTTACCGGAAGCTTATGCAGTTGTAAGGGAAGCCAGTGTTAGAACTCTGGGGCTCAGGCATTTCCGTGTACAGCTCTTAGGCGGTATTATTCTCCATCAGGGAAGAATTTCAGAAATGAAAACCGGTGAAGGTAAGACGCTTGTTTCTACACTTCCTGCTTACTTAAATGCCCTTGAGGGTAAAGGTGTACACATTGTTACCGTAAATGATTACCTTGCAAAGCGTGACTCCGAATGGATGGGACAGATTCATGAATTCTTAGGTCTTAAGGTTGGCGTTATCTTAAACAGCATGGACAATGACGAGAGAAGAGATGCCTATAACTGTGACATTACCTATGCCACAAACAATGAGCTTGGATTTGATTATTTAAGAGATAACATGGTCATCTATAAAGAACAGCTTGTACAAAGAGGACTGAACTACGCTATAATCGATGAGGTGGATTCCGTATTAATTGATGAAGCAAGAACACCTCTTATTATATCAGGACAAAGCGGCAAGTCCACAAAGCTTTACGAAGCCTGTGATATCCTGGCAAGACAGCTTACAAAAGGTAAAGTAAGCGGCGAGCTTACCAAGATGGCTGCATTAATGAATGAAGATGTGGAAGAAGAAGGGGACTTCGTAGTAAATGAAAAGGATAAGTTAGTAAACCTTACTGCGGAGGGTGTTGAGAAGGTGGAGAATTTCTTCCATCTTGAGAACCTTGCAGACCCGGAAAATCTTGAAATACAGCATAATATTATTCTGGCCTTAAGAGCACATAACCTTATGGCAAGGGATAAGGACTATGTGGTAAAAGAGGACGAGGTCCTTATTGTAGATGAGTTTACAGGCCGTATCATGCCCGGAAGAAGATATTCGGACGGTCTTCATCAGGCCATTGAAGCAAAGGAAAAGGTTAAGGTTAAGAGGGAAAGCAAGACCCTTGCAACAATTACCTTCCAGAACTTCTTTAATAAATATGGGAAGAAAGCCGGTATGACAGGTACTGCCCTGACAGAAGAAAAGGAATTCCGTAATATCTACGGTATGGATGTTATTGAGGTTCCTACCAATGTAGAGGTAGCACGTATTGACAGACAGGATGCGGTTTATAAGACCAAAAAAGAAAAGCTGAATGCGGTAGTAGAGGAAATTACAGAGTCCTATAAAAAAGGCCAGCCGGTACTGGTTGGTACGATTACCATCGAAGCTTCCGAGGAATTAAGTGAGCTCTTAAAGAAAAAGAATGTCCCTCACAAGGTATTGAATGCCAAGTTCCATGAGCTGGAAGCGGAAATCATTGCAGATGCCGGACAGGCAGGAGCTGTAACCATAGCCACCAATATGGCAGGCCGTGGTACCGATATCAAGCTGGGAGCCGGTGTGGTTGAGCTTGGCGGACTTAAGATAATCGGTACGGAACGCCATGAATCCAGACGTATTGATAACCAGTTAAGAGGACGTGCAGGACGTCAGGGAGATCCGGGTGAATCCCGTTTCTATATTTCCCTGGAAGACGATTTGATGAGACTCTTTGGTTCCGAGCGTCTGATGACAATGTTCAACTCTCTGGGACTTCCGGAGGGAGAGCAGATTGAGCATAAGATGTTAAGCAGTGCCATCGAAAAGGCTCAGACGAAGATAGAGAATAACAATTATGGTATCCGTAAGAATCTCCTGGAATATGACCAGGTAAATAATGAGCAGAGGGAAATCATCTATAAGGAAAGAAGAAGAGTACTTGACGGCGAAAGCATGAGAGATACTGTTTTCAAGATGATAACCGATACCGTAGAGGATAGTGTAAATACCTGCATCAGTGATGACCAGCTCCCGGAAAACTGGGATTTGGAAGAGCTTAACAATATGCTTCTTCCCAGCATACCCTTCGAGCCCATTGCCTTTGAAGCAGAAGAGCTTGACCGCATGAAGAAGGCTTCCTTAATGCAGAAGTTAAAGGAAGATGCCATAAAGCTGTATGAGGAAAAAGAGGCAGAGTTCCCGGAGAAGGAACAGCTTCGTGAAGTAGAGCGTGTAATCTTATTAAGAGTAATTGACCGCAAGTGGATGGACCATATTGATGATATGGACCAGCTGCGCCAGGGTATCGGCCTTCAGGCATATGGTCAGAGAGATCCTTTGGTAGAATTTAAGTTCATGGGCTTTGAAATGTTCGATGAAATGACAAATGCAATCAGAGAGGATACCGTAAAGGCCCTGATGCATGTAAGAATTGAGCAGAATGTGGAAAGAGAACAGGTGGCAAAGGTTACGGGAACCAATAAGGACGAATCCCTTCAGCAGGGACCTGTAAGAAGAACCAGTAAAAAGGTACAGCCCAATGATCCCTGTCCTTGCGGAAGTGGTAAGAAATACAAATTCTGCTGCGGAAAGAATTAGGATAATAGATTTTCAGGAAAGAGGTGATAGAGTGGTTGAGTTAGACCAGATGAAATATACGTTGAATACTTATAAACAGCCATTACTTGAAGTGGGGGATTCACTTTGACCTGGCTAATAAGCTGGAACGTATAGATATGATTGAGCATATCATGGAGGAGCCTAATTTTTGGGACATGGCGGAAAAATCCTCGGGATATGTGAAGGAATTAAAAAATCTTAAAGATGTTGTAGAGGAATATAACGGCCTGAAAAGAGGATATGAGGATATAGAAACTCTGCTGGAAATGGCTTATGAAGCAGAGGACGCCTCCCTGATACCGGAAATACAGTCGGAGCTGGATAAATTCGTGGAAGACCTGGAAGAGATGAGGCTTAATACCCTTCTCTCCGGTGAGTATGACAAGGATAATGCCATAGTGACCCTTCATGCCGGTGCCGGAGGAACAGAAAGCTGTGACTGGGCAAGTATGCTTTTCCGTATGTACCAGAAATGGGCGGATAAAAAAGGCTATGAAACCCAGGTACTTGATTATCTGGATGGCGAAGAAGCGGGTATTAAATCCGTCACCTTTCAGATAAACGGGCTGAATGCCTTTGGGCATCTGAAATCCGAAAGAGGAGTTCACAGACTGGTTCGTATATCCCCCTTTAATGCGGCGGGAAAACGCCAGACCTCTTTTGTATCCTGTGATGTAATGCCGGATATTGAAGAAGATACGGGAATTGAGATAGACGAAGGGGACTTAAGGGTTGATACCTTCCGTTCCAGCGGAGCAGGAGGACAGCATGTTAATAAAACCTCCTCGGCCATCCGTATCACTCATATTCCAACAGGAATTGTGGTTCAATGCCAGAATGAACGTTCCCAGTTCCAGAACAAGGACAAGGCAATGCAGATGTTAAAGGCAAAGCTGTATCTGCTAAAGCAGCAGGAGAACCAGGAAAAAGAATCGGGAATCCGTGGTGAAATTAAAGAAATTGGCTGGGGAAGCCAGATCAGGTCCTATGTTATGCAGCCCTACACCATGGTAAAGGATCATCGTACCAATATGGAAATCGGTAATGCAGCCAGTGTTCTGGATGGTAATCTGGATCCTTTCATTAATGCTTATTTAAAGTGGGCCAGCATTGGCCAGACAAAAGAATAACAGACAACATATTTGTATACGAATGAAAAGGGGGTACCTCATATGATTACAAAACAGACTCTACAGACAAAGCAGGTTATATTTACTTTAGACAATGAAGAATTCGGACTGGATATTATGGTTGTAAATGCTATTGAAAAATTTACGGATTTGATTCCCGTTCCTAATGCACCTACCTATATTCATGGCATCATGAATTTAAGAGGTGATGTAATTCCGGTATTTTCGCTGAGACGAAAATTCGGCTTACCGGATAAGCCTGTCACAGAGGATTCCAGATTGATAATAACAAAATCCAATGGAATACTCATGGCCTTTGAAGTGGATGGCGTAAAAGAAATCATTGAAATCCCCCCTGAGAATATCAGTGAGACTCCCGCTATTGTAAAGGGAATTAACACGACCTATATTCGGAATGTTGCAAATATCAATGGAAGGATGGTGATTCTGCTGGATCATGACGGAATTTTATCTTCCAATGAGCAGGAGAACATCGCGACCATATTAGCTCAATAGACAAAAAGAACTGCCGTAGAATGAACTGACCCCCATAAGTTAGAGTTAAAAATCTAACTTATGGGGGTCAGTTCATTCTATGGCAGCTTTCTTTGTGTTTGTGTCCGGCGGAGCCGGACTGCAACCGCAGGTACAGTGAAACAAGAGTACACTTTATACAGTGCATATTGTTTAAAAAAGAGAAGGAAAAAATGAAAAAAATGAATATTATGTCTTAAGATTGATAATTTATTCAAAAACTGTTGCAATTAAGAACAAAATATGCTAATATATCTCTCTGTGAAAGACAGTTGTATCCCATATACATACAAAGCATAGAATAAAGGATATAGGAGGAGCATCCTAATGGATGAAGGAAAATACTTCATTGTCAAGAAAAAAGCAGTACCGGAGGTTCTTCTAAAGGTAGTGGAAGCAAAAAGACTTCTGGATTCTGAGAAGGTGTATACCGTTCAGGAAGCGGCTGATATTGTAGGTATCAGCAGGAGCTCTTTTTATAAATATAAGGATGATATCTTTCCCTTTCATGAGAATACAAGAGGAAAGACGATTACCTTTATGCTGCAGATAGATGATAAACCGGGTATACTATCAAGTGTCTTGAATTGTGTATCCAAAAATGGTGTAAATATATTGACCATACATCAGAGTATTCCTGTCAATGGGATTGCATCCCTGACATTAAGTATAGAAATACCAAGCCAATTTGAGGATACGGCTATTATTTTCGATGCCATTGAGGCACTGGAAGGAATACATTATACCAAAATCCTGGCAAGAGAGTAGCAGGAAAAATGGAGAAGCATTTTTCCTGCAAGTGCCTGCGAAGTCCTCGGCACAAACTTGAGGTATACGGAGGCAGACATATTAACTAGTTGAAAAATGAAAGGTAAGTTTGCACCATATTGGCAGGACGAAGCAAGAAGATGGAATGACAGAAAGGAGCTTTACATGGTAAATATAGCGGTTTTGGGTTACGGAACAGTAGGATCCGGCGTGATTGAGGTATTACGCCTGAATGGCGAGAGTATCAGTAAACGCTGCGGGCATGATATTAATGTAAAATATATATTGGACTTAAGAGATTTTAAGGGTGAGCCGGTTGAAAATCTGATTGTTCATGATTACAGCGTAATTTTAAATGACCCTGAAGTTAAAATCATCGTAGAGGTAATGGGAGGTGTCGAACCTGCCTATACCTTTGTAAAGAAAGCCATTTTAAAAGGAAAAAGCGTTTGTACCTCCAATAAAGAACTGGTGGCAAAGCATGGGGCGGAATTGCTGGAGCTGTCGAAGGCTCAGAAAGTAAATTTTCTCTTTGAAGCAAGTGTAGGAGGCGGGATACCAATTATCCGTCCGTTGAACCAGTCCTTAACGGCAGACGAAATAGAAGAAATAACAGGGATATTAAACGGTACCACCAATTATATTCTATCGAAGATGAGCTCCGATAACGCGGATTTTGATACTGCCCTGAAGGAAGCTCAGAATATGGGATATGCGGAACGCAATCCCCAGGCAGATGTGGAAGGCTATGATGCGTGCAGAAAAATTGCCATTTTATCCTCTCTGGCCTTTGGTATGCAGGTGGATTTTGAAGATATTTATACAGAGGGTATTACCGGAATAACGGATACGGATGTTTTATATGCCAAGGCTATGGGAGCAAGCATTAAGCTCCTTGCGACCAGCAGAAAGGTAGGAAACCATGTTTATGCCATGGTTGCGCCCATGCTGATTAAGCCCACCCATCCCTTATTCAGTGTAAATGGAGTTTTTAATGGAATATTTGTAAGAGGAAATGTAATCGGGGATGTTATGTTCTACGGAAGCGGTGCCGGAAAGCTTCCGACCGCCAGTGCGGTGGTAGCGGATGTAGTAGACGCAGCCAAGCATATCGGTACGAATATCATGACCTTCTGGAGCAGTAAGAAGCTGGAGCTGAGAGATGTAAAAGCAGTAGAGCACCGTTTTTTTGTAAGAATAGCCGGCTGTGATGATAAGGCAAGGGCTTTCATCAATGAGGTCTTTGGTGAGATAGAAGAGGTAAAGGTGGACGGAAGGGAAGAGGAGTATTCTTTTCTTACCGGCTTTCTGAGTGAAGCAGCCTTTGAGGAAAAGGCAGACAGGATAGGAAAGCCCTTAAGCCGTATCAGAGTCATGTTTTAAACCTAAGCAGTTAACGGATAGATAAATTCCGGGAAAGAAGGCTTTATGAAATACGTTATTGTACTGGGAGATGGAATGGCAGATGAGCCCTTGGAAGAACTGGGCGGCAAGACACCTCTTGCCTATGCCCACACTCCCTATATGGATGAGCTTGCAAAAATGTCTGAAATTGGTCTTGCAAAGACTGTGCCGGATGGTATGAAGCCGGGAAGTGATACCGCGAACCTGTCGGTCATTGGCTATGACCCGAAAGAGAACTATACAGGACGTTCACCCTTGGAAGCTTTAAGTATAGGAGTGGATATGAAGCCCACCGACATTGCTCTGCGCTGCAACATTGTCACGTTGTCGGAAGAGGACACCCCCTATGAAAACAGAACTATCATAGACCATAGCTCCAGTGAAATAACCACAGAGGATGCGGCAGTATTGCTGGAAGCTGTTAAGAAGGCATTGGAAACGGATATTTATAAGTATTACCTGGGTACCAGCTACCGCCACTTGACAATCTGGGATAAGGGAGAAGTAGTGGAGCTAACACCGCCCCATGATATTTTAGGCAGGGTAATTAAGGACTATCTGCCGGAGGAAAAAGAGCTGAGAGAGATGATGGAAAAGAGCTTTGAGGTCTTAAACAATCATCCTCTCAATATTGAAAGAGCAAAGAAAGGCTTACATAAGGCAAATTCCATCTGGTTTTGGGGAGCCGGCACCAGACCGAAGCTTGCGGCCTTTGAAGATAAATTCGGTAAGAAAGGCTCCATGATATCAGCCGTGGATTTATTAAAGGGAATTGCCGTCGGTGCAAGGATGAAGGTAGTGGAAGTGGAAGGAGCGGACGGAACCCTTCATACCAATTATGAGGGGAAAGCCATGGCAGCCGTGAAGGAGCTGACAGAAAATAATCAGGATTTTGTATATATTCATATAGAAGCTCCTGATGAGATGGGTCATCAAGGCAGTACTGTGAATAAAATAAAAGCGATAGAGTATATTGATAAAAGGGTAATAGGGGTTGTTAAGGAACAACTTCATAAGCAGGGGGTGGATTACAGAATGTTAATCATGCCTGACCATCCGACACCAATTCACTTACGGACCCATACGGGAAACCCTGTTCCCTTTATGCTCTACGACAGTACCAAAAAGCTTGAGAACTCCTGGGAATACACCGAAGAGGCTGCGCTTAAAAGCGGCAATCTGGTGAAAAACGGGTATGAGATGATTCTGAAATTGTTTGAAAAATAATAATGCTTGAAGAATTTCAGAACTATTCCGAAGCAGACCCGGAATAATCCAGCAGGAGCATTAACAGCCTTTTGTGAGTATAAAGGAGGCATTTATGCTTATTGTTAAAAAGTTCGGTGGGACATCAGTAGCCGACAAGGAACGTATACTGCATGTAGCCGAAATATGTGCCGAAGAATATAACAAAGGCAATGACGTAGTGATAGTACTTTCCGCAATGGGAAAGCAGACCGACGTCCTTTTAACACAGGCAGAAGAAATAAACCCCGATGCACCTAAAAGAGAAATCGATATGCTGCTCACCACAGGGGAGCAGATATCCGTAGCATTAATGGCCATGGCTCTCGAATCAATGGGAGTTCCGGCCATTTCTTTTCATGCTTTCCAGGCAGGGATTTATACTACCAGAGCCTATGGCAATGCAAGGATTCAAAGAATTGATACGGCAAGAATGGAAGAAGCGCTGGCACAGAGAAAGGTTATAATTGTAGCTGGTTTTCAGGGAATCAATGAAGAGGGAGATTATACTACCCTGGGACGGGGCGGTTCAGATACAACAGCTGTGGCACTGGCGGCAGTTCTAAGAGCGGATATCTGTGAGATATATACCGATGTAGACGGGGTATATACTGCGGACCCAAGATTAGTGCCTTCGGCGGTAAAATTAAAGGAAATTACCTATGACGAGATGCTGGAGCTGGCATCCTTGGGAGCAGGAGTTCTTCATAACCGGTCCGTAGAGATGGCAAAACGCTTTGGGGTGGAATTGGTTGTGAAATCCAGCTTTCAGGATGTGGAAGGCACGAGGGTCTGTGACAGAGCCGAAAAAAAGGAAAACATGTATACCCTGGAAGACGGAATTCTGCGGGCTGCCCAGAGCCTTGAAGGAACGGCTATGGAAGAGATGCTGGTAAGCGGAGTCACTGCGGATAAAAACACGGCCCGTATTCAGTTAAAGGGTATCAAAGAGACTACCAGAGAAATCTACAGGATATTCAAAAAGCTGTCGGAGCAGCATATAAGTGCAGACTCCGTACTCATGTCTCCAAACAGCGACAGTACTACGGACATCAGCTTTACCGTCCCAAGAGACCAGCTGAAGGAAACAGCAGAGGTGCTGACAAGGTACGGTGAGGATAATTCTTCTTACCTTGAAATCAAAATAGAAGACAATATAGCAAAGGTGTCTGCCGTAGGTGCCGGGATGATGTCAAATCCGTCAATAGCGGTAAGTATGTTTGAAGCCCTCTATGAGGAAGGCATTTCCATTGAGATGATTTATGCTTCTGAGCTTCGCATCACAGTGCTGGTAAGTGAAAAGGATACCCTTAAGGCCATAAGAGCGATACATGGTCGTCTGATCGAAAAGCAGTTACAATAAGCACTTAAAAGAATCCCATAGGTAAAATAAGAGGAGGGTATCGCAAAATGTAAAAATTCAATAAGATGTGGCATCCGGTCCTTTGACCAGACTAATATCTAGTATGAAAAATTCATTTTACGACACCCTCTTTATTAAGAAATATTTATTAATAACAGGGTTCCATCTTTGAAGGAAGATATGATATAATGCAAGTGTTCTTTGTGCGAAAGCCCAGAGGAAGTAGTAACTACCAGGTTATGCCAAGCTGGATAACATCAAAGCATTATCCGGATAATACAACAGAAGAGAGGCATTTATGAAAACTTTTATACGGGCAGTCATGGGCGGAATGGCCATCAGCTTGGGGGGAATGATATACATAAGGGCGGAAAACCATGTAATAGGAGCGTTTCTGTTCTCCATCGGATTATTTACCATATATACCTTCGGACTGGATTTGTATACCGGCAAGGTATGCTTGATCTTGAACAAACCGGTTAAATTCCTGGGAACCGTACTCCTTGTATACCTTGGAAATGCTGTCGGAACCGCAGTAAGCGGATATGTGCTGAGGGCCACCAAGCAAGCTCAGTACCTGGACCATGCAAAGGAGCTTGTCAGCCTTAAGCTGGCGGACAATTTATTCAGTACCTTTATTATGGCAGTCATGTGCGGGCTGCTAATGTGTATAGCGGTGCTTGGCTTTATGAATATCAAAGACGGAGTTGGCAGATATCTCGCACTGATATTACCTGTAATGGTGTTTATCCTTTCGGGATACGAGCATAGTATCGCGGATATGTTTTATTTCTCTTTTGCAAATGCCTGGGGAGGGAAAGCGTTTCTTTATATTAATGTGATAGCAATCGGGAATCTTATTGGCGGGTGTATGCTGCCCCTGGCAGAAAAGATGACCAGTGATAATAAAGTACACACAGAGGAACATTGAGAGTATAAGAAAGGGCCTTGCCCTTGCTTATGCTAAATGCTGATTGAAAGGCGGATAATGAGAGGATTGGGTAAGTAATTGAATGATTGGGTAAGTAACGGCATGATTGGGAGGCCATAGGCTGATTTTAGTTTTTGTTTAATTATATTTGGGGCATAAAATGCATAAAAGGATGGTTATAAATAATGTAAGGTGCAGACAGCAGTCAATTTGTTGTCTGTACCTTTTTTTTGCCTGCATATTTCGTCAATATACCTAAAATTTGAATAAATAGGAAAAGCATGATTGACATAAATTGGAAATATAGATATAATCAATTAAAACAGATTGTATTTTGAAGAATTCAGACGTCATCAGAGGAGGGAATGGAAGATATGAATGCATATTATAAAAGGATTATAGATATATACGGCGTCTGCATTTAGAAATGGCTGCCGTATCTTTTTTTATACGGGCGGAGAAAGGGTAGAAGAAATATAAAGGACAGATTACATATGGAGACTTTTATTATTCAGAATAAAGAGGCAGTAAAGCTTGAGCAGCATAAAGTTAATCCCGGCTACCATACCAAAAAGCGGCAGGTATTCCTCATAGGCTCCAAGGGAATTCCTGCAAACTACGGTGGTTTTGAAACCTTTGTTGAAGAACTGACGAAGGGCCAAAAGAGCAGACGTATCAGGTATCATGTGGCCTGTCTTGCAAAGGACAGCATCCGGTATGAATACAACGGTGCAAAATGCTTTCATGTTAAGGTCCCAGCCATAGGGCCGGCAAAGGCGGTCTATTATGACATGGCAGCTTTAAGCCGGTGCATTAAATACTGCCGGGCACGGCCGGAAATCAAAAAGCCTGTTTTTTATGTACTTGCCTGCCGTATAGGGCCTTTTATCGGACATTTTAAAAGAAAGATAAAAAAGCTGGGTGGTGAACTGTATGTGAACCCCGATGGGCATGAGTGGAAGCGGGCAAAGTGGAATGCTCTTATAAGAAGGTATTGGAAGCTCTCTGAAAAGCTTATGGTAAAGCATGCGGACCTCTTAATTTGTGACAGCAGGAACATTGAGAAGTATATTAAAAAGGATTATAAGCAGTACCGGCCTAAGACGGTATTTATCGCCTATGGATCTGATACCCTGGGGGGCAGTATGTCTGCTGAGGACGAAAAGTTAACCCAATGGTATGGTAAGAAAGGCATTGGGGCTCAGGAATATTATCTGATTGTGGGACGCTTTGTCCAGGAAAATAATTATGAGACCATAATACGGGAATTTATGAAAACAAACACGGAAAAGAGTCTGGTTATTATTACAAATGAGAATAAAAGGTTCCTCCAGGAGCTGAAGAAAGGGACAGGCCTTGAAAAAGATCCGCGTATTAAATTTGCAGGCACCGTATATGAGCAGGAGTTGCTTTATAAGATCAGAGAGAATGCCTATGCTTATATACATGGACATGAAGTAGGAGGCACTAATCCAAGCTTACTGGAGGCATTGGGCAGTACAAGCCTTAATCTTCTTCTTGACGTTGGTTTTAACCGTGAAGTCGGTGGAAAGGCAGCCCTGTATTGGACTAAGGCCGAAGGGAACTTAGCTGGGGCCATAGAAAAGGCTGAGAAGCTGACAGCAAAGGAGATTGCTGTCTTTGGAGAAAAGGCAAAGAGACGGATTGCCAAGGAATACCGTTGGGAGGATATAGTGGACCGGTATGAGGAGGTATTCCTGAAGTATTCACCCTGATTCCGGGCACCAATGATAAGAACAGTCGATACCTGTCCAAGGAGCCAGGGGGAAACAAAAGGGAGCCGGAATGAAGATATTACATTATTCTTTGGGATTTCCGCCATATGCCAGAGGCGGACTTGCTAAATATGCCATTGACCTTATGAAAGAAGAGGCAGCAGCGGGCAATGAGGTTGCTTTGCTCTGGCCGGGTTCCATAAGGCTGATAAATTCAATACCCTGCATCAAAAAAAGAAACAGCAGGCTGGGGATTAAAAGCTTTGAGCTGATAAATGGACTGCCCTTGCCCCAGATATATGGAATCAGGGATTTCAGACATTATAACATGACGGCAGACGGCAGATACCTGCTCCGTTTTCTGAAAGAGTACAGGCCGGATGTTATCCATTTTCATACCTTAATGGGACTGCCGCCTGTTTTTCTGGACAGGGCAAAGGAGCTAGGCATCCTAACTATTTATACCACCCATGATTTCTTTGGTATCTGTCCTAAAACAATTCTATTTTATCAGGGACATTCCTGCCGGCTTAACAGAGCCTGTAATCATTGCCCGGAATGCAATGCCCATGCATTGGATTATAAAAAGCAGGTGTTAATTCAATCAAAGCTTTACAGGAAAATAAAAGACAACAGAATAATAAAGCAAATCAGGAAATCCCAAAAGGAAAGAAAGTTCTTACAGGAAGAAGCAGAAGAAAAGCATATTTCAGGGAGTCCGGCAGACATAGGGCAGTACAGGAAGCTTCGGCACCACTATCTGGAGATGTTGCAGAAGTTGGATGGAATCCATTTTAACAGCAGGTACATGTCGGATACCTTTTCGAATTTTTGCTCAGTAAAGAATGGGAGAATTATTACCATTTCCCACAGTGATATAGGGGACCACAGAAAGACGGCAGAGGGGAAGGAGTTAGATAAAACGAGGGTAAGGCTTGGATATCTGGGAGCAATTGCTGGCTACAAGGGCATTTATGTTCTGTTGGATGCATTGGACTCACTTTATGAAAAAGGCATCCGGAATTTCGAATTGACTATTTACTCTGACAGCTTAATAGAAAGAGAATATCTTGTCAAAAAGCCTCCCTATGAATACAAGCAGCTGGCTGAGGTCATGAATTCCATGGACATACTGGCGGTGCCCAGCGAAGTATCATTTGGCTTTACGGTGCTGGAGGGATTAAGCTATGGAGTTCCGGTACTGGTTGGCGAGTATGTGGGTGCCTGTGACCTGATTCAGGATGGAAAGAACGGAATAATCTGCTCCTGCTCAAAAGAAGCCTTTGAAGGAGCGCTTAAGGAACTGATTTGTAATGCAGATATCATTACAGAGATGTTCCTGAATATACAAAAAGAACAGGAAATAAAAACAATGCCGGTACATGCGGCAGAGATCATGAGTTTTTATGCAAGCTTGGGAGGAAGTAAAAATGGGTAGGAAAGTCCTCATTGTTTCATATTATTTCAATTTACGGGATACGGACCGCGCCTATACGGTCTATCAGTACTTTAAGCAGGCAGGCTTTGAGGTAAAGCTTCTATGCGGAAATTATGACCATAATTCCAAAAAGAGCGTAACCTATAATCTGCCGGAAATGGTTGAAGTTCCGGTGAAGCCCTATGGCAGGAATATTTCAGTCAGGAGAATCAGGTCTTATCTGAAATTTGCCAGGGATGCCAGAAAGGCGGCAGAAAAGCTGGATTTTGATATTGGCTATATTGTAGGGCCGCCAAATTCCACCGGTTATAAGCTGCTTCCCGTTATTAAGAAGAAACATGCTTTATTTGTAACGGATGTTTACGATTTATATCCGGAAACCATACCAATTAACAGAGCCTTTAAAGATGTTCTAAAATACTGCGGACTTTGGTATTGGTCGTATCTGAGAAATGCGGCTATCCGAAAGGCAGATATTTTCATCGGTTCCTGTCAGTATTATTTTACAAGGCTTGGCCTTCAGGAAAGCAGAAAGAACCATATGATTCCCTTGTGCAAGGGAGAGGCAATGCTGGAAGAAGTTCAGATGCTGCCTGTGGAGCAGCTAAATATCTTGTATCTGGGAGCCTTAACGGGAAACTATGATTTTGAGGGCCTGATAAGAATAATGGCAAGGATACAGAACAGGGGAAGGAAGGTGCATCTGGACATTATAGGCGATGGACAGAGAAAGGAGTGGCTGCTGGCTGCTTTGGAAAAAGAGGGGATACCATTTACCTTTCATGGCCGTACTTACGACGATGGGAAGAAGCAGAAAATAATGGAGCATTGCCACTTTGGGTTTAACGGATTTAAAAAGGATGCGGCAATCGCTCTTTCTTATAAAAGCATGGAATATATGGCAAACGGACTTGCACTGATTAATTCCTGCAAGGAAGACACCTGGGAACTGGTGGAAAATGAAAATATCGGAGTGAATTATTCGGAAGATACTCTTGAGGCATGCTGCAAAAGATTATACACAGCAAAGGAGGCCGATGTCTATGCCATGAAATGTGCAGCTCTTAAAGCATACCGGGAACGGTACTGTTTTTCAAAATATACTGAAAAAATGAATCATATTTTTTTAGAGCCTGCCAATTAATTTAGATGCATAAAAATACCAGGAAAGGTTCTGACATGAATGAATTATTAAAGCGTATTTTCTGGAAGCTTCCAATAAGCAAAGAGCTTAAATACCGTATCGGCAATAAGCGTTACGAGCGGATTCTTAAAAAGGAAGAAGTAAAGGACCAAAAGGGTTCCTTTACAGTTATTCATGATTCCAGGGCGGTCCTTGAATATTCAAAATACCTTCTGGGCCAGTACGGCAGAAGGTCTGAATTTTTTAAACCTTTTTCATCCCTGCCCGGGCTGGAGCAGGAAGTACATATAGCAGCCTATTATCTGACCCAGTATCATCCGAATCCCCAGAATGATGAATGGTGGGGAAGGGGAACAACGGAATGGAATAATGTAAACCAGGCTCAGCCCCAGTATGCAGGCCACTACCAGCCAAGGCGCCCGGGGGAATTAGGTTATTATGACTTGCGGTTAAAGGAAAATATGCAGCGGCAGATAGAGCTTGCAAAAAATTACGGTGTGGATATTTTCTGCTTTTACTATTACTGGTTTGATGGAGAGCATTTATTGGAACGGCCTCTGAATATGTTTCTGAAAAATAAGGACATGGACATTCATTTTTGCTACTGCTGGGCAAATGAGAACTGGACAAAAAGATTTTCGGGAACCGATGCCGGCGTGTTAATGGGCATAACCCATACGAAGGAAAATTATGAGCAGTTTATACAGGCGGTGCTGCCGGATATGAAGGATGAACGCTATTACCGGATAAAGGGAAGGCCGGTATTGTCCATTTACCGCCCGTCGCTGATTCCTGATACGGAAGAGGTCCTGAAGCACTGGCGGCAGAGGGCGAAAGAGGAGCTGGGAGCAGATATCTATCTGATTGCCGTACAGGAGCGGGATACCTCTATTAATTGGTGCGCTGCCGGCTTTGATGCGGAGACGGAATTCCAGCCTAAGCAGATACAGCATCAATGCAAAGAGATAACAAAGCGAATGAAACCCATCCGCGGGGATTTTTCCGGTAATATCTACGATTATGAGGACCTGGTACGGAATCAGCGGTATGTGATGTCCGGCAACCAGAAGAAAAAGGTGTATCCGGCAGTGATGCCAATGTGGGATAACACAGCCAGAAGAAATTTCAGAGGGACCATATTTCACGGCTCCACACCGGAGCTTTATAAGATATGGCTGGCTGATGTAATAAAGAGGCTGAGGCTGAGAAAGGATTTGGATGACAGGCTTCTGTTTGTCAATGCATGGAATGAGTGGGGGGAAGGAACTTATCTGGAACCGGATTATTACTTTGGCTATGCTTATTTGCAGGCAACGAGGGAGGCATTGGAAGAGGAAAAAAACTTAAATTCGACTTATATAGGTTAAAGATATGATTTTAAATTGAGTATTTATCAGTATCCAATGATAAATTTGATATTCACGAAAGGAGTCAGGATGAATATTTTAAATGTTTTATTTGACTTTCATCCCGGAGGCGTTGAAAGGCTGGCGGTGGATGTGGCAAACCAGCTTGCCAGGCAGGGGCAGAATTCCTATGTATGCATTATATCCAATGAATATTCCAGAGAAATGGTTGCCCAGTTCAGCCCCCAGGTTCAGCTTATTTTTTTAAAAAGGTATCACAATTTTCGAAAAATCCATTATCTGCTGCAGCTAAACAGGGTAATCCGCCATAACAAAATTGAAATAATGCATATTCACCAGGGCGTTCTGCTAAGCTTTTATATGCTTGTAAAGCTAATGAATCCGGGATTGAAAATATATTACACGGTGCATGATACCTATCTTTTTACGGAGCTTTCCAAAAAAAATAAGCTGCTTGCAGGTCTGGTCTGTAGAAAGCTGGTGGCAATTTCAGATGCGGTGAAGGAGGATATCGCTAAGAACGGAATAAAGGAAACGAAGATTGTCAGGATATACAATGGCGTGGATTTCTCGAGATTTGATATAAAAGAGAATCATAATAGAAAGGAAGGGGACCTTGTAGCAATTACAAATGCGGCAAGACTGTATCCGGCTAAAAAAGGGCAGGACATCTTAATAAAGGCGGTAGCTCTATTGAAACAGGAAGGGTACAGGTTAAGAGTCAATCTTGCCGGCGGCCCTGTTCCTGATGACCCGGATGCTATGAAAAGAATGCAGGACCTTTGTAAGAAGTGGGGCTTGGAGGAGGAAGTTAAAATACTGGGCAATGTGGATAATATACCGGACCTGTTGGAACAGACGGACATATTCGTAATGGCTTCCAGATTCGAGGGATTTGGAATTGCTGCTGTTGAGGCCATGGGAATGGGAATTCCCTGTGTTGCCAGTAATATTGCAGGGCTCAATGAGGTTATTGATTCCGATATGGTCGGCAGGCTATTTTCCCCCGGAGATGAAAAGGAACTTGCTGCAAGCTTAAAATATGTTATTGAGCACATAGACAGCTATCAGGGAGATGAAATAGCCCTAAATGCCAGGTGCCGGTTCTCAATTGAAAATATGGCAGGCCGGCTGGTCAATGTGTACGGAAGCTGAGGGATTGGATGGAAGCATTGGTGTGTGTGGTATTGGTAAATTATAATGGCTGTCAGGATACGGCGGAATGTATAAGAAGTCTTCTTAAGTGCCGCTATAAAAATATAAAGATTATTGTTGTGGACAATGCCTCGCCAAAAGTCCCGGATAAAACGGATATGGAATATATCCTTGGAAATGCCAGGTTTATCAGGTCCGGGAAGAATATTGGCTTTGCCGGTGCCAATAACCTGGGAGTCCGGCATGCAAAAGAATATGGGCCAAAGTATATTCTCATCCTGAATAATGATACGGTTGTAAAAGAGGACTTTCTGAATATCCTCATTGATACCTGTGAAAAAGAAAAGCAGGTGGGAATAGCAACCTGCAAGATCTGCTATTATGATGAACCTGATACCTTATGGTTTGGCGGCAGCTATTATGACAGCAAGAGCTGTGAAATGAAAATAGAAGGAATCGGAGAAAAAGACGGGCCAAAGTATTCTGTTCGAAAGGACCTAAGCTTTTCCACAGCCTGTCTCTGGTTAATTCCCCTGGAGACCTTTGAAAAAATCGGTGAGATGAATGAAGACTATTTCCTCTATTATGAAGATGCGGATTATTGCCAAAGGATTATAAATGGCGGATACCGGATTCTTTATATCCCAGAGGCAGTAATTTATCATAAGGAAAGCAGATCCACAAAGAAAGGGAGCTTTCTCTACCACTATTATAATACAAGAAATTATTTATATTACCTTGTTAAGTTTATAGACAAAAATAAGCGGTACAGAGCAATGTTCAGGAGGCTGTATATGGATATGAAATCTGTTATACGGGGGAGAATTCCCATAAAAGCAGAAATTATGGCTTGGAGGGATTTTGTTTTAGGACATAAGGGAAGTTACGGACAGTGGAGGAAGGTTTCATGAAGGTTGGAAATCCCACAAGAGTCAGCTGCTGGAGTATTGTAACAGCAACGGTTATTTTACTTATGGTATTGGATCTACGTGCATTTGGCCTTGTAACAATCACAGGCAGTTTGAACAGAGTTTGGGGAGCATACGAGAAGACCCTTCTTGCCGCTATCGCTTTTCTTCTGTTTCTATTTATGGATGCAGCTGCAAAACGGGAGATTACCGGCAGCAGGTTTCTGGATAAATACGTATTATGTGCTGTTTTGTCAACGGTTTCCTTATACATCTTTACTTATTTTAAGTATCCTCAGCAGAATCTCACACAAACCGTTTTAGCAGGTACGCATTTTCTGATTGTGCCTATGGCACTGCCCTTATACGGCCTTCTCAGAAAACAAGGTGGCTCGGAGAGAATATTTACCTGGATGAACAGGGTGACCTTTGTATGGTATTGCATCCTTATTTTTCAAAGTATTATCTATTTAAAATCCGGCAGGCTGTTCCTGCATATCGATGAAAATATCAGAAATGAAAGTATCAGAATATCCCTGAATAGCATTGGCAATTTAATGATAGTTTATAATTTTAATGTGCTTTATTCCGGGAGAGCAAAGAAGAAGGCCTGGTATGTTATACAACTGGCATTAGGAGCCTACTGTCTCATAATGGTTCAGCAGACCAGAGCCTATAATGTAATTATTGGCATCTGCGTTGCAGTGATTATTATGCTCCATACGAATACCCCGTTAAAGACATTGCGCTCCCTGATACTGATTGCCCTTTGCTTCATCGTATTGGATCAAATGAATATCATAGATACCATGCAGCAGTCCTTTTCGGTGGACAATGAAGTCTATGGGAATGGCACAAAGGCAAGGATGCTTGCTACAACCTATTACTGGGAAGCATTTTTAAAAAGCCCCCTATTTGGCCAGGGGTTTATTAACAGCAAAGTCTATCTTAATATATTACGGGGAAACCAGGGGATATTCAATTATTCCGATGTGGGATTTTTGGGACTGCTTGCCAATACCGGCTTATTATGTATTGCCCTTTATGTCTGGCCGTTGCTGCGCTGGGGAAAGCAGGTGATAAGATATCTTGCCGACAGGAGCAAAAGAATTGACAACAGCTTTCTTATCGCATTTTTTATTTACATAGCCGGGACATCAATAACCTTAATTATGACAGACCCCCAAAGAATTCTATTACTGCCCTTCAGCCTGGCTGTATTTGAATATGCGAGAAGCAGGCCGGTCTTACGAAAAGAACTGGTTTGATAAGGCAGTGCAGTTTTTTATTGCTAATTTGTCAGCATAAGCAGGATTGCGTTATGTAAGGGGATTAGCGTTAATTATTGAGAAGCATTTTCACACTCTAATTTATGGCAGTGCCGCATCTGTAAGCAGATGTGGCATCAATTGGAGCCAGTATAGCCAGTATAAAAATTAATGTTACTTTCTATTTAGGCAGTTTCTTAAGTAAACTTGCGGTTTGCATGGAGGATTAAAATGAATGTACTTATCTATGGAGCGAATTGGTATAACAGGGGAGATGAATCGGCAATACGGGCAATGATTGACGAATTCCGCAATTTATATCCCGACAGCAGCATGAGAATTCATGTCAACAATGGAGAGCTGTGTGATTTTAACTATGATGATATCAAACAGGTCCGTAATTTTTCATACCCCTATGGGCGAAATAAATTAAAGCTGCTGCCATATTATTTATCCCTGTATAGTAAAGGCAGGATGAATTTGATGAATAAAAATGAACGGGATAATTTCAGGAATTTTATAGAGGCTGTAAACTGGTCCGATATGGCTGTCTATGCCCCCGGCGGGCCCATGCTGGGAGATTATTATGATGTGAAATTCCTCCTTGACCAACTGCTGTTAATCAGACATATGAAAAAGCCATATGTATTTTTTGCACCTTCCATGGGACCGTTCACTAAGAATAAAAGAAAGATAAAGAAAATTCTGGCGGGGGCATCGCTGATTTGCTTAAGGGAGGAGGTATCCAAAGGATTTCTTGAGAGCTTACATATAAAAAATGAGGCGACAGTTACCCTGGACTCTGCTTTTCAGCACAGAATCGATATGCAGGAAAACCGGCAGCTGTTAGAGCAGGATACATCACTTAAGAACTTTTTAGACAGCCATGAGCGGGTAATCGGAATAACCATAACAGATTTAAAATGGCATAAAAACTATTGCAGGGAGAATTTATCGGATGCAATAACAGAGGCATTTGACCCTTTTATTGATAAGCTCGTAGGAGAAGGATTTGGGATAATATTTATTCCCCAGCTTTTTGGAAGGGCAAATGACGCCGGTTATATGAGCGGCTTTGCAAGGGAGAACTGTTATGTCCTGCCGGAAAAATATGACTGCTACTTTCAGCAGTATCTGATATCCAGATTATATGCAATTGTCGGGATGCGGTATCATTCCAATATATTTTCCGCAAAAATGGGAACCCCCTTTCTATCGGTTTCCTATGAGCAGAAAATGCTTGGTTTTATGAAAAAGTCAGGATTGGAAGAATACTGTATCGATATCCGGAAACTTTCCTATGAAAAGCTGGAAGAGCTTTTTGCAAAGCTGCAGGCAGATTATCCGGTATATAAAAAAGCATTGGCGGAAAAGATTCCGGGCTTTCGGGAACAGTCTTATGAAACGACACAATTGGTTTCTGAAGTGATTCAGAAAATGGGCTTATAACAGAAGGATATTTTAAGAATGAATAAGAAGCAGACCAATATCAACATAGTAGTGAACATAATCGCCTTTGCCGTACAAATAATGATAGGCTTCTATACCGCTCCTGTACTCATCCATGCGTTAGGTACCGAGGCCTACGGCTTTATTGGGCTGGCAAACGACTTTGTGACGTATATTTCCATTATAACGGCAATATTTAATTCGGTTGTTGCAAGGTTTATATCCTTTGAAATGGCTCGTAATAATGTTGAACGCGGAGAACAATATTTTAACAGCATCCTTGCGGCAGATTTCTGCCTAGCCGGGCTGTTTTCCTTAGCCGCTGCAATAGTGGTTCCAAACATAGACAGGATAATCAATGTCCCGAAGGATTTAATCCTGGATGTAAAAATAACCTTTCTGATTACCTTCCTCGCCTATATTCTCGGAGTTATAACATCCATATTTACAACGGCCGCCTATGTAAAGAACCGGTTGGATATACAGGGTTCAAGAAATATTATACAGAGCCTGGTAAGGTTCCTATTTATTGTTATATTCTTAAATGCATTTCAGATCCGCATTTACTGGGTAAGTGCCGCGGCACTGATTGCGGCAGTTGTGGTGGCGGTCCTGAATATTAATATTACCCGGAAAATCATGCCGGAAATCCATGTGAATATCCATAAGGCATCCTGGAGTATGATTCTTGAGCTGGTCAAATCAGGAGGCTGGATGGCATTTACAAGTCTAAGTGCTATATTAATGCGCGGGCTTGACTTGCTGGTAGCAAATCTGATGCTTGGCTCTTATGATATGGGGCTGCTGTCAGTTGCAAGGACTTTTCCAAACTACTTTTCCAGTATTATAAATACCATAGCCCCCATATTCAGCCCGGTGTTCATAACTCTGTTTGCCGTTGGGAAAATGGAGGAACTCGGGGAAGCTGCCAAAGCCTCCATTAAGAGTATGGCATTGATACTGTTTGTTCCGCTGTCGGGTTTTTTGGTCTTTTCAGGTGACTTCTATACATTATGGCTGGGAGGGTATTCGGCCGGGCAAATCCGGATGATTACCGCATTATCTGCGGTTACCGTTATCCAAAGCTTTTTTGATGCCTCTACCTCTACAATGGCGCAAATGAGCGTTGTAACCAACAAATTAAAAGCTCCCGTATTTGTGAGTTTTTTTTGCGGGCTGTTTAACATAGCCACAGTGTTTCTGCTTTTAAAATTCACCGGGCTGGGGGTATATGCAATCGTCACCTCCAGTACCGTTATTATGGTTCTGCGGTATGTTATTTTTAATTCATTTTATTGTGCCCATGTCCTGGGACTGCAGAAAAGAGAATTTATACCCGGTGCCATGAAAACATGGCTTACAGTACCGGTACTTATTATGGGAATGCTGATTTTTAAATACCTTATACGGATTAATTCGTGGTCCGGCCTCATCCTGGCGGCGGTTATCTGCGGAGGCTTAGGCTATATTGGGGAATTTTTTATGCTGGAAGGCCGTAAGGGGGCAGCTAAGATTAAATTCTATATGCAAAAGTTAAAAAATATAAAAGGGCTGCAAAAAGAGTGAGAGGCTGATTATGAGCATTATCGCAAAACAGCCTTGCGATATGCATGGCGATTAGTGTGAATTATTGAGAAGCATAATTCACACACAAGATTGTGCCGGCAAAATCCTCGGCCCAATCTTGTGGTGTAATGGGAAGGCATGGGTATTAATATGAATATTGAAAACATGGTAAAGAACAACCGCTGTGTCCAGTGCGGTATGTGCAGCTTTGTGTGTCCTGCAAAAGCTGTTTCAATGGTATTTAATGAAAAGAGGGGATTTTACTTTCCATGTGTTAGCAAATCTCTTTGTGTGGACTGCGGTAAATGCTGCAAATACTGTCCTGCCTTTCATAATGATAAGAAGAATACCTTAATAGGTAGTTATGAAAAGCTTCTGCTGGCGCATTCTAACAATAGGCACATCAGAAGGGGAAGTACGTCCGGTGGAGTTATCAACGAATTAATAAGATATCTTATTGAGAAGGATATTATAAAAGCTGCCATTGTAACGGTGGCATCGACGTATTCACCTGTTTTAGCAGAGCCGGTGGTTATCGATCAATACAGTATACATGAATTATTGGAAAGACCCCGGGACTTTGCATCAAGATATGTTTCTGTCCCCGTACTTTCTAAACTAAAAGAAGTAAAAAAATATAAAGGAAGGATTGCAGTGGTAGGGACTCCCTGCCAAATTAACGCCTTAAGCATGGATGGAATATCTTCTATGGAGGTGATAAAGATTGGGATTGCCTGCAGCGGAGGAATGAGCTGCCAGGCCACAGAGCAGTACAAGCGATATATGCACCTGCCGAAAGCCGCCATGTATTACCGGGGTGAGGGCTGGCCAGGTAAGAACAGCCTGAAAAGTGAAGAGAGTGTGTTGGAATTCCCCCATCAAGGCTCCCTCTTTGAAAGGATGTTTACCTCACAAATATTTAAGAATCCGGCTTGCAGATATTGCCATGACCAGTTCGCTGAAAATGCGGATATTAGCTTTTGTGATTTCTGGAACAGGGCTGAGATGAATTCCGAGAAAGACGGGAATTCCTGTGTAATTATCAGGAATCAGTTTATGCTGCCCATATTCCAGGGTGCAGTGGAAGAAAAGAGAATTGACATTGTACAAAGCTTAGGGGAAGAGGAGGTAATTGAAACCCAGATGCAGGTACTAAAAATAAAAAAAGGAAAGATGCATGAAAACCTTAAGTTTAAGATTTTCATGCATCTGGTTGATATCATATTCTGTTTTAAGCTTTATAAAATCTTTGATTACAGAATATATCAAAAATTCTGCTCATATTATGGAAAGCTCTGCAGTAAGTCTGAAATAGACTTGGCGGAGGATTAAAAGCACACTTCATAATATTTCATAACAGATACCGGATGAAAGCCATTACCGGTATAAATACGTAATGCTCTGTCATTTTTCGTTTCAACATCCAATGCAGCTGCCTTGCAGCCTTTTTCAAAGATTATACGAAGAGCTTCTCCCAGGGCTGCCTTTCCATAGCCCTGTCCCCTATATTCAGGCAGGATGCCAAAGCCGTAAATAAAGGCTTCCTCCTGCATATCAATACGTATCTTGCCAAGGGTAGTTCCCTTTCCTTCTATCAGATAGGTATTCTGCACGGAGGTAAGACTTCTTTCATCCAGGGTATCTGCCTCCTCTTCTTCCTCATCAACGTATAACACCCTGTCATATTCCCGGATTAATGCCGCGTCCTTAGCAGAGGCTTCTCTTAAAAGGACCTTTTTCCCAATACCTTCCCTATCGAAAGGATAATTAGAGTAATCCGCAGAGGAGAGGGCCATTCTGCTTTCGGTAAAAGCATAAGCTCCGCCCACAGACTCAATAAACCCAATACCGGAGGAGGAATTGCCATCAGTTAATAAAAGCAGCTTATTCTTTTCAAAACTCTTGCATTCCTTTACCGCATGCTGGTAAAGCCTTTTAAATAAGCCCCTTTTCCGGTAATCCGGATGGGTCAGTCCGTTTACTTCATAGATGTTTCCTCCGAAGCTGCAAATACCAAGATAGGATACCAGCACATTTCCGGAATAATAAAAATATTCCTTCATACAGGAAGGGGAGGGAAAAGCCTCTGTCTTAGAAGCCAACAAGGAAAGCTTATAGGGCAGCTCCAGCTTCAGGTTGATATTTTCTTCCTTACAAAGCTTTTCCAGGCTGCAAAGCTCCTTATAATCCTCCTCCGTAATATTTTTTTTCATAACAATGGTTTCTGAATCTGCATATGTCATTTCGTTCATCCTCCAATCAGGCAGTTAAATTGTTATTATCATATCCAATTCTTCTGATAGAAGTCAATTGAAAAAATAACTTTACTTAAGTTTGCCGGGCGGCATGGACCTATGACACCGCTGCCAGCCTGAATAACCGGAACCCTGGTTCCCGGATGTACTAGTGATTACGGCCGCCTTGATTTTCCCTTTCCCTTTGTGTTATTATTATGTTATTGCCATAAGAACGAAAAGAAATAAAAGGAGTAAAGAATGGATATTATAAAGCAGCTTGCAAGTGAGCTTTCCATCCGCCGGGAACAGGTGGAAGCAACGGTAAAATTAATCGATGAGGGAAATACCATCCCCTTTATCGCAAGATATCGGAAGGAAGTCACCGGTTCCTTAAATGACGAGGTACTGCGTAATTTACATGAACGTCTGCTCTACCTTCGCAACCTGGAAGAAAAGAAGGCCAGCGTACTGGCAAGCATAGAAGAACAGGGAAAATTAACAGAGGAATTAAAGGAGCAGATTCTCTCCGCCTCCACTCTGGTAGTAGTAGAGGATTTATACCGCCCCTACCGCCCCAAGAGAAGAACCAGGGCAACCATTGCCAAGGAAAAAGGCCTGGAGCCGCTGGCAAATATTATCCTGCTTCAGATGACGGACAAGTCCATAGAAAGCCAGGCAGAGAGCTTTCTGGACCCTGAAAAGGAAGTAAATACCGTAGAGGAAGCTATTGCAGGAGCGAAGGATATTATTGCAGAAAATATTTCCGACGAGGCGGATTACCGTATTCATATCAGAAAGGTAACCTTTGAAGAGGGAAGTATTATTTCCGCTGCCAAGGATGAGAAGCAGGAAAGTGTTTATGAGATGTACTACCGGTTTGAGGAAAGGCTGAACAAGCTTGCCGGACACAGGGTACTGGCCTTGAACCGGGGAGAAAATGAGAAATTCCTGACAGTTAAGATACAGGCACCGGAAGAGAAAATCCTTCTCTATCTGGAGACAAAGGTAATCGTAAGAGACAACCCTCATACAACGGATATTTTAAAGAATGTAGCAGCAGACAGCTATAACCGCCTTATTGCCCCAGCCATCGAGAGGGAAATCCGGAATGACTTAACGGAGAAAGCCGAGGATGGTGCAATCAAGGTATTCGGCAAGAATCTGGAACAGCTGCTGATGCAGCCTCCCATTGTGGGACAGGTGGTGCTGGGTTGGGACCCGGCTTTCCGTACCGGCTGCAAGCTTGCGGCTGTGGATGCAACGGGTAAAGTACTGGATACGGTAGTGGTATATCCAACAGCTCCCCAGAACAAGGTGGAGGAAGCAAAGGCCACTGTTAAGAAGATGATTGCCAAATACGGCATTACGCTTATTTCCGTGGGTAACGGTACAGCTTCCAGGGAGTCGGAGCTTATCATCGCGGACATGCTGAAGGAATACCATGGCAAGGTACAGTATATTATAGTAAATGAAGCAGGTGCTTCCGTTTATTCTGCCAGTAAATTAGCCACGGAGGAATTCCCGAATTTTGATGTGGGCCAGAGAAGTGCCGTATCCATTGCAAGAAGATTGCAGGACCCTTTGGCAGAACTGGTAAAGATAGACCCCAAGGCAATCGGGGTTGGACAGTACCAGCATGATATGAACCAGAAGAAGCTCTCGGATGCCTTAACAGGAGTAGTAGAGGACTGTGTAAATAAGGTCGGTGTGGATTTAAACACTGCTTCCGCCTCCCTTTTGGAATATATCTCAGGTATTACTAAGTCCATAGCCAAAAATATTGTAACCCACAGAGAAGAAAATGGACCCTTTACCGGCCGCAGGCAGTTACTGAAGGTAGCAAAGCTTGGACCTAAGGCCTTTGAGCAGTGCGCCGGCTTCCTTCGTATTCTGGAGGGTGAGAATCCTCTTGACGGTACCAGTGTCCATCCCGAGTCCTATGAAGCAGCGTTTAAGCTTCTGGAGAAATTAGACCTGTCAGCCTCTGATATCCGTGCAGGTAAGCTTGCCGGCCTTTCCAAAATGGTAAAGGATAAAAAGAAAATGGCAGCAGAACTTTCTATCGGTGAAATTACCCTGACAGATATTATGAAGGAGCTGGAGAAGCCTGGCAGGGACCCGAGGGAAGAGATGCCAAAGCCGATTTTGCGTACCGATGTCCTTGAGATGAAGGATTTAACAGAAGGTATGATATTAAAGGGAACTGTACGTAATGTCATAGATTTCGGAGCCTTTGTAGACATCGGGGTTCATCAGGACGGACTTGTGCATATATCGGAGCTTACGGACAAAAAGTTTGTAAAGCATCCGTTGGAAGTGGTAAGCGTAGGAGATATTGTTGACGTTAAGGTAATGAGCGTTGACCTGTCAAAAAAGCGTATCCAGCTCACCATGAAGCTGTAAATAACATCAAAGGAGCATTTGGGACAGGAGCGGAATGGTTAAAATACTCCCTAACCGGATATGCCAAATAATACCAAATACTAAGAGCGGAATACCTTAAAATACAGTAGGAATTGCCATTAATTTAAATCCCTTAACGCATAATTAGATAAATAAGCAGAAGCCCTGTTACTTTTTAGACTCTGGCAGTCAGAAAAGTAACAGGGTTTTTGCTTTTTTGTCATTCCTGTAAGGCAGAAAGGACAGAAAAACGTAAAGGAAAAGCAGTTACTGTAAAAAGTCCTGAAATAGGCTATTTTATTGGAAAATACTGCGATGAAAAGATAGAGGGAAATGCACTTAGCAACTTGTGAAATCAAAAAGTGTGTTTTATAATCGTAGAAGCTGGTAAATATTTACTTCTAAAATACATAAGAAGAACATAGTAAAAAAGATAAGTCAATCTGAATGTATGAGAAGGGAGGAAATATATTGAAGAGGTTAAAGAATCTTATAATACCCATTCTGTGTTTACTGGCATTGCTGATCTTTGCAGGGGAGCCATTAAGAGAAGCAAAAGCCAATACATTAAACAAAACAGCAGAAACCTTAAGCACGGACGGCAATTTACATGGAAGGATAAACCAGCAGGAAATCAATATAGTAAATGCACTAATAGATAATATCAGCTTTACGGGTGCATTTGCAAATGCAATGGGAAATGATTATGAGCACTTTTTAATCCGGTATTTTGGTCAGAAAAGTGTAAGATTGGGTGAGAATAACTGGGAAGAGGTGGAGAGTAAAATCGATGCGCTGAATAATCTGATGCAGCTTGAGAACAAAAAAAATTTAAAAGAACTGCCTACGGATGAAAAGGAAATTGCAGTAGGACTTACAAAGGACATATTTTCCGCATGCGGCCTGTCGGCAGGATTTACTCCCTCAGGAGAGCTAATCAGCCTGTCGGACGAATCCGGAAGTCTTACTCTGTCAAATGAAAAGGCAAACAAGCAGCATATTAATTCCGGCATTCTTATGCTGGTAATTATGGTAGTGGGAATCCTTCAGGTAATCTGCTATATACTGTCAAGGAAATCACGAATAATGATAAAGGATGTGAAATACAATGGCTTTCATAAAGAAGAATTTGCCAGGTAGGTATCTGTTATTCATTGACTGTATCTGCATCGTAATATCCTACATACTGGCAGCCTGCATCCGCTACAGCCTGGTGACCAGGTACTGGTATTACAATATATTCGGCTGGGTCTTAGTATTTACGATACTATTGTACGGCGGTGTCTTCCTTGCCTTTGATTCCTATAAAGAGTTTTCGAAAAGAAGCTTTTTGGATGAACTGATTGAGGTCTGCAAGCTAAATACCATATTATCCTTATCCGTAACTGCCTTTTTATTTTTGACACAGGAAGGAGCCGCTTTTTCCAGGCTGTTCTTCCTTCTGTTCTTCCTATTGAATATTCTGATAACCTATACCCTCCGCCAGTACTTTAAATGGCTGCTCTTAGGAGTATACAAAAAGAGCAGGTCAAACAGCAGGATCATGATTATAACCACATTCAGCCAGGCAGAAGAAGTGCTGAAACAAATAAACAACGAAAGCACCTGGGAATATGTAGTTACTTATCTTACCATACTGGACCGTGATATGGCAGGGAAAAGAATCCTTGGTATTCCCGTAAAGGCCAATGAAAGCAATATGTTTGAGGTGGCAAGGCAGGAGGCTCTTGATGGGGTATTTATCCATCTGCCAAGTGATTATTCGGAAACCATTAATCTGGAGGAGACTATCAAGCAATTTAAGAATATGGGTGTAGATGTAAGTTTAAGCATACATATTTTCGGACTTAAGCTTTCCGAGCAGAATATTCAGAATATGAGCGGGTATCATGTTTTGACCTTCAGCCATAGGGTCTTTAATGAATATCAATTACATATAAAAAGACTTACAGACATATTGGGAGGGCTGGTAGGCTGCATTCTGACAGTTATTATAGGAATTTTCATTGCACCGGCCATTGTAATAGAGACACCGGGACCTGTTCTTTTCAAACAGACCCGGGTGGGAAAGAACGGAAGACGTTTTCAGATATATAAGTTCCGTTCCATGTGTGCCGGGGCAGAGGAGAAAAAGGCAGAGCTGCTGGCTCAGAATGAAATGGAAGGGCAGATGTTCAAAATAACCAGCGACCCCCGTATCACCAGGGTGGGAAATTTTCTTAGAAAGACCAGTCTGGATGAATTTCCACAATTCTTCAATGTTTTAAAGGGGGATATGAGTCTGGTAGGAACAAGACCCCCCACGGAAGATGAATTTCTTCATTATGAGGGCAGGCATAAAAGAAGACTGGCCCTGAACTGCGGGTTAACAGGACTCTGGCAGGTAAGCGGCAGAAGCGACATAACGGATTTTGAGGATGTTGTAAATCTGGACTTGAAATATATTGATAACTGGTCCCTGCGGATGGATTTAAAAATAATTGTGAAGACCATCTATGTTGTATTGTTCGCAAGGGGATCAAAATAGCGGGAGGAAATAGCTTGGAACGGCTTATTGATATTCACTGCCATATACTTCCGGCAGTGGATAACGGTTCTGTAAGTATGGACCAGACAAAGAGAATGCTGAATATAGCCTATGAGGAGGGTATTACCTATATAATAGCAACGCCTCACTACGGGGCCGGCTGCATTAACACCGGAAATCCTGAATTGGAGGATAAGTTGGAAAAGGTACGAAAAGCTGCCAAAGAGATAGATCCGGCATTTCAGATAGAGCTTGGAAATGAGCTGTTTTACAGCCGGGAAATTGTGGAACACCTGAGAAAGGGGAGGGCACTTACCCTGGCGAACACCCGCTACTGCCTGGTGAAATTTCCGAAGGATGAGGAGTATCCTGCTATGAAAGCAGGGCTTCACAGCCTGTTAATCCAGGGATATTATCCGATACTTTCCCACATGGAAAGCTACCGGTGCTTGTATGAGAACTATGAGGGTATTGCAAATCTTATAAATCTTGGGGTTTACATGCAGATGAACAGCAGGAGCCTGACGGGAAATCCCCTTGATTCCCGTGTTAGATATGCCAGACGCCTGATATCCAACGGGATGGTACATCTTATAGGGACAGGTTCCCACTCGGACTGTTTAAAACCGCCTCAAATGAAAAAGGGACTTGCTCTTATAAAGAAGGATTACGGAGAGGCAGTAAGGAAAAGGCTGTTGGAAAATACCCAAAAGCTGCTGCTGAACCAGAAGATGGAAAGAAAGATATTCCCCTATGCATAATTTTTACAGGCAGAAGAACAGAAAGAGAGGTTATATATGGAGCTGGAAAAAACAGAAGAGATAGAAATTGATTTAAAAGATATTTTCTTTGCACTCCTTGATAAGATTTGGGTGCTATTCTATGCCGCACTTATATGTGCACTTCTTGGCGGTATTGCAACGAAATTGACCCAGGAAGCGTTTTATTCCTCCACGACAAAGCTTTATGTAATTAACAGGCAGGACCCGGATAAGACCATAACCAATACGGATTTGTCAGCGGGAAGCCTCCTGATAAAGGACTTTGAGATACTTGTGACCAGCAGACCGATTTTAGAACAGGTAATCCATAATTTAGACCTTAAGGTAAGCCAGGAGGAGCTGGCAGGTGAAATTTCCATCAATATACCGGAGGAAACGAGAATATTGGAAATCACCGTAAAGAGCAAGGACCCGTTTATGGCAAAGAAGCTCGCAGATGAAATTGCAGATGTTTCTGCGGAGCAGATGATAAGTGTCATGGACATTGAAAAAGTAAATGTAGTGGAAAGAGGGCGCATCCCCACCTCCCCCACAGAAAATAAATTTAAGAAAAATATACTGCTTGGAGGCATTTTGGGACTTGGAGTATCCATGGCAGTAATTATCCTTCTCTATCTTGGTAATGATCATATCAAAACCAACGAAGATATTGAGAAATTTTTAAAGGTAATCCCTTTGGCGGAAATACCTCTGGAGGAAGATATCTTAAATTCAAGAAGAGTCAGAGCAGAGCTAAAAAAAGCATATAAAAAAGGCTACAAAGGAGGACTGAACAATGCAATCGGTTAATATTGAACTGGCAGCAAGCCTGGACTTTAGAAGCTATGAGGCCTATAACACCTTGAGAACCAATATACAATTCTGCGGGAAGGAAATACAGGCCATCTGTATAACCAGCTGCACACCGGGGGAGGGGAAATCCACAGTTGCCCTGCGCCTGTCAGCCTCTCTTGCCGAAACCGGTAAGAAAGTACTTTTTATTGATGCGGATTTGAGAAAATCCATATTGGTAAAAAGGCTTAAGGTGAACCAGCCTGTTTTGGGGCTGTCCCAGTATTTATCCGGTATGAATACCTCCGAGGAGATTACCTATGAAACGAATGTGGCAGGCCTTGATATTATTTTCACCGGCCCCATGCCGCCGAATCCTTCGGACTTACTCAGCAATAAATTTTTTAAAGCCTTACTGGAAAATCAACGGAAAATATATGATTACATCATTATCGATACACCGCCTTTGGGGCTTGTCATAGATAGTGCCAATGTATCGGAAAGCTGTGATGGTGCGGTTGTTGTCATACAGGCTGATGTTAACAGCTATAAATTCGTACAAAAAATAATCAAGCAGCTGGAAAAAAGTAACTGCCGTGTTCTGGGAGCGGTGCTTAATAAGGTGGAAAGCAAGCACCAGAAAAGATACTATGGCAAGCAGTATAAGCGGTATTACGGTACGGCATACGCTTCTGCAGAGGTATAAATACAGAAACAGATGGTATACGATAATCATTCTTAAATTAGGAGCAACCTATGAAAAAATTTATAATACTGGCAGGAGTAGTAACAGCACTGCTCTTTTCTGTTCTGATATATATCGTTATGGGTGAGGATAGGACGGCACCGGTGATAATGCAGGATAATAAGAACCTGATTTATAAGGAGGGAGAGGATTCCAGCCTCCTGTTATCCGGTGTCAAGGCGGAGGATGATGTAGACGGTGATGTCACCGCTACGGTTATAGTAGGGGATGTTGTAACGATGCCTGATAAAACAGCGGCAAAGGTAACATATCTTGCAAAAGACTCCAGTAACAATGTGGGTGAATTGGATATTATTATTCCCTGTGAAACGGAACTCCAAAAGACGGAGGAAAAGGCAGGAGGGGCGGAAAGCAGCACTGGTGCCAAAAAAGAGCAAGTTGGACAGAAGGGAGAGCAGCAGAGCGGGCAGCAAGTAGAGCAGAAGGAAGAGCAGCAGGGTAACATGCCTGTTATAACCCTTACGGCAACGAAAGCAGAAATAAAGGCAGGGGGAGAATTCCATCCCGAAGAATACATAAAAGCTATAAAAGATGATAAGGATTCCATTCAGACCCTGCTTCAGAACCTGACAGTAACAGGAGACTATGATCGGAATAAGAGAGGGACCTATGTGCTGCTCCTTGCTACGAAGGACAGTGACGGGCACCCGTCAGAAGAAGTATCCCTTATATTAAATGTAAAGTAACTTTAAAACCAAAAGCCCCAGCGGGCAGCCCTGGCAGCCGGGAGGAGGAGCTATGGAAGGATACATAGATATACACAGCCATATCATTCCAAAGGTGGATGATGGCGCACATAGCATGGACCAGGCCCTTCGTATGACAGATATGGCATACAGGGAAGGAATCCGTTCCATCATTGCGACGCCCCATGTGACCTACCGGAGAGGTGAGGAAAGATACCGGCAATTAGAAGCTGCCTTTTCCGAGCTGAAGCTAAGAGCAGAAAAGGAGCTTCCTGAGCTGAAGCTATATCTTGGAAGCGAGATATACTACGGCCAGGATACGGTTTACGGCCTGGATAAAAAAGAAATACCGACTTTGGGAGGCACAAGTTATGTTTTGATAGAATTCCAGCCCTCCTGTGAGTACCGGTATCTGAAGAGCGGGATACAAAATCTCATTATGGGGGGCTATAAACCAATAATCGCCCATGTAGAACGGTATGAAAGTCTGAACAAAGACATGAACAGGTTAGAAGATTTAATTGCAATGGGAGCATACCTTCAAGCCAATGCCATGAGCATAAGCGGAGAGAACGGGAAGGGATTTCGAAAGATTACAAAAGGGCTGTTAAAGAATGGACTTTTGCATTTTATAGCTACGGACAGCCACAATGAACTATTAAGGCCTCCCAGGATAGAAAAATGTCTGGTATCCACAGCAAAGCGGTATGGTGAAAAATATGCGGCGGAGTTATTTTCCCATAATGCAAGGAAATTACTGAATGACCAGTATATTTAGCCAGCTGCTGGTACCCATTTATGCAGACCTTCATATTGCGGTAACTGCTTACCTGCTTCCATCCCTGCTCCCCGGAATGCTGGCCCTTGTAACCTTTGATATTGCCTATCTGCTTTTTTTCAGGAAAAGGCAGAAGGATTATAAAATATTTCTTAGAAGCAACCAGTTTATACTCTTTATCATGTTTTTTTATCTTGCCTTTATTATATACCTGACCATATTGTCAAGGCCTTCCGGCTCCAGAGCAGGTGTGGATTTAATGCCCCTTGCAACGTTGTCCGACAGCCTGTCCGCTGATATTTATGCGGCAGAAAATGTATTGCTGTTTCTCCCCTTTGGTGTCATCTACTGCTTTTTACCCATTGCCAGCAAAAGGGCGTCTCAGTGCAGGATGACTGGCTTTACAATCAGTGTTTCTATTGAAGTGGTTCAGTATATAACAAAAAGAGGCTTTCTTCAGACCGATGACGTAATTTTAAATGTGCTTGGCTGTTATATTGGATATATTATCGGAAGTCGGTTAATAAAATTAAAAGACAGCTTTCCATTACCGTCAGGTTAATAAGTAGTTTGGAAAATGCGTTGTATTTTTAATCTATAGGCATGGGGTTTAATATGAGAAAAATAAATACCGGTATAAAGGAAAATTTCATAGAGCTGTCCTGGCACCTGAAGAAAAGATTCATAAGAATACTTCTTATAGGAATGATCACAGGAATAACCGTAAGTGGTATCAATCATTTTCTTTTGCCGGATTATTATTTCGCAGCTGCGAAATTTCAGGCAGGAATGCAGGTCAGCAATGATTATATGATATTGATAAAAAGCTGGCCGTTCCTGGAAAAGGTCATCTATGAAGCCGGGGTCAGCATGACACCGGATGAATTACAGGATGAGATGTTTATCACCGTCCTTGAGGAAACCAGAGTCATGGAAGTGCAGATAAGTGATTATGACCCTGAAAGAGCTGAAACCCTGATAAGGGCTTTTGTCAAGACGGCAGAGGCAGAGTATGGGGATATCTTCAGACTTAAAGTGGTAGAAGAGGCCGGCAAAGCAGTGCCCCTTCCCAAAAGGGATATGGAAAGCTTTTTAAGAGGCTTTTTGCTTGGTGCCGTAACGTCTGTCCTTGTCATTTCCGTCAGGTATATCCGCGGCAGCAGGATACGGAAGGCGGAAGAAATAGAAGCTCTGCTAAACCTTTCCACTCTGGCAGTATTGCCTGACTGGGATAATAAAAAGACAAAAAGAAGGAGGATTGGATATGAAGATTAAGGAAGGTTTCTTACTTCGTGAAATAGCAGGTTCTTATGTTGTAGTGCCTATCGGGCAGAGAGTAATTGATTTTAACGGCCTTATGAGCCTTAATGAGACCGGGGCCCTGCTTTGGTCAAAGCTGGAAAAGGAAGTAAGAACAATAAATGAACTGGTAACCCTCCTGTGCGAGAATTACCTGGTGGAAGAGGATAGGGCAAGAGTAGACATAGAGGCCTTTATCAATAAAATTACTGAGAGAGGATTGATAGAAGATGGCAATGAACTGGGGGCAGTTAAGTGCGCAGCTGACAATGAACTCCTATAGCCGGCAATTACCCTTTATCGGGCAATTTGAGCTGACAACCAGATGTAATTTTGGGTGCCGTATGTGTTATGCCTGTTCCGGCTTAAGCCATCTTGCTTTAAAAGAGAGGGAACTAAGTGCAGGAACATGGATACGGCTTGCGAAAGAGGCCTTGGAGGCGGGGACCCTTTTTTTACTGCTGACCGGCGGAGAGATTTTTTACCGGGAAGATTTTCGGGAAATCTATGAAGAAATTTCCCGGATGGGATTTATCGTGAGCCTTTACAGCAATGGTTCCTTAATTACAGAAAAGGTAATGAACTGGCTTGGCAGAATACCGCCTGCACAAATCGATATATCCCTCTATGGAGCCTCCCCGGAGACCTATAAAAGAGTATGCGGAAATGCAGAAGGCTTTCAGAGGACATTGGACGGAATAAGACGGCTAAAGGATGTCGGAATCAATGTCCAGATAAGAACGACCGTAATACGGGAAAATGCCGCAGACATCGACAGGATGATTGAGATTGCCGAAGATTTTGACTTAAAGCTGAACCTTACGGACTACGTATCCCCCGGAAGGGAAACGGGAAGAAAGGATACCGGAAGACTATCCCCCGCCGAGCAGGCTCGGCTCCTAAAAAAGATGGATGCTTACTATAACAGGGAGGAGCCGGAGTTTAAGCTGGAGGACCTTTACGAAGATAAGGAGACCTTTCATAGGGCCCTGGAATGTTTTCGCGCTTATGAAAACAGCGGTTCCTTTCCCTGTAACAGCGGAAAGAATTCTTATTTCATCACCTGGGAGGGGAAGATGATTCCCTGCCCGATTTTGAATATTCCCCAGTCATACCCGGTGACACAGGGCTTTACCAATGCCTGGAAGGATTTAACCATCAAGTGCAGTGAAGTACCGACCTGTAGAACCTGCGATAAATGCAGCCTGAAGGAAAATTGCAATTCCTGTCCGGGAAGGCTGCTGAATGAAACCGGAAGTTTTCAGGAACCGGCGTTGTACTTATGTGAGCTGACAAGGGAAAACCGGAAGCTTTATTATGAAAAGGAGGATGAGTATGAAGGATTATATAACACCAAGCATTGAAATTGTTGAATTAAGGCCGGAGGAACGTCTTGCTACCTGCCACGGCGGCTATATTAACTATAACCTGTGGTGGAATTTATTAAGCTTGATTTTCTGCGGACTTAAAAAGTGCGCCAAGAGCAATTCACAGTCCCATGGCTGCAGTTAAAAGAAGGGCAGCACAATGAAAACTACATTAAAAATAGCAGATATTCCCATTGCTCTGGAAGCAGATAATCTAAAGGGGAACAAAAAGAAGTTTAAAGTCTTTGAAACAGACGAAAAGGCCGACGGAATGAAGGTAGAATACATAAGGGAAGAAAAGCTTGACCTTGAAGAGAAAACAGTATCCTTTGATGATACCATAAAATGGGCGGCAGGAAGCAAAGAGGAGGCATCAAGGCTTTATATTGTCAACAGGGACTCTAAGGAGGTGGCATACAAAGTCTCTGCGGATCTAAACTGGAAGGAAGTACGGGTTTCCTGCGGTGCAAAAGAGGCCAGACCAATTAATTCCTTCTTATACTCCCTGGGAGAAATAACCTTCCGAAACCGGATATTATTCTGTGACGGTCTGGTTATCCATGGGTCTGCCATACTATGGGAGAATAAAGGGATTATATTTTCAGGACCTTCCGGCATGGGAAAATCCACCCAGTCAAAGCTGTGGCGGAAATATAAAGGAGCTGAAATGATTAACGATGACAGGCCTGCCATCCGTGTAATTGATGGAGTACCCTATGTATACGGTACCTTGTGGAATGGAGCGAGAGGTAAATGCACCAATAAGTCGGCGCCGTTAGCGGCAATTGTCCTGCTGGAGCAGGAGAAGCAAAATAACTTGGAAAGGCTGGGAAAAGCAGAGGCTGCCAATAAGCTGATGCCAAGAAGCTTTCTGCCCTTTAACAGCCCTGACAATATGGATAAGGCCCTTAAAAATCTTGAAAATATCGTAACTGTCACACCGGTATTTTATTTAAAATGCAGACCTGACAGGGAAGCTGTGGAGTTGTTATACCAATGTCTGAAATAAAAGAAATAAAAACAGACACTATGATGCCTGTTATCAATAAGCTGTTAAAGGATGGCAAAGGGGTACGTATTAAAGTAACAGGAAGCAGTATGTACCCTTTTTTGCGTGATAAAAAAGACAGTGTTGTACTTTATAAAACCTCCCTTGACCGGGTAAAAGCCGGCGACATTATCCTGGTGCAAAGAAAAGAGGGAGCTTATGTATTGCACCGGGTACTGTTAAAATTAAGAAACTCTGTTTACATACTGGGAGATGCCCAAAGAAGGCTGGAAGGTCCCATATACGAAGGGCAGATACTCGCAAAGGTAGAGACAATCTGGCGGGGGAACCGGCCAATAGCCGGGGACAGCCTGATAATCAGAAGCCTGGCCCTGTTATGGACATTTGCAATACCCTTTCGCAGAATTATTATGAAAAGTTACCGCAGGCTTCGTAACTGGCAGTTAATGATAAAACATAAATTATTCAGCAGTCTGTCTGGGGATGTTGAATCAAAGATTTGATATTTTATGCATGGGATTAGATTGAAAAATGCGTTGTATTTTTAATCTTTCTATTTAAGGCAGAATCCCAAGCAAGCTTGAAATATGCATGGTGTTAGAAGGAGTAAGACAAATGAAGCAAAAAGTACAAATATTAAAATGGATGGCAGCTAAGACAAAACCCTATGCCAGGAATCTGATACTGCTCATTTTAATGGGAGGTATCCTGTCCTTTGTAAGGGTCTATATGGCATACATATCAAAAGACCTTATTGATTCTGCTCTGGAAAGAAACCGTGAGATATTAATGAAGACCGGAAGTGTCTTCTGCCTCACCATTCTGGTGCAAATAATCCTCAAATGGCTGTCCGCCGATTTGTCGGTAAAGACAGCAGAAAATATGTCGGGCAGTTTAAAGATAAGACTATACCGCCATCTGACAAATGCCAGGTGGGCGGATTATATGAAATACCATACCGGAGATATTCAGATGCGGGTGGTGGGAGATACACAGGTAGCGGTAAATGGAATAATAGACGGCATACCGAAGGGGGCGACCCTGTTTACGGGGCTGCTTGCGGCATTTATTGCCCTGCTGTCTTTTAATAAAGAAATTGCCCTGATAACATTACTCTTAGGGCCCTGTTCTCTGATTTTTGGAGGGCTGGTGGGTTCACGGTATATGTCCTTTCACGAGAGTACCCAGGAGGCAGAAGGCAGATACAGAGCCTATTTGCAGGAGTGTTTATCCCATATGCTCATCATAAAGACCTTTTGCAGGGAAGGTGACAGTGTGGAGAAGCTAAGGAAGATGCAGGCGGAAAAGAAACGCCTTGCAGTAAAACGTACCTTTTCAACGACACTAATCAATACCGTTGCTATGATGGGATTAGGCCTAAGCTTCCTGCTTATATTTGCTATCGGAATATCCCATGTATTCGATAAGACCCTTACTGTCGGCACCCTAACGGCATATATCCAGCTAATCGGGCAGGTGCTGATGCCCTTTGTGGATATGACGGTTTTATTTACTACCTTCCTCTCCGCTGCCGGTTCTGCTAAGAGGCTGATGGAAATAGAAAGGCTCCGGTCAGAAAAAGCTGAGATAAAACCCAGCATCAAAGAATTTGATGAGCTTATATTAGATGGTCTTAACTTTTCCTATGTAAAGGACAAGCCGCTGTTAAAGGGGATATCAGCCTCAATCAAGGCAGGTGAAATAATCGGCCTGGTAGGAGCTTCCGGCCAGGGCAAGACCACCCTTATAAATCTTATTATGCAGCTGATTAACCCGGATAAGGGCTGTATTTTACTGAAAAAAGAAAATATGATCTACAACCTGGAGCAGTTTTCTGCCAGGGATTTGATATCCTATGTACCTCAGGGAAATACTCTTTTTTCCGGTACCATAGAAGAAAATCTGGAGATGGGCAGCACCGGGACGAAAGCAGAAGAAAAGCTAGAAGCTTTAAAGGGAGCATGCGCGCTGGAGTTCGTAAAGGAATTAAAGGATGGGCTTCATACCGTAATCGGGGAATATGGTATCGGCCTTTCAGAAGGGCAGGCCCAAAGAGTAACAATAGCCAGGGCACTGCTTAAAAAGGCTCCCCTGCTTCTATTGGACGAGGCGACCTCTGCTCTGGATATGGATACCGAAAAGGCCATTCTTCAAAATATCAGCGGATTAAAAAGAGAAAGAACCTGCATTATAATAACCCACAGGCTCTCAGCTCTTCGGTACTGTAACAGGGTATTCGGGCTGGAGAATGGAATTTTAAAAGAGAAAGAGCCTGCTAAAATGTTGGCGGAACTAAATGAAAGAGCCGGATTTTCTGTTTTTTATAATGCTAGCGAAGCTTAAGCCAGGTAAGAAGCTCTATCCGGTCCGTATAAGCAGAAACCGATTCCCTGTTATAAAAAAAGAAAAGCCAAGAGAGGTGCCTTATATTATAAAAGGCTCTGTGCAGCCAGGCAATAGGAAGCAGAATCGGATGCTTCCTGGCATACCGGTACTGATAGCTAAGCTTGCCAGGGGCCGGAAAGAAAAAACGCAGGAGACTACAAAGGGAAGAGCCCTTTAAGGCAGAAGGTTTTACGGCTTCCTCTGCCGGAGGAAATAAAGGGTGCTTATTCTTCATATACAACAGGATATGCCGTGAGGCTTCCCTCTCTTTTGTGCGTTTACCATATACCCCCGAATTGATAATATCCTCGGTCAGGAGATTTCGGTAAGTCTCAAACTCTTCCTCCTCTTCTGTTATGAGGTTTTCTGCTAGGGACAAGTCAAACAGTTCACGGCATAGGGAGAGAAGCACCAGAGTGAATTTATCATAGCCGTAAAGCTCCATTTCATAGAGGATATCTTCCCATATAATATCCTCTGCGTGAGAAACTGCAAAAACAGTAAGGTCACATAGCTGCCGGATACCGACACCGCTTAAGAGGACATGGTGGATTATGTGAAACATCAGATATACCACCTGGTCCTTGGGGGACAGGCTTAGGGCAGGTGCGGAGCCTATAAAGGCGGGGATAGTATTATCCCATACCTGAGAGGTAAAATGATTAAGCTTCTCCATTTCCTCACTATCTGTAAGAATTCCATGAAGCTCTATGTCGGGATAGCCGTTCAAAGAATAAGCGGTATGGCGTTCATCGTGCTTCCTTTTCTTATACCCAAGGGAAGTCAGGACAGTATGTACCTTACGAAAGTCCTCCTTCTGTATCAGGATATCGGCATCCCCCATGGTACGAAGCTCCGGATTGGGGTAATAGCTGCGTAACACCAGTCCCTTTAATGCAATTACCGGAATGTCCGCTTTATGAAGGAGAAGCAGAACCTTCTCCATCTGCTCCATATGAAGAAGCTGGAGTGCTGCCTCACGCAGGGTTTCATACTTCCAGACTTCCAAAAGGGAAGAGGCAGGTCTTAGTTCTGCAGGCAGCTTTTCGAACAGCGGGAATAATAAGGTATGGACCTGGTGGGCCTTTGCTTCCTCATAAATAGAATCCCAATCAGGAAGGGAGAGAAGGAAATCAGGTGCTTTTTCAAAAATAGCGGCGGATAAAAGTTTTATAAAAATATTGGAATGTTCTTTCATGTAATCTCCTTTCGTGAATATCAAATCTTTAATTTAATATTCCTGAATACATAGTTGAAAAATGGCTTTTATTTTCCATCCTATCTACTATTGATGATGGTAAAAATTTACATATATTATAAACCATAGAAACTGCCAGGACAACTTTTCCGGTAAGACAAAAAAGGAGCTAATTATACAAAAAGCACGACAACGGTGGATTGGCCGATACATTTACGAAGCGTTTGGCAGATTCGGCAGCTAGTGCGGAAATGAGGTGGATAATGAAGGAGATTTCCTGTCCAAAAAGGAAAAGATATAAAAAAATAATAGGCATCATACTTGCAGCCGTTACTTTCAGTCTGCTGTGTATTTTTCTCTTTGCTCATAGTTATATCACTAAGTTGAACAGGACGGCAGTTCTTTCAAAAGATGCGGTAACAGGAGGGGACGGAGCAAGGGTAACCGATATACCGGGAGAAGACAGTAATACAGAAGCGGGCTCACCGGCAGGGAAGGATGCCTCTGGGGAGCCGGATTCCTCTGCGGAACAGATTACTTCCGCAGAGGAGGCAATTCGTAAGAATATGGAAGATAACAGCACGGCTGTTTTATCCGACAAGAACGTATTTAATATACTTTTAATCGGCACGGATAATAGGGTAAAGGGTGAGAGTTCACGCTCCGATGCCATGATACTGGTATCCATCAATAAGAAAAATAAAACCATAACAGCCGCCTCTTTATTACGGGATATTTACCTTCAGATACCCGGTAAGAACAATAACCGCCTGAATGCTGCTTGTGCCTTTGGCGGACCGAAGCTGCTGATGGATACTATAGAGCAGAATTTTAAAGTCAGTGTAGACAGGTATGCCTCGGTGGATTTCTATGTGTTCATGGATATCATAGACGCTGTGGGCGGAGTAACAATAGAGGTCACCAGGGAGGAAATACCGATTATTAATGACTATATTGCGGAGCTTAACAAACTAAGGGGGGAGAAGGAGGGAAGCGATTACCTGACGGAGCCGGGAGAGCTTATATTAAATGGGAAGCAGGCTCTGGGCTATGCCAGAAACCGCTATACAGGAACAGATTTTGAAAGAACGGAAAAGCAGAGAAGGGTGTTAAAGGAAGCTTTTCAGAAAATAAAAAAATTGAATTTAATCCAGCTGAATAATCTGTTAAATAAACTGCTGCCCCAGGTTACAACGAACCTGACGGAAGGAGAGATATTTTCCATGATACTTTCCCTTCCGGGATATGCAGGGTATGACATCAAGCAGTGCCGTATCCCGGTGGATAATTCCTACCAGTTCATGCGTATCAGGGGAATGGAGGTAATAACACTGGACTTTGACAAGAATATCAAAGCACTCAGGGAGCAGATATATCCGGACAAAAACCGGGACCATGTGTTGACTATATTGCAGAAATAGTATAATATGGGATAAAACAGCGTAAAAGAGGCATGAATAGTGAATATAAAACGATGGTTGGCCTGGATTCCGGCAATTCTCGTAATGATAATAATTTTTTCTTTTTCCTCGGAAAATGGCAGTGAATCTTCCGGCTTAAGCGGTTCCCTGACAAAAACAGTGGTAGAAGCAGTAATTAACACTGTTGATTTAAAAGTCACAAGGGAGGAAGAAGAGCATATCATAGAGAATATACACACCCCTATAAGAAAGTTAGGACATTTATCCGAGTATGCATTGCTTGGACTGACAACAGCCTTTGCATTTACCTGCGCCCACCGTTTAAAGGGGAGAAGGCTGTACCTGATAAGCCTCTGCCTTTGTACCCTTTATGCATCCACCGATGAGATTCACCAGCTTTTTATTCCGGGACGCTCCGGGATGGTAACCGATGTGGGAATAGATGCTTTTGGAGCACTTATAGGAATCGGTATCTTCTCTTGTATTTATAAACTAAAATTTACTATTGACAAATCTTCTAAAGGGGAATATTATAAAATCACAAAAAAATAAGGAAATTCTTCGGGGCAGGGTTAAATTCCCGACCGGCGGTATAGTCCGCGACCTGATACCAGGTTATAAGTTAAATAACAACTTATAAGTTAGCAACTTCTATGTTAAATAACAACTTATAAGTTAAACAATAACTTACTGGTAGCAGCTGATTTGGTGCAATTCCAAAACCGACAGTAAAGTCTGGATGTGAGAAGAAACTGATTGCAGAATTTGCATGAATGCATGTATTTAACAAGCCTCGAATAAATATTCGGGGCTTTTATTTTTCTGCTGATAGAGTTTATGAAGGGCAGGTGTCATTCATAAATTCCCAGGTCAAGGTGAGGATAACAAATAATACAAGTGTTTTCCCACACATAACGCCAGGAATTTCCTTCTGAAAAGGAGAGAATATTATGAAATCATCAAGTCACAACACAGCCAATGGAAGCTATGCAAGAAGGTCGATTTTTACTACAAGGGCAATGGTTACGGTAAGTCTTTTATCAGCCTTATCCTATGTACTGATGCTATTGGAATCCCCTCCCTTTATCGGCTTTTTAAGGTTAGAATTCAGCGATGTTCCGGCAATAATAGGTGCTTTCTGGTTTGGACCGGCAGCAGGAATCGTAATAGAATTTATTAAGAACGTGATAAAGGCAATTACAGCCTCAAAAACTCTGGGAATCGGTGAGCTTGCCAATCTGATTGTAAGTATTGCCTACGTAGTCCCGGCAAGCCTCTTGTTCCGTAAGCTGAAAGGCAGATATAAATCCGTTCTTGCCTTTGGTGCAGCTACCCTTTCCATGACAGTGGCTGGCTTTGTTATGAACTACTTTGTAACCATACCCATGTACGCAAAGATGTACGGAGGTATTAAAAACATTGTTGCAGCAGCCTCAATGATACCGGGAATTAATGATATGTTCACACTGATCCTCATCGGAATAACTCCCTTCAACATTATAAAAGGCATCTTCCTTGGCGTAGTGGGGCACATTTCCTATGAAATGCTTAAAAAGACAATACATTTTGAATAAATAGTTAAATGGTTGTGCAAGTCTGCTTGCAGTACTGCCTAAATAAAAAGTGAAAATTGCTTTTTAATTTTCACAGAATCTGCTATAATTGTCCCAGAAGTTAGCTGATTGTGTTAACTTAAGTAATTACAGAGGACTGTGAAAATATATGATAGTAGAAACCAATAGCAGGGAAGAAACCTTTGAATTTGGGAAAAGCCTGGGAGAACGGGCGAAAAAGGGAGAGGTATATTGTTTATCGGGAGACTTGGGAACAGGAAAGACAGTCTTTACCCAGGGCTTTGCCAGAGGTCTTGGAATAACGGAGCCGGTAAACAGTCCGACCTTTACTATAGTATCCGAATATGAGGAAGGCAGACTCCCTTTGTATCATTTTGATGTGTACCGTATTGAAGATATTGAAGAGATGGAGGAAATCGGCTACGAGGATTACTTCTATGGAGAAGGCGTCTGCCTCATAGAATGGGCAGAGCTGATAAAAGAACTGCTTCCTGAAACCTACGTATCCATCGCCATAGAAAAGAACACAGCAAAAGGCTTTGATTACCGTAAGATCACAGTAACGAACGGAGAGCTTAAAGATATTTAGCAAAGGAGTTAGGTTAATATGAAGATATTAGCACTGGACAGTTCCGGACTAGTTGCTTCTGCGGCTGTGGTAACAGAGGATAAAGTACTGGCTGAATTTACTGTCAACAATAAGAAGACCCATTCGCAGACCCTTTTACCAATGGTAGACGAGGTACTTAAAATAATTGACATGGATATCAAAGACATGGATGCAATTGCCGTTGCTGGGGGACCGGGCTCCTTTACCGGACTTCGAATCGGTGCCTCAACTGCCAAGGGTTTGGCCCTGGTTTGCAATATACCCATAGTAAATATACCTACGGTAGATTCCCTGGCCTATAATTTATATGGAACGGACAAATTGATCTGCCCCATGATGGATGCCAGAAGAAATCAGGTATATACCGGATTATATGAATGGAGAGAAGGAAAATTTAACGTACTTCTTCCTCAGTTTGCAGCAGAAGTAGAAGAATTGGCAGAAAAGATAAATGAGTATAACAGGGAAGTCATTTTCTTAGGGGATGGGGTGGAAGCTCAGCTTCAAAAGTTTGCTCCCTTGCTTAAGGTTCCTTACCTGACAGCTCCGATACATCTTTCTAAGCAGAGGGCAGCAGCCCTTGGAGCCCTGGGGATAGAATATTATAAGGCGGGAATTACGGAAGATGCCGACACCTTTGAACCTGTGTATTTAAGAATGTCCCAGGCTGAAAGAGAAAGGGCCGAGAAGCTGGAAAGTCAGACCTGATAAAAGCATATAATAGCAGATAAGACCTGAGAGAAACAATAAAAGACTTTAAAATGTTTTTCTCAGGTCCCTTTCGTAATGAGAAAGTGTGAAAGGAAAGGAGTGGTGCAGATGGTAATACGGCAGATGAGGGAAGAAGATATGGAGCAGGTGTATTCGATTGAGAGCAGCTCCTTTTCAAGACCCTGGAGCAAAGACTCCTTTCTAAGCTCCTTAAAAAGCCCGAATAATCTCTATCTGGTAGCAGAAGAAAAGGGAATCATTCTTGGTTACTGTGGATTATGGGGTATTGTTGGAGAAGGAGAAATAACCAATGTTGCCGTCCACCGGGACTTTCGAAAACAAGGGGTGGGGGAAGCCATGCTAAGGGAGCTGCTAAGACAGGCAAAAGAAAAGGAAATAACAGCCTTTACACTGGAGGTACGGCTAAGCAATCAGTCTGCGATTCACCTCTATCGCAAGCTGGGCTTTGCCGCTGCGGCAGTAAGAAAGAATTATTACGAAGCACCGACAGAGGATGCATTGATTATGTGGTTGTAATTCCCACTGTAAATTTTCTGGATTTCACGTTATAATAGAAACAAGAAGGCGGACAAGTTGGCGGGAGGAATGACATGAATAAGGTTAAGCAGGCACCAATCATCAGGCATGATATATATTGTAACGTATGCGGAAAAAAAATTTTAGTTGAACAGGGTATTATGAAAGAAGATGTATTTGAAGCCGCGAAAGAGTGGGGATATTTTTCAAAATACGACCTGGAGGTTCATAAATTCAATATTTGTGAAGAATGCTATGACAGGTTGATATCATCCTTTAAAATACCAATTGAGAAGATTCGTAAAAGAGAAGCGTTATAAAATGGCAGGCAGACCGGATGAAAAGGGTCTGCCTGCTTCTTTTCTATCATCATTTTAAGGGGCAGGTAATTCCACTTGCCCTCGGGCCTTTCCATTAACTGGTTTCGTGTGTTTGCCGTGCAGGCAGCCCGTAAGGGCTTGATTACTGAAAAAGGTTGTGGTACTATTTAGAAAATGCTGTATTGTAACGTAAGTTGATCAGAGAAAATAACTGTAAAAATGATATGCAGTAAAGTGAGGAAGATTCATGTTAGATGTTTGTTTACTTGGAACCAGCGGAATGATGCCCTTACCCAACAGGTGGCTGACGGCATTGATGACCAGATATAACGGTTCCAGCCTTTTAATAGACTGTGGAGAAGGAACCCAGATAGCAATTAAAGAAAAGGGGTGGAGCTTTCATCCAATAGATGTAATATGCTTTACCCATTACCATGGAGATCATATCAGCGGCCTGCCCGGCTTATTACTGACCATGGGAAATGCCGACCGTACGGAGCCTGTTACCATGATAGGACCCAAGGGTCTGGAAAGAGTAGTAAATGCACTCCGTGTTATTGCCCCGGAACTGCCCTTTGATATTAAATTTATAGAAATCAACGGTGCGGCAGAGGAATTTCATATAAACGGTTATGTGATACAGGCATTTAAGGTAAATCATAACGTAATTTGCTATGGCTATAATGTCCTGATAGAGAGAGGCGGAAGATTTTATACCGAGAAGGCCTTAGAGAATGGAGTCCCTCAAAAATATTGGAACAGGCTGCAAAAAGGTGAGACGATAGAAGCGGAGGGAAGGATATTGACGCCCGAACTGGTATTAGGACCGAAAAGAAAAGGAATTAAGCTTACCTATTGTACGGATACAAGGCCGATTTCCTCCATCAGTGAGAATGCGAAAGATGCCGATTTATTCATTTGCGAGGGCATGTACGGAGAGAAGGATAAGGACAATAAGGCAGCGGAGCATAAGCACATGACCTTTTATGATGCGGCAAGATTGGCAAAGGCAGCAGAGGTGAAGGAACTGTGGCTTACTCATTACAGCCCCTCCCTGATAAGGCCTGAGGAATATATGGCTGACACCCGTGCTATCTTTTCCAATGCCAAAGCCGGCACCGATAAGAAAAGCATTACATTGGAATTTGACCCGAATGAATAGAGTATTCAGTTATAAGCGATTTAAGTCAAAGCATATAAAATGTGCCCTGTAAAAGAGGCAGCAAGAACGGAATAGAAAGGAATTGCATTTAAACGCAATCGTTAAAGAAATGGATAAGGAAATACTGATTCTGGCGATAGAATCCTCCTGTGATGAAACGGCGGCAGCTGTTGTAAAGAACGGCAGGTTCGTACTATCCAATGTGATATCATCCCAGATAGCACTTCATACCCTCTATGGAGGAGTTGTGCCGGAGATAGCGTCCAGAAAACACATAGAAAAAATTAACCACGTAATTAAAGAAGCATTAAAAGAAGCAGAGGTTTCACTGGAAGAAATCGATGCCATTGGTGTAACCTATGGACCGGGCCTTGTTGGTGCCTTATTGGTAGGAGTGGCAGAGGCAAAGGCTATCAGCTATGCGGCAAAGAAGCCTTTGGTAGGCGTGCACCACATAGAAGGGCATGTATCGGCCAATTTCATAGAACATAAGGATCTGGAGCCTCCCTTTTTGTGTCTGATCGTATCGGGAGGCCATACTCATCTGGTTGTCGTGCAGGATTACGGGAAATATGAAATTATCGGAAGGACTCATGATGATGCGGCCGGAGAAGCCTTTGACAAGGTAGCAAGAGCTATTGGGCTCGGATATCCGGGAGGCCCCAAGATAGACAAGCTGGCCAGGGAAGGTAATAAGCATGCCATAAGCTTCCCAAGGGCTCATATTGCGGATGCTCCCTATGATTTTAGTTTCAGCGGAGTAAAGTCTGCCGTATTAAACCATTTAAATTCCTGTGAGATGAAGAAAGAAGAGATAAACAGGGCGGATATTGCGGCCTCCTTTCAGGAAGCGGTGGTTGATGCTCTTGTTACGAAGACCCTTATGGCAGCAAATGATCTAAAGCTGTCCAAGGTAGCGATGGCAGGAGGCGTTGCGGCAAATTCTGCTTTAAGAGAAGCAATGGAAGCTGGGTGTAAGCAAAGCGGAATAGCCCTGTATTATCCCTCTCCCATATTGTGTACCGATAATGCAGCTATGATAGGAGCGGCAGCCTATTATGAATTCTTAAGGGGAACAAGGCATGGCCTGGACTTAAATGCCATTCCAAATTTAAAAATTGGTCAGAGATAATATACCGGAGGAGCGGCAGTCTGCCCTTTGGGTTGTCACAGCTTGAAGCAAATGACAAGGGAAAGTAAAAGGGGAAAAGGAGACAGAAATGCCGCATGAGAAAATAAGCGCCATCCTATTAGCCGGAGGCAGTGGCAAAAGAATGCATTCAGATATTCCCAAGCAGTATATGCTTTTAGGGGAGAAGCCTGTTTTATGCTATTCTCTCGCAGCATTTGACCAAAGCAGGGTAGATGAGATTATTCTGGTGGCAAACAAGAATGACATGGAATATCTGAATGATAAAATCCTAAAGCAATATCCGGCAGAAAAGCCAGTGCATCTGGTTCCGGGAGGCGAGGAAAGATATTATTCGGTCTATAATGGTTTAAAAAGGGCGGCTGATTCTGACTATGTTCTGATTCACGATGGAGCAAGGCCCTTTATAACAGCTGAAATGATAGAGAATGTGATAGCATCATTAAAGGAACACCCGGCCTGTGCAGTAGGTGTTCCAGTTAAAGATACAATTAAAATTGTAGACACAACAAGAACAATTATTGAAACGCCGGACCGCAATATGGTCTGGGCAGTTCAGACACCCCAGGCTTTTTCCCTTCCATTGATTTTACGTGCCTATGACATGCTCATGGAAGACCTGAAGAATGAATCGCAAGCTGAGAAAACACAGGTAACGGATGATACTATGGTACTGGAATATTCTTTACATTATCCGGTAAAAATGATAATGGGAAGTTATAGCAATATAAAAATTACAACGCCGGAAGATATGCTAATGGGAGAGGCCCTGCTGCATAGGGAAAATTGAAAATTCAGTATAAATTTTAAAAAAATTGAAACAAATGATACAAAAAAACAAAAAAATACGGTGAAAAGTGCTTGACATGCTTCGCAAGTTTTGCTATACTGTTCAAGCAATGTTCGGAGAGGTGTCCGAGTGGTTTAAGGAGCCGGTCTTGAAAACCGGTGATTCCGAAAGGGACCGTGGGTTCGAATCCCACCTTCTCCGCTGATAAGATTTCCTATTATAAGAGAATCTTTATCTGCGCATTAATATATCTGTTTATATAATCAGCCATTATGGAGAAGTACCCAAGCGGCTGAAGGGGCTCCCCTGGAAAGGGAGTAGGTCGTTAATAGCGGCGCGAGGGTTCAAATCCCTCCTTCTCCGTTGGTTTTACCAATGAAAACAGCTACTGAAAAATAAATAAAAAAAGTGGTTGACAACCTCTTGCAAGTGTGATAAGATAGTCGAGCTGGTGCAAAACACCGCAGCCTGACAAAAGAGGAAAAGCGGATAAAACCTAGCAAAAATAGAAAAAGAACCTTGATAACTGAACAGTGAAACAACCCTGAAATTTTCTTTAAAATTTCATTTAAGGATTTAAGAAATCAAATTTTTGTTCCTATTATATAAGAACAAAAATTGATAGTAAGAAATCTTTAATAAAAGAACAGTATCAGAAATGATACAACCTTAAAACAGTAAAAGTATGTGGGTAACACCACAGACTACGGAAATTAACTTGTTGAAGTTTTGATTTATTTA
>JAEYPZ010000134.1:0-65071 GCA_023410275.1 Bacillota bacterium
CCTTCCAGCGAGTTTGGTATAATTTCACCTGCCAGGAACAGCTGCTGGCATTTTAGTGGAATTCGGAACCCCGAACGAGAAAATTACGAAAGGTAAGCCAAAATCATCGTCCGTTCCCAATCCCCCCTTCAAGCCTGCTTACGATACTTCTTAAATCTAAGCCCCTCAAGGCTTTTTCTGTTCGACTTTTGTCCCGTAATTTGATAAAATAACTAATACAAGCATTCATAAAATGAGAACAGTGTTTAATATAACCAAGAGGAGAGAACAGATATGACAGTACGTTTTGGTATCATCGGATTAGGAGCAATTGCAACCAGATTTGCAACTGTATTAAAAAAGGCAGAAAATACTGCCCTAACTGCAGTAGCATCAAGAGAAATGACAAAGTCAGAGAAGTTTGCCAAGGAATATGGAGCTGCAAAGGCCTATGATAATTATATGGATTTGATTCAGGATGAAGAAGTGGACATAATATATATAGCATTAACTCATAATTTTCACTATGATATTGTAAAGAAGTGTATTCTAAACGGCAAGGCTGTATTATGTGAAAAGCCCTTTGTTACCAACCAGAAGGATGCTGCGGAGCTTATAGCTCTTGCAAAAGAGAAACAGGTTCTTCTTATGGAGGCTATGTGGACAAGATGCATCCCCACCTTTCAAAAGGCAAAGGAATGGGTTACAAAGGGATTTATCGGAAAACCTCAGTTGGTGCAGGCCGCTTTTTGCTTCAATTTTCCATTTGATAAGGAGCACCGGTTGTTTAATCCTGATTTAGCAGGCGGCGGTTTATACGACGCAGGAGTATATCCTCTGGAATTTGCTACCGGCATCTTAGGTGAGAACCCGGTAACGGTGAATGGAATTGCTCATAAGTGTGCTACCGGAGTGGATGACTTTTCGGTAATTAATTTGGGCTTTGAAAGCGGAGCATTAGCTTCCCTTTCCTGCGGATTAAATGCCAACGTGTCACAGGATGCAAATGTTTATGGAACAGAAGGCCGTGTGACAGTATATGATTTTCTTGGTTCCCACAAATGCGAAAGATATGACGCAAACAACCAGCTGGTCGAAAGCTTTACCGTAGAATTTGAAGATGGTTTTCTTTATGAAATCCTGCATATTTGTGAATTATTTAGAGAAAAGAAGTTAGAAAGTCCACTTATTCCACTGAGCGATACCAGGGCCTGTGCTGAAATGTTTGACACCTTAATGGACCAGTGGAATTAATACAATCAGTCTTTTCAGTCAGATAAAAAGAAACAGGTATAATAAATAAGCAGTAGCAGGAAATAAGCAATAAGGCAGGAAAAAGGATGAAGAACATTTCAAACTTATTGGAAAAGTTACTACAAACCATCTCTTTTCCTTCCTGCCTGCGCTTATGAATTGCTATAAAAGAAAAACGGTTACGGTTTATTTTTATAAATCATGTAAAAAGCAATCACAGAGGTGGTCATTAACCATACCGATAGATTGCATATAAGCATAGATAATTGTTGAACCCACGAACTTAAAGCCTAATTTTTTCATATCCTTGCTGATAGTATCGGATAAAGTGGTGCTTGCCGGGACCTCAGAAAGGTTCTGCCAGTTATTTTTTACAGGCTTATAGTCAACATATTTCCAAAGAAAATCACTTAGAGAACCGTATTGCTCTACCACCTTAAAATAAGCTTTGGCATTGGTAATTGCTGCCTGGATTTTTAACCGGTTTCTGATGATTCCCGTATTTTGAAGAAGTTCTTCAATCTTATTATTATCATAATGGATTAAAAAAGATGGATCAAAGTTGTCATAGGCCTTATAAAAATTTTCCCTCTTCTTTAATATAGTTGTCCAGCTTAAGCCTGCCTGCTGGCCCTCCAGAAGAAGCATGGCAAAAAGCCTTCTGTCCTCATATTCAGGCCTTCCCCATTCCTTATCATGGTATTCTATTTCTTCTGCACTGCTGTTAGCCCAACCGCAGCGTATTATTTCCGGTCCTTCCATTTTTGTATCCTCCTTGTATAATCTGGTACCCTTAGAAGTTCTACCGGTATTATAGCATAACTGCCGTTAAATGTAATTATTATTGTGAATCAAATGCTTCAATTGACTGAAACTGGAAAAGAGGTTATAATATATAATGCTATGGACTATCTGAAAAGGAAATATCATGTAAGATGGGATTCATCAGGATAGCGGCGGGTTACAGCGGCCCAAATACAGTTAAAATGCGACAACTTCAGGCGGTTATCTAACAGGAGAAATTAGCCGATTAATATTATACATGGCTATAAAATAGAAAGGTGGCAAAGTATGGAAAAAAATAAACTGGAAGAGTTAAGGCTGATATTAAAGAAATTTGCCGAATCGGGATGGGAGGTTATTGACGGTCCCTCCAATGCGTGGTTGGAAGGAAAAAGCAGTAAGGAAGCGCTTATAGCTGCCATCATTCAGGCAGACATCGAGTGCGGAAGCTGCGGCTGTGAATTTGACCCACTTTATAAAAGGGCATTAGCGCTTTGTGCCGAGCTTTGACCGGATTCCAAGCCTGACAGCAAATAAAGATGACATTTTACATGGAGATAACATACAAATGAGAGATAATAATAAAATAAAAAGATTGGTTCTTTCTATCGGTCTCGGGCTGGTCCTTTCAATGGGATGCATCAATACCGGATTGGATGCATCTGCCGCTTCAACGGATACCAAAAGTAACACTTATAATGTTACCTTAGACCCTCAGGGAGGTACGGTAAGCAGCAATAAAATAAAGGTAACAGTAGGAAAAAACTATGGTACCCTACCGGTTCCTGCCAAACAAAATTATACTTTCCGGGGCTGGTATATCTTCCCTTCCGGCGGAACCAGGATAAATGCCGAAAAAGAGGTTACTATTGCAAAGGACCACACCCTTTATGCCCAGTGGGACGGAAAGGATTTTGACATAACTCTGGATGCAAACGAAGGAACCCTGGATATCAAGAAAGTTACCGTACGCTATGGAACCAGGTATTTTCAAACGCTTCCCACTCCCAAAAGAGCGAACTATGAATTCAGCGGATGGTATACCCAGAAAAAAAATGGCATGCAGATAACAGCCAATACTCTTTACAAGGATAACCCGCCTAATAAGCTTTATGCCCAATGGACAAAGAGGGTTCTGACAATCAAATTCGTTGCCTATAACGGGGAAGATTATGAGAAGAAGGTTACCTGCGGCGGCACCTACGGGGCACTGCCAAAGCCCCTGAAAAAAGGAAGTACTTTTAAAGGCTGGTTTACCTGGGAGGATTACCCGAATATAGATGCTACTCCAATAGTGAGTACCACAAAGGTAACGGATACCTCACCCACGATACTATTTGCAAGGTGGTACTAAGCTGTTATTCATTTATCAGCTTAAATAGAAAGATAAAAAATGCATCGTATTTTTATTTATCCTAAAATGAAATCCCTGCCCCTCTGTCAGTAAACATTTTTGACAGAAGAGCAGGGATATTATTATTTTACAAACTTAACCTGGAAGGTAGAGCCGGCGTTTCCAACAAAGACAAGATAACCTTCCTTGGGAAGTGTTATCACCTTATCCTTTTTGATATAAGAATAAGCAAGACATGTATTATCACTGTTATAAAGTGCATAAGCAGCATTTTGTGGTACTGTGATTGAAACTTTTTTAGAAGCATTCTTCTTACTGATGGAATACCATGCAGCATAACCGTTATCAGCTATGCTGTATTTTTTATTTACGGCTGAAAGGGGCTTAACATAATCAGAGGATACGAATACTCCTGCATTTATTTTAAGATATTCAACTGCTCCTTCTTTATAGAAGGTATAATCAGACAAATCCCTGCCGCTGGTATCCGGAATTTCCAAAGTACTTTTAGCAGTATTTTCATCAATGATAGCTGTGTTCAGCCAATAGCCCTTTATACCCTCAGGCATCAGAAGCTCTGCAAAAGGTGCTGACAGGGCGTAAGTCTCGGAGCTGTATTTTTCAGACACCAGGAAATAGGTCTTGCCAGCCCTTTTCTGCCAAATTTTTTGAAGACTTGAGGAGATAGGGTTATCCGAAAGCTTCTCGCCTAAATAACCGGCAGTTTTCATTTGACCAAGTCCCGGCAGATTACCATAGCCTGAATGATAAAGATAGGTATTTCCATTGGCTGCTTTTTCAAAGGAGAGGTAATAGCTTCCATCGGTAAAGTAGAACTTACCGTCTCCGGTATAATAGTACAACTGTGCAGGAGCTGTAGGAGCTAACAGGCTTTTTACTGTAAGAGTTCCATCCTCCTTCATTGTTATCTTCATCCCATTACTGGTATTGCCATAAACACCTTCATACTGCCTTATATCATCTGTCAAAGGTACTTTCTTAGGAAGTGTAAAAGCTACAGACGGTTTTATTTTATCAATCCGTCCCTTGGATTTCAGGGCTTCCAGCAGGATATTCTGTCCCATCAGCTGGTCATATGTACTGGTACTGCCGGAGGACAAGACAGCTACTGCCATGTTTTCATCCGGTAAAACAATAAGGCTGCCATGGTAAACATTGGTATCTCCGCCTTTTGTAAGGGCTTTGATCCCATAGGTATCAAAAGGAGAGGTATTCACCGTATCCCATCCCAGACCATAGGAGAGGGCACTTCCGTTAGCAGGCCAGAATCCCCTGCTGTATTCGGGATATTCCGTCGCATCTGCATTAAGAGTAGAAAGTACACTCTGATAGGAACCGGCAGACATAAAAAGCTGGGCAAAACGGCATAAATCTTCCGCAGAAGAATAGATTCCGCCTGCTCCGATGGCATGAAGGGTCTCTGTTGGAAGCACGGACGGGAAAAACATGGAATAGGCACCTGCAAAAAGAGTAGGTGCTGAAGCTTCTGCCGGAGTAGTTGTTTTAGTAAGGTTAAGCGGAGCAGAAATGTTATTTCGTATATACTGCGAAAAGGAAATACCGGTGAGCTTTTCTACCAGAATTTCTGCCAGCGTAAAACCATCATTACAGTATACAGAAAATGCACCCGGTGCTGCCTTTAGCCTCTGGCTTTTTAGATTATTGAGAAAATTGTCATGGGAAACAGTATCCTTATCCTGAAATAACGCAGTATTTTCAAAGGTACTGCCCATAAGTCCTGACGAATGATTTAGCAGCATTCTAACGGTAATATCCTTGTAACGTTCATCTGCCATGGTAAATTCGGGAAGATATGTAACCACAGGGGTATCCAGTTTGAGTTTTCCCTGTTCTGACAGCTGCAATACGGCAACCGTTGTAAAGATTTTGCTGATGGATCCGATTCCATATATATCGGCAGAGGTGCTTTCAGAATTATGACTGCTTTTTATATGCTTATTGGAGAGCACTATGCTTCCGTTATCAATAAGTGCATAAGATACGCTGTCAGCACCGTATAATGAGGTTAAGGTCCTTGCCTCTTTCTCCGCGGTTGTCTTTACAGAATCTGAGCTCGTAGACCCACTTGCGGAAACGGCAGAGGAGGAAACAGTGTCAGCCGGTGTTACATCAGCATGGGCGATGGGAGAGCGGAGCGGAAATGCTGTAAAAGTTAAAATAAGTATCAATGTGACTGAAAGATATTTTTTAAATATTTTCTTGCTCATGTTGTTTCATTACTCCTGTTTTAAGATTTTTACTTTGCTATGTGGAATATTTAAAGTAAAGTACTTATAGTATAACATAATATGGAAGATTTTCCATATCAATATGGAAATATTTATTTGATAAGTGTATAATGATATGGCTGGTATAATGAAAGAAGAGAATAAAGGTTGAAAGAAAAAATAATAAAAGAAAGGTTGCCACACTGTGATTCTCTCAGCCTGCGAAATTAGTTTCGCATTTTTATGTTGTGGCAGTACCGCAGGCAAGCCGTCGGTACACATGGGTATTAAAAATGAACCAGATAAAAAAGTTTGGAAAAATGCTTTCTATTGTATTAATGCTTTCTATGGTGATGCAATTAGCTCTTCCCATTCACCTTACTACAGTTGCAAATGCAGCTACAGTAGCAGTTAATCCCAAAAAGGTAACTCTTGATGTCGGAAAAACAAAAGCGTTAAAAGTAACAGGTACAAAAGTAAAAGCAGTATGGAAATCCAGTAATGTCAAGGTTGCAACTGTAAGTAAAACAGGTTTGGTCACTGCAAAACAGGCAGGCAAGGCAACCATTACCGCAACGGTAAAAACTAAAAAATATATCTGTATCGTTACAGTAAAGGATGTAAAAAAGAACAACCCTTTAGTAGATGCCGCACCCTTTAAGGCACAGGCAGTTACCTCAGGGGCCATTAGTTACATATTCCCCAGCGATTGGAATAAAACAGAAGCAGAAGCAAATGGCTACAAACAAATAGCTCTTATTCCGAACTCAGCTAAAACAGCTGAAAATGTATCATATATAGAAATTCTTCTGGCTGATTTGAGTAAAACCTTAGATTCAAATACCCTGGAGCCTATATATAAAGCATTAACTACAGATTCTCTAGTATCTCAATATGCACAATTGGGTATGGAAGTTACTGTAGATAATCTTATTGTAAAGCCCTATAAGACAGACCTTGGATTGGGTTATGTTGTTCAATTTGATTTAAAAAATAAGGGAGTAGCTTCTAAACAATCCATTTATGAAATTTATACTCAAAAGCACTTTTTGCAAGTACTTGTAACAGACAGAAATGATAATCTATCACCTGATGTAAAACAGGTTGCTGACTATCTGTTAAAAACCATTCAGGTTTCTGAATAAGCAATATAAGTATTTTTAACTTCAGATCAAATAAATTTAACTGATTGAATTTAATGCATCTCATTCAAGCTGTTTTATATCGATTCCTTTATAAAACAGCTTGTTATGGGATGCATAATTTTTTTATTCCATATATAAATCCTATTCCAATTATTTTCGTATCTTAAAAGAGTACACCAATATAAGAAACATCACGAAAAACTTCTAAAACCAAAAAGAAAACAAAAGAAACATTTGATTTCCAGGTCCCTCGGTGTTAGAATTTTATTTATTGGCATTAAAATAGAAATTTTCTTATTAAGCTATCGAGGTTGGACAAATGAAAAAGGAACATAACTCAAAGGTGAGTATCACAGAGGGAGTAATATGGAAGCAGCTTTTGCTATATTTCTTCCCTTTATTATTTGGAACTTTTTTTCAGCAATTATATAATACAATCGATGCAGTGGTTGTCGGAAGATATGTCGGGAAGGAAGCCTTGTCCGCAGTAGGAGGCGCTACCGGCACCCTGATTAATGTTTTAATTGGTTTCTTTGTCGGATTATCATCCGGTGCCACCGTTATCATATCCCAATACTATGGAGGAAAGAAAAAAGAGGAAGTTAACCAATCCGTTCATACGGCAATTGCACTTGCTATTACCGGAGGATTTATGATTATGATAATCGGCTTCCTGGGTTCCCCCTATGCCCTTAAGCTAATGGGTACTCCAAAGGAAATTTATAAGGATGCCCTCACCTTCATCCGGATTTACTTTTTAGGAACGGTATTTAATGTTGTATATAACATGGGAGCCGGAATATTAAGGGCAATCGGTGACTCCAAAAGGCCATTGTATTTCCTCATTATAAGCTGCGGTGTGAACATCGTACTGGATCTTCTTTTTGTTGTTGTTTTCCACTGGGGTGTAGGAGGAACAGCCGCGGCTACCGTTCTTTCCCAGTTATTAAGTGCCTGTCTTATATGCATGGTTTTAATGAAGACGGATGACTGTTATAAGCTGTACCTCTCAAAAATCCGTTTTCATAAGGAAATATTAAAAAGAATTATACATATCGGACTTCCGGCAGGAGCGCAGTCTCTCATGTATTCGACCTCCAACCTGTTAATCCAGTCCAGTATGAACAGCTTTAATATCAATGTACTGGCTGCCTGGACAGCCTATGGAAAGATTGACGGTATCTTCTGGATGATCATGAATTCCTTTGGAGTATCCGTTACCACCTTCGTGGGGCAGAATTTTGGAGCGGGAAAACAGGACAGGGTCCAGAAAGGAATTCGTGTCTGCCTGGGCTTTGCCATGGCATCCGCCGTATTTTTAAGTGTTACCTTAAGTATTTTTGCTGCCAATATTATGGGGATCTTTAACAAAGACCCTGCCGTTATTCAGGAAGGCCTGGTAATTCTTCATTTTCTTGTACCAACCTATTGTACTTATGTGTTGATTGAGATTCTTTCCGGTGCTTTAAGAGGCATGGGGCAGGCTGTAATTCCCTTTATCCTGACCTTTCTGGGAGTGTGTGTACTAAGAATTGCCTGGATATTATCAGCAGTCCCTGTATGGCATGATGTAAAGACAGTAATATTTTCCTATCCTTTGACCTGGAGTGTGACCTCCCTATTATTCCTTATTTACTATTTTTATTTTAAGAAAAAGAACGGCCTGATAAATATGTCTATATAATGCTGAATTATATAAAAGCTGGAACATAAGGCATTTTATAGCTGGAAATGTTCAATAAGGATTAATTCAGCTTATAAGCAAACGGCTAAAGAAGAAAAATGCAACTCATAGTTGACAAATCCGTAAACTGTGAAGGATGGTTCTCTTCCTGTCATTATGGTATTCTTTTTATAAGTTGTAGAAATAATCAGGATTCATAATCCGGAAAAGAGGCTGCCATGAACTTTCAGGAAAAATTAATGCTTTTAAGAAATCAATACCGCTTATCTCAGGAAGAATTAGCAGAACGGATAGGTATTTCCAGACAAGCTGTTGCAAAATGGGAATCAGGAAAGGCTGTACCTGATATTAACAATCTGATACAGCTAAGCAATATATTTAAAATCAGCATTGACCGTTTGGTAAAAGAAGAGGAAAGCGGCTGTTCCCTTCCGCGGACCATCCCTTTATAAAGAGGGGGACTATACCTATCATTGTACGGTTCAGGGGGATATGGACTGGTTTCAGGGAAAAGAAGAGATATTCTATATGGAAGCAAAGGTATACGAATGCTTTTTCCATGGCGGCAGTATCTTATAGAATCAAATATACGGACCAGGGAGTGTCCAAATCTTGCTCCTTCCTCCAGACTTGGGGCTGTTGCAAAAGGAAGCTCTGCGGAGTATAACTTGCCATAATACACTGTTTGACATCCAGATGATATGATTTGTATGATATAAGTAAATATTTTATGTACGATTTTAGCATACAAATCATATCAGATGTCGGTCAACGGTCTGTGAGGCAAGTTTATACTCCGCAGAGCTTCCTTTTGCAGCAGCCCCTTCTTTGTGAAGCTTTTGCGGTTTGGGTGAATTAACAGTTCCCTTAATGAGGTTTTTGGAGTATAATAGGCATCTGAATACGGATAACATTGAGGAGGGCATCAGCCGATGAAGGAGGAAATCCCTGGCTCCCTTGCCATTAAATATAGAATGAAGGACGAGCAGGCAGTAATCCTGTCCTGTACCGGAACAAGCGGTTATGTAAGATTGCCGGACGAAATAGAAGGATTGCCTGTGAAGGAAATTGGAAACTATAGCTTTTCTGCGCCGGAAGAAGGTATCAATTCACTTGATGCGCCGGCAGAAATAAAGGAATATATTCATCAGGGAGTGGATACCCCTTTTAGCAGGATGGAATTAATATCCGGGAAGAAATTAAAGGAAGTCTTCCTCCCCGATGGGATTGCCAGAATTGGGGAATATGCCTTTTATAACTGTACCGAATTAGAGAGCATCTGCCTTGGTAAAGGCGTTATCGATTTTGGGAACGGTGCTTTCATGAATTGTGATAATTTGAAACGCCTTTATTTTGGTACAAATCCGGAGGATATGACAGGACTTTCCGGTTTCTTAAGGGAAATTCAGGGAGAGCTTACAGTGACCTTTGAGAAGGATGATAAAAAAGCTGAATTTATCTTTCCCGAATACTATGAAGAATCTATTGAGAACACTCCTGCCAGAGTGTTTCACTATCTTATCCATGGTGCCGGCTACCGCTACAGGCAGTGTCTTAAGATGGGAGTTCTGGATATTCCCGCTTATGATGCTCTGTTTTCCACACCGGAGATACAGACAGAGGATGACACCGCACTCAGCATAGCTTTATGCCGGTTAAGGCATCCCTATGAGCTGTCAGAAGCCTGCAAGGCTCATTATATCCTTTATTTAAAGCTTCATGGGAGAGAAACCATTACAAAATATATTCTGGATAACGATGCACCGGGCCTCATTACCTTGCAGAAGGAGGAAATACTGACCCCTGCCCTTATGGACTATGCACTAAAGGAATCCATTCGGAATAAAAAGCCCGAATGTACCGGAGTTCTTTTAAGCCTGCAGGAAGAAAGCATCAAAAAAGAAGACGATAAATTTCAATTATAAAATTCGAAATAAATATAGAATACAGCAGCAGGAAGGAGTAGTACTATGGCAATGGAAGAAAAGGAAGACCAGACAACGGCTGACAAACCAACGATTAACAAGTCGCTGATTAATCAGCCAATGGTTAATCAATCAGCGGCTGACCAGTCAACAGCTAGCCAGATTCTGCTTTCCTCAAGAACAGAACTAAGTGTCTATATGCGTTATCTGAACCTTGCGCTTAGTGCCCTTAAATTCGAAGCAAAGGAAGGTGTCAGGTTAATGGGCACAGACGGAAACAGCCTGTACTATGATACAAACCTTTTGTATGAAGAATATAAAAGTGGCAGAATATGGGTTAACAGGGCATATCTGCACCAGATACTCCACTGTATTTACAGGCACCCCTTTAGGCCTTATGGCAATAATAAGAGGCTATGGGATATATCCTGTGACATTGCAATGGAATATATTCTTGATTCCTTTCGGTATCACTGTGTGAGAATGTCCGGCACCAGATATCGCAGAATCTTCTATGAGAATCTGAAGGCTAAGCTTAAAATCCCCACAGCTCAGGCAGTATATCAGCTGCTGGAAGGGCTCGACATGTCGGATAAGGAGTATGAACAGCTGGAATTTGAATTCCGAAAGGATGATCATTCCTTCTGGTCGGAACAGGAGAAAAAGGATGTGCCCCTGCCGGGCTCCCCTGAGCAGAAATGGCAGGATATCAGTGAAAAGCTCCAGACCAATCTGGAAACCCAGGCACAGGATATGGCGGATGATGTGGAAGGTTTTCTCGAACAACTAGAGATAGAGAACCACAAAAAGCACGACTACCGCAGCTTTTTGCGCAAATTTTCCGTTATGAAGGAGGAAGCTGTTCTGGACATGGATTCCTATGACCTGAGCTTTTACACCTATGGTCTTTCCCTATATGGAAATATGCCTTTAATTGAATATCAGGAGTCAAGAGAAAGCAAGCGGATTGAAGATTTTGTCATTGCCGTGGATACTTCCATGTCCTGCTCCGGAGAATTAGTTCAGGAATTTCTTATGCAGACCTACAAGGTACTGAAGGAATCCGAAAGCTTTTTTAGAAAGACAAATATACATATTCTGCAATGCGATGAAACAATACAGTCGGATGAGCTGATCCAAAATGAACAGCAGCTGGAAGAATATATGAGCCAGCTGCTGTTAAAGGGCGGCGGCGGTACGGATTTTCGCCCTGTATTTGCTTATGTGGGGAATTTGATTAAAGACAAAGCCTTCCATCATCTAAAAGGATTATTGTACTTTACAGATGGAAAAGGTATTTACCCTGGAAAGAAGCCCCCCTATGATACTGCCTTTGTCTTTCTGAAGGAGGATTATTCGGATGCAGATGTGCCGCCCTGGGCAATGAAATTAATCCTGAATACGGAGGACTTGAAAGAAGCATCTGAATCTTAGGATTCTCCAGGAAAAATAAATAAAAATTAACAGGTGTTTATACCATAAGCTTCCGGTTAACATAAACCGTTTCTAAAAGGAGAAAACAATGAACATCAAACGTGCAAAGGAAGAGATAATCAATACCGTCAAAGCCTATCTGAGCTGTGATGAAAACGGTAATTATAAAATAGCTGCTGTCAGACAGCGTCCTATTCTTTTAATGGGACCTCCGGGAGTGGGCAAGACCCAGATAATGGAACAGGTGGCAGAAGAATGCAGCATAGCCCTGGTAGCATATACCATAACCCACCACACCAGACAGAGCGCTGTGGGCCTTCCCTTTATTGTAAAGAAAAAATACAAGGATAAGGATTATTCTGTAACAGACTATTCCATGAGTGAAATAATCGCATCCGTATATGAAAAGCAGGAGAGGACAGGCTTTACCCAGGGAATTCTCTTTATTGATGAAATAAACTGCGTTTCAGAAACACTGGCGCCTACCATGCTTCAGTTTTTGCAGTATAAAACCTTTGGTAATCAGAAGGTACCGGACGGATGGATCATCATAGCTGCCGGAAATCCTCCTGAATATAATAAATCTGTCCGGGAATTCGATGCCGTAACCCTGGACAGGGTTCGCAAGATAGAAGTAGAGCCTGATTTTGAAATCTTTAAAGAATATGCCTATAAACAGGATATTCATCCTTCCATCCTGCAATATCTGGATATCCGCAGAGAGAATTTCTACCGGTTCGAGACAACTCCTGACGGAACTTTTTTTGCAACGGCAAGAGGCTGGGAAGATCTGTCCGAAATGCTGACCGTATGCGAAGAGCTTCATATACCTGTTGATGCTGAGTTTGTTTATGAATATATCCAGCATGACAGAATTGCAAAAGACTTTTCAAATTATTACGAATTGTATAATAAGTATAAAAAGGAATATAAAATTGAGGAAATTGTTCAGGGAGCTTATTCTGAAAATCTTATAAAATCCCTGAAAATAGCGCCTTTTGATGAAAGGCTTAATTTAACCGGCCTTCTTCTTGGAAGACTTGGCCGTTCTTTTGTTGATACTGAAAATTCAGAGAAATATACGGAGATGCTTTACGAAGCCCTAAAGGAGTATTTAGCGCAGCTGCCATTAAGTGAGACAAGACCTGATTTACTGTTAAAGGAAATGATTGAAAGGAAAGAAACAGAATTAACCCATAGAAAGCAGGAAGGACTCATAAACCGGAAGGAAGAAGCTTGTAAGCTTCGAGCTCTTACCACTTTAAAGAAATACCAGGAGGTATTGAGGACGGAAAAAGAGACCTCCCTTAAAACCTCCGACACTATTAAGGGCCTTTTTGAAGAAGATAGGGAAAAGCGTATGAAGAGGATTGAAAAAACATCTCTCGAGCTGGACAATGCTTTTCTGTTTATGGAAAAAGCCTTTGGCGAAGGGCAGGAAATGGTAATCTTTATTACCGAATTATCCGTAAATTATTACAGTGCCCAATTTATAGCTAACCATGGCTGTAAAAAATATTATGAATACAATAAGAGCCTCCTCTTTGGCGAAAAACAGGAAGAAATTATCCGGAATGTGGAAAAATAAGCTGAAAAATCCAAAGTAACAATCATAAAAACCAAGGGCAGTATGTAACAGGTGAAGCCAGCCAATACATATCTGCCCTTATTTTTAAGAATCGGATACCCGTAAAGATGTTATAATTTCCCTGTCCAAAGCATAATTTACTTTAGTATCTTTATAGTGATTATGAATATCGAAACGAGTGAAAACAAGGAGAAAATGGATGTCCTCTAAATATATAAAGCGATTCATTTTTGTATTTTTTATTCTATCTGTATTTATTACCGGATGCAGTATAGGGCGAAATCCCATTGAATCAGGAAAAGCTATCACTATGTATATTGCTACCGATATACATTATCTGGCGGACAGCATTAATGATAAAGGAACGGCATTTCAGAAATTCTGGACCTCCGGTGACGGAAGAATGCTCAACTATGTTGATGAAATTATAGATGCTTTTCGTAATGATATCAAAAACAATAAACCGGATGTCCTCATAATAAGCGGCGACCTTACAACAAATGGAGAAAAACAGAGTCATCTTGCATTGGCAAAAAAACTGAAAAAAATCGAAAAAAATACAGGAACAAGAATTTATGTCATACCGGGAAACCATGATATTGAAAATATCTGGGCAAGAGGCTTTAAGGGAGAAGAACGGTACAAGACTCCAACAATCAGTGCATCAGATTTTAGAAAAATCTATAAGGATTTTGGATTCCGTGAGGCTATATCCAAAGATAAATATTCCTTAAGCTATCTGGCTGCTCCTTCCAAAGATGTATGGCTTCTCATGCTGGATACCTGCGAATACCATTTAAATAAAAAAGCCGGAAGTCCTGTGACCAATGGGGAAATCAGTGAAAATACTTTGAACTGGATACGAAAATGCAGCAAGATGGCAAAGAAGCATAACGCAAGAATTGTTACTGTCATGCATCACAATCTTTTTAACCACAATACCAGAATTAACTATGGATTTACCCTGGATAACAGTGAGAAAGCAGAGCAGGTTTTCAGAGAATGTAATCTTAACCTGGTTTTTAGCGGACATATCCACATACAGGATATAAAATACAACGGTGAGGACAAGGACCGTATTTACGAAATTACAACATCTTCCCTTCTTATGTATCCTATTCAATATGGTGTATTAAGATACAGTTCCCTTACCGGCTTTGATTACAGTACCTCACAGGTAAATGTTGACAGCTGGGCGAGAGATACGGGTATCTCAGACAGCACCCTCACAGATTTCATGTCATACTCCAGGCTTTTCCTGGCTGATAATACCTACCAAAAAGCTTATACAGCATTATCCAAAACAGGATTGTATACAGAGGAGGAAATGGAGGCCATGGCGGAAACCCTGGGCCTTTTAAACGTAAATTATTTTAGGGGAACCATAAATAATATAAAGGATTCCGTAATGAATTCCATTGGATATAAGCTTTGGATGAAAGCCGGTGAGATTGAATCCCTGGAAAATCTGAGAGCATACATACTTAGTATGATACCTCATGATGATATGGATACTAACAAATTGCATATAAATTAGACCAGTATGACTAAACTATGGAAATAAAATCTGGAAATATATAAGCAAGTTCTGAAAGACATACTAATGTATGTCTTTGTCAGAGCTTGCTTTTTCTTTGCAATTCATACCACATATAGGTAGAACAATAATAATTGGTAACATTTTTCAAAAATTTTAATAAAATATCTTGACAGTTGCTCATATGTTCAACTATAATAATATTAACAGTTGAGCAATTATTCAATTGTTTCATGAAAGGCAGGTGATAACAGATGAAAGAAACAGATTGCGATTGCGAAGTAATTCATGCGGAAGTTGTTGAAAAGGTCAGCAAGATTATGCCCCAGGATGATGAATTGTATGATTTATCGGATTTCTTTAAGGTCTTTGGTGACAGTACACGAATAAAAATCATGTGGGCACTGGATGAAAGTGAGATGTGTGTATGTGATTTGGCAGTGCTTTTAAACATGACAAAATCCGCCATATCTCATCAGTTAAAATCTTTGAGAGCGGCTAATCTCGTTAAATACCGAAAAGAAGGTAAGGTAGTATTCTATTCCTTGCAGGATGACCATGTAAAGGCAATCCTGGAAAAAGGCTTAGAGCATATAAGAGAAAAATAAATTATAATAATATGGGAGGATTTAAAATGAAAAAGACATTCAGACTGGAAGGCTTAGATTGTGCCAATTGTGCAGCAAAGATAGAGGCTGGGGTACGTAAATTGGATGGGGTGAAGGAAGCAACCGTTAACTTTATGACTACCAAGATGATTATTGAAGCAGAAGATGACAAAATGGCTGACATCATTACAGAAGCAGAAAAAATCGTTAAAAAAATCGAACCCGAAACAAACATGAAAAAAGCATAGGAGATGCAGTATTATGAAAAAGAAGCTATACCGGATTATTGCCGGTGCTATCGTTTATATTGCAGCAGCTCTAATAAAGACAGATATTGAATGGCTGCAGCTTATTTTTTATCTTGCCAGTCTCCTTATTGTCGGCGGCGATGTTATATTAAAAGCCGTAAAAAATATAATTAAGGGCAAGGTATTTGATGAAAACTTTTTGATGAGTATTGCAACCATAGGTGCTTTCTTTATCGGACAATATCCGGAAGGTGTTGCAGTAATGCTCTTTTACCAGATAGGCGAACTGTTCCAGGATTATGCCGTAAATAAATCCAGAAAATCCATTGCCGGCCTTATGGATATTCGCCCGGACTATGCAAATATAAAAAAAGGGGATGAAATTGTCCGTACAGACCCCGACGAAGTTCAAATTGGTGATATTATTGTCATCAAAGCGGGAGAGAGGGTACCCCTTGACGGTAAAGTGCTTGAAGGCACTTCAATGTTAGATACCTCCGCACTGACCGGTGAGTCTGTGCCCCGCAGTGTGGAAGCAGGAGATGAAATCCTAAGCGGCTGCATTAATATCAATGGGCTGATAACGGCAGAAGTCACGAAGGAATACGGTGAATCTACCGTAAGCAAGATTTTGGATCTGGTGGAGAATGCCAGTAATAAGAAATCTAATTCCGAACAGTTCATAACCAAATTTGCCAGATACTACACACCGATAGTGGTTATTGTTGCAGTACTGCTGGCAGTTATCCCGCCTCTTGTAATAAAAGATGCAGCCTTTCGCGATTGGCTGTACCGGGCTTTGTCCTTCCTGGTTGTGTCCTGTCCCTGTGCGCTGGTAATCTCCGTACCCTTAAGCTTTTTTGGCGGCATCGGCGGTGCATCCAAAAAAGGTGTGCTGGTGAAGGGCAGTAACTATCTGGAGGCCCTGGCTAGGGCTGAAATCGTTGTCTTCGACAAGACCGGCACCTTAACAAAGGGTGTGTTTAATGTTCAGGAAATTCACCCGTCAGAAATTACTGAAGATGAACTGTTAGAAATAGCAGCATATGCAGAAAGTTATTCCAACCATCCCATTTCCCTGTCCTTGCAGCAAGCCTATGGGAAAGAAATAAATAATGCAAGAATTTCTGAAGTTGAAGAAATCTCCGGGCATGGAGTTACTGCAGCGATTGATGGGAAAAAAGTAGCCGCAGGAAATGCCAAGCTGATGAAGAAAATGAATATTTCTTATTTTGAGGGAGAAATCATAGGCACAGCCGTACATGTTGCGATTGATGGAAAATATGCAGGATATATTCTTATATCCGATGAAATAAAACCGGATTCCTTACAGGCTATTAAAACCCTTAAGAAAAACCACATCAGAAAAACCGTTATGTTAACAGGTGATAACAGGGCAGTAGCGGAGAAAATAGCAAATAGTCTGGAAATTGATAAGGTATATTCGGAGCTCCTACCAGTAGATAAAGTTGACCGGTTAGAGGAACTTTTCTCAGAAAAATCAGAGAACGGCAAGCTGGTTTTCGTAGGAGACGGTATGAACGATGCCCCTGTATTAGCCCGTGCAGATATTGGTATTGCAATGGGAGGGCTGGGTTCCGATGCTGCCATTGAGGCGGCAGATGTAGTTCTTATGACAGATGAGCCGTCCAAGCTGGTTACAGCAATAAAAATATCAAAGAAAACACTGCGTATCGCACAGGAAAATATGATATTTGCTATCGGTGTTAAAATATTGGTTTTATTATTAAGCGCCTTCGGTATTGCTACTATGTGGGCAGCGGTATTTGCAGATGTTGGTGTAACAATTATTGCAATTATCAATTCTTTCAGAGCCCTTCGGGTTAACAATATGTAGGTAATTATATGCAGGCCAATTAAAGGTTGAAATTAAGGTTTAAATTAAGTTTAAAATTAAGATAGAGATAATAATGATTCGGGTGTCTGTCAGAAGATCATGTTTATTAGCTGAGATTAACTTATGATACCCGAATTAATAATATATTAAAAAGGAATATAAAATTGCTATCATTTTACTGCATTATCATTAAAATTGCAGATATAAGGCTGCCATAAAAAAGAAGCAAATATTGGATGCTATATACATTGATGAATCTTATGTATGATATCCTTATGAACTTTCTTTTTACGGCAGCCCTTTCTTTCGGTTAGAGTCGGCCTGTTTGAATATTGAATTTTAAACATATCAGGAATGATTTATTATAATCTTACTTTTAGTAATCCTCCTTTTATTTAGGCTCAATTCCCCATACAAGTTTATTATTAATATATCCTGTGACCTTATCGGTATTTACATATTGATTGCCTGATGTATTAAACGAGTAATCATCAGCCTGGTTGTAATTCGTCCAATCGGATTTGGAAAACCTCCCCCGGATTTCTGCACTTTGTCCGGACTTAAGTGCTCCGGCCGAAGCAGTAAAAGAAATTTCCAGATAGTAATCGGCTCCCGCAGCCGGATTTGTAAGCTTGACAAATTCGCTCTTTACATTCTCATTGCCTATACTTGCCCAGTCACACCAGAAATTCTGCGTTACTTCACCGTTTATCGTGTAATAATAACGCAATTTTATATCACTTAGCTGAATATCCGAATTCCCGGTGTTAATAACTTTGATTTGGGGAGATATTCCGTTAGTCGAGGCACCCGTATTCCCATTATAGGCTTGAACTGTTAAATCCCCGGTTATTACAGGATTAGACGTATCAACCACATCTAAGGTCAAGGCAGAATCATTTCCCCCATTGAAATGAAAAATTAAATTATTTTCACCAAGGGGCAGGGTGGAAAGATAGGATTTAAGCAGCACAACCGTATTGTCCGATACCGTATAATCCCTGCCTGATACCAGGGCTTTGTCATTATTTTTAACACTAACAAGCTGATATCCGTTTAAGGTGACTGATATATTGATATTCTGCTGTTTTTCCGATGCTTTATCAAACGCTGCCTTTAAAGGAGTTATGACAGCACTTGGTGTTGAATCAATAATCTTGATTTCTAAAACAGGATCTTTTCCTTTATCAAAGTCAAAGATGACTTGATGCTCACCAACTGACAAATGGGAAAGGAAATCCCGTTTTATAAGAAGATTATTCCCGTTTAATGTATAATCTGAATTTAAGCGCAAGGCGGTTCCGTCTGTTTTTAATGTATTTAAAGTATTTCCATTAGGATTAATTAAAATCGATAAATCCTTCTGATTCGTTGTATATTTATCAAACTCAGCAGAGGCAGGTGTGATCGATGCATTGGCCGCAGGATTTTCCGTTTTTAAATTCGGCAGTTCATCCAAGGTAATAACATAATCACTCTGGTAAAGCTTCGTCAGCGTTTCGGGATTATTAAAGGCCGAACTCATGAGATACTCACCATACCATGGACAAAAATATAACCATCCGGCCTTTTCTTCCGTAAGGTTTGCAACACTGGGAACAGTGTCATTCTCCGTCATTGCAACCATTTTCTTACCCTTCGTTAAATCAACCAGCTGATAGAAGATAGATGTAATGGCATCTTCATTTGGAACCCCAGATAAACCATCATTACGGTTGTAAATAGTATTATATTTGTCATAGCCTGCAATATCCACCATCCGGTCACCGGGATACCAGGCAGGAGATGTGTTGTATACATAGCTGTTGTAGGTCCAGATTAAATTGTGTAAACCATAGGTTTGTGTAAGCTCTGTATACAGCATTTCCCACAGCTGTTTGTAGACTTCGGCACCAGCCGAAGCCCACCAGAACCATGCACCTTCTCCCTTCAGCCCGCCGTTACCTTCGGCTTCATGATAAGGCCGGAAAATAACCGGTACGTTATTATCCTGTAAGATCAGCAGCTGTTGTGCCAGGTCATAAATTGTCATCTTTACATACTGATATTCCTTTGTCCCGGGAATAACAGCATTGGCAGTATTAAAATTAGTTTCACTGGGCTTATAGGTGGCCTTCAACCATTCCACCGGTTCTCCGAGCTTATAGGAGGTGAAATCTTTGGGGACATTAATATGCCAGCATGCCGCAGCAATGCCGCCTTTGTTATTGACCCAGTCCGTAATACGGGCTGTTGTACCGTCTTCCCAGCCATATAACGGATTATAGTTCATAAAGTCAAAGCCCCTGATAGCTGGGTACTTTCCGGTTAAATTATGAATCCATTCAAACTCCAATTCCATATCTCCGTTATTCCCATTTCCGTAAATTTCTTGCTGCCCGGAGAGTATATGACTGCCGTAAACTTCTGTTAAATAGTTCATCAGAAGCTGTGTTTCCGGAGTTGCCTTGCTATCGGAAAGGACAGGCTCTACATCCAGGTTGTCAAGCTTGGCATAATCCACTGTAAACGTATCAAAATAAGCAAATCCCCAGCCTGCTTTAATCTGTATTGTGTTATTGCCTTTGTTTAATTTATGTATACCAAAGCTGTAGTCCGACCATACCGTAGTGTAGGGCAGCATATAGGAACCCTTATTAATTCCGTTAATTGCTAAATATTGCAGTCGGCCATCCGTACTCAATTCCTGCATATACTGGGTGGATATGGTATACATTCCTGTTACAGGGACATTTACGTCAAAGGTCATTGTTCCTGAATTCTGCATCCAGACAAATCCTTTCCCTGAGTATCCGGGTTTTGCTTGTCCATAAATTTGAGTCGTTACTTGAAGTTCTGAAGATAGTTGTGCATTTTCGCTTTCAATAACGAAAAGAGCAGTATCTGCGTAAACCGGAGATGTCATTAATTGAAATAACAGCGAAAATGTGAGTAGAATTGTACTTGCCTTTTTTACTAAACCCTTCATTTCCATTCCCCTTTCTTTGCGTAAACTTTAACAGTTTAACGTTTATTTGTTAAGGTGTATTTCTACACCTTGCACAATAAATATACCATACATTCCATATTATGTAAATATATTTTAAAAATTGTGATATTTTATATAAATAATACATTTGACATCAACGCTTTAAAACTAAATTTTCGTAAATCCACTTTACAAGGGTAATTCACCTATACCTACTGATATATTGATTCCAGTTAATCTAATTAGTCTTTCATTTGCATTTTTATATCCATTATATAACCCTCAAAATATAGTCAAAAATAATAATCTTTTAGTAAAACTTAAATTTATGACTTATATTAGTATTTTAAAACATATGATACTATAGATTGTTCATCAGGTGTCTAAAATGAAAAAGAAGAATACTATTATAATTTTTTTATCTATTGTTTTATTTCTATTGGTTTGTTTATTATTTTATAGAAAGGCATATCTTAAAATCAACCAACTATTTAACCAACCGGATAGTAAGGTTACAATAGCAATTGATGCCGGCCATGGAGGCTTTGACCCAGGTAAAATCGGAATTAACAAAGCGCTGGAAAAGGATATTAATCTTAGTATTGCAAAAAAAATGAAGACCTTATTGCTCCAGAAAGGAATAAAGGTAGTCATGACAAGGGAAGATGATAATGGCTTATATAAAAAATCAGACCAGGATATAAAAAGAGCTGATATGAAAAATCGTGTAAATATCATAAATTCCAGCAATGCTTTAATAGCGGTAAGTATTCATCAAAACAGCTTTACACAGGAATCCGCCAGAGGTGCACAGATTTTTTATTATCAAGGATCGACTGAAGGACAGATATTAGCAGAAATACTGCAGGAAAGGTTTAAAAATTACTTAAATGACGGAAATAAAAGATTGGCCAAAAGCAACAATACCTATTATATGCTTAAAAATTCAAAATGTCCGCTTGTTATAGTAGAATGCGGCTTTCTATCAAACAGAAGAGAGGCAGAACTATTATGCAATAATGAGTACCAGGATAAAGTTGTATGGGCAATATATTTAGGTATTATTGATTACCTTACTCAGCAAAATAAAGACGAAAAAATGCCCATCATCAGGAAAAATAATCCATTAAGTTTTTTTCATTGAAGCCTACTTTGATAAATTTCCTGTAGAATTTTCTGTAGAATTTCCATTGGAAGAATTATCCGAAGGCATATTATCGTAAGCTGCAGTATCCGAAGGGGTACAATTTGTTGAAGCGCCGGCATTTGTTTGCTGTGAAGATAAAGCCTGTTTCTGAGCAGCTGCCGTTAATAAAAGGCTGCCAACAGCAACAATAAGATTGCCCAGAACATTTAATTCATCGGCTGTTTTTCCGGGATATAGAGACAAAGCAATTGCATTTGCCAGGACCATAGTGTCTTCAGGACATAGATTGTCAAACATCACAATATTTCCATTCGGTTATCTATTATAGTTAATATATGCTATGTTATTATTTAAATGCCAGAGAAACTCTAAGGAACTTTGGTGAAGATATGTTTGATGGAATATAAAAAAATATTAGAGGAGAATTATATACAAGTAAGATTTTATTACAAGTTATTTCATAGCTTTTATAATTTATTGCGTTAAAGTGATTTTAGGGATAAACTGTAACATTTCGTTAAATGCTTACAAACTATTCGTTAAACTTGTGTTTTGCGAATAGTTATATCAGTACTCCCGAATACAATATAACTCATGTTGGTTGTGGTTGTTGAGGGACACAAATCTGGTAAAATGACTTTAATCTGTTTACTAATCTTCTATATCTAAATAAATCTTGAAAGAAAAAGACACAAAAGTAGTTAAAAGTTGCATAAATAATTATAATAAATATGAAATAATCTATTGTTTCCCAGTTATGACGAGCCTCAAAGTTTTCTATTAGTGCTATACTGACAGCAGATGTATGACATTCTTTCATACGTTCCACAAGTGTAATACCGTCATAATGCTTTTTGTTTTCAGCAATTTCTGAAATTTTACTCATGCTATTCCTCCGATAAAATAAATAATCTTCTGCTCGCAGTTGATTATTTATTAATTCCATTCAATACATTGGAATCTAAATCTATATATCAAATGTACATATCTTTATATGCACATAATCCTGTTTCGTTATTACCCTAAATTCGCCTGGTTTTCCTTAAACCCTTTATGTATATTTACAGAACATTCAAGCAACGACATCGCATTTGCATCAACTACAACATCATAACCATCAAAAGGATACAGCCCTTGTTTTACTTGCCATTCAGCATTTCCAATATCCCTGTCTCCTCGACTTTCTTCACGTCTCCTTAATTCTTCCAAGGAACACACCACTTTTACAAGTGTAATTGGATAATCCTTTATTTCTTTTATACAAGAATCAAATAGAGCCTGCTCTTTCCCATCATCTTGGTTTAGAACAACATGATCTACAATAACATTTAATCCCATATCCGAGTATGTTTTTATTGTGTGATACATAGCGTCTACTGCCCTATACCATAAAGTATCGCTGTCAATTCCATTAAAATATCCACTCAAACAGGGTGCTATAATATCTGTAAAAGTATCTTGTCCAATACAAAAATAAGGTTCTGGAAGTATCTTTTGTAATTCTTTCGTCAATGATGACTTACCAGAACTTGATACCCCATTAAGCCATATAATATGTCCTTTCGCCATTTCATTTACCTCCACAGATTCTCATTTGTCATAAATGCTTATTAATATCAAACAATTGCCAATTCATATGTAGAGATTATACCGCAAATTTACAAGTGTGTAAACTTTTCCATTAAAAGTGACGTCTAATCATTTAAATCATCATTTATGTTCATTAAATCAAAAAATGATAGGTAATTATTGAAGTAAAAGCTATAGCTTAATAGATATACAATTAGTAATTTAGATAAAATAATTAACTCTGATTTTCTATTATTATTTTCCTTATCTTTCCTATCACGCATTTATTTATCCTCACTTTCAAGTTAGATTATCAAAGTTTTAGTTAGTCAAAGCTAACCTTTATGGTTTGATTATATAACGTAAGAATAATAAAATATAATATATAATTGTTTATATATTGATAGTTATTTTTATATCATTATGTAATTCTATTTTAATGCAAAAAAGAAGTACAATAAAGCGGAACCTCCTCTATCGTACCTTTTTCTTTAATTGATAACTTATTTATTAAAATTCTATGCAAAATAATTTATTACATAATCTCGAAAATTTATTGCTGCTTTTGAAAAATACCTTTTTTTCTTCCATGCAATTTGAAGTATATTTTTATATTTCAAATCCTTGATTTTCAACAATACAATCGGTTGCTGTGTCATTTTTTCTTCAGCACATGGATAGAATGAAATGCCTATGCCTGCAGCTACTAAGTTAACAATCGCGGAGGATTCGCTGCATTCACAAATTACCTTTGGAGTAAATCCATTCTTTTGATAAATATAATCACGAAACTCTTGCAAACAATGATCTGCTGTCATATTAATAAAAGGTTCGTTTGTTAACTCCCCAAGAGAGACCTCGCCTCGGCTTGCCAGGTAATGCTCCGGTGATACGGCTAAAAAGATATCTTCCACCAATAACGGAACTGCAGAAATATTTGGATATTCTTTAACCGTATTGATAAAGGCAAAATCAATCTCATTTGTCTCCAAATGATGTATCTTTGTCTTATCATCTCCCAGTTGAGTTATATGGAAATTTACTTTTGGATAAAGTTTATTAAATGAAAATATAAAGTCACCAAATTCTTTGTTAAGGGAAGTGGCGGAAAAAGCTACAAAACCTGACTCACTACCTGACATATCAGAGATTTCCTGACGCCCATCCTCAACCTCCCTTAATATTTTGTCTACGCGCTTTAGGAATACTTTACCAAACTCATTTAATACTATACTCCGGCCTGTTCTATTGAATAATTCTACGCCTAAATCGTCTTCTAGTTTAGATATCGTCGCACTTAGAGCCGGTTGTGCTACCTGCAGTTCACCCGCTGCTCTGGTCATATGTTCTAATCGTGCTACTGTTTGAAAATATTTAAATTGCAATAAATCCATATTTCACTCTCCTATTGATACGATGTTTATTATGTATTTATATATTATCATATATTTTTATTAATCAATTATAACATATACAATAGGTTATAGCAGTTAAATTAAACTAACTTTTAGATAAGGAGTAATTTTAAATGACAATACACAGACAAATGTTTCTAATATTGGGAATTATCTTAATAGCTTTCAATCTAAGGACTCCTTTAACCGCAGTGGGGTCTCTATTTAATTCCATAAAAATTGATCTCAATATTTCAAATAGTTTGGCAGGTTTTCTTACAACCTTACCATTATTAATATGTCGGTGTGCAAGCAGGTCAAAATAAACGTATCTCTTGATAAGACTATTTTTTAGAAAATGGCTATAATTAACTCGTATAATAAATATTTCATTATTTATTATACGAGTTAATAAATACTTGTAAAGCACTGATGGGCTTTTCCGGGAACGGTTTGTCAGAATCCAAGCTTTTGTCCGCACCCCGCTCGCGTTTACCAGTGCTTTTTTTTATATTTATGAGTATCTGCAAATGCAAAAAGACATATCAATATATTATTATCAAAATGTACTTTCATGTTAATATGAAAAATAATCAGGTATACGAACATATGCGCGGATATGTTCATCTTTATATCGTACAAGGACACGAGAGACATTGTCATTGTAGGTGTTGCCTTCTGCTACTATGATTTTGTCCTTTTTATTCTCTAAAACAATGCCGATATGGTCATGCTCGAGATTGTTAAAAACCCGATCATATAAGACAATATCTCCTGCTTCAGGAATAAATTTATCATCATTACCACAATGATATTCTATTCTTTTGTCACCAATTGCAAACTCTTCCCAACCGCCGCAGCCGGCAAGGCTGCAGGATATGCACTCGTTAGGGCTATATGGAATTGAAAATCCGGCTTTTACGCAGCAGTAATAAACGAATCCTGCGCACCAATTTCTATCTGCCTGTTCAATATTCCATTTTGGAAATAAACTGACAATCGGTTGAATATTTGCTTCCTCGTCTGGAAGAATACCATGGAAAGGTCTTAATGCCTCTAACTTTGCGATTTCTGCTAATTCTGCTCTAGTAGACATGAGATAAACTCCTTTCTGCATAAGAAAAGTAGGTTGTCGCTTTGCAAAATCCTAAACACAACCTCTGCGAACTATACTTGTATCCTCTTAATTAGTTTACAATCTTACTTCTACCCATTTTGTTACATAATCAGCAACCTCAAAGGTGCTTTTTCCGGTAATATCATATGTATCAATTTTTTTACCGGATAAAGTACCATTTTCAATAAACCAACGATTATATTCAATAGAGCTATTTATCCAATTAGAATCGGTTATATGCCTGCCATTACGCATCCTTTTTTCTAAATCTTCGGTATTGCATACCAAGGCTAAATAATGAACCTCCGTGAAAAAGCGGCGATTGTACGTGTTTTCAAAATACTCCAAGGCACCGGCCATTGTCCATAATAATGGTTTTCCGGCCTGCATAATGTTTTTGGACAGAGACATAATCTGTTCCACCCAATTTCGGTAATCCGCATCAGAATTATGAGGCATGATATTATATAAGAAATCTGCATCCATCACGATGAACTTCGTATCACGTTGAATTAATTCTTGAGCTGTTGTGGTTTTCCCGACTCCACTGCATCCAGTTAATACAAAAAGAGGCATTGCTTTAAATTTCCATTGAGATCCGCATTGCTGACATATAACATATTTCTTATCCTCTGATATCTGCTTATTCCATTCATAATCCCCACATTTGGGGCATATTCCTATCATTCCTGTACCTCCAAAATGCTGATGCAATCTGGGAAAACTGAAGCTTTAATATACTGAATTTCCGCAGTTTATGTCAAAAGGCATAATCAAAAGCTTCTGTATTTCTTTTTCATGTGCTTTAAAAAACCATTCGATTGCTTTTCCATAATTCTCTTTACTATCAAATTCCCAATAAGAAAAGTATTTTACACATTTCACGATTTTTGTCAATTCTCTTGGCGGTTTTCCAATCTCATCTAAAGTAAAGAATCGTTTAACATATTTTATATCAATACATCCTTCTTGCTGTTTTTGTTCCTCTGCTATTATGGTTATTATTTTTTCAAATTCATCTACTTTATCTGGCTTGACTTGAAATATTTTCACCTCAGAAAAGGTATTTTTCATAAACTTACCTCCGTTTAATATAAATAATATAATAATGCTTCCGTTCGTTACAGTAAACAAATATGAATTATTTATAGAGATTATACCTCAATTTCCTAGTTGTGCAAATATTATCTATTTATCTATTTTCTAAATTTCATAACAATCATCCGAAGTAAAGGTAATTTACACTATGATTTATGAATTGATTCTGTAATAACAATTGGGCAGAGTTTCTGAATCTGCCCAATTATGATACCGTAATTAATTAAATTTAATTGTTAAAATCCCCTTACTGTAACTTGCATTGATATTAGATATGTAACCATAATGAAATACATAAGCTTCACAATAAGTATTGACATTCTTTCCCTTTATTTTAAAGGTATAGGTATGTTTCTTCCCGTTCCGGCTCAGATATGAGGCATAGGAGGCAGCTCTCCTTAAATCGTCTGTGGTCTTTATATTATTTCTGTTAATATTTTTCCAGTTTTTGCTGAACTTCTCCGGGGTATAGTCATCCCCCTCCCATATATGGGTTCCCATGAACTCATAGGAAGACTTTAAGAAAAACCCTCTGTATATCTTATTATTCTTTGTACTATGGGTAACTTTTGCATCTGAAACTGTGTCTACATGATAACATTTATCTCCAAGATAAACCCTGTTCCAATAGAGAAAGGAATCGTTTACTGAATTGCAGGGTATTAATAATCGGTTGCAGCACTCTTTAAATAAGTCGGCAAAGGAATCTATTTTATAGACTTTATCTTTCATTAATTTCTTGGCATCATACAAATTATCTCTCATGACATAGCCGGGAAAACTATCCAGGTGAAATAATTCCTCATAAGAATCATATTTTGATACAATGGCATCATGAATAGCTCTTAGCTTTTCCTTATCGGTCTTACAGCCCTTGATTGCCTTTTTTGTAAATTCATATATATCATCTTTTTGTAATTTATCTTTTTTAGTAGGTTTCTTACCATAGTACAGTGTTTTTGTTTTTTCGTCATACTTAAAGAGCTTCAGATCTTTTTTCCAGTCAACAATATCTGAAAGCCTGTAATATGTTTCATGACCTATGGTATACCTGTCTTTTTTATACCAGGCATAGAAATTATAATCTTTTTCAAGTTTATCTAATTTTCCGACTACAGTCCCTGCCTTTTTAAAAAATTGATAATCTACATTATAGTATGCATATTGTTTACCATCTAAAAAATTGATTCTTTCCAACAAATATTGACTGTTTTCCCAAATCAAAAAATTATAATCATCTTCCGGTATATAGAATTCCCCACCATCCTCTATCACATAAGAAATTCTGCATCTTGATATATAAAGAGTTAACGGCGACAATTCATATTGTCCGTCTGCCTTGGTACATGGCAGCTTTAACTCCTCTCCTATTACCAGCTCATCGCTATATTTATACTGAACATCATAAACAATTTTATCGCAGCTTAGATTATTTATTAATTCTACACTTTGGAAATTGGGGTATTGCTTTAAGATTGCTGCTTCGATATCTTTCTTCAGACTTTCAACCGTATCATAGCTCCCATTTAAAGTAAGTGAAAAGAAATCATCAACTTCTCCAATGCCGTCCGGTTCCTTTGCATCAGCATATTTTGCTATGTATTCTGTTTCAAGGGTTACCTCTTTTAAAACCTTGCCGACTATCGCAATACCTTCTGCTTCATGATCAGAGTCAGCCAGCACTCCTTGTATGCGCTCATCGATATGGTCATCCAGGTCAACATCCGTTACGGTTACTTCTTTTGTATGTAATGTCTCAGCAAATACGGTGCTTGGTGTGCAGAAAACTAAGATTGCCGTAAATAGCAGAGCAATCACGGCAGCGGTTGTCTTTGTTTTGTTTCTCATGTAGTTTAATCTCCTCTGTAAGTGGTTTCATTTCAATATTCAGTTGTAAAAAATAACTCATGTAAAAATGCCTTGAAATTATATTGGTTCCCCTTACCAATTTACCAGTCAGTACTTCACTTACCCTTCTTTAAACCTTAAGCTTTAAGCCTCAAGATAATATTTTGCCTGTGTCTGAAACATGGTTGCATAGAGGGATTCACTTAGTTTAATCAGTTCATTGTGAGGCCCGTATTCTACAATCCTGCCATCCTGAAATACAGCAATTTTATCGGAGAATCTTGTACTGGAAAGTCTGTGTGATATATAAATAGCCGTTTTTCCCCTGACCAATTTATCGAAGCTCTGATATACTTCATATTCTGATATAGGGTCTAAAGCCGAGGTTGGCTCATCCATTATAACAATGGGTGAATCTTTGCATAAGGCTCTGGCTATGGCTATTTTTTGACTTTGTCCTCCTGAGAATTCAACTCCGGTCTTATCAATATCCTTATAGATACTGGTATCAATCCCCTTTTCCAATTTTTCTAAATCCTTTGCAAAACCTGCTTTATCAAGCTCCTTTCGTATGTCCTCTTCTTCTATACCTGGCTTCACGGTTAAATTTTCCATGATTGTATAGGACAATAATTTGAAATCCTGAAATACAACCGATAACAGCCTTAAGTATTCCTCATATTTTATTTCCTTTATATTAATCCCACCTAAAAGTATATCCCCTGAAGAAGGCTCATAGAGCCTTGTCAGCAACTTTATAAATGTCGTTTTTCCGGCACCGTTTAACCCTACTATGGATAGCTTTTCGCCTGGAACTATTGTTATAGATATATTTTTCAGGGTATATTCTTTTTTACCGGGATAGGCAAAGGAGACATCCCGAAATTCTATGGTATAATCCTTAATATCTTCGGCATTATACTTTCCATCCTGATTTTTTAGTTTTATTTTATCAAATTTCATGAACATTTCCAGGTACATGCATAATTGATTAATTTCTATAAATGCATTGATAAAGCTCAATAAGGAATCACTAAAGCTCCTTGCGGCACCTGCATACATGGTAAAGCTTCCTATTGTAATTTTTTCGGCCATTACCTTTACAGCCAGATAAGCATATACGATTACTGTCTGAATCTGAACATTTATGTTGGATATTCCGGTGCATTTGCCTGTTTCCGTAAAGAGTCTTGAATATATCACCAGAAGATTATCCATAAAGTGCTTCATTTTTCTGATTAACAAAGGGGCACTGTTATATAACCGGACATCCTTTCCCATGGAAAAATCCGCTGTCAGGCTGACAAAATACCCAAAGGCCCTATTATCATATACCGCCTTCTGGTTATCTTCATATTGGATTCTCTCCATCTTTTTAAATAACAGTGCATTCATGCAGACTATAAGTAAAAGAACTATTATGATAAGTGGATTTAATATGCTTAAGATGTAGCCCAGCCCTGCAAGAGTCACCAGCTGATTGATAATTGCTGCTCCATTCTCGACGGTTCTTCTGACGGCATTCAGATTATATATGGCAAAAAAAGCTTTCTCCTTTAAGTCCAGTATTTCTGACTTTTCGACATTTTCAAAGTCCATGTCTGCGCATTTGCTTCCCAGATAGGAATCCAGCTGATAGCTGAATTTTTTTTCACCCATTTCTACCTTTTTAACAAAATAGCTGCTTAAGAGCTTAAAGAATAAATTCCCCAATATCAATATTGCCGCATATAGAAATAAATTCTTCTTATCCTGCTCTCCCATCAATTCATCGATAATTAATTTTGGAACAATGATATTAATAAATGGTGCGGCTGCCTGTATTGCAGTGGACAGTAATATTGTGACAATGTAAGCAGGTGATAAGGAAAAGACCATCCGGTAAAAATAAAACAATAATTTACTGTTCTTCATGTCCTTCCTCCTTATAATATTCTGCCTGTATCCGGAACATAGCCGCATAAGACTTATTAAGCAGCATCAATTGTTCATGTGTTCCATATTCCTTTAGCTCTCCCTCTTCAAGAAAAGCAATATTATCACAGAACCGGGTACTTGACAACCTGTGGGAGATATAGATTGCCGTTTTATTCTTTATCAGATTGTCAAACTCCGTATAAATTCTGGACTCCGCCAAGGCATCCAATGCAGCCGTGGGCTCATCCATGATGATTATATCACCGTCTTTATAAAGAGCTCTTGCCATTGATAGCTTTTGGATTTCACCGCCTGATAGTTCGACCCCTTCTTCATCCATTATCTTAAACAGATTGGTCCCATCCTTTTTATCCAGACGGTTTATTTTTTCATAAATACCGGATTGCAGTAAGGCTTCGTTATATTTCTCTTCCTCCCGGGTCTCAAATTCCATGGTTATATTTTCCCTTATGGTAAAGGCAAATACCTTTGTGTCCTGGAATACCACAGAAAACAGCTTACGGTACTGTTCCAGATCATATTCTCTTATATCCTTTCCATTAACCAGAATTCTTCCGCCTGTTGGCTCATATAGTCTTGTTAATAACTTAACAAGGGTTGTTTTACCCGCACCATTAATTCCTACCAACGCCAGCTTTTCTCCCGCTTTCATATGAATGGAAAAATCTTTCAGGATATCTCTTTTGCTGTTTGGATAGTGGAAACTTACTTTTTCAAATACAATATCAAATTGAGAAGCCTCCGGATTGTACCCTTCATTGTTACTGCTTTCCTCGTCTTTTTTTAAGAACTCACGGAAATCACTGACATAGAGGGCATTTACCCAGGTATCGGAAAAATCCTTAATCGTAGTCTGCATCCAGGTAACAAATCCATTTAAGGCAAAGGTATATAATACGAAATTACTGATAGAGATACTGCCATTAAGGACATTTATAATAAGATATGTATAGACAATCCCTTCTCTGACAGCCATAAGAACACCTTCTTTTATGCCGGCACAGAGGTATTTATTTTTAATGGCATTGGTTATTTGTAAGGCCTTTCCTTCCGCTTCTTTTTTCTTTTTTAGTATCATGGACTTTAAACCATACAACCGTATGTCCTTACCATATTGAAAATCCGACAGCTTGGAGGAGCCGTAATAAGACTTTCTCTCTTCCTGGGCCAGCTCGTCCTTGCAGCTCCTTCGATAGCGGTTTGCCTTGTCGATAAATAAATAGGATAAAAACATGGAAATCAGCAAAACTCCCCATATATAAGGATTTAGCTGAATGAGAATAACCGAAAATATCAAAAAGCCTATGACATTGCCCGGTATGGAAAATAGTTTAATTATTACAAGTCCAAAACCTTCTGCGGGGTTGTTTACAGTATTCAATGCTATCCTGACTTCCTTTAGTATGTCCGGATCTTCCGTATAGGCATAGTTCATCTTCATTGTTTTTTCAGCTAACATCCGGATAAAGCCATACCGGACCGCATTCATTTTCATGCGGAACCTGCCCTGTAAATATTCTTTGAAATACCCGGTTATTCCGGCTATGACCAATGCCGATACAAGTATCACTATGATCTTTTTGTTGTTTTTTCCGCCCGTTAATTCATCAATCAGAAGCTTTGGCACATATATCCATATAAATGGTGACAGCCCAAGAAAAACGGAATATATTCCGATATCAATAAAGATGGACTTCTTCCATTTAGCTATATATTCCATAATAAATAACAGATTATTTATTACATCCTTCGCTTTCGTATTCAAACTATACTCCTTTTTTGCTTTCGTATTGCTGCTTTTTGATATAGTAATCAACCAATACATCCACCTCCACTATATTATCCCTGGAGTCCCTTAAAACCTGCTGTTCTGCTGTCTTTAGTATATCTATGTAATGAAAAAGCTTCTCATCGGCGGGTATCCTGATGCTTTCATAGGCTTTTCCAAAGGTATAGGGATTGTCCATGTTACAGGAAAAGCTCATATCTCCGTTGGGGCGCACTGCCAGAAATCCATAGGACAGGGAATAAAGCGGCTCATCCTGATAATCAGAAATCATGGCTTTTATCTGGTCATAATTTTGAATATTACTTTTGTCAATACGCTCCGGGTACCTTTGGTTCAGTGCTTCAACTTTCTGAAGAAAAAGAGAAAAATATTCTTTTGTAATTATCAGTGCTTTGCTTTCTTCCTTCTCTTCCTCTGATTTAGATCCAAGAGCGGCAATAGGCGTGAATTTGACCATACAATTGTAAGAATCTAAGAGCTTCTTCCCAATTTCCTCTATCTCATTCAAATATTCTTTTGCCAGTGTAACCTGAACATAGGTGAATATGCCCTTGCTGTCTAAAAATTCAAGGGCTTCCATTACTTTGTCATAGCTGTCTCTTTGAGTTATATCCTTATGCTGGCGGGCATTTGCACCTAATATACTTGTAAAATACATATCAAGGCACCTGTAACCTGCCAGTTTTTCAAGCCTTTCCGGTGTCATGGCAAGGCCGTTGGAAGCAAAATTAAACGGTATGTTTAATTTCTCCGCATAATCAAGTATTTCAAATATATCCTTTCTGACAACAGGTTCACCTCCTGTTATTATGAGGTAACTTCCTCCCTGTTCCTGAAATTCCTTGATTATATGCTTTATCTGCTCCGTAGACATTTCCGCTGTTTGATGGTGCATTCCGCCATCAAGGTAACAATGCCTGCACCTTTGATTGCAGGCATGTGTTACTTCTAAATACAGGGTTTTTATTGGTAAATAATCCATTATAATCTCCATGTATATTAATTTTTTTCTATAGCTTCCGATATTTCATGGATGCTTCTTGTTAAGCTTCCATCTCTTCAATACTCTTCAATAATATTTCTTTGGCACAGGATATTGCGTTGGCTACGCTTCCTTCCTCAAAAGGTACCGACAGATTGGCTGCCTTAAGAAGCTCCAGATAGCTTTTGCTTGATCCGGCTTTACACAGGTTTAAGTAATCTTTCCAAGCCTGCTCCTTATTTTCCAGATAACGCTTTTTAAATTCCATGGCTCCCATAGTCGTAAGGGTATAATTGATGTAATAAAAAGGATACAGAAATATATGAAGCTTATGGTACCAGTAGCCTCCCCTTTCCATAAATTCATCATTTTCATATTTACGCCAGGGCATGTATTTTTCTTCTAATTTGTGCCATTCCAAGGTTCGCTCCTTTGGGGTCAAATCCGGATTAGCATAGACAATATGCTGGAATTCGTCCACTGCCACACCAAAGGGAACAAAGGTTATGGCATCCTGTAAATGTGCAAAGCGGTATTTGTCCGCAGCATCTCCGAAGAAATACTCTGCATAAGGATAGGCAAATTGCTCCATGGACATAGAATGGATTTCCGCTATATCCGTACCGCCCATATAATACCGGGAAGTCTTCTGTTCCCGCATTGCTTCATAACCGGCAAAAGCATGACCAAGCTCATGAGTCAATACCTGCATATCAAAAATGGTGTGGTTAAAGCAGGAAAAAACATAGGGAGCCTTATAAGAATGTAAGATTGTCATATATCCGGTAGAAGCTTTGTTCGGCTTATTTTTTAAATCCATTAACTCATGCTCTATCATAAAATCAATAAACCCACCGGTCTCCGGACTCATTTCATGATACATTTTCTGTGCTTCCCTTATCAGATAATCCTCATCCCCAATTGGTTCCGCATTGCCATCCGTGAACTTATACTTTTCATCATAGACCATTAATTCCTTCACACCGATACGTTTCCTCTGTGCCTCATAGAGAGTTTCACACAGAGGTACGATTTCTCTTCTGACCTGTTCACGAAAAGCTTCCACCTCTTTTACACCATAGTCGCTTCTCTCCTGCAGCATATAGCCAAGAGGTATATAGTTTTCATAGCCGAGAGCCTTACCCATCTCATTTCTAACCTTTATCAGCTTATCAAAGATATTTTCCATCTCTTCTTCATTCTGATGATAAAAATCAGAATAGGCCTGAAAGGCTGCTTTTCTTGAATTTCTGTCCGAATCTTCAAAATGCTTTTGGATTCCATATAGATTTAAGGTTTCTCCTTCAAAAGATATCTGTGCGGTTGCCATTAACTTCTGATACTGCAGGGTTAATTTTGATTCCTCCTGTAAATAGGGAATAATCTCCTCCCGGAATTGGTCCACATATCTTTTCAATCCCACAAGAAACTCCTTCCCGTATTCCTTGTTTATATCTTCGGTAAATCTGCTCGCCAGGATTTCTTTCCCTAAGGCAGTGGTGGATGCCTTTACTTCCGCCATTCTGTTGTTGATGAATTCCACTTCCTTTTCGTAAAACTCATCGGTGGTATTCAAGGAGTTGCGGATGAAAGCAATTGTTGACATGGTTTCCATCGGATCGGAGAGTTCCTGCATCTTTTGAAGGACTTCCTGAACTTCTTTATAGCTTTTAGCTTGCTTAACCTGAACAGCAAGGTTTTTGTATTCTTTTTCAAATCCATCAAAATCTGGTCTTTGATAGTTTAAAGTTGAAAATGTATATTTTTCCATTTGTTATCTCCTATGTTTTATATTTATTTTTAAAAAAAGCCGTAATTCATATACTATCATATCAATATTTCCTTAAGGTTACAACTATAATAGATTATTTTTACAGTTATTATTTGGCAGTGCTTAAATCAATGCAGATACCTATGCAATTTATTTTAATGCTGCTTCCTCCGCATAAGGCTCAAGGTGTACTATGACCTGTGCATTGGCATTCATCCGGTCTCTGATGGCATTTTCTATCTCATGTACCAATCTGTGAGTTTCAGAAATGTTAAGGTAAGGTTCCACCATAATATGCATGTCAATATAAAGATTTTGGAGGGTCCCCCTGCTTCTGATTTTGTGAGTATCCTTTACCATGTCAAAGCTCATAACAATATTCTTGATTTCTTCCGTATCCACCACTACTCTGTCAAGGAGTATATTGCAATTTGTCTTTCCTACCTCATAAGCTCCATGAAAGATAAAAACTGCTACAATAATGGACACTGCCCCGTCGACTGCCGGCGGCAGCCCTATTTTGACCCCGATTACTGTTATAAGTACTCCGATGGATACAAAAATATCACTTCTGGTATGCATGGAGTCCGATACCAGAATGAGGCTGGATAATTCTTTCCCTTTTTTGTATTCCCCTGCTGATACAAGAATATTGATGAACAGGGTAACCAGCAGCACCAGAAGGCTTTCTAACGTTATTTCCGGCTTTACCGGATTTTGTAAAACATGAATGGCGTTGATAACTATTTTGCTTCCTACAAAGAAAAGAAGGACAGCAATGAATACTCCCGAAAGAGTCTCAAACTTATTGTGACCATAGGGATGCTCTTTATCCTCCGGTTTGGAGGCAAAACCAATGCCAATCAGACCAACGATGTTGGAAAGTCCGTCTGTCAGGGAATGCAGTCCGTCAGCCGTCATACTGGTGCTTTTGATGCAGGTGCCGATTACTATTTTCAAAACCGCTACCAGCCAGTTCAACAGGAGTATAATAATTAATATTTTCTGTACCCTTATATAGTTATTTTTAACCATGAATACCTCTCCAATAATATGATATGTACAGAATATGATGACAGAAAAGGGCAAAAAAACATGGGACAATTATACATAAATTGTCCCATGGATCGTATCTCCACTGTCCCCTTACAAGACCCGACTACATGTATCCAGGATACACTGTCTGTTCATCTCTTATTTATTTTCCGATTTATAAATGAAAATAAGAAAAGGATATTTCAATACAATAATATATGATTTTTCTTAGATATTGTTAATACCTATTAATAACTTTATAAAATCTCCCGAAAGAACTCATAAAAACCGATATCCATTGCCAGTTCATCGGGATTGGTTTCTTTTCGGTCATAATAATACAATCCGGACTCAATATGTACCGATAGGCTGTCTAAGGGAAAGCCCTCCACTCTTCTGCTATGGGGTGTATCTACCATATAAAAGGCCTCACCGGATAAATTATCCGCCATGCTCTCATAAACATGCTCCTTATCCAGAACAAAGCAAATCGCATTTTTATACCTGGCCTTTAATTTGCCGAAACGCTTGGCAAGTCCACTGTAATATGCTATCATCTCTTCATCCGTTAATTCATTTCCGGCTATTCTCTTTACAAAAACTCCCGGCTGGTATTCCTCGGAAAGCCCTTCAAAATACAGACCGGAGTCACAGGAGAAAACAGGAATATGAAAGGCTTCGTAATAGGCAGTGGCTTTTAACCTTGCATTCTCAAGAGGAGTAAGACCATCTTCTGCAACCTTCGGTATTCTGCCGCTGTATTCTTTCAGGCCGATAATTTCAATATTCAGATTCTTCAGTGCTCTTTGCATCGCTCCAAGCTTTGCCTGGTTTCCGGTACCGTATAATATTTTCATCTTATGCTGTTCCTCCTGCACATAATTCTTTGCCTGACCCGTCGTGCAATAACCGGAATCATCCTGGCTTTCCTATAAGATAACTGTTAAAAATCCAATAGCAGCTTTCACAATTTATAAGTAATATATTTCCCCTTGGATACATTTTGCTCCAGCAATTGGATGGCTGACTGCAAAGCAGCTTCATTATCAAAGCATCTCTTAGGAATTATACGGACAAGTCTTTCCGATTCAAATAGCACGATGTACTTATTTGTGACAAATACCTGGTGTATATCCTCGTAATGAAGTGTCATATGAATATCCGGTGATATAATCTCAATATAATCTGATGAAATGAAATAGCTGACTTCCTTTTGCGCCGGTTTATTGCTGGTGAATTCTTTCCTGGCAGATTTTTTAACCAGAAAAGGACGCAGCAATCGTAAAACAACGTACGTTATGATGAGAAATAATGGCAGTATAAGATGAAATAGTCTCTCCGCTATTGATTGTTCCCCTGTTATTACCGGTTCTGAAGTTGAAGCAGGTACAGCCAATTTCCATAATACATTTACCAATATTAGAACGATGCACATAATTGCAGTCAAAATGACCACGGTTTTCTTATTTATGCTTTTCCTTTTAATTTTTGGAAAGATCATGCTGAAATCTCTATACTCTTCTTCCGTCAACCTAACTTTAACTTCCATTTTACCTCCTGAAATGCAATGATTTTGTCCTGTCCTTTTAATACTTCTTTATTGTAATCTATTTCCTTCAGATTATCCATATCCTGCATAAAAATAAATGTAATAATTGTCGCCAGAAAATTTCCGCAATTAGGAAACTATAACATTTTTCTTACAAGAATCAAATCCCCAATAGTAAAAGGTACCGCTATACCATTTCTGATATTACGGTACCTTTCCATATTTTATGAAAGCTTTCGTTATGTAACAGGTAATTTAACCCTATAGAATATCTAAGAGTCTGTCTACCCCTGGTTTGGTAGTCTTGTTATAGAAAAATTCATAACGGAAGAATACATATCCGTCAACAAGACCGGTATCTCTTCCATACTCTACCTGCTTTCTCAGTACATCCGGGTCATTTTTCCAGTCCTTTTCCAAAGTGGAACCGGCTCTGTAGGTTGCAATTCCTACATACACCTTAACAGTGGAACTGGTTCGGTAAGAGAGCCACTTCTTTAATGTTTTATCATAGGGATAGGTACTGTTAGAAAATGTCCAGTAAATCTGAGGACAGATATAGTCCACATAGCCGTTTGAGGACAGCCAGGTCTTAACATCTACATAATAAGCCTGGTCACTTGCCAGTGAGTCAATAAATCCTCCCGGACTGATACCAAATTCTACGTCAGTTTTTATTTTCTTTATCATGCTGTAAGCATTTCTTACAAGCGTATTGACATTGTATCTTCTCCAGTTGGCAATGGTCATAGGTGCGACGTTATTCATCTTGCACACCTCTGCATATGCCTGATACTCCGGTGCATCAAAGTTCGTCTTGTATCCGCTGCCCAAAGCCGGATAGAAATAATCGTCAAAATGAATTCCATCCACATCGTAGTTGGTAACAATTTCTCTGATACCATTCAGGATAAGATCCTGCACCTGCTTAACAGCAGGGTTATAATAAAGGTTTCCACCAAAGGATAAAACGTTTCTGTCATTGGAAGCATCCGAATCTTCCTTCCAGACTCTGGCAGGGTTATCCTTGGAAAGCTTTGAGTAATCCGTGCTGCCGGTTGTTACCCTGTAAGGATTCAGCCAGGCATGGAAAGCCAAGCCTCTGTCATGGGCTGCCTTAACCATATAGGCCAGGGGATCAAAGCCCGGGTTTGTACCCTGTGTTCCGGATATGTATTTGGACCAGGGGAAATAGGCAGAAGGATACATGGCATCTCCGTAAGGTCTTACCTGAACGACTACTGCGTTCATTTTAAGGCTTACAACATTATCAAACATCGTATTGACAGTCTTCTTAAAGGATTCTTCTGTAAACCCATTCTTACCATAACTTGCAAATTCCAGATAGGAAATCCATACCGCCTTAAATTCCAGCTGGACATCAATGGTTTCAATAACACGGTTTCCGGCTTTATCCTCTGCCATCACGCTATAGGTTCCTCCACTGGTAACAACGAAAGAAGAGGCGGAGCTTACATCCTTTGCACTATCCCATTTGTCCGATGTTGTGGAGGTATTGCTGCCCTTCAGGTACTTTATTTTACCGATACCGGAAGCATCCTTTACTGTATAGGTAATGGTTGCTTTTTGTTTCAGAGCAGAATAATTTAAAGCCAGGGTCGGTTTCTGTGCATCAATATTGGTTACATTAACAGCTCCAATCGTGCTGTTCCCTGCCTTATCTAAAAGTAATACTGTCTGGTTTCCATTAGCGGCAACTGAAAAGCTTCCGGTTCCGTCAGAATTTAAGGTAATTTCCTTTCTGGCACTTTCCGTAAAGTCTTCTATTGTCTTCTCCCCGGACATGTAATAAGCAGCTGCGAGGCCGGATTCCGAATCTTCACCCTTTATCTGAACCGTAATGCTTTTATTGGTTGGAGCGGCGTCACTTAAGGTATAGGAAAATACCGGAGCTGTTTTATCGATATTGTTTACTGTAACCGTTTTAAGTACCGTATTTCCGGCTTTATCCTTCAGCAGGAAGGTAAAGACAGCATTTGCTTTTACCGTCATGCTTGCCGTATAAGTATAGATACCTTTCTTCGTATCAGACGATACTGTCTTTAAATTGAGGGATTTTGCCTGCTTTGTAAAATCTCCCGCCTTCTTTGTACCTGTAAGATACTGCAGGCTGTCAATGCCTTTACCGGTTTCCTTTACCGAAAAAGTCAATACTACATTTTGGTTTGTAATATTTTTTGTACTCAGGCCGACAGTTAAGGACGGGGCCATCGTATCAATATTGGTTATGGTAATGGTTTTGACTGCTGCATTGCCTGCCTTATCCAGTGCATAGAAGGTATAGGTCCTGTTGGCAGAATATGATACAGAAGCAATGCCCTTTGAATTGACTTTCAGAGCTTTTCCTGCTGACTTAAAGTAGGATGCAGCTTTTTTATCATAGGCCCATTTTACAGTTTTGATACCTGAGGCATCTACTGCTTTTACTGTTACATTTACTTTACCATTTGTGGGTGCTGTCGTATTTTGCGTAACTGTTAATTTCGGAGCTGCCGTATCCCTGGCGGCAAAAACTGCTTCCGGCTTTTGTAACAGGACACTTCCTGTTAATAACAGGAAAAATAATGTCCATATATAACTTCTTCTTATCTTGCGTAACATACTTCACCTCATTCCGGCGCATTTCAGTGCGCATCCTATTTAATTCAATTGCTTATATATAACCTTATTTTTTATCTTCCGTAAAACAGCCGGTCTTGTATATTTACAACCGGCTGTCATTATCTTTATTGTTATTTTCAAGCTTACTGAGCTTATGTACCGAACCGTTTTGATAGATTATCTGCCGGTAGGATAAGCATCGAATACCTCACAAATGCTTTGATAAATAGCATATGCTGCTTTTTCCTGAAAACTTGCATTGGTTAACTGTGTTAAATCACTCTTATTTGACATAAAGCCAAGCTCAATCAGAATAGCAGGAACATGATTTTCTCTTGTTACTACCAGATTCTGGCTTGATATATAACGCTTTTGTGTACCTATCTTAGGCGTAAGGGAATTCAGGACAAAGGTTGCTAATGTCTTACTGTTCAACCCTGCTGAATTAACAGAGGTATTGGGAGCGTAATAATAAATTTCCGTACCCTTGGGTCCTGTATTGGTATTGGCATTCATATGAAGGCTGACAAACATATCAGCTCCTACAAGGTCAGAAAATGCTGCTCTGTCGTATAAATTCACCAAAGTATCGTCGTATCTGGAATAATAAGCCTTTACTTCAGAATCAGGACTGTCAAAGTACTGTCTGGTAAGTTCATACATAATCTTATAATTCAGATTCTTTTCATAGATAGTCTTACCATTCAGGCTGCGTACGGCACCAGGGTCTGTTCCGCCGTGACCGGCATCCAAAACAACTATATTTTTATAGATGTCCCTGGGATTGCCAAGAGTTACACCGACTTTTGCATTTCCAAGGTCCGTAAGCTTAAAGCCCTGAAGAACGGCAGTGTCAATTACAATTTCTGTTACACCATTTTCTACTAACAAGCCCACCGAATTGATGACATTATTGGACCATTGAACCGGATTCTGTGTATAGTAGGATGTAAAATCACCGGGAAGCTTAATCAGGATCCGGTTCTTATAATACTGGTCTTCCGTTGTGATGTCACTATAGGATAAACCATCCGGAATGCTGAATTTAAGGGAATAACCGGTAGTCTGAGCAGCTTCAAAAACGATTCTGTAGGTGCTGCCATCTTGTTCCACATTGTATTGATTTGAACCATTCTTTTCAAGGGTTATAACCGCCATGCCTCCAACGGTAGAGGAGGTTACAGTCTTAATGGAAGAAAGTCCTGGCTGTATGCTGTTATCGCCGATACCGTTTACGGTACCAGGAAATTGTAAGGTTATGGTATTTCCGGACTCGGTTAAGTTCACCTTTAAATCCTTCATACCGGTGATCTGAAGGAACTCATTTCCTGAAGAAATACCTGCTGATATTGTGTTTATAAAATTACGGTAAATCTTAACATACAGGGTACTGCTGTCAGCAGATAAAGATAACTCATACTTTAAATCAGGATCTGTCAGACTGAATGCAATATCGGCACCTGTTGGTGTTGAACTATCCAAAGCTAATGTAACGTTCCCGGATAAAGTGCCTCCAAGGGTATAGGTCTGAGCAGATGCATTTGCATTATTAATATGCAGATTTAATACGGCATCCTGCTTGGTCAGGGTGGACTTGCTGAAAGGAAGGCTTCCGCGGATTGCATAAGTCTCACTGTTTGATGTTTTGGCATCCAGGCTTATACTGTTAATATAAGAACTTGCAGCTGTATCCTGGGAAACTTCCGTTGTATTGGTTATGCTGCTTAAGCCTGTATATTCATTCAAATTATCTGATGTTAAGCCCCAGCTGAAGGAGGTAGTATCCGGTGCCGGGTCACCGCCAAGCTCCGGTCCTCCATTATTCTGATCCGGAACCGTTATAATCTTACTTTTTGTCAGAACAGAAGTCTTCGCAGAGGAATTCCAGCGGTAATCATATCCCAAATAGGAAGATACAAAGCTGCCGGGTACCATGACATAAGCTACATTGGTATCCAGATTCGTAACAACTAAAGGAGCAGTATCCATAACACGGGCTTTGCCGTTAACATAGGCTGTTTTCTTACCCATGGTAAGTACTACTACTGTTTTATCTTTGGAAAGGGTGAGTACTTTCTTCGCCTTATCATATTTATAATCGGCACCAATTGAGGAGTCCGAAAATACCTTATAAGCCTGAACCATTGCTGTGTCATTTATAATAATGCTGGGAAGGTCGCTGACATTGACCTTCTTATTATCAATGGTAACGGAACCTCTTGAACCGGTATAGTTAACTGTTTTACCATTATAACTAAGGTGCAGGGGATTTGTTATAGTTCCTGCCGATGTACTGCTGTTCCAGGTATATACATAACCGAAGCTTTCAGCAATAAATCTTACCGGAACCATTAATTTTGTTAAATTAACATTTTTAAATTTAATTTTTGTTGGTGCCTGAGACATCGTTACTTTTTTTCCATTAAATACGGCAGTTTTGCTGCCTTCTGTCAGCACCAGCTTTTTACCGCTTTTTGATAAGGTAAGGATTCCCTTGGATTTGTTATAGGAGTAACCAAATCCCACTCCTGAATTTACAAAGACATCCAGAAAGGAGGCCATGGAAGTACCATTAATGACAACTCCAGGTGTATTCTTCATATCAATGGCTTTGCCCTCATAATAATACTTAGCCTGGTTTCCTGTATAAGTAAGATTTGACTTTGTATTATACAGATACAGGTTTAGGTTGGATGCTGCTGAAACCTCCGTAAAGGGCAGGCATATTAATGCAAGGGCCAGGACCCCTATTATTTTCCAGCTGTTTTTAAATTTAACCATTTTTATCTTCCTTCTGTATATTGACAATGGGTTTAGCAGTAATATAAAATATATCCGCTAAAACATCTGCTTTTTTGCAAAAATTACAAAAAAATCATTTGAAATGTTAGGTTGCCGGTAAAATAACTATCCTCCCACCGACAGTTGTTATCAGGTTCCAATCTACTTTTTCTATATCTACCTCCCTTATTTTTTGACGACGATTTTAAGTTACTTCCCTGTAATATACTCCCATCCCTCATTCTCTTATAACTTAACGTGTAAACATGTTAAAAATATGTCATTTTTTTGTTAATCATGAATTTTATGGTCATTTTGCCTAAATCATGTTATACTGTTCTTATTGGAGGTGCCTTATGGCAGAGCATAATTACCACGATAGCATGAATATATACAATACAGTGCGTTTGAGAAAGGTTTTAGAGGAATTGCCATCCTTCTGCAAGGATTTTTTCAGGGGAATCGAGCCTACGACCTCCTCCTTGACCCGCATTGCCTATGCCTATGATTTGAGGGTATTTTTTGAATTTTTGACAGCAACAAATCCTGCCTTGAAAAATAAGGCAATTAAGGAAATTAAGTTAGAGATACTCGACCAGATCAAGGCATTAGATATAGAAGAATATCTGGATTATCTCTCTTATTATAAAAAGGGGGAGACGGAGTACATAAATCAGGAAACGGGTAAAAAGAGAAAGTTAATCTCCTTAAGGAGTTTTTATAACTATTATTTTAAAAAAGAAATGATACAGACCAATCCTGCCGCTTTGGTGGACATTCCCAAGCTTCACAGCAAAGAAATCATCCGTCTTGATATTGATGAGGTAGCCCGTCTTTTGGATCAGGTGGAATCCGGTGAAAAAATGACAAAGCAGCAACTAAAATACCATGAGAAGACCAAAAAAAGAGACCTTGCCCTTATTACACTGCTCTTAGGAACCGGAATCCGTGTATCCGAATGTGTCGGCCTTGACCTGAATGACGTGGATTTCCATAATGACGGCATTAAAATCAGGAGAAAGGGCGGGTATGAATCGATTATTTACTTCGGAGATGAGGTCAGGGAGGCTCTTGAAATCTATCTGTTAGAAAGAGAAACCATCCTTCCGGAAACTGGCAGCGAAGAGGCCCTTTTCCTTTCTATGCAAAGAAAAAGAATCAGCGTAAAATCCGTTGAAAATCTTGTAAAAAAATACTCTTCTATGGTTACCAGTTTAAAACACATTACCCCTCATAAACTTCGGAGCACCTATGGTACCAGTCTTTACAGAGAGACCGGTGATATCTACCTGGTAGCCGATGTACTGGGGCATAAGGACGTTAATACCACCAAAAAACACTACGCCGCTATCGAAGACTCCAGGCGAAGAAGTGCCGCGGGAAAGGTAAAACTTCGGGAAAAGGCTGACTGAAAATATAAATAATAAATAAAATTTTTTAAGAAATATGAAATAATGAACTTTATTATATTTAGGCTATGTTTAATAACAGTATGACAATTTTTAAGGGAAGCCAAAGATGACTTCCCTTAATTAACATTTTATGAAAATTGTGTACAAATGCTCCATGCCAATTGGTAAATTATTATGCTATCATTTTCCTGCATCTGCTTCCGCAATCCAGGCTAAAAATGACGCGTCTACGCCTCCAATTTCAACTATCTTGTCTTGATACATCATCACTCCTAAACCATGCTCCTCTTCCCATGAACAATCAAACTCATAGCCAGTATATGCGATACCATTTTTAAAAACATTCAATATATGAACTCTGTATAATCCTATCAATTTTTTAAAGTCTTCCCTATCTCTTATATCAGGCATAAGCTCTTCTGCTTCATCCTCATCAAAGTCATATTCGCTTTGCATTTCTGGATATGCTTTCATTAAGCCTGTAATAATTGAATCCCTTATATTGTTCTGATTCTCTATTACATAATTATAAGCAGCTATCTGTTCCTGCGTAATTATCTGGTCGTCTTCACCCATATTACAGCTAATATCTAAATCATAGACTCCATTTAAATCAGATAAAAACTCATCCCACGCCTGTAACTCAATGGTTCCCTCATATCCATATTTATTAAGAGAAATATTAGGTATTTTCATATTATCAACTCCATTTTATCTATTCTTTGTCCTTCTTTTAGAGGTATATCGAAGGAACAGGTTTGTGTACTTTGTGCTATTGATAGGGTAGGAAATATTATAACCGAATTAATATGTAAAGGTAGGATGAAACTTACAGATTTAGAAAGGCTCTTTACAGGCAGGATTGAGGATAAATCTATCCTTTGTACTGATTCACACAAGAATTATATTAAATTTTCACAAAATTCAGATGTTGAACTACAACAAATTAAACGTGGGAAGTATAAGGAAGGGATATACCATATACAACACATAAATGCATTTCATAGCAAACTAAAAGAATTTATGTATAGTTTTCACAGTGTAGCCACAAAATACCTTGCTAACTACATGTACTGGTTTAAATGGTTACAGTTATTTAATTCAGAAAAGGATACCGTAAAAACCAAACTTTTATTAGTCCAGTCACAGGGAAGCAATATCTGTAATTTTAATGTGTTATTGAGCTGAATACGAAATTTCTTTCCTAATCCCTTAGCTGCTTAACATTTTATTATGCAGATAAGGGAAAGCAATATGCTTATATTCCAAAGATGAACTTATTCTCCGTCAAGATAATTTACTTCCGACTCAATTTTGAATGATTTTTGCATGTCTCCAGCCATAATACGCACTTTGCCTGTATTGGGATAGATAACTACTTCCGGTGAACCTACTGTATGAACATCAAGGTAATAAAGCGGTTCATTTGAATTATTGCTCAACATGTGCGCGCCGTTTTCATTTGGCGGCATTACAATTACATCACCTTCAGAAACTTCAATATCACCTTTTGGTGTTTTTAACGCAGCAGTCCCGGATATAATATAGAAAACTTCTTCATTCCCTGTATGCTGATGATATGGATAATTACTTTTTCCTGGTTGCAACGTATAGAAGTTAACACTGAGTTTTCCCTCGCCACTTCTGTATGGCGAAACACTTTCACTCCTTTGAAATTCGAACGATTGTTCACTCTTGCCAATGTAGTCATAAATCTGATTCAAATTGAAATCGCGGTACTGTGCTGTCTTTACATTTTTTATTTCCAGTTCTCGCATGATAACATTCCTCTCAAAATATAAATACTGTCTAGTTCGTAATATTAATGATGGTATATAATTACATGGTAATATTATACATTGCTTATTTGCATAAAACAACGGTCAAGCAATGAACTTTTGGAATGAATGTATGGCAGCCTTTTCTTTATTAATATTTTATTCTTCTAATTGTTTAATTGCCGGTTCAAAGAAGGTATCACACCAACGGCTCATTGCATTCACAAATGTTTCGTCTTTGTAAACCTTGTTATGATGAATAACAATATAACCAATGATCGATAAGGAAGAAAATGCTTTAATATAAGCATTATTTATGTTACGATTACTCCTTGATTCGTACCCTGCCACAAGTGAAGGAATATACTCATCTTTTTTTAGGCTGCAGATAATATCACCCAGTTCCATTTCAGGAGTGCCATAACCTGATAACGAAAAATCAATCGGTGAAAGGCTTCCTTTATCGTAGATTATGTTAGATTTGCTTAAATCCGCATGTATTATTATAAAGTTCTGTTTTTCGTCTGCCAGAATCCGTTTTATGTGATTCAAAACTTTTTCTATCAGTACATAGGAATGTTCATCTATATGTTTCGCTTCATAGGCATTTTTTATCTCATTTGACATCCGGACGATATACTCTTCATCATAGCAGCATCTTTTCACATCAGGTATTTGAGCCGTTGCATAGTGCAGTGTCCCAATCATTTGTCCGATTTGACATACGAGTTCTTCCGAAATAGGGCTATTAACCAAATCTTCGCCATCCAGCCATGAAAGCACCGTTACCAAATCACCGCTTTCCAAACGTGTTACATATTCACCCGCTGCATTTCTGATTGGATATTGTGTTTTAATATTGCCGATATCATGTAATCTTCTTAAGAGTTCAATTTCACTTTCAATAAATACCTGCCTGGGCATATCTCCATAGCTCATTGAGAAATCTAAGCCTTCCGCTGCTTTATGAATTCTCAACAAATAATTTTTATCACCATCCGATATTTTGTAGGTCATATTTTCATTATGCCGAATGAAAACCGCCTCGGGTTGTATAAAACTGTAACTCTTAAGTGCTTCTTCAATCATACTTTTCCTCCGCTATATGAAAGCCAGATTGCTAAATACATTTAGTTTTCGTGGTAACACCATCATTTTCATCCTCAACAACGGCAATGTCCGCCCCTAAAGCAATCAGCTTCTGAAAGAAATTATCATAACCTCTTAATATATGCTCCAGCCCATAAATTTTTGATTCGCCTTCTGCAATCAAGGCAGCCATGACCAAGGCAGCGCACATTCTGATATCCGTTCCCGCCATGGTAGTTCCTGTCAGCTTTTGTACGCCCTTAATTGTAACCTGGGAGTGTACACTTTCATAAGCCATCCCCATTCTTCCCATTTCGAATAAATGGTTAAACCGCACTGGAAAAATCGTGTCTTTTATAGAGGATTTTCCCTTGCAGTTTAAAGCATAAACTGCCGCAAAGGGCTGTAAATCTGTCGGAAAGCCGGGGAAGGGCAAGGCTTCCACATTAATAGGCTCCAGACTGCAATTAGATGCATCAATAACGATATTACTGTCCTCCACTTTTATCTGTGCACCAGAATCCGCTAAAATCGTAATTACAGACATAACATGCTCCGGAATGACATTCTTTATAATTCCGGAACCTTTTGTAGCTGCAATCATAAATAAAAATGTACCGGCTTCCAGCCTATCCGGTATGACTTCATGAACGGTTCTGTTCAGTTTCTCTGCCGTTGGCTTTATATGAATGACCGGAGTGCCTGCACCGGTAATCTTAGCTCCCATAGAGTTCAATAAAATAGCCATGTCCACTATTTCCGGCTCCATGGCAGCATTATAAATAACAGTCTCGCTATCAGCGGCACTGGCAACTAGCATGGCATTTTCTGTTGCACCTACACTTGGAAACCTTAAAAATATTTTTTGCCCCTTATACGGAAACCTCGTTGCTTCGCATTTCACATACCCATCAACAATTTCCGTGCGAATCCCGAATTTATTAAATACATATAAATGAATATCAATCGGCCTGTTTCCTATCTTATCCCCGCCGGATATGGGTACTGTTGCCTTACCGAATTTTGCTAATAAAACACCAAGAAACAGATTGGAGGCTCTGATTTTCGAAACATATTGTTTACTTAATTCTGAGCTATCCATATCGCCCCTGATTACTACAGTACTGTTCTCACAAACCATCTGTATACCAATTTCCTTTAAAATCCCTTGCATTGCCTCAATATCAGATATATCCGTAATATGCGTTAATACACCTTCCCCCTCACCTAAACACATTGCCGGTATTAACGCTAATATAGAATTCTTGGAACCACTTATTTTAACCTCACCTTGTAATGTCTTACCACCATTCACCTTCAAATAAGTTTTGCCGCCTGTCATTATGTATATCCTCGCTTATCGCTTTCTATGTATTCGTTTTTTAACTATGTATTTTTTCATTAATAATATGTAAAGACTTTATAAAAAATAAATAATTTACCTTATAATATTACTATTCTTTTCCCTATAAATCAATGAATATTTGCAACTGCTAAAAAGGAATATAAGGCGCATATTGGCATATGCTGCCTGCTGTTTTTATACCAGTCAATAAGCAGCCTGTCAAACTGCTAAAGCTTGCAGGAAAATACTATACTTTTTGATGCAAAAAACCCTTCATACCTTTCCTGTAATTTGCTGCTTTGGAAAGGTATAAAGGGTTATCTTTTTAATCTATCGGATCATGGCTGCTTAATACAGCAGGGAAATCCCGCTTTTAAAAGTTATATAATGTTACAGCAGTTTTCCAAGCTCAGTGTTCTTTAAGAATTCCCCTAAAGGAATATTTTTAAGCGGCAGCTTATCTACTCCCAGACAGGTCTTTGCAGCATTGACCAGCACGCGGATATCATATTGGCTCGGATATACGGAGTCCATTGTCTTTCCAAGGTCCATCAGTCCGTACACTGCCATCATAGCACCTCTTACGGAATATTCTACGGTAAAGACGCAGTCTTCCGGAATCTCTGCATACTGTCCGATAAATCCAAAGTTCTTGCTTCCTTCCGGGATTACCTGGGGCCTGTCACCGGCAACTCTGGGCATAAACTGTGATGTGATATATGGCATCATGCTCGGGATGACATTCGTCGTATGGGAGAGAATTTCGGGAATCTTATCCTTTAAGCCCATATGGAATAAAAGCTCTTCAAACATTTCACGTCCGGTACAATCAGAAAAAGTCTTCTTAATGTAATCTCCGGGTACATCCATATTTAAAGCGTATGCCCAAAGAACCTTAACATTATCCGGCTGATTGATGAAGTGAGGATGCTTTGGAACTACCCAGCTCATAAACCAGCTTGAATCCTTGATAGTTACCAGACCGCCCATACCAGGCTTATCTCCTGTTAATTCAAGCAGATAGGGAAATACAATGTCATCATCCTTCAAGGTTACGGTAAAGGACATCCATTTGGATTTGTCAATATCACTGCAGAATTTTTCCGGGTGTCCAAAATCAGGAGACTTCTTTGCAAGCTTCTCCCACACACTAAAGCAGCCCTTATCTTCGGATCTGTTTAATACGGCAGGATTATTCAAATCACCTCTTGTTGTATTTTCTGTCATAGAACCATTTGTAAATAATACCAGATCATCCTCTGCAACCTTAATTACCTGGTCTTTTCCATCTCTGATAAAATGGATTGCCGTAGCTGTTTTTTCTTTCCCTGCAAAATGAAAATCAATATCTGTTACCTTGCAGCCATATTCAAAGCTGACTCCCTGCTCCTTGAGCCAGGTAATCAGAGGAAGTATTAAGGAATCATACTGGTTGTATTCCGTATGAAGAATTCCTTCCAATCTGTTCATGCCTCCGATAAGATGCATAAACCGTTCCATGTAACGTTTTACTTCTACAACACTGTGCCACTGTTCAAATGCAAACATAGTTGCCCAGTAATACCAGAACTTCGTTTCAAAGAAGCTGGGGTCAAAGTATTCCCCAATAGTAGCTGCACCGAGAGCTTCTTCTGTTAACATATGCAGTTTCCCAAGCTCCATGGCATTCTTTTTGGATAACCCTAAGTCGGAAAAGTCGGCCTTCTGTCCCTGTTTTTCCACCAGTCTGCAATGAGACTCAATTGGCTCAACTTTATTCAGTTCCACAAATTCATCCAGTACACTTATATTTTTATCCTTCAGAGAAGGTATGAAGCTGAATAAATCCATAAAGCACTCAAAATGCTCTTCAATTTCCCTTCCGCCTCTGGCTGTATATCCCTTTTCTGCCGTTCCCGCACCATCCATGGAGCCACCGGAGACCTCCAGCTGTTCCAGTATGTGAATGTTCTTACCCGTCATATGTGCATCTCTGATCAAGAAGGCCGCAGAAGCAAGAGAACCTATTCCGCCTCCCAAAAGATATGCTTTTCTTGTCCCGATGTTTTTAGGTGCTTTCGGATTAATTCTTTGATAATTGTTCATAGCAATCCCCTTTCTGAAATACCAAATTTTAATTAGCTGATATGGGATACCAGGCGATAAAATTTCATAACCTGTATCCTTCTTTTTTATTCCTTTTGTTTACAACACCATATTACTTCTCCTCTCCGGGACTTTCAAATAACAAAAAAAGCATCTGTGAAAAATTTTCACAGATGCTTCAAAGTGTGTAAAATATTTTAAATAAAATATAAATTCAAGGTATTTCCTCCATGCTTTCAGATGCTTTTAATAATACGGAGTATGGTTCCATCCAGCATTTTTTCAATTCTGTCAGCAATAGCCTCTTTATCTTCCTTCATACCATTGTTAATCCATTTCAGGAATTCACCGGTTATGGCATAGGAAAAAAATTCGGAAACTTCTGTCTTTTTCCCATCCTCCACCGTAAACTTCAAATCCCTGGAAATGTCTTCTATCACTCCTGTCAGGACAGTGGTGAAGGTTTTGCATAAAAACATTTCCAGATGCTCTCTGCCAAGGGATTTGCAGGTGTTGACACATATTGTCCTGTTTTCCTGTGTATAATTCAGGACAATCAATAAGCCTCCCTTCCAGTTTGACAGGCTGCAGTGTTCATCAAGCTCTTCAATCACTTCATTTTCAAATATCCATCCCAGGAGCTCATAAACATCATGAAAATGATTATAAAAAGTATGCCTTGTAACACTGCAGGTGTCGACGACCATCTTAACCGAGATCTTATTTATAGGGTGGTGAAGCATTAAAGACTTTAAAGCCTGAGCTAACGCATTTTTCGTTATTAATGATGAAGACATAAGGGCTTTCCTTTTCCGGCGTATTGTAATCGTATACCTTCATTATTGTATATCTTTTCCTTATGGTTTTCAACACTTAATACGAACTTGATTCTCTATTTCTCACCTACCCATGAAAAAATATACTGCAGCTGCTCTGGGCTTTGTATACCGGGATTTGTAAGCTTTTTAAATTCTCCCGGCAGCTTCTTTTCCAGGGCGGCCACATGAAAATGGCAGGCTGCAATACCCACATCCACTCTTTGGATATCAATTCTGGTCTTCGTATCTTCTGCATTCTTCGTTTTATAAAAATGACAGTTATTTTTTTCCTTTACCACCCGCCAGGGCTGCTTATTGACGGCAGAAGGAGCCAGCCTTAGCATTTCAAGGGGAAAGGCATAATCCCCTGCTTCTGTTTCGGTAAGGGGATGCGAAAAATCATCCTGATAGAATAGCTCTTCCCAGCCTTTTCGCTTATCTGCCTTGGCAATCCATCTTGTAAGGGTATCTGTAATCCTCTTTTTATCCTGGGGATAACCAATGGGTGAAATTGCCGGAAACAGCTCGTTTTCCTTAATCCCCATAGCTTCTGAAAAACCGCTGCGGTTAAAGGTTCCTCCAAGCCAGCAGGTACCAAGGCCTAAGGATGCTGCATACAGGATGAGCTTTTCAAAGGTATAACCAAGAGCCTCCAAAGAAAGCTCCCCTTCCGTCACCGCTGCGCCTAAATAATCCCCTGCTCCTTTAATTACTCCATATGTACCAAGCTTTTCTCCATTTGCGGCCGATTTCTTTTCCAGCAATCCGATGGAAACCTTTACGGAAAAGGGATTTGATAAAGCAGCAATATAGGAAGTTATTTTTTCCTTATCCTCTTTGGAAAGAGGACGTTCCTCATAGGTTCTCACGCTGCGGCGTGCCCGAACGGTTTTCTCTACAGGAAATTCAGCTACCATATACCTTCCTTTCTTTACCCTGTAATCTATCAGGCCAATTTGTGATAAAGATTAATTTCACCGGGTTTTTCAGCCAATTCTGCAAAGGCTGCCGTTAATTCCTTAAAATGCTTTGCTGCCATATGCTTATCTAAGGCCTCCTGATTTTCCCATTCCTCCATAATTGTTAAAACCTGAGGATTGGACAGGTCCTGAAATAATTCATAACGGATACAGCCGCTGTCTTTTTCGTTGGTTTCCTTTACCAGCTGCTTTGCCACTGAAACAAATTCCTCCGTCTTACCTGCTTTGATGTAATTCTTTGCTACTACATGAACCATTGTATGTTCTCCTTTCTGTTTTTACCATTTCTCATAGTGTACTCTGTCTGCTTTGTAACGGTCTGCAAATTCATTCTTCTGCCCGTCGGGATACCCCACAGAAACCATGGCAAAAGGCCTGATGTTCTCCGGAAGCTCAAAAAACTTTTTCACATTTTCCGCCACGGCATCAGAGGTTGCAACACCAAACCAAACCCCGCCCAGACCCAGATGGACTGCTTCCAGCAAGAGGTTTTGAGTTGCCGCACTTAAATCCTGCTCCCAGGCAGTGGGAATTTTAAGCTCCTTTTCATTTGCAAGCAGTACAAAGGTAACAGCCGAACCGGCAATGGGCTTTGCATAGGGTGAGGTTCCCGACACCTGCGCAAGCTTTTCCTTATCCTGAATAACGATAAATTCCCAGGGCTGCTGGTTTCCGGCAGAAGGTGCCTGCATAGCTGCCCGGAGCAGCCTGTCAATCTTATCAGGCTCCACTGCCTGATCCTTAAATTTACGTATGCTTCGTCTGTTAAAGATTTCATCCATGATGATAATTTCCCTCCTGATTCTTTTATTGTGAGGATTACTCCTCCTGATTACCCAGCTTACTCAGCAGTTTATTGCTGATTCTGATAAACTGCCCGCTTTCTTCCTCTGTTAAAATGTCTTTGTACCCATCCTCGAGGACATTCCAGGCTTTGATAATTTCCTCCATTAATGCCAATCCGTCCTCTGTGGTGCAGATATAGACATTCTTTCCTTCTGTTCTTTTGGAAACAAGCCTTTTACTTTCCAGCTTTTCAACAAAGCGTGTTATGGTAGAAGGTGTCAGATGAAGCCTTTCCCCGATTTCCTTCTGATGGATGCTTCCGGTCTGATTAACAAGATACAGGAGCAGTGCATGGCTGGGGGAAAGCCCTGTCTTTTTGAAAGCTTCCTCTGCAATTTTCCCAAAAGCCCTGGCAAGCTTCGTGGTAGAAAAGAATAAGCAGCCATTTAACATACATTCCTGTTCGTTCCCGTTGTTTCCATTATACAATGTTATCACCTCATTTGTTTGTACATACAAATATAATACTGGTATATCGATTTGTCAAGATAAATTATTCTATGGTCACGGCAAACGCATGAAGGAATTAATTGTAATTAACCAGATGAGTTTGGCTTACATAATTATCCTTCATGCGTTTGCCGTGTTCTATGGTTTCCAAATCTATACCACCACTCAGTTTCTATGGTATAATGGTTTATCAGAGAACAGCAGAAAATGTCATGCAGCCCCTCCATTGTTTCGGTAAACTAGAGAAAACGAACACAAGGAGGAACAATTACTATGCTAAAAATACAAACCTATACCGCGGAGCTTGCTGGGACGAGCTATGAAATCGGATATCAGTTTGGAAAAATGACCGCCGCAATCCCACCTTTGCAAACAGTACATACTTCCGGAATAGAGGGCTTTGGTCCTGAGCAGGCTGTGGAAGCGGCGAAGCTTTTTGACCGCTGGTGTCCCGGTCTCACCGAAGAACTTTGCGGTTTTGCCGACGCATTGAAGGTAGCACCTGAGCAGGTGTTTTTTTACGGAATGACCTATCTGCTTCCCCGGTGCAGCCATATCGCACTGCTGCCAAGCGCCACCGCCGAGGGAAAACCACTGCTCGCCCGCAACTACGAATTCAGTCACGAAGCCGAGGATTTCTGTCTGATGAAAACCAGCGTGACAGGAAAGTATTCGCATATGGGTACCAGCGTACTCCACTTCGGGCGGGATGATGGCTTCAACGAGCATGGCCTTGCCGTCACGATGAGTTCCTGTGGTTTTCCGGTAGGGGCACTTCCCTATATGCGGTCACCGAAGCTCAAAGGTCTTCAGTTTTGGGCGGTTACCCGCGCTCTGTTGGAAAATTGCAGGGATGTAACGGAAGCGCTCATATATCTGGAGGGTATGCCCATTGCCTACAACCTCAACTTGCTTTTACTGGATAAGGCGGGCAATGCTGCATTGGTAGAAACAATGGATGGTCTCACCGCTGTCAAGCAGCTTAACTCAGATTCTAAGGAGCAGATGCTGTATGCCACAAACCATGCGCTTTTTCCTGAGCTTCAAGCGAAGGAGCCCCAGGTGATGGCACATTCAGCAAGACGGTATGCAGTTATCGAAAAACAGCTTGCTCATCGAAGCGGGGTAACGAGGGCACAGCTCAAAGAAATGCTGCTCACCAAGTATCCAGATGGCCTATGCTGTCATTACTTTGAGGAGTATTTCGGAACTACAAAGAGCATGGTGATTTCCCCATCAGAGGGTATCATTGATCTTTGCTGGGGTGGCCGGGCCGAAAACGGCTGGCACACTTATGATATCAACAAACCATTGGGAAATGGCATGGAAGATGCGCAGATTAATTTTGAGAAAGCAGCACCGGGTACTTATGATTGGCAGCCGCTGACTTAAAAACGAAAGGAGGATTGCTGTGAACTATCGAAAAGCATTGGAGCAGGCGGTTATATATATTGAAAACCATTTGGGGGACAATATCAAAGTCGAGGACGTGGCAAAGGCTGCCGGGTATTCTTATTATCATCTGAATCGTCAGTTCACAGCCATCCTTGGTGAAAGTATAGGCAGCTACATCAAGAAGCGCCGTCTGGCGGACGCATCCAAGAAGCTTCTCTATACAGACCTTAAAATTATAGATATAGCGATTGAATATGGCTTTGATTCACCAGAGGCTTTTAGCCGTGCATTCAAAGCCATTTATAAAGCCAGCCCCCAGAGCTATCGTCAAAACCGCCTGGACACCTTCATCGGCAGCAAGGAACGCTTGGATACAGGACTGCTGAATCATCTGGTCCGCAATGTGACGGTCCATCCGAAAATCTTGGAACTGCCGGAAATCAAGGTTGCGGGGATTCGGGGAGAAACCACCTTGCGGGACAATCGTCTGCAAGAACTGTGGGGTAGGGCTAATTCTCTATATAGTCAAATTCCCAACCGAGTCCCCAATGGGAGAGCTTTCGGCATCTGCGAGGCATGTGCGGAAAACACGCTGTACACGATGAATGACGATATCCTTTTTACCGAGGTAGCAGGAACGGAAGTATCATCTTTTGAAGGACTAACCGATCCCTTTGTGCCAAAAATAATCCCTGGGGGACGTTATGCGGTGTTTACCCACCGGGGTACTCTGCAGATGCTGCCTCAGACCTTTGACTACATTTGGGGAACATGGTTTCTCACCACAAAAGAAGAATTAGACTGGCGGGAGGACTTTGAACTTTATGATGAACGCTTCCTTGGGTATAATCATCCGGATTCTGAGGTGGATTTGTATATTCCAGTAAGACATCCATAATCTACTCATTCAAAATGATAAACTTGTACTTTTTCTTGCATAGTACCACTCCTTGTGCATCGTGTGAAAAGTTGGTATCAACTTTTTCAACTTTACACGATTATCATACACTTGGCAGCTCATTTGTAGGCACGGGTAGTTTACCATTTACTATTCTCCCAACCATAAAAACAAAAGAACCGGTTCACAACAGCCTGAACCGGTCCTTTTCTTTATTCTTCCACGTTAATCCATTTTATATTGAAATACTTTCGGCCTTAATGATATACCGTCCGGCAGTCAGTTCCAAATCGCTATCGTAATTTCTGCCATCTTCCTTCATAACCTCCAGAAGTCGGAAGCCCTCCGGAAGAACAAATTCAGCCAGGGCATCAAAAGGAACCTTTACCCTGAAATCGATTTGATTTCCCTGATACTCCCATTCACTTTCATACAGCCCGGCAGCGGATTGATAAGAAGCCTTTACCGATTGAAGCCTTTTATCCGGCTTCGGTGCAAGCCTTATCTTCTTAAATCCTGCGCTGGATTCCAGCAGCTGAAAACCGCACATATAACGGTACATCCATTCTGCAATACTTCCGTAAGCATAATGGTTCAGACTGTTCATACCGGTATCGCTGATATAACCGTTGGGAAGTACGGAATTCCATCTCTCCCAGATAGTCGTTGCACCCATGTTGACTTCGTAAAGCCAGCTGGGATAATCCTCGTTAAACAACAGGGTATATGCATATTCTGTCAAGCCGTTATCGGATAAAACAGGGCAGAGAAACTGGGTTCCTACAAAGCCTGTTGTCAGGTGAAGCTTGTTCTCTTCCAGCTTCTTCTTTAAATCTCCTACCAGGCGCTCTTTATGCTCTTCCGGTACCAGATTCCAATGAAGGGCCAGAACCATAGCCGTCTGGGTATCCACTGCAATACGTCCCGTTTTTGTGAAATATTCATTTTGGATAGCCGTCTTAATCTCCTCTGCCAGCCGGGTAAATTCTTCATAATCTTTTTCTTTTCCCAGTACTTTGGCAGCTTTTGCCGTAATCAGAGTAGAATAGTAATAATGGGCGGATGCCACATAATAGGGGTCGGTTCCGCCAAAGGAGCTTTCCTTATCCGGATTATCCAGAGCCAGCCAGTCTGCAAAATGGAAGCCGCATTTCCAGAGCCTTTCCCCATTACATAGAGTCTCATCCTGATTCTTCATATAACGCACCCAAAGAATCATATTTTCATACTGCTTTTCCAGTAAATCCTTATCTCCGTAATACAGATATAAATTCCAGGGAATTACCGTCGCGGCATCTCCCCACGCGCAGGAGCCGTTATCTGTGATTTCTTCTTTCCCGCTGATTCTCTGAATCTGCCCCAGAATATCCGGCACCACATGAGGAACAGAGCCCTTCAGCTCTCTTTGTTCCAGCAGCATGTCATACAGATATTTCCGGTAGAAAGCAGGTGTGTACATATGAAAGCAGGCCGTAGCAGAAAATGCCTGGGCATCCCCTGTCCATCCCATTCTTTCATCCCTCTGTGGGCAGTCTGTAGGAACATCCAGGAAATTTCCCTTCATTCCCCATTGCGTATTTTGGAACAGACGGTTTATTTTCGCATCGGAGGTAGTGATGTTTCCGGTCTTTTCAAGCTCTGAATATACCACGCAGGCGGTATAATCCTCCAAAATTATTTCCTCCGGTCCTTCCACCTTGACATAACGGAAGCCGTAAAAGGTAAAATGAGGACGCAATACTCTTGCCTTTCCATCGGATATATAGGTATATTCCTGCTTAGCTGTCCTTAAGTTTTCGTTATAAAAGTTACCGTCCTGAAGAATTTCACCATATTGGAGGAAAAGCCTTGCACCTTCCGGCAAGGAGATATTCACCTCCGCATATCCCGTTACTTCCTGACCAAAGTCAATTACCCGCTCTCCGGCCTTTGTATAAATCAGCTCCTTGGGTTTGATTCTCTCCATTACCTTAAGAGATGGACTTAACCTTTCCATTACCTTTGCACGGGGCGGCTCTGCCTCTAAAGCATTATGAAACCCTTCCATGTTCAGAAATTCCGTGTTCCAATCCTTTCTCTCAAGCCTGGCATCATATAACTCACCGTCATAGATACTGTTTTCACCAATGTGTGATGCCCCGTAAAGCCAGGTAGTATCCGTACCCACCACCATGGATGAACCATCCTCCATTGTGATGTGAAGCTCTCCCAACAGCAGAAAATCCTCTCCATAAAGCTTATCCAGCTTGTCAATGAAACCGAATCTTCCCATATACCAGGCCTTTCCCATAAGAATGGCCATAGCATTCTCTCCCTGTTTCAAATGGCTGGTGATATCATAAGTCTGATATTGTATCCAGTTTCGGTAGTCATTATAGAAGGGAGTCAGGATTTCCTCCTGAGCTGCTCCGTTCAAATAAAAGTTATACGCTCCCAGTCCGGTAATGTATAGCCTTGCCGCCTTTATTCCCTTTGGTATAGTGAATTTCCTGTAAAACAAAGGGCAGGTATTAATGTCCTTAATGGAAGTAATCCACTTTCCGGTTTTAAATTCCTTCAGTCCGGTTTCAAACCAGGCATCTTCACTTATTCCGGTTTCTTCATTCTCTCCCTGTACCTGAACCCTCCAGTAATATCTGGTCTGCTCCTTTAGTGTAATCTCCGGAATAAATCCCAGAGAGGAAATATCCTCCCTATCCTTACTGTCATAAAGACAGTCTGAAAAGTCCTCCGACAGACTCACCTGTATTCTGGCACTTTTCTGTCTGGTACCTGCTGCTTCCTCCACTGTCCAGGTAAATACCGGTTTATCCATGGCATACCCCAGTGGATTGGTTAAATGATTCGTTCTCAAATTAACAATTTTCATTTCGTCTCATCCTTCCTGCGTAGTGCCGGCAATGTTTTTGCCCCGCTGATTTTATGTTACACGTAATTGTCTTAATTTTCTTGGGGTTATTTTATAGTGATGAGGGGGGGATTTTATGATAAACTGTTAAATGTGCAAAATTACTATTGGATGCTAATTACATTTCTAAGAAATAGCGCTTTGGGGAAAGTTGATTGTGTTAATTATCATTGAAATATTCAGGTTTTAACTTTTTTAGTAATGACGGAACAGGAACCTTATTATCTTCAGTGTAATCATGTTTTTTCCACGTTTTATCCGATACTCGTTCCCCAAAAAATGTACCTAAATCTCCAATAAATCTGGCCAGTTTGCCGGAATCAAAAGCATAAAGAAAGGCCATATCAGCCGAAACTGTGTGACCTAATTAATTATATTTCAACAACTTCTAATTCATTACCAGGTATCGCAAGTAAAGCTATAGTATACCCAGTAGTACTATCGGAAAACTCCACCTCAAAATTCCCATCGTTATAGTCTTCGAGAGTAAATCCTAAGTCACCTTTTTTAATCCCGTATTTTTCGAAGTACTTATCTGTTAAAAGCCTAACTTTTTTGTATGCTTCCATAACATATCATCTCCTTACTTAGTAAAACCTGAAAATGGTGTATTTAGTGTTAATGAACCGTCTGGTCTTATCATCCAACCGACTTTAGGTAACTAACTAATTTTTCCTGTTGTACCACCAATACCAGGTAATTTTATTTCAATAATATTTTTGGACCATATTGACAGTCGAAAATCACCGCTCATTTCTTCCCCTAAAACAGCGGTGAACCATGGGGTCGAAAATGATGCAGGTTAAAGAGCCGGGGTTAGAAAGCTTCCCCGGCTCGGATAACATCAGCCCGTAATGCGGACTGAAAAGGACTTTTTATAGGGGTCGTATTTCTGGCAATGGGGTCTGAACTGGGGCACCTACGAGATTTTTTTTAATCTTGTTTAGTATTAACTCTAAATAAATTCTATGGCATTATTGAGCTTTCCCTTGAATTTATTTATAATTTCTTTATGCCCATTTGAAATCTTTAATATAATATTTTCATCATCAATAACTGACTCATAACCCAACATTATATTTTTAATATCGTATTTTTGTTGCATTACAATCAATTCATCAGTAATTTTTGTTAATTTATTCTTCAATTCTTCACTGCTACAATTACAAATATCATCTTCGTTGAAATTCAATGTGATATCACCAAAATCTTCATCAAAAGATATAACCATCATAACATTATACAATTTTTCACCTACTGTAATTTCTTTTGTAAAAATATTACCAGTATTAGGTATTGAAAAATAATTAACTAAACTATCAATTTGTTCATATTCCTTATCTTTTTGTTGTGACTTATCAAAAAAATGAGAAGAGACTATTGTATCTTTTGTAATATTTAGTTCTTGTCTTATAATTAGATCAATATCCTTTTTATTTACATCCTGTAACATAATTTCTATATATTCCACAGTTACTCTCCTTATCTAATCTGGTCTATAAAGCCTTTGAAAGTACCATCTAAATTTAATCTCAATCCTCTTCCATCTGGCAACATTTTTTCCCAAAATTGAACGCCTCTATCAGTAGTGAAAATTTTAAATTTCCCAGGGCCATTAATTATATCGTTCATATGTTTCATAGCCTGTTGGTTTATTTGATCAGCACCCCCTCTCACTTTTCCCCAAATATCTGGATTTCGACCAGCATGCTTTTGCAGTGCATGACCTGCTAGAGTTTCACCACCTTTGTGAACTTCTTGGGCGGTTTCAAGTGCTTTACTTATATTAATCTTACCCGTTCCCTTTACAGTATTCTTAGCCCTATTCCAACCATCTTTTCCACTATTTTTATAGTATTTATTTCCACCTGATTCTAAATAGAAGGGATTTTCTCCTGTACCATTACCATTTTTATATGGATTAAATACCCTTAAATAAAGCAAGGACTCTCTTTCTGCTTCCATTTGCTTGTTATAGTAAAATCCAGCAAGCCATAAGGAATACCCTTTCTTCTCAAGGCGATAACTTAATTTTAGTATATTTATACCGTTTTCTGAAAGCCCATATTTATGCGCAACCTTTGCACTTATTGAATTACTGGTCTTATTAAATAGCTTATCTAAATTACCGATCCTTTGTAAGGCATAACCATAACCTATCTCTCCATATTCCTTTACCAGGCTTTCTATATAGTTCTGTATGGCTGGATTATAATGATTATAACCAGCTTTACTTCTCACCTGGGATACAGTAAGCCGATTGCTGTTTAAGGTTCTGATATCATTGTTCTTGGATTTTAGCTTTAACTTTTTCTTTAAGAACTCAAAAGGTCCTTCCTTGTAATTGAAATCATGTGCAAACTGACGGTCATCTATAATGATTTCACCTTTATAGACTGCAAGTTCTTCTATATTATAAACTCTATACTTTTTATTGGCTGATACATTTACATGCCCTCTTCTTGCATCATAGGTATAACTGCCCTTTGTATATCGTAATATTGTACTCAGCTTCCACAAATCATGACCGGTAGGATCCACATGAATGATCGGATTATTCTGAACATATATATACAGATTCAAACTCCCTGGATTCTCTGCCCGTCCCTGATAGGTGTCTTCGCTGATAAACCTTCCCGTCTGTGGATTGTAATATCTGGACTTTGCATAGTAAAGTCCTGTACTCTCCTCATAAATGTGTCCCGTGTAAGAAAATAAATCCTCTGCGACGGTATTATCATTTATTCCTTTCGAGTTATTTTTTTGATTGCCGAATTCATCATAATCAAATGATTTTAATATCTCACCGGAGGAATCTTGCAGCATGGAAATACTGCCTTTGTCATCTGTTCTATAATACTTGATATTTCCCTTTGTATCAATACTAAGAAGACTATTTCCATAGGTAAATGATGATGTTTTCGCTGTTACATTATCATTTACAGCTATGATATCTTTAAAAGGGGTTTCCTGATCAACCGTATAATTCAGATGACTTTCTACTGTACTTCCTTTCATTACCTTAGAGCTTACTCTGTTTCCAAAACCATCATAACTGTATTCCGTACTTTTGTTTTGCCCAATGTTTTCAGCCTGAGACAGATGGTTCGTTGTATCATAGGTAAATCTCTCCTGCAAAACTCCATTTTTCTTTAACTCAATTTGGTTTCCATTCTTATCATAACTGTAAGCTTTTATTACTCCTCCCTGTTTTTCCTGAAGTAACTCATTTTGCTTATTATAAGTATAGGAGATATCTTCTTTTCCTGTTTCTTCTTTTGTTGCACGATTACCAAATTCATCATAGGTATATTTCCTTGTTCCTTTTGCAGCATTTACCTGAAGTAATTGATTTAAGGCATCATATTGATATGAAGTATCTTCTTTTGTCCCTCCCTTTACTTTGGTTTCCTGTTTCCGGTTGCCATTTTTTGAATATTCATAACGATAGGTTTCTTGTTCTGCTTCGCCATTTTTCTCTACCCTGTCAGTCAGAAGACCGGTATTGTCATAACTGTATAAAGTTTCTCCTCCATTTGGAAGCAGTTTTTTCGTTACTTGATTCAGCTCATCATAACTGTATGCCGTTATTCCTGAACTGGTATCTTTTACTTTTGTCAGGTTTCCTGCTCCGTCATATTCATAAACGACCTTGCTTCCATCGGGATATACCAACGATTTCTTTTCTCCGTTTTTTGTCCATGTATAATGGATAGAAGTTCCTTTATAGTTAGTTGCTTTTATTACCTGGCTGTTAGCATCGTACTCAAAACTACTGGTACCATTCCAATCCGTCATTTTTGTCAAAAGACTTCGGCTGTCATAAGTAAAATGAACGGTTTTACCCTCTCCGTACTTGATACCGGTATTGTTTCCCTGGGAATCATAACTATAAGATGTGACTGTCCCATCCTTTTCCGTTTCACTTAATAACTGGCCTGTTTTGCTATAACTATATTTCTTAGTTTGTCCCAGCGGATCTGTCTGTGCTATTAAATTACCATTCGCATCATATTGATATTTTATTGTCTGGTTTCTGGATGAGCTGCTTCCTGCTCTCGTCTGTTCCGTTACATTACCAGTCTTATCATAAACATATTTTACTGTATGCCCCAATGCATCTGTTACTTTAGTTAATTGATCTAAGGAATCAAATACATACTTTGTCTGGTTTCCATCCTCATCTGTTTTAGCAGTAATATTACCGGATGCATCATATTGGTAAGAATTAATATGCTTATTCTGATCTACCGTATCAAGCAGCCTGCCTTCTTTATCATAGGTATAAGATATCGTATTTCCTGCCGCATCTTTTTCCGATGTCAGATTCCCATTCTTATCATAACCATATTGGGTCGCATACCCTCTTGGGTCAATAATTTTAGCTCTCTGACCAAGTACATCATACTCAAATTTAGTGATATTTCCCTCGGGGTCTGTTGTAGTCTTTAATAAACCTGCAGCATTATAAGAATTTGATGTAGTATTATTCAGGGCATCGGTATAGGATACCATATTTCCAACTTTATCATATTTATAGGTTATTGAATAACCTTTGGAATCCGTTTCTTTTGTTCTCTGTCCGGCTGCATCATATTCGTATTGATAAACACCTCCAACTGCATTAGTAGTCTTAATTAATTGATTTTCACCATTATATTCATATAGAACATTATTACCAAGTGCATCAGTTTCTTTGGTGACATTTCCTCTTGTATCATATTTATAAGCTGTAATATTTCCATCAGGATCCTTATAAGATACCAGCTGATTTAATGCATCATAGGTAGAGGTAGTCTTATTTCCTAACGCATCGGTTTTCAATATCAAATTACCATTTTTATCATAATTACACAGATTAATGTTACCTTGAGCGTCTGTTTCTTTTACTATTCTACCATTCTTATCATATTCATAGGTAGTTTTATTTCCACGGACATCTGTGTAATTTTCTAAAAGCCCTAACAGATTGTACTGATACTTTTCTTTCTTTCCTAGAGGATTGGTAACTGCAAGGACTTTACCGTTCTTATCATACTGATAGGAAGTGCTGTTTCCCATTGCATCCGTAACCTTTGTCTGCTGTCCCATCTTATTGTAAGTATACTTGGTAATACCCCCTGCCGCATCGGTGACCTTCGTTAACTGGTTCAGAGCATCAAAGGTATATTTTGTGGCATTTCCGAGAGCATCGGTTTCTACGGTTCTGTTGCCATTGGCATCATACTGGTAGCCGGTTGTATTTCCCAATGCATCCTTTTCCGCCGTTAAACGGTTTAACTTGTCATAGGTATAGGTAGTCCCGTGACCTAAGGCATCCGTTTCCTTTATTAAGTTCCCGTTCTTATCATACACATGGGTTTGGGTATTACCTTCTCCATCGGTCTCGGTCAATTGATTCCCGGTTTTATCATAGGTATAGGCTGTCCGGTTTCCTTCCCCGTCAATGCTTGCGGTAAGAAGTCCAAGGTTATTGTATTTCTGCTTCACCGTATTTCCCAAGGCATCGGTAGTTTCTGTCAGCCTGCCGTTCTTGTCATAGGCATAGGCGGTCGCTCCCCCTAAGGCATCCACTTCCTTTGTTGTCCTTCCCAGGGCATCATACTCATAGGAAGAGGTATTTCCCAGGGCATCGGTATAGGAGCTTAAGCGGTTTACTTTATCATAGGTGTATTTGGTAATATCACCAAGGGCATCCTTCTCCTGGGTGAGGTTGCCGTTCTTGTCATAGGTATAAGTTGTCTTTCCGCCCAGAGGGTCCGTTTCTGCTGTTTTTCTTCCGAACAGATCATAATCATAGGTGGTCTTTCCGC
>JAEYPZ010000135.1:0-5473 GCA_023410275.1 Bacillota bacterium
GACTGTCCCGGTTGCTCTGCACCTGGATCATGGCAGCAGCTTTGAACTGGCAGTTCAGGCATTACGGGAAGGGTATACCTCTATTATGATAGATGGTTCACAACTACCATGGGAGGAGAATACAGGACTGACCAGACGGGTTGTGGAGGCATGCCGCCCCTGCCGGGTTCCGGTTGAGGCGGAGCTGGGGTGTGTAGGAGGTAAAGAGGATGGCAGGAGCAACAGGAATTCCGGTCTTACTTCACCGGCTCAGGCAGGGGAATTTGTGGAGAAAACTGGAATAGATTTTCTGGCAGTGGCAATTGGAACTTCACATGGAGTATATAAGGGGACACCCCGCATTCGCCTGGATCTGCTGGGAGAAATTAAAAAGTGTGTATCTGTTCCTCTGGTACTTCATGGAACATCTGGTGTAGAGGATGAGGTTGTTAGAAGCTGCATTCAGGAAGGCATCTGTAAGGTAAATTACGCCACGGATTTAAGGATTGCGTTCAGTGATGGGATAAAAAGGATTCTGAATGAAGACAGTTCCGTGATAGATCCGAAAATTTACGGAAAAATGGGAAAAGAACTGGTAAAACGCTATGTACAGGATAAGATCTGGGTCTGCAAAAGCAGCGGAAGAGGGTTCTAGAAAGAATAATTACCCGGACTGTCTATATAATGGTAGAAATAGAAGGAATCCAGACCGTAGCTGGTAAGGAGGAAGCATGACATTATCGGAAGATCTGACAGGCGAAGGGTATACAATAGAACCAGTTGCCGAAGAGGACCTGGAACAGTATATTAAAATAAGAAAAAAATTTTTGAAACCATTTGTAGATCAGTATTATGGTGGCTGGGTTGAAGAAATACAAATGATTATTGCTGATGACCTGTTTCACAGATCCAGAAAAGATGCCTGTTTTTGGAGCGTCAGGTTAAATGGAATAATCACAGGATTCTTAGCATATAAGGAACGGCCGGACCAGATAACAGATGTCTCTGCTACATTGTCTGAGTCCGGTCGCGAAAAGGAACTATTAGATGATTTTCTTGATTTTATTACTCAGCTGTCCGATGGGACCAAAAAACCTGTTTTACTGACGGTCTACAAGTCAGCTCCTTTTGCAAAACTCTATGGGGAGCACGGATTTGTCACTTATGGAACATCAAGAACCCACTACCTCATGAGTTATAACATTGAGGACACCAGTGGTATGGGGGATTATAAAAATCGTATTTTTGCAGAAGGATTCCGGAAATGCGTGTAGAATCATGTGTGAGCATTTCCAGAATAAGATATTATAATAAGCAGGATCGTTAATAAAAGTAAGATTGCCATAGTAATAAGTGAAATAGCAAAACTACCTGTTCCAGATGTGTTCATGTACTGGTTTGTATCAAATCGGATTATGGTGAGCCCGGATAATATGGGGTATATACTGCGTAATGTGGCATTTTTTATAAACATAGAGAAGTAGCCAAAAAGAAAAGATATAACAACCCCACCCATGAAAGTGTCTTGTTTCCTGCTGGTAAAAACAATTATGGGGAGAACTGAAATAAAGGTACAGAGAGAAATAACAGTCATTTGCTCAAAACCTTTTAATAAAACGGTGAGATCAGGTACTGTTAAACCAGTTATGAAACCCACAATTAGTGTTATAAAATAACTGTAATAGCCTAACAAAATACTTATTATACCCATTGCAATCAGCTTTCCATATATTAACCGGGGAAAGCTGATTGGGATTGTAAAGAGATTTTTTAATGTATCATCTTTGTATTCCCGGTTAATAAGAGAACCTCCGATCAAAGTAAAGATTACAGGCATAAATATTGTAGTGCTATTCCAAATAGAATGATTGAAAAGGGTGGTGAAATCAAAATTTCCAATTTGTTTTTCTGGAATGGTGACTCTCTGTGTAAATATAGAAAGTATAGATGGAAAGGTCATGCCAATCATACCAATAAGTAAGATATGCAAACGTTTTAATTTTATAAATTCCGCTTTTATTATGCGAATCATTGACAATTCTCCTCTCTTAATATTCTCTTTTGTTATAGATTTGTATAATACAAATAATGCAAATCATGGCTTCAAGAAGAACCACAGAAAAGCAGATAGGTGTAGAAACAAAGTAGTTACTGAGGCGTTGATAAAATGTGGTCTGTATCACTCCGGCTGGTGTGTAGAACTGATATAGCCATCGGAAAATAATAGGTACAGGCATTAGAGTTCCGGCATTCAAACCAAGCGGACGCATCATGATCAGGTCACTGAAATGCATGGCGTAATTGATCAGAGTGTAGAAGAAGACCATAATAACAGACAGAATATAATTCTTGTTAAACCAGACAACCAGAACAACGCATGGTAGAGAAGCGGACCACATTAATAAGCCGGTTGACGCAGTAAGACAGAATTGGAAAAGCGGTTTGGTAACTGGTATGTTTTGCGAAACAACAAATAAAGTACTGACGAAAAAACCTGTAATTTGAAATACAATTGAAAATATCAGTAATACCAGAAGCTTTACAAGTACCAGTTTCTTTTTTGATATGGGAATACAAAGCAGATTTTTAAGTGTATGATTATCCTGTTCTGTAAAAAATAAGTTTATTGCTAAAAGAATGAGTAAAGGCATTAAAATTAAAAATGCATTGTCTTCCCTGACTCCTGATTGGATATCTGCAAAATCAGAATCAGATAAAAGCATTGCGTTAAAAATGGGGAATATAATCGCAGACAATATCCCAAATGGTAAAAGCCGCTTTCTTTTACATTTTAGTAACTCTGCATATAAAAGATTAGCCAATTCCTTCACCTCCCGTTATTCTCCTGAAGTAGTCTTCCAGTCTGTCTTCGCAGATGCGTGCTTCTGATACCTCCAATCCATTTTCAACAAATGTACGATTTAATAAAGCTGCAGGCAGATGATCCTCATAGATCCGAAGGCTGTTACCTTGTTCTATTATAAAATTTTTTGTGTTAAAATCTTTCTCCAGAATTCTGGCAGCCTGAGAAGGATCTGAAATGATGAAATGCAGGTACCTTCCGTTTTTTTCTTCCAGATTAACAAGACTTTCCTGTTCCAGCAGAACACCATGATCTATAATTCCGATGTCATCTGCAAGTAAAGATATCTCTGATAAAATATGGCTGGAAATAAGGATTGTTTTCTTTTTTATACTGCTTAGCTCACGGATAAAAGAACGCATTTCGGCAATTCCAATCGGGTCAAGCCCATTGACTGGCTCGTCTAAAATCAGGAGCTCCGGATCATGCATAATTGCCAGTGCAATAGCAAGACGCTGTTTCATGCCTAGTGAGTATTGTGAGAACAACTTTTTATCACCATAAGGCAATCCTACGGTCTCCAAAGAAGCTTGTATTGCATTGCGGGTGGGAGTACCCCTTAGTAATGCAAAAATTTTCAGGTTTTCGGTACCAGTCAGATTTGGATAAAAGCCGGGAGTTTCTATCAGGCTTCCGATCCGGGGCAATATTTTTTTGGCATCCTTTTTTATATTCTTTCCAAATATACGTATTTCTCCGGAAGTCGGATCTGTCAGATTCAAAAGCAGTTTCATTGTTGTAGTCTTACCAGCTCCGTTCCGCCCTAACAAACCATAAATACGTCCTTGCCTTACTTGGAGATTTAAGTTATTAACACTTTTCTGCTCACCATACTGTTTTGTAAGATTGCTTGTCTCAATGATCATATCACACAAATCATATTACCTCCTTCTCTCATTGAAACCATTCTAAATCAGTAACCTTGCATGAACCTTGCCGGAACCTTGCATTAATCTTGCAATTCTAATTCAGCAGCTGGGAAATGAATAATAAACTCACTATGAATGCCTGGTTCACTCTGAACCTCTATGATTCCATTCAATTTTTCTGTCAGTTGTCTAACAATGAACAAACCAAGACCACTGCCTTTGTCAGAACGTCCCTTATCACATTTGTATAAACGATCAAAAATATGATGTAAGTCAGCCGGAGCAATTCCAATTCCGTTGTCCAGAATACGAATGATAACAGCTGCATCTTTTATGTACAGTTTAAATGTTATTGTGTCGGCATGGCTGTGGCTGATTACATTTTGGATCAGATTATTGATAATCCGTTGATAACAGTCAGGGTCAGCGTTTATAAAAACAGGTTGTTCTGGTATCTCTATTTCATATTGAAGCTGATTCTCTTCAAAAACAGGTATCCAGTTCTTTAAAATATTACGTGTCAGTTCTGCCAGCTCAATTTGCTCTGCAGTCAAAGTAAATTCGCCGGAGTTTAATTTAAAACAGTCAAATAACTGGTCAATATAGTCCTTAAGACCATGCGCTTTCAATCGGGCTGTTTCCATATAGTCCGACTGTTCTTCAGGGCCGGCAATTCCTTTTTTTATGGCATCTAGATATCCGATCAGAGTGGTTAAAGGAGTTCTTAGATCATGGGACAAGCTGGTCATAAGCTGCCGGTTTGCTTCATCTGCTGCCTTGAGCTGATAGATCTGTTCTTCATAACGATATACAATTTCATTTAGCTGATAGGAAAGTTCAGCTGTCAGATCATTATGAACAGCCAGAATTTTGCGGTTACCATTTCCGCCCTGAATATCTGATAATGCTGCTGTTATTTCTTTTAATTGCTTTCTGACTGCAAGTAACTTGGAATAACAGAAAATTGCAAAAGAAAGTGATAGACACAAAAGGGCGCTTAAAAAAAGTATCACAACCATTTTTTATACCTCCTTATTAAAACGATAGCCAATTCCTTTAATAGTCTGAATGTATAAGGGAGTACCTGGATCAGGTTCTATCTTTTTACGGAGGCGGCTGATAATCGCCATGATATTGCTGTCATCATAAACGTATGCTTCTTTCCATACCGCTTCATATATCTGCTGTTTTGTTAAGATCCTGCCCTGGTTCCTGGCACAGTAAAGCAGAAGATCAAATTCCTTAGGGGGCAGTTCAAAGGTCCCATTTTGAGTTGTAACACTTCTGTTGTCAAAATCAATACTCATTCCCATATATATGAGTGGTTGGGATCTGTCCTGTATTTCATTGAAACGGGTGTATCTGCGAACCAGTGAAATAATCCGGGCTATTAGTTCTTCCATATTGAAGGGTTTTGCCAGATAATCGTCAGCACCGGAACGAAGACCATATATCTTTGAGGTGGAGTCATCCTTTGCAGTCAGCATAAGAATAGGGATATTGCTTTTAATGCGTATTTTATCCAATGTCTGAAATCCATTCATTCCAGGCATCATCACATCCAGTAGAAGAAGATGGTATTTCTTTTTATCAATCATTTCCAGGCCGTTTAAACCTGAGTGACAATAATCTGCGCGTATTCCTTCTTTTGCAGCGCATTGTTTGATTAAAACACATAAATCTTTATCATCGTCTATTATTAATATTTGGCAATCCAAGTTTCTCCCCCTTAAACCAATGTTTTATCAGATAGCTCCATTTT
>JAEYPZ010000008.1:0-75570 GCA_023410275.1 Bacillota bacterium
CCATTGTGAAGAAGCAAAATATCCCTATGCTTATTCTGCAAGGCAGTGTTGATTTCCAAGTCTATCCGGACAAAGACTACAAACTTTGGCAGACGACACTAGAGGGTCATAATAATGTTACCTACCACCTCTACAATGATCTTAGCCACGAGTTCATGCCAAACCAAATTTCTAGAAATGGTACTCCGGATATATCGGTTTATAATGCTCCAAACCATGTAGACCCACAGGTGATTATGGATATTGCCGCATGGATTAAAGGGCAATGAAAAAGCAAAAATTACATGGAGTCCCATAAGTGATTTCCCGGAACAAGACCCAGTGTTACGACGACCTTGCTCTCTCCGGGAAGGAAAAGCGCTATCCGGTGTTATTCTATGTTTGCGGCGGGGGCGGTTCGCCTGCGGGATTGGCTTGGATAGCGGTGCGTTCGGCCTTCAGGGCAGCGACCTTAAGAAACCCTTCTTACTACTGTTTAGTGAACCTAACTATAATATGAATGCGATAATTGGCTCTAACAATAGCATGGAAACCTATTATTTCTCTGTTGATCGTGTTGCGCATTTAGATTACTGCGACATCGTGTTTACCAGTGTTAATGAGGAACTCAGAGGCGAACAGGATGCTATGGAGATGCGAAATGTTGTTACAGACTATACGAAGTACTTTTTTGATCATTACATACTGCAGAAGACTGCAAGTGTGGAAAGTCTGGGATACGATGGCGTGGACTTGATCAAGAAGACCAGCAAAAAGTGACATAACCAAGAGGTTGCTGATAAACGCATGTCTACGAGTTGGTAGTAAATAAATTGACTTATTTTTTAAAGTATGGTGAGATAAATATGCAAGTAATTTATTGGAAATAATCTAATGGAAGGTGAATGGAAATCCCATTGAGAACAGGACAGTTATGGCAGGCCGGGAATTTTATAAGCGGTAAGAAAATGGTCAATATGTTAGATGCAATAAGAATGGCGAGTTGGAGTATTCAGAAATTTTCAAGGATGATAAATTAGTAAAAGAGAAAAATTAAGTGCATAACTTGATACCAGGCTGTTGTGAAGCAGCCTGGTATCATATAATATCAATCTCATTGGGTCTGTTCTATCCAATTAAGCATGACATCTGCTGCCAGTCCCAGATTTCCTATCTGGCAATGGGTATCGGCAGTTTCCTCCGGTGTAAACATACGTGCGGTGAGAGAGTGTACTTTTGTCAGCGTTGAAATTTGATCTGTAAACTGTTTTATCGGAACATAATGATCGTTCTGTCCTGCAAGAAGAAGTACATCCTGTGTTAATAAATGTGAAAAGGCTGCGGTATTATAAGAAATTATACTATGAAAAAATTCATAAGGAGATTTACTGCCGGTTATATGCATTCCCTGCATAATTCCCCATTCCAGCATCAAACTTTTTTCCGTGAGCTTTTTCAGTACCGTGTTAACCTCTTCCATTTTTTTGTGTGTTATCATATCTTTAAAGGTGTCTCTAAAAGCAGGGTCGATTTGATACGTCAGCACATCAAAGAAGTCCGTTAAAATGTCATATGCAATCACTTTTTTAACCCTTTTTTCATATGCCGCAGCCCTTAAGGATAAATAACCGCCAAGTGACATACCAATTAAAGTGACATCATTCAACCTGAAATAATCAAGAATTGATTTTACAGGTTTTTCCCATTCATGTGTCATTGGTATTTTATAATCCTCCAATGCAGTGCCCTGACCAGGTCCGTCAAAACAGATAACATCATATCCGGCATCTTTAAATATCATAGTCATCAAAAAAAGTTCTTCTACATAGCTGTCGAAACCGCCGAAAAAAACAACTGTATCTTTCGGATTTTCCGGTGATATACGGTAAGCTGAGAGATACCCATTCTGATAAGGAATCATATAGTGCTGATTTTCCGAGATGCCATAAAAATCACTCGCAAGAGTTATAAATCGGTTACGTAAATTTTGTTTGTGTGGATCAGATTCGGGTAAATAAAACTCAGCACCACGAAAATAATAGGCAGCCTTTAACTTTTCATTTTTTTGAAGAGAATTTTCACCAAGTTCAATAAATGACTTAATCAGATCATTATATGAATGGATTGTATTACTGGCACTGCGCATTTCATCCAGCATATTTCTATCATTTGTCCAATTGTAAAATCGATTCATTTGGAAATTGATGCTTGGATCTGAGTGCAAATTATAAAGTCCTACCGGAAAATCTTTTGTTGTCCACTTTTTTATCATATTGAAAACTCCTTTCTTGTTTTTACAAATAGTAGTATAATAGAGCCAGATTTTTATTCAATGATTGATAAAATAGAATTCGCAGCTTATGCAACAAAGTTGCTATAATTGTTGATTATTGCATTAAATAATAGATAGGTGGGATAAAAATGTCTATTGAAAATGATTTGCGGATAATAAAGACACGCAAGCTAATAAGGGATGCTTTTGTGAAACTGATAGATATAAAAGGTTTTGATGCAATAACGATAAATAATATTGCAGACATGGCAATGATTAACCGTTCAACCTTCTATCTTCATTACACTGATAAATATGATCTTTTGCAGCAAACAATGGAGGAAGCAATACAAAATATATTGCAACTGGTAGCCCCCGAAGCTCATATCATTGATGGGAAGCTTGAATATGATAGCTTTGTACAAAATATAAGTTCTATTCTTAAGACAGTTGAAAATGATGCTTTGCTTTATAAAATAATTCTGAATGATACAGAAATGTCAGGAATAAGCAAAAAGTTTGAAAACGCTTTAATTGAGAAACTTGACATTTGTTTTCCAGATCATATTTTAATTTCCAGAGATTTATTTTTGCAGTTAATCACTTCACTGTATATGTCAGCCATAAGATGGTGGTTAAATAATGATATGAAATACTCAACAAATTTTATTGCAGAACAATTGGTTAAATTACTTGTAGCAGGACCATGTAAGACTGTCGGAATTTGACCTGAGACCTTAAAAAATTGTATTTCTGCCTCAAGGCCTTGCCAGATTAAAATGGTATCCTTTTAGTACACTCAAAGAAGGTTGAAAAAATCAAAATTAAGTATTTTTATACGGGTATGCAGATTAATATCCCAGACAAGGAGCAATAACCTAAGGGCATGAAATTGACCGAGTTAACATAACCGACTATCACATTAACGGCTGTCTGGGATGTTACTCGGTCTTATAAGCATTTTAGCCTTATATACAGCCTATCTGGGGATAGATGTAATAATATAACGAAGCTATTTCCTGTGGGATATGTAGAAATGTATGTCCTGCTAAGAATATTACTTTGGAAGCTGGCCAGCCGGTATTTCATCATCACTGCAAAAGCTGCATTGCTTGTTCCAGCACTGTCCAAAGATGGCGCTCAATTACGAAGACAAGACTCAAAACCGTAGGCGGTATACGCATCCTCGAGTAGGACATAAAAAGGTCGCGGGTTATTATAAGTAAAAAATAGTTGGTGTTGATAAGGTTACTGCAACGTTCAATTCTATCTGAAGAAATAGACTATTCTTTGTAATCTTTTAATTTGACATGTAGGATTTATTATGTTATTATCATAATAGTTAGCCGGCTAACTATTATGAAGGAGGTTATTTATGGATAACTTTACTTTTGCTGATCGTCCTGATAACCAGCGTTTGCAGTTGATGAAAGAGGTTTATACGGAATTAAATTCAGATATTGTCAGATTATTCATTGATTTTCAATGGACATACCGTAATATGCAAAAACAATACGATTATGTCCTTGATAAGAACAATTTAAGTGAATCAAGATTTATTATTTTGATGTTTTTATATCATGCTCCAAACCAAACATTGTTGCCCTCCGTTATTTCTGAGAAATTGGGAGCTACTCGTGCAACAGTTAGTAAATTATTAAAAGCAATGGAGATGAAGGGTTGGATTTTAAAAAGTACTTCCACTACAGATAAACGTTCATTATCCGTCCAACTTACAGAAACAGGAAATCATATTTTAGGGAAATTTTTACCTGAAAACTTTAGTATCGTTAACAATTTACTGGGTAACCTATCTAGTGAAGAAATTCAGCAACTCTCAAATTTATTAAAAAAAATTAATGACAGCACTCAAAAATATACCCAAGAAATGGAGAAATAAAAGTTGCAAACAAAAAAAATCGAATTATTAGAAACATACCTTAGCTTATATATAAATCATTATACTGTGTTAGAAAATATTGAAAAAGAAGATTCGCCATATGTCATATTAGACGTTCGAAACGCTCCGGCACAGGTAAAAAAGGACCAAATAAAAGGTGCTATTGCAATGCCTGCAAAAGAATTAGGAAACCATTTAGATGAATTAGATAAAAGCAAAACCTATGTTGTATATGACTGGACTGGTGGTACCACGCTTGGAAAAACAGCATTGCTTATTTTATTATCAGAAGGTTTTGAAGCATATGAGCTTGCAGGGGCACTTGAGGGGTGGAAAGGAATGAACCTTCCTATTGAAACATTAGAATAAAAATGAAGAATTATAATTTATTTGGAAGGAGCAATTAACAAAAGTTAGTTGCTCTTTTTTAGTTTGCCTGCCATGGGCTGGCTAGGGTGTAAGTCACGAGTGCGCTTAGGCAACGAGGAAACATATAGCTGTATTATCAGAATTAGACCGTTATGTTTTCAAAAGTATTGTTGAAAAAGTTATCGCAGGCGGTTATGATGAAGATGGAAATATAATGAGAAAAGGAGGCTATAGGCTGTGAAAGTTAGTATGTATATTAGTGGCGCTGTTCGTCAATTCAGTTATTGGTTTGCCCATGGAACATTGGGTTACCCTATTTTAGTGGGAATTGATTATACTGATTCCACAATGAAAGAGGAAAGCAGTTTTGTGGAACAGGCTTTTGCAATATTTATGAATAATCTGGAACTGGATAAAGATGGAAGTGTGACAAATTACAAATATTGCGAGCAACGAGCAGCACAGTATATTAGAAGCTACTTTGAAGCTGGTTACACTGTTCAGCCATCATTGGAAAACTGGGAAACAGAGCTTTATCCTGTTAGTAAGGAAAGTTACGCAAAATAATATAAGTGATGAACTTAATAGGAACACATAGAAAGTCCAGTTTAACAGATAAAAAAAGACCAGATAAAAGCTGCTATTGCAATGCCTGCAAAAGAATTAGGAATCATTTAGATGAGTTTTGAAGCATATGAGCTAGCAGGTGCACTTGAGAGTTGGAAAGGAATGAACCTTCCTATTGAAGCATCATATGGAGATGGTGGTGTTAATGACATATCATGGTCGTAGGTCAAATAAGATGATATTGGCGCTATGATTCATTTGCTGAAAAACAATTTCCTGTCAGGAGGTATAATGATGTTATTTACAACTTTTTATTTCAGTGGAACAGGAAATACAAAATGGGCCGTTGAGCAATTTAGAAGCCTTGTAATTCAAAGTGGCCATCAAGCCAAACTTTATTCAATTGATAATTTTAAAGGGTGGGCAAGCGAGGATTTAATAAAAATCTTTAAAGAATCAACCTGCATCGGTTTTGCAAATCCCATATATGGAGCTGATATCCCTCCAATAATGAAAGCTTTTATTCGATTTCTGACAGATAGTTTAAAAAACAAGAAAATTCATTCAAAGTCTTTCTACGTCATCAATACATTTGGATATGTTAATGCGTCTGGACCTTTCGAAGCAAAAAAACTGTTTGATAAAGACTGCTTTAGGCTTATGGCTTATGTGAATATCAGATTGTGCAATAATATATCCACATATAAGCATAAATCAAAATTGGTAAGCATTGAAAAACAGAGAGTCAGGAAAGCGTGGGCTGTAGATGAACTGAAAATATTGATAAAACGGTTATTGTCCTCGAAAAAATATATTAAAGGAATTGGACCATACTTGCTACCGGGAATCTTAATACGGAAAATGTCCGAAAAGGCAATACAAAATAATTACCAATCTTTGAGCGTACAGGCAAAAACATGTAATAGGTGCATGATATGTTTTAAAAATTGTCCAACACACTGTATAAAGCTTAATGATAAACAATTTGAGTTTTCAGCCGAATGTACTGCATGTATGCGTTGCTATAATTTTTGCCCCACCTCATCAATTCTGATTAATGGAATATTTACTGATCCGAAAGAATATTTTCGATACAGAGGTCCGGAATAAGCTAGTGCCACCAAGGCCTTACCAGCTTCAAAGGGCATCTTTTTCATCTCCTCAAGGCACGTGGAAGTCGTCGTGTCGATATGTCGGGCAGATGCTTAGAAACCCTTGATTTTACATACTTTTTCAAGGATACAGTGTTTAAGCCAATTAAGGAAAATATACCAGAAAAGAGCATTGAAAATGAAGACCCAGACAAGTCGTAAAACTGTCTTTTTTTATTGGATAAATTTGAACCAAGGAAAGGAGCCAGGGCATGAATGTGATCACTGAGTATTTCAATCGGACTTTTTTATGCATAAGCAAAAATCAGAAATAACCAGAATAAAGTATCAGCATACGAAATCGTAGTATGTAAAAAGACAGATATTGAGGACGAATTAGAAATAATTAGGAAGAAATGGCTGACTACTTCGGAGTAAAATATCATGAAATTGTAAGAGCTGGATGAAGGAAGACTTTCAAGTCCGGTTCCGTGAGAAGCTAGGGTTGAAAGTCCTCTTACTTACTCGACTGAGAGGTCAGAATTAATCAGCTGCCTCCTACTCGAGCTGTTACTTACCGGTAGAACCGGCGGGTAACGTGAATAAAAAATTTCACTATATATTTTCAATCCACGAGATAAATACTCGACAACTATATAATAAATGTTAAAATTATAAATATCAAGATAAAAATTAAATTGTTAAAATTTTCAAGAAAGTATTGCAATCTAAATTGATATATGATAAAACTATAGTAAACTATTAGATTATAATGAAATTAAAAATTTCACCATATAGAAATAATAATATTTATTTAAAACAGTAATCCATATTTAATATACGAGGGAGATTAAATGATAGCACATATTTATCCTGATAATCCTGCGAAAGAGCAGACGGTACAGGAGCATTTGAGAGAGACAGCCGGCTTAGCAGAAGATATAGGAATGCCGCTCGGTGTGGGAAAACTTGCTTATTTAACGGCATTATATCACGATTTGGGAAAATTTAGGTTAAAATTTGAACAATATTTAAGACATTCTATTTTATCAAGGAATAAAAAGGCAAGGGGCAGTGTCAATCACAGCTCCGCAGGGGCAATCTATATATATCGCAGATATTATAAAAATGACGATTTGCAAAAATTAACCGCCCAACTAATCTGTGAAGCAATTCTGTCACACCATGGGCTAAATGATTGTATGTCAGTACAGGGAGAGGACTGCTTTCGAAAACGAGTAGAGGATTTAGAGGGATTAGACTACGAAGAGGTAATAAAAAATCTGGAGGAAAGTACACTATTTGAAATAGATACGGATGAAATTTTTAACATGGCAATGAATGAGGTTAGGCAATTGCAGCAAATGATTTCAGAAAACAGCATGAGTAAATATTTTACAAATGCTCTGATAGAGCGATTGCTATTATCCATATTAATCGATGCAGACCGGCTTAATACGGCGATATTTTGCGGAGATAGGAAGCTTGAAGAGGCGAAGGCGGAGATGGATGTTCCGTGGGATGTTCTTCAAAACAAATTGGAATATAAACTGAGCAGTTTTCCTGAAAAAGATGGAATTTTTGAAATTAGGCGGAACATATCAAAAGAATGCTATGATTTTGCAATTCGTCCACCAGGAATATACCGGCTGGCAGTTCCTACCGGAGGAGGTAAAACCTTAAGCAGTATGCGGTATGCAATAAGACATGCGAAACAATATAAAAAGAAACGGATTTTTTATATCAGCCCTTATTTAAGCATACTGGAGCAGAACAGCCAGGTATTTCGGGAGGTAATAAATAATGATGACCTGATTTTAGAACATCATTCCAATGTAATACTTGAAGAGGATGAAACAGAAGAACGGGAACTGCAAAGCCGATACCAGCATTTGACTGAAAACTGGGATTCAAAATTTGTCATTACCACCTTTGTCCAGTTTTTAAATACCTTATTTGGAGGAAGAACCAGTTCCGTGCGAAGATTTCACAATCTTGCTGATTCGGTTATCCTGATTGACGAAATACAATCCTTGCCCATTACTATGCTCAGTCTATTTAATATGACAATGAATTATTTGAGACATATGTGCAAGGCAACTGTAGTATTATGCTCTGCAACTCAGCCAATTCTTGATAAGGTAGCTCAGCCAATCCATATGACGGAGCCTGTTGATATGATAGCCGATACGGACGGACTTTATAGGGCATTAAGACGTGTCAGTGTCGAAGAGATAAAAGGAAATTTCAATACAGAAGGGTTGTGTGGATTTCTGACCGGATTGGTCAAAGTACATAAAAGTATCTTAGTTATTTTAAATACCAAGAAAGCAGTGAGAACCCTTTATCAGAAATTAACAAAGCAAATGGAGGAGCAAGGAGAAACAATTGCTATACTGCAGTTAAGTACCAACATGTGTCCGGAGCATCGTTTAAAGTGTATTAACCATATGAAAGAAGCGGTAAAAACGGAAAGAATGATATGCATTAGTACTTCCCTTATTGAGGCCGGAGTGGATGTATCCTTTTCCTGTGTTTTGCGTTCCTATGCAGGGCTTGACTCAATTGCACAGGCGGCAGGCAGATGCAACCGTAATGGAGAGGAAGAGGTGGGAATGGTATATCTTATCCGCTATGAAGAGGAATTGCTTGGCAGACTTCCACAGACCCGAAAAGGTGCTGCCTGTAGTGAGGCAGTGGTAGAGCTTTTTCAGGCGAATAAGGAAAAGTTTGACTATGATTTGCTTTCAAGACCTGCTTTACATGCGTTTTATGAAAGGTATTACTTTGACATGGAACAGAGACAGGAAATGATATACCCTCTTAAAAAATTGAGTGCAAATATGGTGGACTTATTAAGTGATAATATTATTGGGAAAAGGGCATTTTCCCCAAAAACAGGAATTAGGGAAAAACCTGATTTGATGTTATGTCAGGCATTCAAAACAGCAGGAGAAAATTTTTCGGTTATAACTCAGGATACCATAGGAGTTATGGTTCCCTATGAGGAAGGAAAAGACATTATCAATATGTTGAATGGGGACTTATCCGGAAAAGAAATTACGAAATGGCTTCGGAAGGGGCAGAGATTTACTATTAATCTTTATCAGGAGCAAATAAAGGAATTAAATAAGGCAGGAGCAGTCGTTACCTTAAAAAATGGACAAGTTCTGGCATTAAAGGACGGTTTTTATGATGATTTTATTGGTATTGTAACAGAAGGAAATTCTGAATTTTTACTAATAGATTATTAATGGAGGGATAGCGTTGGAAAAAGAAAACAGCATAGAATTTAAGGTGTATGGAAGAAGAGCATTATTTTCCGACCCGATAAACAGGGTGGGAGGGGAAAAGTTCAGCTATCAAATTGCCACATATGAAGCATTAAAAGGCATTTGTGAGAGCATTTACTGGAAACCAACCTTCCAGTGGGTAATCGATAAAGTGCGGGTGATGAAACCGATTCAGACAGAATCAGTAGGTATAAGGCCTATCGAATATGGAGGTGGAAACACACTTTCTTACTATACCTATCTTAGGGATGTAGAGTACCAGGTAAAGGCTCATTTTGAGTGGAATGAAAATCGTCCGGCACTGGCAAAGGACAGGAATGAGAACAAACATTTTTTCATTGCCCAACGAATGTTGGAGCGGGGTGGTCGAAGAGATATTTATCTTGGAACAAGGGAGTGTCAGGCATATGTAGAGCCTTGTCCGTTTGATGAGGGTGCGGGAGCCTATGATGAAATTGAAGAACTGTCCTTTGGCTTTATGTTCCATGGTTTTACCTATCCCGATGAGGCAATTCGGGAGGCGGAAAAAAATAAGCTGACCGCCAGATTTTGGCATCCAGTTATGAAAAAAGGCATTATTGAATTTATCAGACCGGAAGCGTGTGATACGAGAAGAATCCTTAAGGATATGGATGAGAAAGAATTTGGTACAGAGAATTTCACAGGGCTAGAGGAGTTTTCAGATCTATTGAAAGAAGAGGAGGTGCAATAATATGGGAGGAATGCAGATATTGCAGGAAACCTATCAAAAGGCCAAGTTGTATGTTGGACGGGTTGACCCTAAGGGATGCATTTTACTGCCAATTGCCCATTCTACCCAGAATGCCCAGATTGAAATTGTATTAGGGCTGAATGGAGCATTTAAAAGTGCAAGAAAGGTAGAAAAGGCGGAGGCCGTTACCATTATTCCGGTTACAGAAGATTCCGGAAGCCGTTCCAGTGGCATAGCCCCACATCCCTTGTGTGATAAGTTATGCTACGTGGCAGGGGATTATGAGAAGTATTGTGATAAGGAAAAAGCCGCAGAGTTTTATCAGAAATATATCGATCAGCTTGAAAAATGGGTTCAGTCAGGTTGTCATAACTATGTGAAGGCAGTGTATGACTACATAAAAAAACAAAGTTTAATTCAGGATTTAGTGAAGTGCGGCGTTTTGCTTTTAGATGATAAAGGGAAAGTAGATAAAGCCATAAAGATTGAAACCATTGCCCAGCCAGATGCATTTGTTCGTTTCCGCCTGCAAGATGAAGAGATTTTAGGCTTGGGAGAAATATGGAGGGAGCAGGCGGTTTATGAGGATTATAAGCAGTATTATCTCAGACAGTTACAAAAGGTAGATTTAGATTACATCACGGGAGAATACATGGCGTGCTCGGATAAGCATCCCTCTAAAATCAGAAACAGTGCTGACAAGTCGAAGCTTATCTCTGCAAATGATGATAATGGCTTTACCTATCGTGGACGCTTTAAAACAAAAGAAGAGGCCGTCTCCGTAGGCTACGTATCTTCTCAGGAAGCTCATAATGCGTTGCGGTGGCTGATAGAGCGACAGGGATACAAGCATTATGATATGTGTGTGGTGACCTGGAATCCGGAAGATGAGGAAGTGCCGGACTGGCTTAAGTGTGATACCTATGATATTGCTTATGCCAGACAAGAGGATTTTCCTGCTGATTTTTCAGAGAATTACGCGGATCAGGTAAAAAAGGCTATCAAAGGAAGGTATTCCTGTTTTGAAAATCCCGCTAAGCAAATCGTTGTAATGGCACTTGATGCCGCTACCACAGGCAGGCTTTCCATGACCTATTTTCAGCAGATGCAAGGTTCTGGGTTTTTAAATAATTTAATTTATTGGCACTCCTCCTGCTGTTGGAGAATGAGTTATAAAAAAGGGGAGATTTATTGGAACAAGCCTATGGCTCCTACCCCGGAAGACATTGCAAGAGCAGCTTATGGCATAGAAAGAAATGGGTTATTGGATGTGTATGACTCTAAACTGATGAAGGAAATATTAAAAAGGTTGACACCCTGTATCATTGCGGGAAGAAGTATCCCAAAAGATATTGTGAAAGCTGCTTTTGAAAATGCTTGCAGACCCCAGGCTTTTGAAAGTCATAACCGAAGAAAAATATTAGAAATTACCTGCGCTTTAATCCGAAAGGAAAATAAGGACAGAAATAAGAATAAGAGAGGAGAGTTTGAGAGTATGAGTTTAAATTATGAAAACCATACCAGAGATTACCTTTATGGAAGACTGTTGGCAGTAGCACATAAGGTGGAATATGACACCTATACGGATGAGGAGAAGGGGAAAAGGCTTACCAATGCGGAACGTTACCGGGCTATGTTTATAAAGAATCCAAAAAGAACCTGGCTTGATATTACAAGAAAGTTGCAGCCTTATGAGAGAAAATTAAGTCCGAAAGTGCAGGTTATATATCAAAAGAAATTCCAGGAGATTTATGATGCCTTTGAGGATGGCGACTATTCTGCAAATGGCAAGTTAGGAGAACAGGTCTTACTGGGGTATCACTGCCAGCTCAGTGAACTGTGGAACTATAAAGGAAATCCTACAGAGGAAAAACAAATCATAGGAGGAATAGATAATGAGTAAATTAACGAACAAAATTGATTTTACGGTGTTATTAACTGTTAAGAAAGCAAATCCGAACGGTGATCCGTTAAACGGAAACCGACCGAGAGAAGATTATGAGGGTTATGGTGAGATTTCGGATGTCTGCATTAAAAGAAAACTAAGAAACCGCCTTCAGGATATGGGCGAAGAAATCTTTGTTCAATCCGATGAAAGGTGTCAGGATGGTTATAAGAGTTTAAGTGATAGAGCAAAAAATTGCAAACCTTTAGCAGATGCATTAAAAGCAAAAGACAATAATTCTTATGCTAAGGCAGCTTGCGAGAAATGGATAGATGTAAGAAGTTTTGGACAGGTGTTTGCCTTTAAAGATAACAATGTATCGGTGGGAGTTCGTGGCCCAGTATCAATTCATACGGGAGTAAGTATATCACCAATAGAGATTATGGATATGCAGATCACAAAAAGTACAAATAGTGAGCCAAGCAAGGAAGGAAAGAAATCTTCTGATACAATGGGTAGTAAATATAGAGTAGAGTTTGGCTTATATCGAATAAACGGAAGTATTAATTGCCAATTAGCAGATAAAACTGAATTCACAGAGGAGGATGCAAATAAGATTTTAGAAGCATTAAGAACCTTATTCGAAAATGACGCTTCTGCTGCCCGTCCGGATGGAAGTATGGAGGTACACAGAGTATATTGGTGGCGTCATAACAGTTCCATGGGACAATATTCTTCTGCAAAGGTTCACCGCTCTCTTGAGGTTAGGTTAAAGGAAGAGCAGAATAAAACTCCTTGCTGCTTTGAAGATTATGAAATCATTTCCCATTCTTTGGAGGGACTGGAGCCGAAGTTTTATGAAGGAATATAAGGAAGAGGATTTTCTGATGCTGTCTGGGATTCAGCACTATGCATTTTGTCCCAGACAGTGGGCATTAATTCATATCGAACAGCAGTGGGAAGAAAATTATTTTACGGTAATGGGTAATATTATGCATGAAAATGCCCATGATAAGGATTTTACTGAAAAGCGTAAGAATGTAGTAATTACCAGAGGAATGCCGGTATTCTCACGGACACTTGGTGTAAGGGGAGATTGTGATGTAGTGGAATTTCACCTAAGTAAAGATGGCATTCCTCTGAAAAATTACACAGGAACCTATCAGCCTGTTCCGGTGGAATACAAGCGTGGAAAACCAAAGGAGCATGATGCCGATGTATTACAGCTTTGTACACAGGCAATGTGTCTGGAAGAGATGTTAGTATGTAGGATTGATAAAGGGTATTTATATTATGGTGAAACCAGACGAAGGCTTTTGGTGGAATTTGATGTAGGATTACGTCAAAAAGTAATAGACTCTTTTGAAAGAATGCATCAGTTATATACAAAAAACCATACTCCTAAGGTAAAATTATCTAAGGCATGCAAAGCATGTTCTTTAGCAGAACTCTGCCTTCCTAAATTAAATCGAAAGCTTTCTGTGAAAGACTATCTAAATCAAAATTTAAGGGAGGAGTAAGTGACGTGAGAAAAATATTGAACACTTTGTATGTAACAGCTCCGGATTCCTATCTTTCCCTTGATGGGGAAAATGTGGTAGTATTGATTGAAGACAAGGAAAGGATAAGAATACCACTTCATAACCTGGAAGGAATCGTAACCTTTGGATATACTGGAGCCAGCCCGGCTTTTATGGGACAGTGTGCAAAACGAAATATTGCAATGACCTTTTTAACCCAGAATGGGCGTTTTCAAGCTCGCGTCGTTGGAGAGTCAAAAGGAAATGTAGTGTTAAGGAGGGAGCAGTACCGCATTGCAGATAGCGAAGATAGGAAATTAGAGATTGCAAGAAATTGTATCATTGGAAAGATATATAATGCAAGAAGTGTTATTAACCGTGCCATAAGAGATCATGCGGAACGTATTGATATAGAAAAATTTCAAATGGTGTCTGAGCAGTTAAAAAATGGACTTAGTCTCATTCAAAAAGCTGCTTCGCTGGATGAGCTAAGAGGGCATGAGGGGGAAGCGGCCTCCAGGTATTTTTCTGTTATGAGTGGATTGATATTGCAGCAAAAGGATACATTTTACTTTCATACAAGAAATAAGCGGCCCCCTTTAGACAATGTAAATGCCATGTTGTCCTTTGTATATACATTGTTAGCTCATGATGTAGCTGCAGCATTAGAAACCGTAGGGCTGGATGCTTATGTAGGGTTTCTGCATACAGACAGGCCAGGAAGAATTTCTTTGGCATTAGATATGATGGAAGAATTACGCCCTATTTTTGCTGACCGATTTGTAATTTCTTTGATTAATAAAAAAGTGATTAATGGCAATGGGTTTGAAAAACAGGAAAATGGTGCTGTTACCATGAAGGATGATACCAGAAAAGAAATTTTAAGATGTTGGCAGGAAAGAAAGCAAGAGAAGATAAAGCATCCATTCTTAGATGAAAGTATAGAATGGGGGCTGGTACCTTATGTTCAGGCTATGTTGCTAGCTCGCTTTATCAGAGGGGATTTGGATGGCTATCCACCATTTTTATGGAAGTAGGTGAAGCAGATGATGGTTTTAATCACATATGATGTAAATACTGAAAATGCGGCAGGAAAAGCAAGGTTAAGAAAAGTTGCAAAGCAGTGTGTTAATTATGGAAAACGAGTGCAGAATTCAGTATTTGAATGTGTTATGGATTATGGGAAGTGTCAGGAGGTAAAACACATTTTGGAGAAGATTATCGATAAAGATAAGGATAGCCTAAGATTTTATTATTTGGGAAATAATTATAAAACTAAAATAGAGCATGTTGGTGCTAATGAATCTTTTGACCTGGAAGGAACTCTAATTATATAGTTTCAGAAAATGTTTCATTAGGTGCGAACCAGAAGCATACATAAAAGGCCTAAGTGATTCGCACCTTAATAATACACAAAATTTATATATTGAAAGTGTTTAAAAATAAAATAGTATAGTTTTTGAGAAGAAATTATAAAAAGTGACTAATATTATATTGATTATGAAATGTTATATTGTGTGTTTTGGCTGTCGAGAGCCGCAAGGCTCTTGTGGATTGAAATTAATAACAGGATTTCTTGTCAACCTACCAGTTAAGTCGAGAGCCGCAAGGCTCTTGTGGATTGAAATCCTTTCTTGCAAAATGTATTTGCGGTGTACCGGAGTCGAGAGCCGCAAGGCTCTTGTGGATTGAAATATCTTCTGGCAATTCTATTAATCTCACTTTTCTTGTCGAGAGCCGCAAGGCTCTTGTGGATTGAAATTATGTGTAACAAGTATGTTACAAAACATGCAAAGTCGAGAGCCGCAAGGCTCTTGTGGATTGAAATTCAATCTTACTTGCAAACGATGTTAAGGCCGGAAGTGTCGAGAGCCGCAAGGCTCTTGTGGATTGAAATTTACCACAATCATATTTACTATCGTGTATTCTAGTCGAGAGCCGCAAGGCTCTTGTGGATTGAAATTCCCAACCACGGCTTAGCCGTAAAAATTGGGTTAGTCGAGAGCCGCAAGGCTCTTGTGGATTGAAATATCATCACTATAGGCTTGTGGAATATTTAATTTAGTCGAGAGCCGCAAGGCTCTTGTGGATTGAAATCAAAATAGCCCACATCATCAATATAAACCGTTGTGCGTCGAGAGCCGCAAGGCTCTTGTGGATTGAAATTATTATGGATGCTAAATTAATTCAGGGTAAATCACGTCGAGAGCCGCAAGGCTCTTGTGGATTGAAATAGGTATTCGAAATTATTTTATTATGGGGGGTGTCACGTCGAGAGCCGCAAGGCTCTTGTGGATTGAAATTTTTGTTGCTTCGCAATAAATTAATTCTGCTCCTGTCGAGAGCCGCAAGGCTCTTGTGGATTGAAATCTGACTAAGCGTAGTTGCTCGTCTGTCATGGCCTGGTCGAGAGCCGCAAGGCTCTTGTGGATTGAAATTTTCAACCATTTTTGCTAATCCCTGTAAGTCGACTTGTCGAGAGCCGCAAGGCTCTTGTGGATTGAAATCCTTGATACCAGTAAGCTTGTGTGCGATAAACTCGGTCGAGAGCCGCAAGGCTCTTGTGGATTGAAATTTGTACATTGGCTTATGGGTGTAATCTCCATAATTGTCGAGAGCCGCAAGGCTCTTGTGGATTGAAATTTGTCCCTCTATCAATATTAGTGCGGCAGCTCCTGTCGAGAGCCGCAAGGCTCTTGTGGATTGAAATATTTTAATCTACCTCTCCAACTTAAACTATTTGGTCGAGAGCCGCAAGGCTCTTGTGGATTGAAATTTGTACATTGGCTTATGGGTGTAATCTCCATAATTGTCGAGAGCCGCAAGGCTCTTGTGGATTGAAATCTTCTGATGTTATTGAGAAGTTATCAGATGCACTGTCGAGAGCCGCAAGGCTCTTGTGGATTGAAATCACCTCGAAAATCGCCTCTCGAATGTAGCTCTCGAGTCGAGAGCCGCAAGGCTCTTGTGGATTGAAATACTGTTAAATTCCTATAATTAAAGCCCCAGTCATTGTCGAGAGCCGCAAGGCTCTTGTGGATTGAAATCACAAATAAATCGTTTAGCAAGTATTTCAATGAAAGTCGAGAGCCGCAAGGCTCTTGTGGATTGAAATTCCTGTCGTTGTTGCTAATGCCATAAAAGATAAAGTCGAGAGCCGCAAGGCTCTTGTGGATTGAAATATTCATTGCGGCATACTCATGCGACAATATTAAGTCGAGAGCCGCAAGGCTCTTGTGGATTGAAATTTTCCCACCATTGCCCGTTAAATAACTCAGGTGTTGTCGAGAGCCGCAAGGCTCTTGTGGATTGAAATTTATCAATTTCGAGGGAAACAGTATCAGAAAGATAGTCGAGAGCCGCAAGGCTCTTGTGGATTGAAATTTTGGTTGTACACCTACTTTTTCAGAAATAACTCCGTCGAGAGCCGCAAGGCTCTTGTGGATTGAAATATTAGTGGGAGGTTAGGGAAATTGTGACCGTCTAGTCGAGAGCCGCAAGGCTCTTGTGGATTGAAATCTGGGGCATGAAAAAAGAGCGGTAAAACCGCCCTGCCGAGAGCCGCAAGGCTCTAGTGGGTTGATTCTTTTTTTATAGTAAATCAAATGGATAAACCATAATTTAATAAACCGCATCATCCAGTTTATCATAAACTGAAACAATGATTGTGCTGATAGCCCTGGTATCTTTGCTAACTTTAAAAGAAATACTTACATGATGCTGCCGATACAAAACGAAATCAGCATCATTATCCGATGACTTCTCATGCTCGGTAAACCCCTTTTCTTCCAAGAGCGGTGTTACGTCATTGAGGTTTTGTCCTGCAGCAATGCCATAAACATGGTATGGCATTGCTGTCATACTGATTTTTGCAAGTCGGTAGTCATTACTATCGTAGGGATAATTAAAATAAATCCCTTCAACACCATCCTTTGCTTCTTCCACAAAATCAGGAAGAATATCAGAAGTTCCTTGGGACTGCTGCTTTTCCTTGGTTTTGTTTGAAAATTTAAGCAGCTCTAATCCACCGAAGTCGCTGTTTTGATTGATATCTTTAACAAGTTCTAAGGTTGCTTTGTATTCTTTCAATTCCTTTTCTTTGTGTTTCGATTTATTGTTTTCCGCAATAAGACTGCCTCCAGCCAAACATGCTACAAGAACTACTGCTGTGATTACGACTTTTAAAAAGTGTGGTTTCATCATATGTTCTCCTTAATTTGATGGACTGGATACCATCAAGATATCAATACCTTATATATAGCCTGATAGCCTGGTATATACTTGCGTTTATCACGGTATTCACATGTCCATTGAAATTCATTCAGCTGTGTAGTAATAAACTACATCAAATCCTGTAGTTCCTGAAGCTTATCACTTACTTTGGGGAAATATTTTATTGAATCAATTCTCGTATTTCTTACTTCAATTTTACATACTATCGTAAATATAGTTATAGCAGTACCGCATAGGTAAATTATAGTATATATTTGTAACTTTTTCAATGAAACAATCTGAAAATGAAAGTAAATTTTGTCTTTAATTAGAAAAATATATTACATTTTCTGAACAACCGCTATTGACAAACCAACTATTCGGTGTTACTATATAGCAGTAGTAAGTAATACTGAATATAGGTCATACAGAATAGTGAGGAGTGATTGTGTTGGAAAATCTAACGGAAATGCTCAAAGGTGTGCTTGAGGGCTGTGTCCTTGAAATTATAAGCCGCAAAGAAACCTATGGCTACGAAATCACGCGGCAGTTGAACTCCCTTGGCTTCACTGATGTTGTGGATGGAACGGTGTACACCATTCTCGTCCGGCTTGAAAGAAGCAAGCTGGTAGAAGTCACCAAAAAACCCTCCGACATGGGGCCGCCGCGAAAGTTCTTCGCACTCAATGATGCGGGGCGAGAGGAATTGCGGAAATTCTGGGGAAAGTGGGAATTCGTATCATCAAAAATTAATGAGTTAAAGGAGGAAAAATAATGGACTTTTGGGAAAAAATTACCGGAAGCGATATGACGAAAGAGATGAAAGCATTTGAAGTGCGTGCTAAAAAGCTGCCGGATGATTATCAGTCGGCCTGGGAAAAAATGAATGCCAATCTTTGGTCCCACTCAGATTTCACCGGCCGCAACCTCATGCCAATTCTTGACGGTGTACTTGGGCTGCTCGAAGAATCGGCGGCGGAGGGTCAAAGTGTCCAAGAGGTTTTGGGTGACGATATCAAAGGCTTCTGTTCAGCGCTGGTCGGCGAAGAAGGGGCAAAGTCTTTTCGCGACAAGTGGCGCAAGCAACTCAACAATAATATCGCTAAGAAATTAGGTAAGTAGATTGAAAAATGCGTTGCAATTTTAATCTTCTATTTAAGCAGTATCACAAGCAAGCTTGTGATATGCATGGGGAAGTGTGAAAGAAAAGCACTTTCAACGCTTTCACTCTCCATCATTTATGGCAGTAACGCAGACTTGTCTGCGGTATGCAATGGGAGCAAGTGAAAATCAAAAAGCAATTTTCACACAAGTGCCTGGGAAATCCTCGGCCCAATCGTGCGGCGTGCAGGGAAGGTATGGCTGTTAGGTTGAAAAACCAAAAAGACTGTTTTTTCAACTACATATTGAGGAATATCAAATCAATGATTTGTTATTCATGAAAGGAGTTAAAATGAGAATACAAGACATCATCGAAGGAAAAAAAGAGTGGCGGGCGCACATGGCGCGTGTCAAAGCGCTCCCACAGGATTATCAGATTGTTTATAAAGAGATTCAAAAATATCTCTTTAAGGTCGGCCCAGCCCAGCTGACTGAGGGGACGGGTTTACTCTCGGGGATTGTCGAGCTTTTTGAAGAGGGTGCGGCTTTGGGGAAAGGCGTGCTCGAGGTGACGGGAAGTGACGTAGCGGCTTTCTGCGACGATTTAATCAAAGATTCAAAAACTTACGCTGACATTTATCAGGAATCTGTTGGGCAGGAAGTTAGCAGGGCTATGAAAAAGGTTACGGATAAAGCAAAGTAAATGGGAATTGCGGTCAGCAAAAACATCATGTTCATCCCACTATTTTGTCTCAAGTGTAAACAGGAAATGATAATCATTGTAAGAAAGCGGAATATAATAGTTAGCAAAGTGCCAGACGTTAAGACGAAGAGCCGGTAATCGTGAGTGTATCACAGTTGTCGGCTCTTTCTTTATGTTAGCTCCCCAAGCAGCTTGAATGCTGCATACTTAAAAAAGGATATTAAACCATTGCTTTAAAAGCAGTATGTATATTGATAGGTCTAAGATTTTATTTTGTAAACTTTATATTATCCAAAGAAATATTATCAGAGCTTGAGCCAACAAATAATATCATATTCCTTACGGTACTGTCATTAGAATCAGCAGCTATCGTTTTGAAATTGGGACTATCGTCAAGAGAAATAGTCAGGGCTGCTTTATAGGTACCATCTGATTGTGCTGTAAAATTATTTGCACTGACACGTACCGCTCTTGCCGGATTTGCCCATCCATGACTGTTGCTTTGGGGAATAGCAGCTATGGATACATTGGTTGGTGAGGGAGATATAACATCCATTGTAAGTTTTGTATCTCCATATATATTAATGGACTGACCCCAGACATCAGCTGAAAGACGGGCATTTGCCCAAAAGTTACCTTCCGATAGATCATTGCTGCCATAGGTATTAAGTCCGCGAAGTTCTAATGCATTATTTGCATTTTGTATCATAATAGCAGTAATTGGGCTATCTGCATTAATACCAAAGCCTTGCGTGGTTCCATCGTTAAAATCCCAGAAACCGGAAGAAAAATCTTTTGGTGGTTGTGGCTTGTTTGGCTTGGGATCTTCTGGAGTGGCATAATAAAGTCCTTTAATACGGGCACGTACATATTGGCCTGATGTTGTTAATTCACTCTCTGACCATACTTTATCATAACCAGGGTCAAAGCTTGTGGAACTATTTAATGCAGAGGCTACTTCGTCCTTGTTGCACAGTGAAAAATTACACCAGCTTATGTTGTTTGCATTAAGAAAATCCAACCATGCATCAGCTTTCGCTAAATATGGCCCGGTAGTACCCGTTGCAAGACTGGTTCCCCATTCTGTAGCAAATACTCCAACCCCATGGTTCAGCGCATATCTTACATTACTCATCGCATTATTTCTATCTGTATCTACATTTGATACCGGATTGGTGCCGCTATAAAAATGAACGGAATACATTGTATTTTTGTCTTCAATTGGATTATCTGCTGCCAAATCAGGTCTTTGACTCCAGAAGGGGGAACCAACAATGATAAGATTTTCGTTACCTTTATTTCTTAGGAGTTGTACGATAGGAGCTGCATAAGCTTTTACCTGAGCCCATCCGGCCGCATCATTTGATACACCTCCATTTTCACCATTAGGTTCATTACATAATTCATAAATAATGTTTTTATTATTTGGATATAAATCAGAAATTTCATTGAAGAAGCTTTGTGCTCCTGAATAGACACTGTTGTTTGGATTTCCCGGATTTATCATATGCCAGTCTACGATCACATACAGATCATTTGCAATGGCATAGTTTATTCCATTTATAACGGACTGTTTTACGGAAGGATTGCTTGCATACCCATCTTCAGCTACATACATTGCAAGACGGATTACATTTGCCTCCCAGTCGTTGGAAAGAGCTGCAAAAGCATTATTGTTAATGACCTGAGGGAACCACTGTAACCCATGGGTACTCATACCCCTTAATTGAATTGGATTTCCATCTTCGCTGCATAAGGTCTTTATGCCGTTTTTATCAAGTACCTGTAATTTACCTCCAATAGAAGGTTTTTTCACATCAGAATTACCAATTAGATGAGAGTAATCTGATGAAGCTGCTGTAACGGTTGCTTTCGGTATGATAGATATTATCATAGCAATCATTACAGCAAGAGAGATCAAAGTTCTTTTTACATTTTTGACCATAATGTCCTCCTTTTTGTACTTACTCATTTGCTAGTGTGATATCGTAATGCAAATTCCATATATTTCAAATTTGCTCCATAATATTATCGCTAAAGTTTTTTGATGTAAAGTAAAAATTTGCTTACGAAAACGAGTGTTTCTTGACAAAAGTGATATAATATTTATAAAATTCAGATAATATATTAAAAAAATAGAAAAAAATTTGCAAAATCATAACATATTTTCTACAACCTGTTATGGAAGTTATAGTCCCCAAAGTCATCCTTTTATTTGAAAAATCAGGGATTATCCTTCTATTGCTTTGGGCTGTAACGTTGTGGCATCCCCTTTGGCAAATATTAATTTCTATAGGTATATCAGAATGGTAATCATCGAAAAATTTACTTAATGAAACAATGAGTCTTAAGGAGGGATATCTTGATGAAGCCAGACGGACTATTTTAAATATTCTGTATAAGATGATAGCCTGAGAAAGCATATATCAGATAGGTTCTTTGATAAAGAAAAAAGGAGTGAAAAGGAATTTCACTTTAGAATAATAGTATAATTCCGAAAATATTTAGACAATGTCATTCTGGGGTCAAAATCCTTTTTCAAATAACAGAGTCTGAAACTACACAAAAAAGTATTTCAAATGGCCTTATAGAGCATTTAATGCTATTATTTTGCACATACTAAATATGGGAATTCATGGATTTTACCTTTTGGAGAAGAAATTATGGTAGAGGGAAATATCCTGAGTAATGGGGTGTTTATACCCGGTAAAGTATTTGTAATTTCATGAATGAAAAGGAAGGTTATAAGAACTGTTTTTGTGTTATAATGACAGGAGAAGAAACACGGAATAATAAAACCGAATCAATTAGAAAGCTGCTGGAAAAATACGATGTTAAGAAGGCGGAGTTTTATTATATAGGGGACGCGGCTACTGATGTAACGGCATGCAGGGAGGCTGGTGTAACCTGTTTATCTGCCGCATGGTCAGAAAGTGCGGACGTAGAAAGTTTGAAAAAAATCAATCCGGATTATTTGTTTTACAGTGTTTCCAGCTTAAAGATAAATTTAGAATCATTGCAGTGCCAATGTTAAATTAAATATAGCTGTTTTTTCAGTAATAGGAAATGAAGAGGAAGAAAATGAATAGGTTAAGCAGTGATTTAGAGGCGCTTAGAGGAAGGGGCTATATTGAAAATTATGACCTGGGGGAATTCCAAGAGCTTAACAGAGAGGAACTGATAAAGCTGCTGCAGGATAAAGTCTTCGTTCACCGGTCTGCAGCTGCAAAAGTCCTGGGTCTAAAATACAGTGAAGGTATGGACGAAATAGCGGATATCCTTCTGGAGCAGCTTTGCAAGGAGAAAAAGCTGTATACAAGACTGGAAATCTGTGCCGCCCTTGAAAGGGGCAACAGCTTAACAGCAAGGAAAATGATTCCGTATATCGGCAGAATCGGAGATAACCAGCACGGTGTTCTTCCCGTCAGGCCGTCACTAAAAAGCAGCTATCCCTTGCCCAGAGATTTGGTAGTGAGAAGCCTTGCCAGAATGAAGGGGGAAATTATGCCTGTATTAATGGAGGTATTGGATAGCGGCGATAGGGATAGGATAAGGGAAGTGCTGGATGCAATCGGGTTTTTGGCGTTTTATCAGAGAGAAGCAGCAACTGCCGAATACATGGATAAAGTGATTGAGACAGTTGAGAGGCATAGGGAGGATGAAGTTATAACCTGGAAGGGAATTATCTGCCTGTCCGCTTTTCCCTATGTGAAATCAAGAGAATTTCTTAAAAGCATGTGTGAAAACAATAAAAATAAGCTATTGGTACAGGAAGCAAAAAGAGCTCTTAGGGTAATGAGATAATGAGAAATGAGGAGAGCTAGAGTTGAGAGAAGGGCTTCTCTTTACAAAATCAAATTATTTAGCAGAGCTTTTATAAGTATAACAAATGAGCTTATTAGAAGGGTGTGTCATGTCCAAAAACGATAATATGCTGGCTATTTTATGGATGCTGAATTCGGGTAAAAAAATGACGGCAAAGCAGATATCTGAAAAGTTAGAAATCAATATAAGGACGGTGTACCGTTATATAGATGCACTTTGTGCCAGTGGAGTACCTGTCATATCAGACACAGGTCATAACGGCGGGTATAGCCTGCTGAACAATTTTGTCAAAGCGCCTTTGCTATTTGACATGGAAGAGCAGAAGGCACTTCTTCATGCGGCCGTTTTTGCAAAAGAAGCCGGATATCCTTTTAATGAGGCATTGACCAGTGCCGCATCAAAGCTGAAAATGTATTCAAATCAGGAGCAGAAAAGTTTACTTAACCGTCATCTGGCCGGGTTTGATGTTATAAACCGTGCAGATAAGCCTTCTCTCCAGCCGGTATTGGCAGTATTGGAGGAGGCCGTGGCAAATGAATGCTCCGTGGAAATTGATTACCGTTCAGGCCATCAGGAACAGCCTAAGAGCAGGATGATAGACCCCTATGGAATAGTTTACTGGAACAATAAATGGTATACGGTTGCATTTTGCCATCTGAGAAATGAGATCCGCAGCTTTCGGGCCGAGCGGATATTGCAGATCAGGCAGACCCAGATGAAGTTTCAGCGTCCCGAAGCTTTTGCAGCCCGCGAATTTTTTATGAAAAATCTGCTGCCTGATATGGCTGGAAGGACCGGATCAATTACGTTAATTATCGAAGGCAGGGCGGAAGCCCTGGATGATTTGTGCCTGCACTGGTTTCTGGGACATTATTTGAAGGAGCGGACTTCCAATCAAGCTGTGTTTTGGCTGGAAGAGAATATAATTTACTCCTATGTGCCTTATTTTCTTCTATCCTATGGAAAATCCATTCAGGTAACCGAGCCCCTGAGCTTCAGAAATAAAATGGTGGCTGTTACATCGGAGTTAATGGAATATTATCAAATAAAACAGCTTGACTGACAGCGGATGTCAGTCAAGCTGTTTTATAATTATGTTCATCACCGTTTACGGGTGGTGTTAACACTGTTTGATAAATTCAAAATAGGAGGATTTGCAGATGAGCAACAGGGTATACTTATATGTGTTTGATACAATGGCAGATTGGGAAACTGGCTATATAACTGCTGAATTGAATACGGGGAGGTATTTTAAAAAAGGGGCTGCCCCATATAAAACGGTCACTGTGGGTATGGGTAATGCGCCTGTTACTACAATGGGAGGCATGAAGATATTACCGGAAATCAGGCTGGACGAGTGCAGTATTGAAAGCACGGATGTATTGATTTTACCTGGCGGAGATACCTGGACGGAATCAAGTCACCGGCCAATTTTAAAAGCCGCTGAAAAGTGCCTGGAAAATGGCATACCGGTTGCGGCAATTTGCGGTGCCACATTCGGACTGGCCCAGAGCGGACTGCTGAATTCCCGCCGGCATACAAGCAATGACTTACAATACCTTAAAATGATCTGTCCTGCCTACACAGGTGAGAAGTACTACAAAGAGGAGCCTGTTGTAACGGACGGAAAGCTGATAACGGCCTCTGGGATAGCTCCATTGGAATTTGCTCTCCATGTCTTTAAGGCCTTAGACGTATTTACAGAGCAAAGCTCAGATGCCTGGTATAATCTGAATAAAACTCATGAACCAAAGTATTTCTACCGGCTGATGGATTCCATCCAATGAAGGCAGATTTTAATATAGGGGGATTGAAAAATACACTCAGCTCCGTGAAAGCTGCTTTGCGGCATTTTTATACCCCAGATATACATGGACGAAAGCTTAGACTAGCTTATGACAACTCAAATTAAATTCAAATTAAAAAGGAGAAAAGATGGCAGATAACAGAAAGCATATGGGAGTAACAGGTAAATACACGAAGAATGGAATACCTGACGGGTTTACAGCTATAACACCATTTATAGTAGTGAAGAACCCTACCGAAGCAATAGAGTTTTATAAGACTGTATTTCATGCAAGGGTTAAGGACATTACAGAGTTTTCCTATGGAGATGGCGAAAAAACAATTGTTCATGCGGAATTGGATTTTGGATATGGCTTTTTGCAGCTGGGAGCAGCGAATCCGTCCTATAAGCTGGTCCTGCCGCCGGAGGAGGATAATGCATGTTATTCTTTGGCAATTTACGTTGAGAATGTCGACCAGGTATATGAAGCTGCAATTGCAAGAGGAGCAAAAGCCAGGGAGCCGGTTGCGGACTTTGTTTCAGGTGACAGATACGGAAGTATTTTGGATCCCTTTGGAGTGAGGTGGTCTATCATGACCAGGATTGAGGATTTATCAGAGGAAGAGAGCAGGCAGAGAGTAAGGGAATGGGCAGAGAGCTTAAACACGGCAAATAATCCTTAATTGGGAAGATAATCAGGAGGGATAGCTCCGGAGGTCTCTACATTTTTGGGCCAGCCGGCACACCAGTCCGGGACAATAGGATTTTCAACTCTGTCAAGGCTGGGTGTATAGGGCTTGATATCGATAACCGGAGTTCCATCCTCCGCATCGATAAAAGCCAGGCCTATGATTCCCTTTTCAAAATCCAAATAGGTGATAAAAGCACAGGTAAGAGCTATTGGATTGGGGCGTTCGGGAGAACGTGTTGCAAAGGTCCCCAATATATCAGGAGAATCTTTGTAAGGGCTTTTCTCAGTCAGCTTTGAGCGAGTTTTGATTCGGGTGTCATAAGTCAATGTCACGTTTATTGAATGTATACTTGGGGTATAAAAATACACTCAGCTCCGTGAAAGTCGCTTCGCTGCATTTTTATACCCCAAATATACATAGATGAAAGCTGAGATTGACTTATGACACCCGAGTCATTTTTAAAGGTTAGTATTCAGAAAACAGGCTTATAGACCAGGCACATGCATAGCAGATGATTCATATAATATCCGGAGAAAGTTTCGGAGAGATAAGAATATGGATTTCTATAATTATGGCAGTCATAATCTCTATACTTATAGTGAAGTAGCCCCATTTATACAGGCCATAGTCCCGCCTGTGAAATTACAGCAGACAGATAATACGGATATATTCACATATCCTCAGAATTTCCAGGGGGCACTTGATTTGATCCGGCAGGCCCTGTCGGGTGAAACTGAGGACAGGATGTTTTATATGTGGCTCATTGAGCAATCCACGTCTGATGAGGATGCACAGATTATCTCCGGCATCCGTGACAATGAAATCGGACACTATGCCCTGTTTCGCCAGCTTTACTATGAATTGACCGGTGAGATGCCTCCCCAGGTTCAGGATGAAGAATTTACGCCACCGGCAAGCTATTGCCAGGGATTAGCCAATGCCTTACTGGGAGAGCAGAATGCGGTGCAGAAATACCGTAAAATACTTTATGCAATGCAGGACCGTGTTCATATTAATGTCCTTGTAGAAATCATTACGGATGAAATCCGGCACGGGATTCTTTACAGTTATATGTATGCTAAAAATGGATGCAGGGGAGAAAATTCATAAGATTTAGAATGGCAGGTACTCCCTCCGTTCAGGCAGAACAGTGAAATAACAGAACTAGCCACGCCGAGGCTTTTTGGATGTTGCATCTGGAGGTTTCGATAAGTAATCGGTTTAGCTAATTTGAAAGAGATGTACTGGTTGCGCGGAAGAGATCAGTTCAGAATATCGTAAGCAGCAGCCGGCTTTTCTTAAGCCGGCTGCTGCAGTATATGATAGGATATAACTGAATCGGCCTTGTATTTCAGGTAAGTATTTTCACATAGATACTTGATTCGGTGTCTTAAGTCAATATCATGTTTATTGAATGTATTTCTGGGGTATAAAATTCACTCAGCTCCGTGAAAGTCACGTAATACTTTGCAGACCTGATTTCATAGCTAACTGCCGTAGGAAGGGGTTATACATAGCCGGGGATTTTAGATTTTTAAGAAGCAGGTTTAATTTGATATCTGCTGACCTTCGTTCATATCTGGCCAGGAATCCGTCAATGTCCTCCTCAAGGCTCTGGGCTAAGTAGAAGGAACTTTTTAAGGAATAGCTGATTCCTTCCGCAGAGCTGGGGCTGATAGCACCGGCGGCTTCTCCGATCAGGGCAATCCCGTTTCTTCCGGCGTTAAAATGTGATACCTTTCTGGGCCTGAAGATAAAGGCTCCTTCTGTTTTGACCTTGTTATCGAAATGAAAACCCTGCTGAATTAACTTTTCCTTCAGCAGGTCATATTTTTTTCTGGCATTTTCCTTAGGCCGAAGGGCGGAACCTAATAACAGGAAATTCTCTTTGGGAATTATCCAGGAATAGAAATCACTGATCTCTTCATCGAAAATCGCTGTGTAATAGGGTATTTTATACTGACACTCAAACCATTCCTGAATAGCGATATACTTTTCAGGAGCTGGTATATATTTGCTAATGAGATTCCTTACCCGGGAGGATGCTCCGTCAGCCCCGACAATAAGTCTGGTTTTTGCGGACAGCTCCTGACCGTTGGATACATATCTGATTTCATATCCCTCCGGTATTTCGGAAAAGCCTTTAAAGGCAGCGTTGAACTTTCTGTCCACACCGGACGGAAGCAAGGAAACCAGCCACCTGTCGAATTTTTCCCGGTCAATATTAAAATAGAATCTCTGATACAGCCTTTCCAGGTTGTTGGCCAAATCAATGGTCCTTACGGCAAAGAGCTGGGGGTCCACCAGAATATCCTTTGGTATTCCTAAACCAAGCCGCGCAATCATTTTCTGGGCATCGGGTGCCAGCAGGCCTCCGCAGCATTTAATTGCCGGGTTCTTGGGGTTCTCATTTGCCAGATCCCGCCTGTCTATTAATAAGACCTTATATTTATTTCCAATTAATCTTGCAAGGTTTGCCCCTGCTGGACCGGAACCGACAATTACGATATCATACATGAATTATTCACCTGTCTCCGAATTTTTATCATCTCTATATTCCAGAATATCCCCTGGTTGGCATTCCAGTGCTTTGCATATGGCCTCCAGGGTTGACAACCTGACAGCTCTTGCTTTTCCGTTCTTAAGAATGGAAAGGTTCGCCATGGTTATTCCGACTTTCTCCGAAAGCTCTGTCACACTCATTTTTCTTTTTGCCAGCATTACATCGATATTGATTACAATTGCCATGTCATTCACCTCAAACCGTCAGATCATTTTCTGATTTTATATCTATGGCATTTTCCAAGAGCTTTTGAAGGACAGCTGCAAAGACTGCAATTACAATGGGAGCGAAGGTACAGACCAATCCGATCACCAGGATACCCGGAGCATCGTCCTTCTGAGCCATAAAATAAAAGAGCGGCATGCCCGCGCCATACACGATACCTATGATGGCTGCGCTGTATTTTATATATTTTAATGAGTTTACGGATAATTGTGAGAAGGCATTGTTTTTGTCAATATAGCCCAGAAGCTTAAAGGCCTGGTACAGAGTGAAGTAAAAGGGTACCGCCGTTAGATATACACCTGTTAAGACCGTTAGATAAACGGCTCTTGGATAATGGGCAGCAGCCTTCTCGGCTATCCAGGGCAGCAGGAATATACACAGGGCAAGAACTGGAATTCCTATCAGAAAAAGTGATATTTTTAAAAAGAGAGTTTTCTTTTTCATTAAAAAGCACCTCACTTACTATGATAAAAGGGTGTTGGGATATACGGCAGCCTGTATGGATACAGTAATTTTCCTGTATAAAGCAATGGATATACAGATACCATAATACTCTCCATGCATATCACAAGCCTGCTTGTGATACTGCTTAAATAGAAAGATTAAAAATGCGCTGCATTTTTCAATCTACTCTCCATGCATATCACATGAATAAATTATATTTTACAATTTATCGAATGTCAATAAATTATTATTGTAAAGGGATGGAAGTTTATCGCAAGTCGAATAAATACTAAGTACTAAGGTCTCTAAGACTAAGTCTCTAAGCTCTCTAAGCTCGTAAACTTGTAAATTTAATTTAAATTTAGTATTGACAAAGAACTGTTAAAAGCATATATTGTATATAATGGGTATATACAATATAACGTGCAAGGAGAACAGCAGGTGGATATCATAATCAGTAATTCCAGCGGGAAACCAATATATGAGCAGATTACGATGCAGATAAAGAACATGATTATGAGCGGTGAGCTAAGACCGGGGGATTCTTTGCCCTCAATGAGACTATTGGCAAAAGAGCTGAGGATTAGCGTTATAACCACAAAAAGGGCCTATGAGGATCTGGAAAGAGACGGATTTATCACTACCCTGGTTGGTAAAGGAAGCTTTGTCTCGGAAGCCAATACGGAAATAATGAAAGAAGAGCAATACCGCACCATTGAGGAGTTTTTGCAAAAAGCTGCGGAGGTTGCAAAGAAAAGCGGTATAAAGCTGGAAGAATTACATCAGATACTAGACATGATATTTAAGGAGGATTAAACATGGAATATGCAATTGAGGTAAAGCAGCTGACAAAGCAGTATGCCAGCTTTAAGCTGGATAATATATCATTTTCAGTCCCCAAAGGAAGTATAATGGGCTTTGTTGGTGAGAATGGAGCGGGTAAGACTACTACAATCAAATCTATTTTGAATCTCATTCACAAGGACGGAGGAGACGTTAAACTCTTTGGGCTGGATTATGCAAAGGATGAAAGGAAAATAAAAGAACAAATAGGTGTTGTGTTTGATGAAAGTTATTTTCATGATTTTCTGACAATCAAAGATATTACGAAGATAATGGGGAAAATCTACTCTAATTGGAGCAATGAGACCTTTGAAAGCTATACCAGCCGTTTTAAATTGCCTAAGGATAAATTGATGAAGGAGTATTCCAGAGGTATGAAAATGAAGCTGACCATAGCGGTAGCGCTATCCCATCAAGCCAAAATTTTAATACTGGACGAAGCTACCAGCGGGCTGGACCCGATTATAAGAGATGAAATTCTGGACATTTTTCTGGAGTTTATACAGGATGAGGAGCATACCATATTTTTATCTTCCCATATAACCAGTGACCTGGAAAAGGTGGCAGATTACATTACCTTCATCCATGAAGGGAAAATTATATTCAGCGAAAGCAAGGACGATTTAATTTACCGGTATGGTGTGGTCCATTGCAGGAAGGAAGAATATGAGAAGCTGGATAAAAAACACATAGTAGGAGTCAGGAAGAACCAATTTGGTTACGAAGTTATGGTAAATAATAGAAAAGAAATTGAAAGACTTCATAGAGAACTGGTGGTAGACAATACTACCATTGAAGAAATAATTTTATTTATCGTCAGGGGGGAATAAGATGGAAGGATTACTTTTAAAAGACATTGTGAATTTAAAGAAAAGCGGAAAACAGATAGTGTTAGCTATCGCAGTACTGGCGGTATTTGCACTATCTATGAAAAATGCACCTTATTTGATTGGAATGGCAGTGCTGATGACCTCCATGCTGGTAATGACCTCAATTGCCTATGATGAAGCGGCCAAATGGGATAAATATGCCTTAACAATGCCCCTGGTCAAAAAAGATATTGTATTGGAAAAATACGTATTACTGGTGCTCCTGACAGTAGTGGGAGGAGTTGTTTCCGGAATATTTGGATGCATCATGACCGTGGTGCTCAAGTCAGGAAAAATGATAGAGACCCTGGCAGCCTGCGGTGTAATCATGATGGTAGCTTTGTTAATGTTTAGTTTGGTGCTGCCGGTATTATTCCGGTTTGGTGTTGAGAAAGCCCGAATGATCATGTTTATTATATTTGGTGCTCCGGCGTTCCTGTTAGTCGTTTTTGCAAAGCTGATGGAGAAATATAATGTTCCAAAGCCAACAGATGTCCAGATGGAGCATGTATTATATGTATCACCGTTTATCGTGGCGCTTGTTTTTGTTTTATCCTACAGGATATCGGTAGGAATTTATGAAAAGAAGGAATTGTAGCAGCTGTTTGCTTTAACACTTTCTGATTAAATAAAATCCCTGCCGGCATGGCAAGCGTATGAAACCAAATGATGGATACCAGAGGACAGGTAGTGCCTTGCAGGACTGGAGGATTGGTTTGGAGTTTACTGTTCGAGAACCTTTATTCCACTAAAGCTGCAAAAAACACAGCTGACAGTCAAAACATCGCCAAACTCACTACGTTCAAACAATGGCGCTGTTTTTCCTAGCTGTGTTTCTTGCAGCTTAAGTGTCATAAAGAACCTCTCAATGCAAACTCCAAACCAATCCTCTAGTCCTGCAAGGCACTACCTGTCTTCTGGTATCCATCATTTATTTTTGCTTTTGCCGTGCCCTCCGTCAGTATTTGGGAAGACTTATTCTGTATTTTATGTTACAATTAACAGGGTAAGTATCAGGAAGTGAAGACAATAGCAGCCATCAAAAACAGCACATGACTGCTTATCAGAAGCAAATAGGAGTTAATTATGAAATCATTAGTAATAGCTGAAAAACCCTCTGTGGGAAAGGATATCGCAAGGGTGCTTAAATGCACAAAAAATCTGAACGGTGTAATAGAAGGAGAAAAATACATCGTTACCTGGGGACTGGGACATCTGGTTACCCTGGCTGACCCGGAAAATTATAATGACAGATATAAGGAATGGAAGATAGACGACCTGCCCATGCTGCCGGGAAAGTTTGAGCTGGTTGTAATGAAGCAGACCGGGAAGCAGTTTCAGGCAGTAAAAACGCAGATTCACCGGAAGGACGTGTCGGATATTATTATTGCCACAGATGCCGGACGGGAAGGGGAATTAGTGGCAAGATGGATACTGGAAAAGGCAGGAAGTAAAAAGCCCATTAAGAGATTATGGATATCCTCCGTTACGGATAAAGCTATCAGGGAAGGCTTTTCCAATTTAAAAGACGGAAGGGAATATGACAACCTCTTTCGGGCTGCCGAGGCAAGAGCGGAATCGGACTGGATTGTCGGCATGAATGCCACAAGGGCCCTCACCTGCAAATACAATGCAAGCCTTTCCTGCGGCCGTGTTCAGACACCAACTCTGGCGATGATTGCAAAAAGAGAAGAGGATATCAGAAAATTTAAGCCAACGCCCTATTATGGTTTGATAGGCCAGGTAAATGGAATGACCCTTACCTGGAAGGATTCCAGATCAGGAGGGACTACGACCCCGGATAAAGGCAGAATAGAGGAGCTGTTAAAAAAACTAAAGGGAAAGGATGGCCTGGTAACGGAATTCAATACCGTTACCAAAAAGTCTTATTCTCCCGGCTTGTATGATTTAACGGAGCTTCAGAGGGATGCAAATGTCCGGTATGATTTTTCGGCAAAGGACACCTTAAATATCATGCAGCGCTTATATGAAAATCATAAGGTATTGACATATCCCAGAACGGATTCCAGGTACCTTACAACGGATATAGTAGGCACCCTGAAGGAAAGACTGGAAGCTATCAGCATAGGACCCTACAAAAAATCGGCCGCCCTGTTAGCGAGAAAGCCAATCGTTACAAATTCCTCCTTTGTGGACAATCAAAAAGTAAATGACCATCACGCAATTATACCGACGGAGCAGTATGTGAATCTTGACAATATGAGCTCGGATGAAAGAAAAATCTATGATATGGTGGTCAGGCGGTTCCTTGCAGTTCTGTATCCTCCTTATGAATATGAGGAAGCCACCGTAAAAGTACGGGCAGAAGGAGAAGAATTTACTGCAAAGGGCAGAATAACAAAATCCTTAGGCTATAAGGAGGTATATGAAAGCCTTTCAGAAACTGCCTCTTTTGATGACACAGAAAGCAAAAGCCTGCCAAGGCTCCAAAAAAACGATGTATTAAAGCCCATTGTCTTTTCGGTTACGGAGGGGAAAACAAAACCGCCGGCACTGTTTAACGAGGCAACCCTGCTGTCTGCCATGGAAAATCCCGTTCACTTTCTGGAGCAAAAGGACAGGGAGATGGTCAAGACCCTGGGTGAGATCGGAGGACTTGGAACAGTGGCAACCCGTGCAGACATCATTGAGAAGCTGTTCAATACCTTCCTTATGGAGAAAAGGGGAAAGGACATCGTTATTACTTCCAAGGGAAAGCAGCTTTTGGAATTGGTGCCGGAGGATTTGAAGAAGCCGGAGCTTACGGCTTCCCTGGAAATGAAGCTTGCCAAGATAGCCGGAGGAAAGCTGAAAAAGCAGGAGCTGATGGATGAAATGACTGCCTATACCAAAGAAATCGTAACGGAAATTAAGAACGGTGACGGAAAATTCCGGCATGATAATCTGACCAATAAGAAGTGTCCTGTCTGCGGTAAAAATATGCTTGCCGTTAACGGTAAAAACAGCAGAATGCTGGTGTGCCAGGACAGGGAATGCGGGCACCGGGAAACCATAGCCAGAACCAGTAATGCCAGATGCCCGGTATGCCATAAGAAGATGGAATTGATGGGACAGGGGGAAGGGCAGACCTTTACCTGCTCCTGCGGACACAAGGAGAAATTGTCAGCCTTCCAGGAAAGACGCCAGAAGGAAGGTGCCGGTTTCAGCAAAAAGGATGTTGCAAAGTATATGAACCAGGTACAGAAGGAAGAGAAGGAACCGGTGAATACGGCATTTGCAGATGCATTTGCAAAGCTGAAGCTGGAAAAATGAGTAAAACGTTAATTTCATGATAAATATGGCTAAAGGTCTGGAAGGATGAGGATAGGATTGTTTTCCGCTCATCAGACCAGGCGAAAAAGCCGCAGGTGCAGGAACTGGCCCCCATAAGTTAGACTTAAAAATCTAACTTTTAGGAGGTCAGTTTTTTGTACATTTAAGCAAGTTGATTATAATACGTAAATTGTTGTTAAATTTTTTATAATAACGCTTGTAGAATCACTGCTTTAATGCTATTAATAAGATAGAAGTATTGTTGAAAAAATTAAAAAAGGAGAGCTCGATGAAACTAAACTATAAGAGAACTTTCTTAATCAGTCTGGCATTTATGTCAATTTGCGCTTTTTGGCAGCTATACGATACGATTATACCTTTGATGCTGCAGAATACCTTTAAGCTGGGAGAGACGGTGACCGGAACGGTAATGGCCCTGGACAATGTTCTCGCCATTTTCCTGCTTCCTGTATTTGGAGCCTATTCGGATAAAGTAAATACCAAATTAGGGAAAAGAACACCGTTTATCCTGTTTGGTACGATATCTGCTGTGGTATTAATGATGATACTTCCGGCGGCCGATCTGCTGGGAAACATGGTACTCTTTGTAACAGCTTTACTTTTACTGCTGGTTGCCATGGGCTCTTACCGCTCTCCGGCAGTAGCCTTAATGCCTGATGTAACACCAAAGCCGTTAAGGAGCAAAGCCAATGCAGTCATCAACCTGATGGGTGCGGCAGGCGGTGTATTTTCCCTTGTAATGATCAGGCTTTTAGTGAAACAGGTGGATAAACCGGATTATTTTTTTGTATTCCTTGCAGTTGCGGCTCTAATGCTGATATCGGTTATGGTTTTAGTGAGCAGGGTGAAGGAAAATAAATTAGCGGTCAAGTCGGAGGAAGAGGAAGGCGAAGACCAGAGCGGAAGGGATACCGGCAAATTACCAAAAGAGGTTCAAAGGAGCCTGATCTTTATACTGGTATCCATATTTTTATGGTTTATGGCATACAATGCCGTAACTACGGCGTTTTCCAGATATGCCGTTAAGGTATGGGATTTAAAGGGCGGCAGCTTTGCCAACTGCCTGCTGGTCGCTACAATTGCCGCTATCATAAGCTACATACCGATAGGAATGCTCTCGGGGAAGTTTGGGCGTAAAAATACAATAATAGGAGGAATCCTGCTCTTAACTGCCTCTTATTTTACAGGAATGCTTTTTCGGGAGTTTTCATTTATGATTTATCTTGTCTTTGCTGTAACTGGCATTGGATGGGCAGCTATCAATGTGAATTCCTACCCCATGGTGGTTGAGATGAGCAAGGGCTCTGAAGTCGGGAAATATACCGGCCTTTACTACACCTTTTCCATGTCGGCACAAATAATCACACCCATCTTGTCCGGATTTTTATTGGAGCATATTTCTTACTATACGCTCTTTCCCTATGCTGTTGTGTTCTCGCTTTTATCCCTGTGTACCATGCTGTTGGTAAAGCATGGAGATGCCAGACCGGAGAAAAGGAGCAGCTTGTTGGAGAATTTTGATTCTTAAGAGGCGGATTCTTAATAAAATATTAAGTGGACAGATTGGTCCCATTAGAGTACTCTAGTGTTAGAAAAGTACAATCCTGTACATAAACAGGAACAGGATTGGCAGTATCATTGATACTATTTCAATACATAGGAGGTTATTTTAAGTTGGAAAGAAATATAACAGATAAAAAAAGCACGATAAGCAAGCTTGCCGGCAGAATGCTCAGGCTGTGTATATGCTTCATAATGACGGTGGTTTATACCATACAGCCATTGCCTGCAATTGCTGCGGAAAGTAACCCGGGTAACGGCAGCCCGGCTGCCGAAAGTGCTGCCGTTACAGGGAATCAAAAGGGGGGAGAGCTTCATGGCTTTTACCCTTCCAATGGAGCTTTTACCGATAAAATGCAGCAATATATAGATAATCTGGATTCCGTAAGCTTTGCCTGGAGCAGGATAGACGGAGGGGATTCCGGTAATCTGAATACCGTAAAGGGCAAGAATGGTAATTATGGTTTCTATTACCCCCAGGATTATCTTCAGCCCATAGAATATGCAAAGAGTAAAGGAAAGTCCATTCAGTTAAGTGTATATATGGATGGCACTGATTGTATGAAGCTGCTGCCGGATGCCAATGAACAGTCAGCCATGGTCCAGGCTGTCATAAATGCCATGCAGGCGGACATCACCCAGGGAGAAGGCATATATTATGACGGTGTGGTAATTGACTTTGAAGGACTTCGCAACAAGGATGGGAACCAGATCAGTACTTACTTCAACCAGTTTTTGGCAAAGCTGAAGGCACAATTGGATTCTCTTGGGAAAAAGCTATATGTAGCGGTAAATCCCAGCTTATATTATAACGGTTACGATTATTCGGCCATATTGGATGCTGCAGACAGGGTAATTATCATGGCACATGATTATGAGCCGTCGGAGAAATTAAAAAAGAGCCAGGTTGAACAGTATACCGGCTATGATGCATTAGAACCCATTAATAGTCTGGCGCCGGTGCCGAAGTTAAGGCAGGCATTGGAGGAGATGCGGCAAGGGGCCGCAGATGCTTCACAGCTTTCAAAAGTTTGGCTTCAGATATCCTTTGATACTGCCCAATGGCAGTTTGATGCGGCAAATGCACAAAGCTGGAAGGCGCTTCCGGCAGGGACCTTAAGCCGCCAGGGGAGGGTATCCCCGCTATATAAAGCTGTAAAGGCACGGGTCGATAACACAGATGGTTATGGGCAGAATATGACCTATGGGTATAATAATGAGCTGCAAAGCCCCTATATTCAATATTATAATACCTCTGACAAGTCCTGGAATGTGATGATTTATGAAGACAGTACCAGTATCAGTGCAAAGATTGAATTAGCAAAGGCTTATGGCCTGGGAGGCATTTCCCTTTGGAGCCTTGCAAATCTTCCGGATTATAATGATTCCACAGGACTAAAGTATCATTTGAACGGCTGGAATACGATTATCTCGGAAATGAATTCCTATGATACCCTGCCGCCAGAAAGCAGTAAATATGTAAGCTTTTCAGATAAAGCCGTAGAAAAGGCAGTCAGAAAGAAGCTTGGAAAAGCCTCCGGTAAGCTGTCACTTTCAGAGATACGGAGCATATACCGCTTAAAGCTGCCACAGGGAGTAAAAAGCATTAAGGATATCAGCCGGTTAACGAATCTTGAATATCTGGATGCCGGACAATTGGGCTTAAAGGACATAACAGCCCTGAAAAGCCTGACAAAGCTTCGGGTACTTTACCTGCAGCGTAATTCCATATCCGACATCAGCCCTCTTAAAAAGCTGACCAAGTTGGAAGTGCTGTCCCTTAACGGCAACCAGATAGTATCCGTAAACCCACTGTCTTCTTTGAAAAACCTGCAGAAGCTCTATCTGCGTGAGAATAAAATCAAGAGTATTACAGCATTAAAGAATCTGGCGAATTTAAAAGAGCTGTATTTGAAGGGGAATATTATCAGCAATTACAGCCCTGTAAAAGCAGTATATTCAAAAACAGGTTTTACCTGTGACTTTGTGATTAAGTAACAGTGTGATTATGTTATGGAAAAAACATTAGAAAGCCAAGCTTAAAAAAGAGTAAAGTGTGGCTGCAATAAGAACAAAGACGTAATAAGAGGAACAAATATGCAGAAATAAGAGCAACAAGGCAGTATAAATACAAAAATCAGTATTAAAGTTAACAAAAATAAGAAAGAGGCATCTGCTATATGAACCGCCCCCTGCCAGGTAAACTGTGTATAATAATTGTTTACCGCAGGGAGAAGCATATCCATATAGCAGGTGCCTTTAGATTGTTACAGCACAGAAAACGAACCAGGGCAGGAATCAGGCTTCCCAGATCAGGGTTAAATATTTCTTTAATGCTTTATTCCAGGACAGGTATTGTTTTTGTTTGCGGTGGTCTGTTAAATCAGTGTGGGTGGATAAATATAAGCCCATATAGTCTGATACCTTTTTCGCTCCGTAATAATTCAGATGATTTCCCCTGTCACGGGTATCTCTTGACCAGTCTATACCCAATTTGGCGGTATGTAGATTTAAGTCAATATAAGGCAGAGCGTTCTTTTTGGCGAAGGCTGCTGCGGCATTGTGCTTTTCATAGGTCCAGCATAAAGGCGTGGGAGCACTGTATAAAATCAACTGAATATCATTTTCCTTGCATAAATCAACGATTTTGTTTAAATACAGCAAAGGCTGGTCACCTATTTTCTGGCGCTCTCTTGTTTTGCGAACATAGGGACCCTTTGTGTAAGGCTTTGTGGTGATATTATACTGGTAACCCTTATAGGCTTTTGGAAGGGCAGGGAGTTTTCTGTTCATAGTCTTTAACATATCAATATTAAAGTATTTCCAACTGTTATGGTATTTGTATATTGGAAATAAATTTTTAGCCGTTTCATCAACGGCACCCTGAAGGGCATTTGTATATTTAAAATTCCGATAGAAGGCGTTGGTTTCCAGTAAGATTACCTTTGGTGACTGTTTTTCCAGCAGCTGTCCCAGCATATAATAGGTATCCTGGAGGCGCTGTCCCGGAACACCGCAGTTATAGCCGGCATAGCCATGGGTTCTCCAGATTTCCATGGGAGAAATACTGGTGCTGCATTCACTGTCACCGATTGTTACATAATCAATTGTGTGGGGCGGTGCACTTAAGATTCCTTTCATCTTCTTATAGGGTCCCTCACCCGTACTGTTATAGGGAAGGAAGAAATAGGACAGACCGTACAATAAAAGGAGCATCCCGGTTATAAATAAAATAGGTTTTATTATTTTAGCTCGCATAAGTTTTACCTCTTAAAATCCTGCATATATTAATTTAGCCGGTATATACCCGCTGCCATAGGCTCCGAAAATGATTACCAGCAGGATAGCCGCATACAGGAAGCCCCAGCGTGCCACAATGTTCCAGCCGGCGATTTTTTCACGAATGGAAATTCCCCGTTCATGTAAGATTCCAACGATTAATACCAGTACGAAGCCGGCAAAGACTACTGCAAAATCTTTTAGGGAGAGCCCCAGATTTAACAGGGTGCCATTTGCTGCATCAGCGATACGAAAACCGGTGAAAATGGAGCCGAACATTTTCATGCCGCTGGCCAGGTCATTTGCCCTGAAAAATAATTCTCCGATAAAGATAATGGGCAGCGTCTTGACTGTCTGGAATACATGGTAGTAAGCACTGTTCCGGTTTATCCTTAAGAAGTCCGTAAGCTTTTGTATCAGCGGCTCGAATAGATTGCCCAGCATAATTAGCGTAAAATAGTATAAGCCGAAGAATATATAATTCCAGCCCGTTCCGTGCCACAGGCCGTTACAGATCCATACACCGAACAAAGCAATGGAGGAGGGGATAATCTGTCCCATGTGTTTCCCGAATTTCGCCCTTGTACTTTTACCCAGGTTCTTAACAAACTTGGTTAAGGATATGGGGTAAAAGATATAATCCTTTAACCAGGCACCAAGGGTAATATGCCAGCGTCTCCAGAATTCAGAAGCACTCTTGGAGAAAAAGGGCTGTCTAAAGTTTTCAGGAATGGTCACGCCGAACATTTCAGCAGTACCGATTGTCATATCAATACAGCCTGAAAAATCGGCATACAGCTGAAAGGTGTAGAGAATAGCAGCTGCGATAACAGTAACTCCGCCGTAGTGGTTCGGCTTGTCAAAGACCGTTACCACCAGCATATTCAAACGGTCTGCAATAATGAGCTTCTTAAACAATCCCCAGAGTATCCGCTGTGTACCAAAGGTTATGTTCTTATATTCCAGGGGCTTACCTGCATCCAGGGCCTCGGCTGTCTGAGAGTAGCGGCAGATAGGTCCTTCCATAAGGCCGGGGAAAAAGGCCATGTATAAGGCTAATCTTCCCAGATTGTCATCTGCCTCTATTTTCTGGTAATATACATCCGCCAGGTAGGAGATTGCCTGCAGGGTATAAAAGGATATACCGATGGGCAGGGCAAATTTAAATTCCGGCAGAAGTACCGGAGAGGATAACAGCTTTAATAGCTCATTGATATTCCCGCCAAAGAAATCGGCATATTTTAACACCAATAGCATCCCAAGCTGTATTCCGATTCCAAACCACAGTATTCCGCGGTTTTTCCTGGCATAGACAGCTTTCAGAGCCTTTTTATCGTCCGCAGCCTGCTCTTTTACCAGATAGTCTTTTCTGCTATAGGAAAGCCAAAGTCCTATATAATGAATGGAAAGCGTGGAAAGAAGCAAATACACCAGAAGCTTCCCGCTTATGGAACAGAAAAAAATGTAGCTGGCAATTAAAAGTACCTTCGGGCGGTGCCGTGCCGGTACAAGCTGGTAAAACAGCAGGACAGCCGGTAAAAATACTAAAAGGTATAAAAGTGAATTGTAAGTCATGGTATTATTCCTCTTGCAGCCTGGTTATCATGCTCCACATTGCTTTTGCTGAATTAAAATTGACCGGCACCAAATCAACAGGGGTGATTTCGATTCCAAAGGCATCCTCCAGTTCCGGAATAAGGGAAAGAATCGAAAAGGAATCCAGCAGACCGCCGTCAATCAGACGGGTTTCTGTCTCATAATCAATATTTGCGTTAATATCCTCTAAAATAGCTAATAATTTTTCCATGTTCTTAATCTCCTTTGATTGTTTTCATTTTACATCATTGTAGTTGATGATTTTTAGTTTTATAAAATACTTTTTTCAATGTATGACAGCTTTCATGAAAGCTCAAAATAATTTAAGATATCCGTAGGATAATTCTTTCTTGCCAGGCGGATTTTATCTTTCTCCGAATATAAAAGAACCTGGGGCAGCTCACGGCTGAGGAAGAGCGAAATACCTTCTGTTACGGAATAAGCGCCGACCTTGTGAAAGATTAATTTATCTCCCGGACGAAGGCCTGTAAAGGGATATTGCTTTACAAGGACGTCGTTAACGGTGCAAAGTGAGCCGCATACCGTCCATTCCTTTGTTTCCCCGTCCCGCTTATTCCAGAGGCGGATGGGGGGCTTTTTCATTGCCAGCATTTGTCCATAGTAATTTATGTGATGCATGCCTCCGTCCACGATGCAATAGGACAGGCCTTTATTTATCTTTGTATCCACAACGCTTGTTACGTAAGTACCGCAGGGGGCAGCTATGAATCTCCCCATTTCCAGGGCCACCTTACCGCCGAATTTCAGATCTTTTATCAGCAGGGACAGGGAGCTTAACATCTCCTCCTCCTCGTCCTTTTCCTCTTCAAAATAGCAAATGGGAAGACCTGGCCCATACTCTAATTTTTCTACCTGAAAGCCATATTGTTCTTTTAAATCCAGGCAAAGCCCGTCAAGCATACTCAGTTCCTTTTCCAGTTTTTTTGCAGCCTTCTTCTGGGTTCCGGAAAAGAACTGGATTCCCTCAATGCTGATAAAGGGATAGGGAGCTTTTTCAATGATTTGCCGGAGCAGGCTTTCATCCATGCCAAACTGGTTTCCCGAGGTCAGACGCAGCAGAACCCGGACCGGCAATTGATGCTTTCTTGTATATTCCTCAATGATTTCCCAATGGGAAAGGGATTCAATGGTGTAAATTATCTGATTCCCATATTTGCTCAGGACGTATTCAATATCCTCAGGCTTTTTATAAACACCGGACAAGACGATTTTATCCATTCTGATGCCTGAGCGCTCACATATATGGAATTCACCTGGAGAGCAGACCTCAAAGCTCTCGACAAGGTCCTCCATTTCTTTTATAAGAAAGGGATTGGCTTTCATGGCGTAGCATAATTCCACCTCCGTACCCAGGGAAGCTTTGATTTTTTGGATTTGAACAGCCAATCTGTCCGTATCAAAGAGATAGAAGGGAGTTTTATATTGGCTGACAGCCTGGCTGAATTTATCTTCGTTCATGGTTATTACCTCCGTATACCTCCAGCAATTTTTTTCTGTCGATTTTCCCGTTTGCAGTAATTGGCAGCTCTGTTAAGGAATAAAAGGCTGTTGGAATCATATAGGCAGGCAGGGACTCCTGCATCCTGCTCTGTAGCTGCTTTCCTTCCATGTCTCCCACATAGCAGGCGATAATCCGGTTTTTTGCCGTATCAAATAGGCAGCAGGCTCTTTCCAGGCCCGGATAGCTGTTTATGATCAACTCGATTTCTTCCAATTCGATGCGGTGTCCCATATGTTTAATCTGAAAGTCTTTTCTGCCTGCAAAGCAAAGGTCACCGTCCCTGTTGTAAAAGGCAAGGTCACCCGTTCTGTAAATTGGCTCCAGATAACGGGAATTCAGCGGGTTCTGCACAAAGGCCTTCCCGGTCTGTTCGGGATTGTTATAGTAGCCTAAGGCCAGGGCCGTGCCGGAAACACACAGCTCACCGGTGGTTCCTTCCTCTGTGATTTGACGGTTTTCTTCGTCCAGCAGGAAGACCTTTTCATTTGGAAATGCCTTTCCGATCGGCAATGCCTCATCGGGCTCAAAGTCTCGGTTAATGGTATAATAAGTACAGTTACAGGTGATTTCCGTAGGGCCGTACAGATTCACATAAGCGGCATCCGGCAGGTACCTTTTCCAAATATTCAGATGCTTGATGGGCATTGCTTCACCGCTGAATAAAATCTTGTTTACGGCTTGGGGAACCTTATAGGTCAGGCCCTTTAACTGTGTAATCATACATAAGGCCGATACCGCCCATATCAGGGTTGTTATATTATGCTCGCAGAGGCAGTCAAGGAGCTGCATGGGGATTGAAAAAAACTTTTTGGGTATAATAACCATGGTTGCTCCGGTCTTAAGGGTGGAATAAATATCCTTAACGGACACATCAAAATCAAAGGGCGCCTGATTACCGATGATATCCGCCTCTGTAATATGAAACAGGGAAGGAAAATACTCCATAAAATCAATAACAGAACGGTGGCTTACTAAAACGCCCTTTGGTATACCGGTGGAACCGGAAGTAAAGTTACAGTATAATGGGTCGATATCCTGGGACAAAGCTCTGATAAGCTGCAATTTATCTTCGGTTATTTCGTGATTTATAATATCGTTATAAGGAAGCAGTTTTCCGGTAAATTCAATATCCCGAAGCGTATTGGCAGTTTCACCGGGAGTGATGATATAATTTGCTTTTGCAACACCCAGAATCTGTTGTATCCGTAAAGGCGGCTGCTCCGGATTGATCAGGATGTAAAAGCAACCCGCATATACAATTCCTAAAAAGGCGGTTAAGGCTTCTATGCTTTTATCCATAAATACAATCACAGGCCTTCCGGGAGTTTCAATGGCTGCCAGTGAACTGCCAATGCGTTTCGCATTCTGTAATAGTTCCTTATAGGAGCATTTATTTGCCATATCCTCTACTGCTGTTTTATCAGGATATTTTTCGGCGGAATGTTCAAGATATTCCAAAACATTTCTCATGGAATTTACTCCTCTCTAATAGGTATAATCGGAAAAACGGTGCGGACTTCAAAATGGGAAAAATCCTTTTGGATGGTAAAGGTTCCGTTCATTTGCTCCACTATTTTCTGACAGGTCTTTAATCCAATGTTGGTGCTGTCCTGAATCGTACTGTCCTTCCTGATGTCATTGGAAATGCTGATAATTAAGTCACTGCCTTCGATATAGCCGATTACAGTCACCTGGCCCTCAGGGCTGGCATATTTTCTGACGTTGGAGAACAAATTATCAAACAGGCGTTTTAAATACTGGATGTCAGCCGTTATAATACAGGACTGTTCTACAAATTCTGTTTTCACCTGAAATCCTAGATTGCTTAAATCAAAGACATGCTCGCTAAGTAATTGCTGAAAAAGGATTCTGACATCAAAGGTATCCATCTGCATCAATATCTTTTCTTTCCCAAACACAAGAAAATACTGAAACAGTTTATCGGAAAGGTCCTTTAATTGAATGGATTTCGTTTTGCAGCTTTTTATATATTTATCTAATTGCTCCTCGGAATGGTAATTCTTTGCATCCAGAATTTCCAGGTATCCGATTAAGGATGTTAATGGCGTCCGGATGTCATGGGACATGGAGGTAATTAATTCACTGTTGGCTTCCCAGGCTTCTTTTTCGCTTTTATGTCTTGCAATAATTGAATTGCGCATATTGTCCGCATTTGCCGCAAGCAAAGTAATTTCATCATTTCCCCTGTGAATAATCGGCTGCTCCGTATTGCCCTTTTCTATAAGGGACACTTCCTTTGACAGCAGCATGATACGGGCTATAATACGGTGGTTATAGAGTATTAATATCAAAAACAGAAAGAAGAAAAAAACGCCCAATGAAACATATGTTACAATATTATACCATTCCAGCTCCGAAGAGTCCAGGATGGATGCGGTATAGGTGCCGTCACTGAAAGCAATCCGGCTTACGGAACGGTCAAGACAGGACTCTATGTCCGCTCTGCCCCCTGCCCCTTCCAAAGAACCGGCGGCATTGCCTTCGTCGTTGGTTCCGGCAATTTCATAGGCAGTATATTTATCATCCCAATACCCGGATTCATAAACGATTTCATCCGCATCATAAATAACCAGGTATACGTATTTATGCGACTTTACCCATTTTGAAATGGCACGGACATTCTTAATGGATACATGATTTTTCCTGATGTAGCTTTCAAGGGATTTCTGGTAGCTTGTTAACCGTTTCGTTTCGGCTGTTTCATTGAGATATTTTTTCGTAATCAGGAAATCTCCGGAGGACTGTACTAAAAAGTACATGCCAAGGCTGACCAGTGTTCCTAACAGCAATATGAATATCTGTTTATACCGTAAAGAAAATAACCTCTTATGCTTCATCGATTTGATAACCCTTTCCCCAGATGGTGCGTATAATCGTAGGGTTGTTAAAATCCAATTCTAATTTTTTACGGAGATTTAATATGTGTACCATAATCGTATTGGTAGAGGCAGGAAAAAACTTTTCGTTCCAAACGCCTTCATAGATTGCCTGGGCGTCCTTGGCCTTTCCCTTATTCCGCTCAAGGTACATCAATACCTGAAATTCCGTATCAGTAAGGTCGATCTTTTGATTTTCACGGTAAACGGTACGGTTTGGGGTATCAATTAAAATATCCTGCAGATGTATCTGGGAACTATTGCTGCCGGATTCGGCTTTTCCCTTGTAAACCATATATCTTCTCAGCAGGGATTGTATTTTCATTAGCAATTCCGCTTGTGAAAAAGGCTTGACCAGGTAATCGTCGCCGCCGTTCTCATAGGCTATTGCCTTATCACTTTCTTTTGACTTGGCAGTTAAAAATAATACGGGAGCGGAGGATAGCTTGCGGATTTCTTCACAGGCATCAATGCCGGAAAGCTCAGGCATCATCACATCTAAAATAATTAAGTCAATATCGGGATTGAGAGAGACAGCTTCAACAGCTTCTTTACCGTTCACAGCCTCTGAAACAAAATAACCTTTGTTTTCCAGCTGAATACGAAGAACCTCTCTGATATCGGTGTCATCATCAACTACTAAAATCTGCTGCACTGTACTCAAGAAACATCAACCTCCTTTTATTGTAATTTTTCAAATATGAATGATTATAACATTTGTAGCGGGAATAACAACTTAGATTACGGGGAATTAAGAAATATTAAGGAATATGAAAAGATTTTAATAGAAATTTGTAATAGATAACCCGGAGAAGAAGCCATTTGCCCTCACTATGCCACCATATGCTGGTAATATAGGAGGACTTTGCCGTGACGGAGCTGACCCAGGGAGTTATTGCATTTATCAATGGGAAATTGTAAAAAATAAGAAAATGTTCTATGTTTATTTGATGCTAAATATGCTAAAATAATAGCAGAGTAGAGGTATTGGGCAATACAAAATAAGGGAGGCTGTCATGAACAATATGAATAATGCCGGCAGTGTGGCAAAGCAATATGAAAAAACGGATAATCTGGACATCCGGATAGCAATACATAGTAAATACAGTACAAATAAGCAGGGGTTTGGCAACTGGATTTATGAACAGTATGAATTGGGAAATGGCTGCCGCATATTGGAGCTTGGCTGTGGCAGCGGTGACATGTGGAAGGAGAAAATAGGGCTTATCGGTAAGGACAGCTCCCTTATTTTATCGGATTTTTCAGAAGGAATGGTAGAAGAGGTCAGGAGAAAATACCAAAACTATCCCAATGTAAGCTTTGAAAGGATTAATATAGAAGAGATACCCTATGAGGATGCTTCCTTTGATATTGTGATTGCCAATATGATGCTATACCATGTACCGGGCTTAAGGAAAGCGTTATCGGAGGTGGCAAGAGTATTAAAGACAGCGGGGAAATTCTATTCGGCGACTTACGGGGAAAATGGCATTCATACCTATATTCAGTCGGTTTTGCAGGAGGATAATTTAAAAGGGGATAAGAATATCTTTACACTGCAAAACGGAGGAGCTCTCCTTGGCAGACATTTTAATCGAGTGGTAAGAAGGAATTACATTGACAGTCTGGAAATTACGGATACCAATGATTTAATCCGATACATTTATTCCGTGGAGTCAATCCTTGATATCAAGGAAAAAGACAAGGATAGGCTGTATGAGGTTTTTGAGAATAAAAAGGATGAAAATGGTATCATTAAAATCCCGAAGGAATACGGACTCTTTATTTCCGGCGGTACTACAGACAGGTAGAAGCAGTAATTTTAAAATATATGATTAAGGCAGGCACCAGTGTAATAAAATATGGATAGAAGGGTATTGATGTTGGTCTATAAATCACATCATATAGGAAAAGTATGCGAATAGAAGAGCAAAAATATTTTGAGAAGGGTTTGGAGTATGTCATCCGGCCGGCAGCGGAAGAAGATGCCAAGGAGCTTTCCAGGCTGCGGCTGCAGATTGATGTGGAAACAGAGAATTTAGACAGAGAAAGCGGAGAAGCCTATTTGGATGAAGCTGCATTCCGCCGGTTAATTAAAGCAGATACGGAAAACAGCAGAAATTTATTTCTTGTTGCGGCAGCCGATGGAATGCTGGTGGGTTTTTCCAGGTGTGAAGGCAGCGAGCTGAAAAGACTTTCTCACAAGGTAGAATTCGGAGTATGTGTGCTTAAGGATTACTGGGGGCACCAAATCGGGAAAAAACTCCTGGAGCGTTCCATATCCTGGGCAGATAACAATGAAATTAAGAAGATGGCACTGAGTGTCTTAGAGACAAATGAAAAAGCTATAAGCTTATATAAAAGGCTGGGGTTTCGAACGGAAGGGGTATTACGAAAAGACAAGTTGCTTTCCGACGGAAATTTCTATGATACAATTGTTATGGGGAGAATAAATCTTAAATGAAATTGAAATTCCCTATATTTTAAATTATTTGATCACGATAAACGCATGAAAGAAGTTTATGGAACCGGACGATGACCAAGGGGGTTGTTTGGGAGTTTTGTTACGCGAGAACCCTTATTCCACTAAAGCGGCAGAAAACGTGACTGGCAGGTAAATCAGCGCCAAACTCGCTGTGACAAATATGGCTGTGTCAGTTAGTGAGCTCAAACAGTGGCACTGTTTTACCTAGTCACGTTTCCTGCCGCTTAAGTGTCATAAGGAACCTCTTGAGACAAATCTCCCAAACAACCCCCTTGGTCATCTGTGTATATCCATTATTTAATCTTATGCGTTTTCCGTACCCAAAACCCTATAAGACCAAAACAAAACAACAACTGTCCAAGAGTCTATTGCCGACCCCCAGATGATTTTGGCTTACCTTTCGTAATTTTCTATTGAGGAGTTCCCTAATGACACTTAAATGGCGGCAGCTGTTCCTAGGTAAAATTATACCACTGTCTGAGCTCACAGCTCCACACCGAAACAACCCTCCAGCGAGTTTGGTATAATTTCACCTGCCAGGAACAGCTGCCGGCATTTTAGTGGAATTTGGAACCCCGAACGAGAAAATCACGAAAGGTAAGCCAAAATCATCGTCCGTTCCCAATCCCCCCTTACTAGTATATGTGGTCTTGGTATTATACTCTATTGACAAATATCCTGCCACCAGCTATAATATGAATGAAATTAAATATATTCATTCATATTGTGATTACAAACATGGAGGCATACCCGTGGAAGATAAAAAAACTCTGATTTACGATTGTGCAAGGGAATTATTCAGCGAAAAGGGCTTTAAGGATACCAACATTTCAGAGATTACCAAAAAAGCCGGGATGGCCGTCGGAACCTTCTATAACTATTACCCTTCCAAAGAAAAGCTCTTTATGGATATCTTTCTGGAGGAAAATGCGAAGCTGAAGCGAGGGTGCTTTCAGTCCCTTGACCTGAACCAAAATCCCCTGGTTGTAGTGGGGCAAATGTTGAAGCTCAACGTAGAGGGAACCAAAGCAAACCCTATTCTAAGAGAATGGTATAACAAAAGTGTTTTTGAAAAGTTAGAACAGATTTATCGTGAAGAAAATGGCATTGACGCAGTGGATTTCCTCTATGACGATTTCCTTGAGCTGGTGAAGCTTTGGCAGAAGCAGGGGAAAATGAGAAAAGACATTGACAGCAAAATGATTATGATGATTTTTGCAGCAATCATAAATGTTGATACCCACAAGGAAGAAATCGGGCTTGAATATTTTCCTGAACTTTTACATCAAATGACGGAGCTTATTATGAAAAGCTTGATGGATTGCTCCGAGTAACAAAAACGGAGCAATATTTTTTACTTTCGAAATGAACGAACACATTTTCATTCATTCATCAATTAAATGAAGGAGGATTTCAATGGATAACCAGCAGAATTACAGACCAGTCAAGCCCAAAGGCATTCGCATTCAAGTCACCGTAAATGGTACTTTGACCACAAATGTGCTCATTCCGTATTTCGCCGTTAAGATGGGTCTGCACTTCGGACAGCTGGCGGGCAATTCAAGAAAGAAAGGAAATGCTGCGGATGAACTGGAACGGCTCAAAGATATTGACATAGAGGCTGTTTTAGATTTACTGAACAAGGGAGAGTTATCACTTCCCTGCCTGCTGGCAGAGGTTGACGAGGCGGATAAAAATGAGCATGTGACAATCACGCTGGAATGAAGCGGCCCAGGTATAACGGTATCATTATAAAGATTGGGAGGTATGTGAATGAGAACTTCTAAAACTGGCAAAAAAAAGGGCAAAATCGGTATTGTTGTATTGATTATTCTAGGAATAATCCTGTTGGCTGCGGCAATCCCGTTTTTCGCAGATGCTCCGGGACGCCAGGAGCTTAAAAAGCTTACCATTGGAAACGTTGACTTTACAAAGCTGCAGGACGGAACCTATGTCGGGGAATATAAGGGAACCAAAGGAAAGGCCAGAAATGCAGCCGTTAAGGTCACCGTATCCGACGGTAAAATTACAGCAATAAAAATACTCAAAGGCGCCCTGGACAGCCATGGAAGACCTGCAGAACTCACAGGCGGCATGACAATAGAGGATTTATTTAAAAGGGTAATTGATTCGGATTCCTTACAGGTGGATGCAATCAGCGGAGCGACCCTTACCTCCAAAGCCCACCTAAAAGCACTGGAAAACGCACTAAAGCAGTCACAGAAAGAATAATCAGGAGGTTTCATATGAATATTGCAATCATTTCTTACTCTTTTACAGGAAACAACGATATATTTGCTGAATGTGTGTCCAGGGACTTACCGGCAAAGCATATTAAAATATCAGGCCAAAAGCCTGTAACAATGGGGTCCATTATCACGGATATGCTCTTTGGCCGGACACCAAAAGTCCATCCTGCCCCCGAGACTCTTCGGGAATATGACCTCATCCTCTTTTTCGGCCCTGTCTGGATGGGGCATGCAGCTTCTCCCCTTCGGGCATATCTTAATTATCTGAAAACAAGCCAGAAGCCTTACGGCTTTCTATCCATCAGCGGCGGAGCCGATGGCGGTAATCCCAAGCTGTCACAGGAGCTCATGAAAAGAACGGGAGCTAAGCCAGTTGTTATACTGGACCTGCATATCAAGGATTTACTTTCTTCAAACCCGAATCCCGGACGCAAGGATACCTCCGCATACAAAATCAGTGAAGCAGAGGCAAAGAGTCTTTCTGAAACAGCAATAAAAGAGATAAACAGGTTTTCCATAGTTGATTAAGTTTACTTTTAGCTTTAATGGCCTTCCAACAACATTTGCCATTGGAAGGCCGGACAGATACCGATATACAACAGCTGAATTTAATATAGGACACTTTTCAGTAAGCTGATATTCTGAAAAGTGTCCTATAAAAAAAGTGTTAGTATTTATGACTAGCTTCTATATTTTCTATAGTAGAAGTAACTATCACTTTCCAGGTTCGGTTGTTTATGTCCGATAGGTGTTCGTTTCTCAAATAATTCAAAACCACATTTCTCTGCAAGATGGCAAGAAGGTGTATTGGCACAATCAATAGTCAAGATAAGATATTTTAAATCTGATACACGAAAGCACCAATTGACTAAAGCATTTACTGCTTCTTCCGTGTATCCCTTTCTCTGATAATTCTCTGACATAAAGTATGCAACTTCAACCTCATTTAATGTATCTTCCAACCCCATGCCAACCATTCCTATCATCTCATCCGTACCAGGTAATGCGATTACATATCTTTTATTTTCATAAATATTTGTTGAATCTTTTTTATTTTGGTGCCAATCAATATATCCAAAATAGGCTTGTGGTGAATCACCTATTTCTGCCCCATCAGGCATGAAACGAAGAACATTCTTTTCTCTGACAGTTCTATAAAGATTTTCTGCGTCTTTCCTCTCAAAATCTCGAATTATTACATAATTTGTTTCTATTCTCATGCCGCTTTACCTCCCTACATATTTAAATAATCAATGTCTTTAAATTTAACATTAAATCCCAGCACCATAATTTCAGCAAATCAACCTCATAAAATTTCGGAACTAAAAATGTAGTATTTTAATACAGTTGGTTCTTTATTACAAGAATGTACTAAATTATAGTATTTTTATATATGCCAGATTGCAGTATTTATTTATACTAATTATTTATATGAAGCATATCAATTTATAACATTGATTAAAACTTAGCTTAATTAAAAAGCTTAATTAATTTACTATTCAAACATTTTAAATAAAATCAACTTATTAGCAAAACAATAAGATAAAATATGCCAGGAAATAATGTGGCAGGAAAACCTTTATACCAGGCTTTGTCTTTTATAATTGAAATCAATATGATATTTGCCAATTGGCCTGCAAGAAGCAGCAGAAATATTTTTCCCAATACATTTACTCCAAAAATATGTAAAGAAAATAGTACTATAGAGCTGTAAAAATACAAATCCCCAACCCCAATGATTGGTTGGAGTCCTGGTTTCCCTACTACAGGTAAGCATATACATAAACGAGCCAGGGCATTATTATTATTCATTAATCTAGCATTCGGCGTTTTTTTCCCTCTTTTTGTGAAACTAAACACATCCATTACTACTATTATTGAAATCATAGTAACAAAGCTATCCACGGAATTTATCAATAATGTAATAATCAGGTACGCTAAGGATGCGGCACCTATACTATTTAGGACATTAAGCAAATATAATAATTTTTTACTGAGTGGCCTCGTCCAAAGTACAATAATACCGGCAACGTCCATTAAAAATACTATTATAATAACCGGCAAAGTGATTTTATCTAACAAGGCAGCAAGGATACAGATTATAGCAGTCATCCCAAGTATATAACCATATTCCCATGATAATTTTTTCTTTTCCATTCTATTCATTTTCCTACCTTTTAATTTATTTACTACAGCAAATCCGTATTTGATTCTTCTAATGAAAGATTAACCGGCTTTTCCGGCAATTCACTGCTTAGATCCACATCTGTTGTCTCAACGTTCTTATCAACAATTTCAAAATTAACATGATCCATCCAGACTGTTCCTGTTCCATTTAGAAGAACACCAATATTAATAATATTGCCGCTCTCAGGTATATCTAATACGACGGAATAGTAATTCCAATCATTGGTTCCTTTAATGGGACGATTCTGCATATTATCAAATTTAACTATATTTGCCGTAGTACTATTAATCCTCATCCAAAGGCCACACCATTTCTCCACATTCAGGGTTTTAATAAATGCAGAAAAACGAATTCTTTTTCCAATATAATCTCTAGCCTTAAACTGCTGCATTACAGTCATATAATCCTCATCATCTATATTATCACTCTCCCCTTTTATACGCACAGACCTGGTTCCTTTATAAAAAATATCCCGGTCAAAATCTACACTATATTCGCTTGGTACGGTTCCAGTAATAATCCACCCTGGAATTAAATTGTTCTTCCCCATATCTGGTACCTCCTTAATATGAATCAAGTTACTCATTGCTTTACGATATCTCCCCGGCGGAAGATTATACTCTTTTTTAAATGCCCTTGTAAAAGCTTCCTGGGATTCAAACCGATATGTGAGTGCAATATCAAGTATATTCTGCTGGGTAAATAACAATAATTTTGCAGCCTGAGCCATCCTGCGGTTTTGAATATGCTCAGACAGCCTACTGCCGGTCTCATGTTTAAAGATTCTAAGAAAATGATATTTAGAAAATCCCGCTATATCAGCCAGCTCATCCAAAGAGAGCTTATTGCTGAGATTTGCATCTATATATGAAATTGTTTTTTGTATGCTTTGAGAATAATTCATATCGGCTGCTCCATTGAAAGATAGCTTGATTATAACATACTGTAAATTATTTTTTTGATTCTAATTGCGGTTTTTTAGCCTTTAAATTAATTCCATGACAAAGGCGAAGAATTTAAATTCAGAAATTTGCTTACGCATTCAGCAGATTATTTCCCTTTTAATTTTAATACAGCTAATATACTTAATTCATTAAACTAGGAAAATAGAGTTAATTCATAATAAATCAAGTAATAGCGTTAAAAAAATGTAATAAAATGTTATGATTGATTATATGCATTGCAACTTTTGTATGTATTACTAATGACGACGTTTTTGCAGCAGAATTGGCGTAGCAGTTGGTGTTAATAATTTAATTTTAACATGGTTTATTAATTCCGCCGACAATTTACTTAATGCAAAAACCAGAACTTCAACATTAGTAGCTCAAAAAGAGCTGGGAGTAATATATTGGGAAGCTTATACAGTAAATTATGAAGGCAAAGGAGGAATAAGGTTTACAAGGCCAGTGACTGAGAATGATGCGTTGGGCTTAGTAAAACTTAATTGTTGAAATTCTTAGAGGTGGCAAGGATTATGATTTTTCAAGTGATGAAAGATTGCTCGCGCTTTTTGAATATATAACTGAAATTAAAGTTTTAGAAGATAGAAAAAAAGCTTTTATTTATAGCAATGGCAGGCATATATCGAAAAAAAAGGAGAAAGAAGAATTCTCAAACTACTATTTTGCCGATAGTTATCTACTTCGCTTTGAGCTAGATGAGGAAAAAAAGAAGGGGCGTTTTTTCTTCTATAATGTTACCTACTGCGATGCTATACAAGAGACGATAGATAACGTAAATATCATAATTACATTTACAGAAATCAGCAGCATAAAATTCCAAGGATTCTTTGATTTTGAGTTTCTAAAAGGAGCGAAGTGTTATGCCAATAAGTTTGATAAAATCTCCGAAGAAACGTATAGATTTTCATTTATGTGTATTGTTAATTATGAGTATTTTATAATTGAATTAACTTATTCTGGTGTATCTATTGATAACTTTGAGTATGATTGGGATAGTCGTAATAATTGGCTCGATTATAATTAATATAAATCTTATTTATAACATGAGGCTGTTCCAAAACCAATATCATTAAGTTAAGACTTTAAAGAATGAACGACCTATAAGAACAGAGTATAAGAAATGATCAAATGGCTTTGACCTCGTGGTTTTTTGCCAAGAATCCGGATAAGGATTTTTCTCGAAAATATAAAATAGATTTTCATTCACTTGTCAGCCTGATTCTTTCCGTCGGGAACCAGAATCTTAACCATGAACTTATAGAACATTTTGGATATTGTATCTCAACCGCTTCCCTGCATACCTTCATCAAGCAACGGAGAAAAATCCTCCCCATTGAATTCGAATTCCTTTTAAATGAATTCACAATTTCCCTGTAGGGTCTTAAGACCTTCAACGGCTACCGCTTTCTTGCGATTGACGGTTCAGATTTGAGTATCACCCATAATCCGAATGACCCGGATACTCCTTTTCTAATACTTATATAGATATCAAAAGGCTTTAATTCTATAAATAATTTTCTACGTACTCTTTTTCAATATAACTCATAACCTCTATTAGATTTTCAAACTCTAAAAATGTCGGATATCTTACCTCCCCATCTCCACAGTATGTCAAATGAATAATTGCATACCTTTCATTTTCCATAACAAACATCACGTCATCATTTGATTCACTCTTTGCCACAGAATACATAGTTTTCCCATATAATGGATGTCCTGGCTTAATTTCTTTTTTAGCCGCTTTCACAAAATACTGATTGGAAAATCCTATTGACGACCAATTAAAGTTTTCTCCATATTTGTCACATAAATTACTGAATGCCTCTTCGAATGTCATATCAAACCCACTCAACAGCTTCTTTACCTGTTCACTCAGATATTGAAACTCTTTACCAGGAAATCTCATCCAATTTTCTTCGTATGTTTCCTTATACTGATTCAAGGAATATTCTTCAAAGCTCCTGACTACAGTCCTTGCAAATGCCAAAAAAGAAAATCCTCTTTCCGCAAAAATTTCTTTGTCAATTGGCATTATTTCCTTTACTTTCTCTTTCGATAATACTCCGCGAAGTCCAGCTTCTGTCCTCAGCTCATCATCAAATTCTGAATACAAGATTGATATACTATAGTCAGAGTCATTTTTCTCTATACATACCATATATGTCCCTGGTTCTTCATCAAATACCACATAGCTTGTATTAACCTTCTTATCTAACAAGTAAGAAATCATTTGGAGAAAATATTTGGGTGAATCGTTTCCCCATGCATCAGATGCAGAAATCTCCACCCTTTTATTATTTGAGATGAATTCTACATCAAACCAGCCTGCACATATTTTCTTAATCTCAAAATTTAGGAAAATCACGTTTACTCTCTCCCTTCTATACAATCATAAATCCAGCCTGTTGAATTTATGGTTCTTTTTGATTCACATCTACCACCATTGTCAACAATTGTATATTCATTATAATAATGCCAATGAGGTACATTTATTTTTTCTATCTGCTTTTTATTTTTTATTACATATTGATATCCAACACATGTGTAATGCAACTTAAAAAATAAAAACTGCTTTCTTTTCATCAAATTTATTAAAAAGTTCTTCGGAATTCATCTTATATTTAATTAAAATTTCAGCATTCATTTTAAAGCTCCAATCTAAGCCTCTAATAAGGTCTTAAGACTTATTCTGTCCTAATTTAATCCTGTTCCACCATAATGAATGATATTCCCTTTCCTCAATTTTATATTGTGTTTGGCAGTTGAGACATATAGCCAAATAATAATCAATATAATTGCTGCTATTCATATACACAGTATCTGTAATTGTTATGTATCCATCTTCTTCAAGATGTCCAGGGTTAGAATCCTCGCCCAGAAGGCTGCAGGAACATCCCTTACCATTCGAATGCCATTCTATCACTTCAAACGCCTTTTTTAGAAATCTACTATTGGGATGGATTATACTTACAACACTTCGTCATCTGCTACTCTTATATCTCTTCAAAAATTCCTCTGGTACCACGTTCTCATTAAAAACATCATACTGCTGTAACAGTTCTTTTATCCGTTCATGACCTTCTCTTCTCCAATATTCCTGTACTTAAAAAGCATATTCGCTTGTTTTTTTACCATACATCAAGAAAAGGCCTAAGGTAATAACCTCAGACCTTTTCGGAACTTTTCTTTTAAGACTACGTTCTTTTTCGCCATTGACTCTCCGGTACGGGTGCAGACTTCCCGAATAAATCCCTGCTTAACGCCTCTTCTTGCAAACCTGATATCGCAAGCGTCATGGGAGTTATACTTCACTACGAAGTATCTTATAATATTATATTACCAAATCGTATGGATTGTGTAAAGCAAAACTAAATCTTTGCATAAACATCGTTCCAATTACGATTATTTAGTATGCTCATACTGGCAACAAATATTCACACCAAACCAAATAGGCTAATTTTTTAGTTGATTTTCACTTTGATTGTTTCAAATCAACCGTTTTATAGCAAAAGTATGTTCCTGGCAATATATTATCATCATCGTAATACAGAAGTCCCATTTTTTGAAATTTAACACTTCTGCTATAATTACTTTTGCAGAGTACATCATATGCTCTTTCATAATTTTCATATGACGCTTTGCCAATAGCTACTGTCATATGAAAAATATAATCATCATCAAAAGGTGCTGGACATGGACCAATTTTTCTTTCCAAGTCAGAAAATAGTTTCTTTTGTATTCCATCAAGTTCTAATGTTTTTTTAATTTTAATGCTCAAGCATCCAGATGGCTCTCCACCGATAGCATTATTAGGGTATACAACTAATTCCTCAAATTTTACTTCTATAGGACTTACCTCTTTGGCAAACTTATCAAAAAAACCTTCCATTTCTTCAAGACTTGGCACTACGAATGGCTGCTTTAAAGATACATGAAATGGTAATCTTGTCATTTCAAATCCTACCTTCCCAATACGATTAGCTTCAAGTAGTAATTTTCTTCCATAATTTTCAACTTCATCATCTGCAATTAATACAATTGTAGCCTTCATTTCAACCCTCCATTTCACTTTTCAATATAGTGATAAATTCACTCATTTCAATGCTTCCCAAATCTCCTATATCTTTTTTTCTAACTGACAATGCCCTATTTTCCATTTCTTTCTGTCCAACAACAATCATATATGGAACTTTATCTAATTGTGCTTCACGGATCTTATAGCCTATTTTCTCGGTTCTAAAATCCATTTCACAACGAATTCCAATTTCTTTTAGTTCATTCATTACCTCTTTGCCATATGAAATAAAGCGGTCGGAAATTGGCAAAATTTTCACTTGAACTGGAGCTAGCCACAGAGGAAACTTTCCTGCGTAATGCTCTATTAAAATTCCAATAAATCTTTCTATCGATCCAAAAACTGTTCTATGAATCATAATAGGTCTATGACTTTCACCATTAGCACCTATATACTCTGCTCCGAACCTAAGTGGTAATTGAAAATCCAATTGAATGGTTCCACACTGCCATGTTCTTCCCATGGAATCCTCTAAATGAAAATCAATTTTGGGACCATAGAATGCTCCATCACCCTCATTTATTACATACTTTTTCTCTGTTACTTCTAATGCTGTTTTTAGACTATCCGTTGCTAATTCCCAATCTTCATCACTGCCAATACTATTTTCTGGTCTAGTAGATAATTCCATAGAATATTTAAATCCAAATTTTGTATACACCTCATCAATTAAACTAATTACGCCCACTATTTCTTCAGTGACTTGCTCCTGTGTCATAAAAATATGCGCGTCATCCTGCGTAAAACAACGTACTCTCATTAATCCATGTAACGTACCTGATTTTTCATTTCGATGAACTAAACCTAGTTCCCCTACTCTTAATGGCAACTCACGGTATGAATGTGGCTTTTGCTTATATACAAGCATCCCCCCTGGGCAGTTCATGGGCTTAATAGCATAATCCATATCATCAATAACTGTAGTATACATTTTTTCGCGATAGTAATCCCAATGTCCAGATGTCTGCCACAAATCTCGATTGAGAATAATCGGAGTAGATATTTCATGATACCCTTCTCGTTCGTGAATTTCTCGCCAATAATTTATCAATAAGTTCTTTAGTATCATTCCTTTTGGAAGAAAAAACGGGAATCCAGGACCTTCGTCAAATAGTGTAAATAGACCCAAATCCTTCCCTAGTCTTCTATGATCTCTTCTTTTTATTTCTTCCTGCAACTCAAGATACTCTTCTAATAGATTACTTTTAGGAAATGCCACACCATAGATTCTTGTGAGCATTTTGTTTTGTTCATTTCCCCTCCAATAAGCACCTGCTATTGTCGTCAATTTAAATGCCTTTATCAGGTTTGTATTAGAAATATGAGGTCCTGCACACAAATCAACATATTCACCTTGCTCATAGAAACTGATTTTTTCTCCAATTGGCAAATCATTTATCAATATGATTTTATACGGTTCATTTTTCTCTGACATCAGTGATATTGCTTCATCCCTGCTCAATTCAAATCTTCGTAATATCAAATTCTCCTTTACCACTTTCTTCATTTCATCTTCTATTTTTTTCAGATGTTCATTCGAAAAAATAAAGTCAAATTCAAAATCATAATAAAATCCATCTCTAATTGCTGGTCCAATTGCACATTTTGCAGTAGGATAAATACGCTTAACCGCCTGTGCCAGAACATGTGAAGCTGTGTGCCAAAATGCCTCTTTCCCTAACTCATCTTCAAATTTACACTCTTTTACCGTTCCATCTTTCATACTAACTTTCATTTCTTATGTTCTCCTTTCAAAATATGCCTTTACGACATTTAATAAATTTCAACATAAGAAAAGCACCCTTAAATCAATGGCATATTACCATTAATCTAAGGGTGCATAAATTCTAATGCACGGTTCCACCTTAACTTTTAACTTCAGATTCTAACAAATCCTATACTTTAACGCAGTCATACGGTAACACTTACTTAATTCAGCATTACAGCTCTGGAATGGTTTTCATTTATTTTCCCTCATGAAAAACTTTCACCAAATGTTTTTCTCTCTGTATGGTTCCAATAAATTACTTTTTCCGTCTTTGCTTTTCTTATGTTATTACAGTTGATTATATCAAATTATTTTATATTGTCAATAGGCAGATATTAATATTTGTTAATCTATTTATCGCAAAATATGTAACTTATCTGCTACAATACCCAGCTTCTTCTTTGCCGCTATTAAGGTATTACGTTTAATTCCTTGTAAAGCAGCATCTTCTTCAATCTGATTAGAAGAAACTTCGGATACTGTCTTGAAATACTCTGTGATAAAAGAAACCGCTATATCGAACTTCTTTTTCCCCCTGCCCTCCTGTCCACTTAATAATTCATCTACCGTAATGTCATAGGCTCCGATACATTGAAATCCATTATCTTCTGTTAGTTCAAATCTAATGGAATCACCTGCTGGTGCCAGACTTGATCTATCTTGTGCCATGACTCTGATATTGGGTTTATCTCTAAGCCTTGCTACTAGAAGAACACTTCTAGCATTTGCCTGAATATCAATATAGCCAAGTCCTCAATACGTTGATTTGATACCAGAAACTACTCTGAATTTGTAGATATCGTAAGGTACAAGGATCGTAACCCCAACAAATATGACCGCAATAAATTTGATAAGAAGAAATCGACCGAACTTAAACATTGAAAAGACTCCACACTGTTGTCGACATACCTGCATTTCCTTACTTGCAGAAGCAGGTGTTGATCAAACGATTATTAAAAAGATTGCGGGACATTCGGGAGCCATGTCTCTGACAGAAAAAGTATATACCCACTTTGATGTACAAGAGCTGGTTAAGGCGATCAACCAAATCTAATTCCACAATACAAGTTTCATATCATGTGGAACTTGTAAAATAAGGAGAGCAAAATGAAGAATATATTTATTCCTATAAATTTGCCAAAAAACGATATCAAAAAAAGGATGTTCTAAGCACTTATTAGCACTTAAAACATCCAATATTTTTGTTAGTTACCATATCAAATCCACACCATTTCACGACATCCCACAACTTCAAGAAGCCAGTAAACATGCGGTTTTGCACGATTCCAAATACAGCACAGCCTATCTCTTTGAGAACTGAGGAGCACGACGAGCTGCCTTTAAGCCGTACTTCTTTCTTTCCTTCATTCTAGGATCTCTTGTTAAGAAACCTGCCTTCTTTAATACAGGACGGTAATCCTGATCAGCCTGTAACAGGGCTCTGGAGATTCCGTGACGGATAGCACCAGCCTGGCCGGTGAAACCACCTCCGTGAACGTTTACAAGGACATCAAATTTATCTACTGTGTCTGTTATAGTAAGAGGCTGACGAACGATTAACTTTAAAGTTTCAAGTCCGAAATACTCATCCATATCTCTTTTATTAATTGTCACTTTACCAGTTCCGGGTACTAAATATACTCTGGCAATACTGCTTTTTCTTCTTCCGGTTCCGTAGTATTTTGCTTTAGCCAATGTTTTTTCCTCCTTTCAGTCTGGATTAATATTTAATTTCTAATACTTCCGGTTTCTGAGCTGCGTTATCATGCTCAGGACCAGCGTATACGTGTAATTTTGTAATCATCTGTCTTCCTAAAGGTCCCTTAGGTAACATACCCTTTACTGCAAGGCTGATAGCTTCAGTGGGTTTCTTAGCCATTAATTCCCTTAAGGTTGTTTCTCTCATACCACCAACATAATCGGAGTGGTTGTAGTATATTTTCTGATCCAGCTTCTTACCGGTTACTTTAATCTTGTCTGCATTTACAACGATAACATAGTCACCGGTGTCAATGAAAGGTGTATAAGTAGGCTTGTTCTTGCCTCTTAATATTTTAGCAATTTCGGATGAAAGACGTCCTAAAGTATGTCCTGATGCATCTATCACATACCATTTTCTATCAATGGTTGATGCGCTTGCCATATAGCTTTTCATTGGAGAACCTCCTATTTCATTCAATCTATTTATCATTTTCATAGTTATATATGTTAAAATACCTTACCGGGGCTTGGCTCTGGTATTCTCACGTCACATCTCCATATTATACAACATGGTGCCTGGAGTGTCAATAGATTTTATTGCTGTATTCAATTTTTTCCAAGGTTAATCCCTGTGCCGGAGCCTTTGGTCCTGCATGGGAACGGTCCTTCTTTTCTAATATTTCTTTTACCTTTACAGGCGGTATAGCTCCCAGTCCTGCCTTTATTAATGTACCTGCAATAATCCGCACCATATTGTACAGGAATCCATTTCCTGTAAGCCTGATTGTAATTACTTCGCCGGTCCGTTCCACACTAATGTCATAAATGGTGCGGGTCGTATCAATAACTTGCGACCCTGCCGAGCAAAAGCTCTTAAAATCATGCTCCCCAATCAAATAGGCTGCCGCTTCTGCCATTCGTTTTTCATCCAAAGGATAATATACAAAATTGGAATAAAGTCTTTCCGTAGGGATGGGAAATTTGGAATTTAATATCCGGTAACAATAGGTTTTTTGGCTGACACAGCGCCTGGGGTGAAAATCTGCTTCCACCTCTTTTGATTCTCTTATGACAATGTCCTCAGGAAGCCTTTGATTCAGCGCATAGGATAACTTTTCGCCCGGTATTCTGGTCTCGCTGTCAAAGACAGCCACATTTCCCAGTGCATGAACTCCTGAATCCGTTCTGCTTGCTCCCGTAACCATGATCTGTTCCTGTAAAAGCTCCGTAAGTGTCCGGTTTAAGACTTCTTCAATTGTAATTCCGTTGGGTTGCATCTGCCAGCCGCAGTATTTCGTACCGTCGTAAGCAACCACAAGCATTATTCTCTTCATTCTCCTGACCTTATCTCCCGCAGCTTATTCTAAAACAACATCAGATTTACATGATTCAATACAATTATTCCCGCAAAAAATACGATTAAAACCAAATAGGATGTAATATCCATCCCCTTATATTTTAATGGCTTCATTTTAGTTCTGCCTTCGCCGCCCCGATAGCACCTGGCTTCCATAGCCATAGCAAGGTCATTAGCCCTGCGAAAGGCTGATACGAATAAAGGCACCAGCAAGGGAATAAGCCCCTTTGCCTTTTTTACCAGTCCGCCGCTTTCAAAGTCCGCGCCTCTGGCAGTCTGGGCTTTCATGATTTTATCCGTTTCTTCCATCAGAATGGGAATAAACCTTAATGCAATGGACATCATCATGGATATTTCATGAACAGGGACTTTTATCTTTTTTAAAGGCCCCAGAAGGCTCTCTAAGCCGTCTGTAAGATGGTTTGGAGTTGTTGTAAAGGTCATTAGGGAAGAACCGACTATAAGCAGTACAAGGCGGATTGCCATGGTAATGCACAGCTTTATTCCCTGCTTTGTTACCGTAATAATTCCAAGCTTAAATACCGGATCACCCTGAGTAAAAAACAGGTTAAAGACCAGTGTAAACAGTAATATTGCAATAATTGGCTTTAATCCTCTTACTATGAACTTCATCGGCACCCTGGACAGCTTTATTACAGCTAAAAGGGCTGCTGCTGCCAGCAGATAGCCTATATAGGAATCTATTACAAACAGTGCGATGATATAAACAATAGTTCCCACTAACTTCACTCTTGGGTCCAGCTTATGGATCAGTGATTCTGCCGGGTAATATTGTCCGATTGTTATGTCACGAATCATTTTAACCTCCATGCATTTCGCAAGTATACCTGAGAAAATGCCAAAATATTAGCTTTTTAAACCCTTCAGGATTTCTTCTTTTGCCTCTTCCACTGTAGTTGCATCTGTTCTAACGGGTATTCCCCTTGATTTTAATTCATGCATTACGTAGGTTACCTGAGGTGCTGCAAGTCCCATTTCCTCAAGCTCCTTATAATGCTCAAATACCTTATGGGGTGTGTCATGGAAAACAACACTTCCCTTATTCATAACCACCAGCTTATCAGCATATTTCGCCACATCTTCCATACTGTGGGATACCAGTATAATAGTTATTCCGCTTTCCTTGTGAAGCTTATTTATCTGCTCCAATATCTCATCCCTGCCTTTTGGGTCAAGGCCGGCAGTGGGCTCGTCCAGAATCAGAACCTCCGGCTTCATAGCCAGGACACCTGCTATGGCAACTCTTCTTTTTTGACCGCCGGAAAGCTCAAAGGGTGAGGCATCAATCATATCCTCCCCAAGTCCTACCATCTTAATGGCTTCATAGGTTCTTACATCTATCTCCAGCTGATCCAGACCAAGGTTTTTGGGTCCAAAACTCACATCCTTGTACACAGTTGTTTCAAAAAGCTGATGTTCCGGGTACTGAAAAACAAGACCTACTTTGCTTCTTAAAGATTTCATGCTGAAATCTTTCTCATAGATATCCTGTCCGTTAAAATATATTTTGCCGCCGGTTGCACGGAGCAGCCCATTTAAGTGCTGTATCAACGTAGATTTACCGGATCCTGTATGCCCAATTAATCCTATAAATTCCCCGTCATTAATAACCAGATTGATATCCCTTAGTGCATGCTTCTCATAAGCTGTCTGAGGGCTGTATACATATTGTAACTTATCTATTATAATTGGCATAACTACCTCTTTTCTATACTCCTAAGATACCCTTAATACAACGAATGGATACTGTCCTTCTTTACCTTTCGTTCATTCGCTATAAATAGCCTGAACAATGATATCATCCTATCGGAAATTCTGTTCCGAAAGCTTTTGATCATTCTACTATAAAGCCGGACTGCCTTCCTTCAGTGCGCATATGGCCTTAACAAGCTCATCCACTGTCAATATCCCTTCCGGTATCATCAGGCCGCTCTGCCTTAATTCATAACTTAGCTCAGTTACCTGAGGTACATCCAAACGGTATTTTTTAAGTTCTTCCACTTCCTTAAAAATTTCCCTTGGTGTTCCTTCCATTACTACTTTGCCACTATCCATTACAATGACTTTATCGGCATTAATAACCTCTTCCATGTAATGTGTTATCAGGATGACCGTTACCTTTTCCTTCTTATTTAATTCCCGTACAGTTTCAATGACTTCTTTACGTCCCATGGGATCAAGCATGGCAGTTGGTTCATCCAGTACAATGCATTGAGGCTTCATGGCCATAATTCCTGCTATGGCAACCCTCTGCTTCTGTCCGCCGGAAAGCTTATTGGGAGAATGCTTCCGATATTCTAACATTCCGACTGCCTTTAAGCTCTTCTCCACCCTTTCCCAGATTTCTTCCGTGGGTACACCAAGGTTTTCCGCACCAAAGCCCACATCTTCTTCCACTACAGTCCCAATTATCTGGTTGTCCGGATTTTGAAATACCATTCCAGCATTCTGTCTGATATCCCATATATGCTCTTCTTCTCTGGTATTGATACCTCCTACCCAAATGGTGCCTTCCGTAGGAGTTAATATTGCATTGATGTGCTTGGCAAGTGTTGACTTACCGGAACCATTATGTCCCAATATTGCAACAAAATCACCCTTTTTTATCCCTAAATCCACATTATCTACTGCACGATTGATGGATTCTATTTCACCTTCATCATTCCGCCTGATATATTCAAATACCAAACCTTCTGCTTTTACCATTTCCATATTAACCTCCATGCATTTCGCAAGTTTACTTACGAAACTGCTTAAATAGAAAGTGAAGTACGATAAGCTGACATTACTATTGTCAATACTTTTTACATTTTAAAATATTATCTCCATAAATGCAACGTATTTTTCACTAGTGCTTCTATAACCGAGTTTTTGTTAAATTTATCCTATTCATAAGATTATTTTCCTTTGTTTCTTGTTACCTGCTTCTTTCTATGGTAAAATAGCTTTAATAAGCTATAGGATTTCATATACTTAAAATCGAAAAAGGGGATTAATCATGGCAGAAAATAGGATGAATGAACCTAATGAACCAATTGCAGAATCTCAGGAATCAGGTTCCTCCAAAGAAAAACAGGAAACTTTCTCGGCTAAGAAAGAGATATTCAGCTGGATAAAGCTCATACTGCTGGCTTTAGTGATTTCTTTTGTTTTAAATCACTATATTATAGTAAGTGCAGAAGTACCCACCGGTTCCATGGAGAATACCATTATGATCGGCGACCGGATTATTGCATCAAGGCTTAGCTATCATTTTCACGAACCGCAGCGCGGTGACATTATCGTATTTAATTTCCCCGATGATGAAAGCCAGAAATACCTGAAACGTATTATCGGACTTCCCGGAGAAACCGTTAAAATAAAAGACGGTAAGGTTTATATCAACGACAGTAAGACTCCTTTAAAAGAGGATTATCTAAGGGAAACTCCTGTAGGAGATTACGGTCCCTATACCGTTCCCAAGAATTCTTACTTCTTAATGGGTGATAATAGAAATGATTCCTTTGATTCAAGATTCTGGGAGCATACCTTTGCCACCAGGGACGAAATTATAGGTAAAGCAGAATTTCGCTACTATCCTAGGCCAAAGCTTTTAAAATAGCATAAAAATCATGCCAGATGCCGGTCAACCGGCGTGTGAGGCAAGTTATACTTTGCAAAGCTTCATTTTGCAGCAGCCCCTAGACAAAGCTATGCAATCCAGATCACAATAAAAAGGCAGAAGCAACTTTAAAATATAAGTTCTTCTGCCAAATTTATTATAATCTTAAATTAAACTAATTCAATGAGTACTTCCATTGCAGCATCACCTTTACGCTGGCCAATCTTTACGATTCTTGTATAGCCACCATTACGGTTTACATACTTCGGAGCAATTTCTTCGAAAAGTTTATCTGTTACATCAACAGTCTTTGTATTTCTCTTTCTTCCGGCTGCTTCTGTAGGAACTTCCTTTACAGTAAAAAGCTGCTTTAACATCTGTCTTCTTGCATGAAGACGGGATGCACTGTCCTTTGTGACAGTTTTTTCAACTTCATCGTAAATGGTAACTTTCTTTCCGTTTACAACTTCTTTAACGGTCTTGCCTTCTTTATCTTTACGAGCAACTTTTGCCTTTACAGTAACTGTTTCGAAATTATCTTTTTCCTTCACAGCTAAAGCAATCATGCTTTCAGCTATTTTACGGATTTCTTTTGCTTTGGCTTCAGTTGTCCTGATCTTGCCATGATATAACAAGCTGGTTACCTGATTTCTCAGTAACGCTTTTCTCTGACTGGATGTTCTTCCAAGTTTTCTATAGGCTGCCATTTCTTTCCCTCCTTTAACTTCTGAATTTAGTCATCGCTTACATTAAGTGATAAGCCAAGCTCTTTCAGTTTTGCAAGTACTTCCTCTAATGACTTACGGCCAAGATTTCTTACCTTCATCATATCTTCAGAAGTTTTGTTCGTTAATTCTTCTACCGTATTAATTCCGGCTCTCTTAAGACAATTATAAGAGCGAACGGATAACTCCAGTTCGTCGATATTCATTTCCAGAACTTTTTCCTTCTCATTATCTTCTTTTTCTACCATGATTTCAGCTGTCTTGGCATTTTCAGATAAATCGATAAAGGAATTCAAGTGCTCGCTCAGAACCTTTGCAGCAAGGCTGACAGCTTCATCGGGAGCTAAAGTTCCATTGGTAAATACATCAAGTGTAAGTTTATCAAAGTCAGTAATCTGCCCAACACGAGTATTCTCAACGCTTAGGTTAACACGCTCAACAGGAGTGTAAATGGAGTCAATAGGTATTACACCAATGGGCAGATCATCATTCTTGTTCTTATCTGCACTGATATAACCTCTGCCTTTTGTTATGGTGATTTCCATATACAGTTTGCTGTCACTTCCACCATTCAGAGTTGCAAGTACCAGTTCAGGATTTAATACTTCAATGTCGGGATCAGCCTGAATATCTCCTGCTGTTACCACACCTTCTCCTTCGAATTCAATGTAAGCCGTTTTCGGCTCATTTGTCTCACTGGTATTTTTGATTGCAAGGCTCTTTAAGTTCATTATAATTTCAGTTACGTCTTCCTTTACTCCGGGAATTGCGCTGAATTCATGAACTACACCCTCAATCTTAACTTGGCTGACTGCAGCTCCGGGTAAGGATGAAAGCATAATTCTGCGTAAAGAATTGCCCAAGGTTGTACCGTATCCTCGTTCCAAAGGTTCTACTACAAAACGTCCAAATTTTTTATCTTCAGAGATTTCTGCAATTTCAATTTTTGGTTTCTCAAAATCAAACACAATAGGACCCTCCTTATGGGTTATTATGATACGATTAATGATTACTTAGAATACAACTCGACGATAAGCACTTCATTTACCGGAACATCAATTTGATCTCTTGAAGGAAGCTCTTTTACTGTACCTTTTAAAGCTTCATGATCAACTTCAAGCCAAGCCGGAACAGTTCTTCCAGCTGTTACTTCTAATACATCTTTATATCTCTGTGCGCTCTTGAATTTTTCTTTGACTTCAATAACGTCTCCAGCTTTTACTGTGTAGGAAGGAATGTTGATGCTCTTGCCATTTACTAAAATATGCTTGTGATCAACAATCTGTCTTGCTTCACTTCTGGTTCTGCCGAAGCCTAAACGGAAAACTACGTTATCCAGTCTGAGTTCCAGAAGAATCATAAGATTTTCACCGGTTGTACCGATTTTCATTTTCTTAGCTTTATCAAAATTATTTCTGAAAGGTTTCTCCAGAACACCATAGATAAACTTAGCCTTCTGTTTTTCTCTTAATTGTGTGCCATATTCACTTACTTTTTTACCAGCTCTGGAAGAAGTTCTGTTGGACTTCTTATCAATTCCTAAATAAGCCGGTTCCAGTCCAAGTGTTCTACATTTCTTTAATACAGGACCCATATCTCTTGCCATTGTTACTTACCTCCTATTAGACTCTTCTGCGTTTAGGTGGTCTACATCCGTTATGAGGAACCGGTGTGACATCCTTGATACTTGTTACTTCAATGCCGCAAGCCTGAAGTGCACGGATTGCTGCTTCTCTTCCTGATCCGGGACCCTTAACCATAACATCAACAGATTTTAAACCATGAACTAAAGCTGCTTTCGCTGCTGTTTCTGCTGCCATCTGTGCCGCATAGGGAGTAGACTTTCTGGAACCTCTAAAGCCTAAGCCGCCGGCGCTGGCCCATGAAAGAGCGTTGCCTTCTGCATCTGTCAGAGTAACAATTGTATTGTTAAAAGATGACTGGATATGTGCCTGTCCACGATCAACGTTTTTCTTAACACGTTTCTTAGTCACTTTTTTTGCTATTTTCTTAGCCATTTAACAAACCCTCCTATTGGATTTTAATTCCTTTTTCGTGACCGTTCAGTCACGGCGTTATAAGCCGTTATACACAGACAATGCCTGTTAGTACATTGCCCGGCACCGGCAAACTCAAAATTCTTCGAATTTCCCGGAATAACCGTAACTTAATTATTTTTTCTTATTAGCTACTGTACGCTTAGGACCTTTTCTGGTTCTTGCGTTGGTCTTAGTTTTCTGTCCACGAACAGGAAGGCCTTTTCTGTGACGAATTCCTCAGTAGCAGCCAATTTCCTGAAGTCTCTTGATGTTAAGAGCTACTTCTCTGCGTAAGTCACCTTCAACCATCTGAGTTGCATCAATAATATCACGAATTCTGGCAACTTCTTCGTCTGTTAAATCTCTAACGCGTGTGTCAGGATTAACATTTGCTTCTTTTAAAATACGGTTAGAACTTACTCTGCCGATACCATATACATAAGTAAGACCGATTTCAACACGTTTCTCTCTTGGTAAATCTACACCATTGATACGAGCCATGTGCGTATTACACCTCCGTTAATTTTTAAGGTTTTTCTGGGAGAAAAAAGAAAGTATCATATAACAGCCGATGGTACCTCAGGTACCGGCTTTGTTATATGGTGAAATGCATACCTCTTCCTGCTGCCACGGATAATACCGGAAGTGGTTCTTCCTGCTGGTAATACCCTTAAGATACTTGATTTAAAACATTTTAATATGAAATAATAATTTTTCGCAATGAACAACTCTTCCTGGTGTTTCATTGCTCAGCCGCTTTAAATTGTGGCAGACTAACCCTAAGGTTAATCCGCTGAAACCCCAAAGATTTCAAGATAAACCAAATGATTTACCCACAATATCACAATTGCAGAAAATGCAGATTGTAACACAGAAAGCAAGAACTATTTATACCGTTTAAAAATCAAACGTATTATATTAAACAGTTAAGCTTCCGACAGGACAGCCTTAACTGACTATTAGCCTTGTCTTTGTTTGTGTCTGGGATTTTCGCAGATTACTCTGATGCTTCCCTTTCTTTTAATAATCTTACACTTTTCGCAGATGGGTTTTACTGATGACCTTACTTTCACAGTAATTCACTCCTTTCAAAAAAAGTCCGTCTATCATTATAACATCTGATAGATAGAAAATCAAGTAAAAATTAGCATTTTTATTTATCTCTCCAAATAATTCTTCCCTTGGTCAAATCATAAGGGGATAGTTCTAATGTTACTTTATCACCAGGTACGATTTTAATAAAATTCATGCGTAGTTTTCCGCTGATATGTGCTAAAACTTTGTGTCCATTTTCCAGTTCAACCTGAAACATGGCATTTGGCAGTTTTTCAACAACGGTTCCTTCGATCTCAACTACATCAGATTTTGACATTAAGTCACCTCCATAATTTGAAGAAATACAACAGACTATAGGGGAAGTTCCCCTTTCATTATCCTACTGTAAGTTTTTATTGCTCGCTTGATATCTTCATTTCGTGTTAATATGTTATTATCATTCATCCAGGGAAGGAGATTTTCCGCCCCTTCGATTGGTTTAATATGCTTTTTGTTTTTTTTCTTAGGGTTGTTTCGTGTTCGTGCAGAGCCATCCACTAAATATACATATTCAGGTTCTACTCTGTATATGACATAGCATTTTCCTGTGTCATGCCCTGCAACTGCCACTATGCCCTGGCCTATCAAATACTCCACGTTCGACTGTTCCGCCTTTAACTGTATTTTATAAGGATAAGATTTCCGGCTCACTATCTGTAATCAAGATGGTGTTCTCATAGTGGGCAGACAGGGTTCTGTCCTCCGTTACGACTGTCCAGTCATCATCTTCCCAATAAACTTCAGGACGCCCGGCATTTACCATGGGTTCAATCGCTAAAGTCATGCCCGCCTCTAATCTTATTCCTCTTCTTTTTTGTGCGAAGTTTGGAATCTGAGGGTCTTCATGTAGCTTTGTACCAATACCATGGCCTACCAAATCCCTTACAATGGAGAATCCGAAGGATTCCACATAGTTTTGGATAGCAGAGGATATATCATTTAGATGATTGCCAGTTTTTGCATATTTAATACCCTCAAAAAAACTTTGCTTTGTAACCTGTATAAGTTTATCTGCCTCTTCCGTAATTTCCCCCACTGCCCAGGTTCTTGCCGCATCTGAATGATATCCTTTATATATCACACCTGCATCCAAGCTTACAATATCTCCATCTCGTAATATTCTTCCCTTGGAGGGGATTCCATGAACTACCTGATCATTTACGGAAACACAGACAGATGCAGGATAGCCGTTATAATTAAGAAAGGATGGAATACAATCATAGCCTTTGATTAATTCACGTGCCTTTTTGTCAATATCCAGGGTAGTTATCCCCGGCATTATAATCCTTTTTAATTCCTCGTGTACGGCAGATAAAATCTTACCGGCCTCACGCATGAATTCTATTTCTCTCTCTGATTTAATTGTTACTGACATAAATTCTCCCTGCATCTGCGCTCTTAATTAGTTTAATATTTTCAGGATATCTTCAAAAGTATCGGACATGGTCTTTCTTCCGTCCACTTCTTTTAAGATTCCCTGTTTGCTGTAATAGTCAATTAAAGGCTGAGTTTGGTTATGATATACTTCCAGGCGCTTTAACACTGTTTCAGGCTTATCGTCTTCTCTCAATACGATTTCGCTGCCGCATACATCACAGATTCCTTCTACCTTAGTAGGGATATTTACAATATGATAAGTAGCGCCGCAGTTCAGGCAGGCTCTTCTTCCTGACATTCTATCTACGATATCACTGTCGGGTACCTCTACATTAACAGCATAATCAACCTTTTCACCAATTGCTGAAAGAGCGGCATCCAATGCTTCTGCCTGAGGTATTGTTCTGGGGAAACCATCCAGTATATAGCCTCTTTCACAGTCATCCTGCTTTATTCTGTCAACTACAAGGTCAACGACCAGCTCATCCGGAACTAAAAGACCCTGATCCATATAGCCCTTTGCCTTTTTGCCTAACTCTGTACCATTCTTGATATTAGCTCTAAAAATATCACCTGTTGAAATGTGGGGGATTGCGAACTTTTCTGCTATTCTTTTAGCCTGTGTTCCTTTGCCTGCGCCTGGTGCGCCTAACATAATGATTTTCATTGTGTTACTCCCTTCTTTGAGAAATCCGCAAATGGCGGGGCTGTGCCCCGCCTGCAGTTTTTCTATATTTTATTAATCATTTAAGAATCCTTTGTAATGACGTACTAACATCTGGGACTCAATCTGCTTCATAGTCTCCAGAACTACACCAACGATAATGATAATGGATGTACCGCCAAAAGATACCTGTGCATTAAATGCTCCTGCAAAGAAAACAGGAACAACAGATACTAAGGTCAAGCCGATAGCACCGATTAAAATTACGTTATTCACTACTTTTGTGAGGTATTCTGTTGTAGGCTTTCCGGGACGAATACCGGGTACAAAGCCTCCCTGTTTCTTCATGTTATTGGATACTTCAAGAGGATTGAAGGTAATTGAAGTATAAAAATAAGCAAAGAAGATGATTAAAACAATATAAATGAGTAAGCCAAGGGTATATTTAAACTCACCCCAGCTTGTAAAATCGCACCAGTTATTCTGATTTAATAAGTATAATATCTTAGGCCATAAATGAGTTCTTGCCGGCTGTACACCAAAGAAGGAAGATACAACTATAGGGAACTGCATAATAGAACCGGCGAAAATTACCGGAATAACACCTGCGGTATTTACTTTTAAAGGAATATGGGAGGATTGTCCACCCACCATTTTTCTGCCTTGTACCTTTTTTGCATACTGAACGGGAATCTTTCTCTGAGCGCTCTGCAATAAAACTACAAATGCAATTACGAATATTGTTACTAACAGGATTACTATAGCACCAAGAATACCATTGATAACACTGGCAGCGCCAGTTACGAATGTTCTGAAAAGATTTGTAAAGTCGCTTGGCAGCTTTGCAACGATATTAACTAAAAGGATTATTGAGATACCATTTCCAACGCCTTTTTCTGTAATTCTTTCACCTAACCACATTAAGAAAGTGGAACCTGCAGTTAAGGTAGCAACTACGATTACTACATTAGAGAAAGTGATACCACCGATGAGTAAGCCTGATCTGCCAAATCCGATTGCCATAGCGATGGATTCAATCAGGGATAAAGCAACATTCAGGTAACGTGTAAATTCAGCAATTTTCTTTCTTCCGTCTTCACCGTCTTTTTGCAGCTCTTCCAGCTTGGGAATCGCTATGGTAAGGAGCTGCATAATGATGGATGCGGTAATGTAAGGTGTAATATTAAGTGCAAGTATTGACATCCGAGTAAAAGAACCACCAGTTAAAGTATCAAAGAAACCTAAAGAAGTCTGGCTTGTCACCCATTGGGAGAAATACTCCCTGTTTATTTCAGGCACAGGGAGCTGACAGCCAAGTCTTACGATTATTAATGCGATAAAAGTAAACACTAACTTATTTCTTATATCTTTAATCTTAAAAGCATTTCGGATTGTTTTAAACATCTCCTAAATCACCTCAGCATTTCCACCAAGAGCTTTTATTTTCTCTGCAGCGGATTCGCTGAATGCAGATACTTTAACGTCAAGCTTCTTAGTAAGTTCTCCATTTCCTAGGATCTTAACACCATCTCTTGGGTTCCTTACAATACCGTATTCCATTAAAGATTCGATTGTAACTACAGAACCGTCTTCAAAAACATTCAGTCTGTCAACATTGATTGCCACGATTTCTTTTGTATTTCTATTTGTAAAACCTCTCTTAGGTAAGGTTCTGATAAAAGGTGTCTGACCACCTTCGAAGCCTACTCTGGGTGCGCCGGAACGTGCCTTCTGGCCTTTATGTCCTTTACCTGCAGTCTTACCATTACCTGAACCATGTCCACGGCCTCTTCTGAAATTTCCACTTTGCTTGGAGCCTTCAGCCGGTCTCAATTCTGATAAATTCATCTAGTACACCTCCTTACTTTTCTCGGAATTATATCTCTTCAACCTTTACTAAATGTCTAACCTGATCAACCATTCCTCTAACACATGCATTGTCGGGTAATTCTACCGTTTTGTGGAGCTTCTTAAGTCCTAATGCTTCCACTGTCTTCTTATGCTTTGGAATAGAACTGATTGTAGACTTTACTAAAGTTACTTTTAATTTCTCTGCCATCCTGGGCACCTCCTAGCCTAACAACTCTTCTACAGTGATTCCGCGAAGTTTTGCCACTTCCTCAGGAGTTCTTAAGTGACTTAATCCTTCGATTGTTGCCAAAACCACGTTCTGCTTGTTATTGGAACCAAGTGATTTTGTACGAATGTTCTTAAATCCGGCAAGCTCAAGAACGTTACGTGCAGGACCACCGGCAATAATTCCGGTACCTTCTGGTGAACGCTTTAAGAGTACTGTTGCACCCCCAAATTTTCCTGTATAGTCATGAGGAACACTTCCGTTTTCATCAATAGGAAATGAGATTAACTTCTTCTTGGCATCTTCGATTCCCTTGCGGATAGCTTCCGGAATTTCTGTTGCTTTTCCAAGACCTGCTCCCACATGGCCGTTCTTGTCACCAACTACTACTAAAGCTGTAAAGCGGAAGTTACGTCCACCTTTTACTACTTTCGTAACACGTTTAATGGATACTACTTTTTCTTCTAACTCCAGTTGATCAGTATCAACGATTGTACGTTTCATGTGTTTCCCTCCTCGCTTAGAATTCCAGACCAGCTTCTCTAGCTGCTTCTGCCAATGCCTTAACTTTACCCTGATATATGAAACCGCCTCTGTCAAAGACAACAGTATTAATACCTTTTTCAAGTGCCTTCTTTGCAATAACAGTTCCTAAATATGCTGCTGCAGCTACGTCATTTGTCTTTTCAAGTTCAGCTTTTACGTCCTTTTGAAGGGTGGAAGCTGATACTAAAGTGTTACCTACTGTATCGTCGATAATCTGAGCATACATATGGGTATTACTTCTAAACACAGCAAGACGCGGTCTTTCAGGAGTTCCGGAAAAACGATTACGTAATTTTCTATGTTTATTTACACGAACTTTGGATCTCGATTCTTTACTAACCATTTTTATTTCACCTCCAATTATTTCTTACCAGTCTTACCAACTTTACGTCTGATAACTTCATCAGCATATTTAATACCCTTGCCCTTATAAGGTTCAGGTCTTCTCTTATCTCTGATTTCAGCAGCGTATTGTCCGACTTTTTCTTTATCAATACCTTTAACTGTAATTTTGTTCTGTCCCTCTAATACAGATTCAAGGCCTTCAGGATCAACCATAACTACAGGATGAGAATATCCAAGAGTTAATGTTAATTCCTTTCCGGCTTTTGCAGCCCTGTAACCAACACCATTGATTTCAAGTACTTTCTCATATCCGGCAGTAACACCTGTTACCATGTTGGCAACCAATGTTCTTGTAAGGCCGTGTAAAGACTTCATCTTCTTTAAATCACTAGGTCTTGTAACAACGATTTCTGTACCTTCAACCTTAATATCCATTTCTGAGGGTAACACTCTTTCCAATGTTCCCTTAGGACCTTTTACAGTCACTTTATTATTTTCTGCTATATCAACAGTTACACCGGCCGGTATAGCGATAGGCATTCTTCCTATACGTGACATGCCCGCACCTCCTATGATTTTATATACTTTTTGCCGGATTCTGTTACAGGATAACAGCGGCATAAAGTATGTGTTATATTTATTTTGCAGCTTTCCGCTTTGTTTCCAAAACGGTTAAAGGGGGTAGTTTTTATCTGATTACCAGATTACTTCATCTTACCGGATGACTTCATCCTACTAGATTACTTCATCCTACCAAATGAAGGCAAGAACTTCTCCGCCTACATTTAACTTTCTTGCTTCCTTGTCTGTTACAACACCCTTGTTTGTGGAAATGATGGCTACACCAAGTCCTCCAAGAACCTTAGGAAGCTCTTCCTGGTTGGCATAAACGCGGAGTCCGGGTTTGGAAATTCTCTTAAGACCGGTAATGATCTTAACATTTTTATCTTTACCATATTTTAATGTAATATGGATATTCTTAAAACCGTCTACTTCTTCAATGTCATACTTTCTGATATAACCCTCTTTTAAAAGGATATCAGCAATTGCTATTTTCATTTTTGAAGCCGGTATATCTACTGTATCATGTTTTGCAGTGTTGGCATTGCGGATTCTTGTAAGCATATCTGCAATAGGATCGCTCATTGTCATGTCGTTTGCCTCCTTCCTTTTAATTACCAGCTAGCTTTCTTAACGCCTGGTATTTGTCCTTTATATGCTAATTCACGGAAGCAGATTCTGCAAATTCCGTATTTTCTTAAATAACCATGTGGACGGCCACAGATTCTGCAG
>JAEYPZ010000015.1:0-10268 GCA_023410275.1 Bacillota bacterium
GTGGTAGAAAATGATTACAATCTCTCGGTATCGACGTATGTAGTGGCGGAGGATACCCGTGAAAAGATAGATATCGTAAAGCTGAATGCAGAGATTGAAGAAGTCGTTATGCGTGAGGATGAACTGAGAGAAGCCATTCGAAACATCATCGAAGAAATCGAGGTGGGAGAATGAGTAAGATAGAGGAATTGATTCAGGAACTTTGTCCAGATGGGGTGGAGTATAAACCTTTCGGGGAGTTAGCTACTATTTTGCGTGGGGCATCTCCGAGACCGATAAAAAGCTTTATAACTTCTGATGAAAGTGGTGTAAACTGGATCAAGATTGGTGATGTTGCAGTAAGTAGTAAATATGTTACTTATGCAAATGAGAAAATCACTGTTGAGGGGGCTGAGAAATCACGAAAAGTGAAAAAAGGGGATTTTATACTTTCGAATTCTATGAGTTTTGGACGTCCGTATATTTTATCCATTGATGGTTGCATTCATGATGGTTGGCTTGCAATAAGTGATTTTGATGATACATTTATTGCCGATTTCATGTATTACCTTTTAAGTTCTTCAGCAGTTCAACAAGAAATGGCTAAAAGAGCTTCCTTTGGTGGTGCTGTTCAAAATTTAAACGCAGATATTGTAAAGTCACTTATGTTGCCTATTCCCCCCCTTGATGTGCAAAGTGAAATTGTTCGAATTTTGGATAATTTCACAGAGCTTACAGCAGAGCTTACAGCAGAGCTTACAGCAGAGCTTACAGCGAGAAAAAAACAGTATGAGTATTATAGAGAACAGGCACTTTGTTTTGATGGTAATACATCTATGGAAAGATTAGGTGATACTTGCTTAATGAAATCAGGAAAAGCGATAAAAGCAACGTTTATTTCTGAAACTCAAAGCGAAACGAATCAATACAAATGTTATGGTGGAAACGGAACTCGAGGATTTGTATCTGAATCGAGTCACCAGGGGGAATACCCAATTATAGGCAGACAAGGTGCATTGTGTGGAAATATAAATTATGCAGTAGGAGATTTTTATGCAACGGAACATGCTGTCGTTGTAAAATCTTTAGGAAAATACGTTCCTAGGTTTTTATTCTACTTGTTGACTGCTATGGATTTAAATCAGTATAAATCGCAAGGTGCACAGCCGGGGTTGGCAGTAGGTAATATAGAAAATTTATTAGCACCAGTTCCGTCTATTGAAAAGCAAGAATATATAGTGGATTTACTTGATCGTTTTGATGTCTTATGTAATGACCTCACCAAAGGCCTCCATGCAGAAATCAAAGCCCGACAAAAACAATATGAATATTATCGAGACAAGCTATTAACATTCAAAGAACTCTCATAGAAAGGAGGCGAATGCCGTGCCATATTTTAACATCGTCGCACAAACATCTGAAAATACAGTAGTAACGGAATATGAACCAGTCAAAGCACGTTCTGACAGCTACCAGAGCGAAGCAGCCTTGGAAAAAGAATTCATTCGCCTTCTTTGTGAGCAGGGCTATGAATATTTGCGGATTCATTCTGAAAAAGATCTGATTACTAATCTTCGACATAAACTGGAGATACTGAACAATTATGAGTTTTCTGATTCAGAATGGAAACAGTTCTTTTACAATGCAGTGGCAAATCCCAATGAGCATATTGTAGAAAAGACAAGAAAGATCCAAGAAGATTTTGTGCAGGTATTGAAACGAGATGATGGAACGTCTAAGAACATCAAATTAATTGATAAGAGCAATATTCATAATAACTTTTTACAGGTTATCAATCAGTACGTGATAGGTAAAGAAGATGGTGCCAAGTACGACAATCGCTATGACGTTACTGTGCTGGTCAATGGTCTGCCAGTGGTTCATATTGAATTAAAGCGCAGAGGTGTTGCTATCCAAGAGGCATTTAATCAGATTGATCGTTACCAGAGAGATTCCTTCTGGGCAGGTTGTGGACTATTTGAATATGTGCAGATGTTTGTCATTTCCAATGGAACAAATACTAAATATTATTCAAATAGCACTCGCTTCAATGCGATTAAGGAAGCTGGCTCTGGTAAGACGAAGAAAGGAAAGACAAGCAACAGCTTTGAATTTACGTGCTTCTGGTCAGATGCAAATAATCGAGTGATTCCAGATCTGATAGATTTTACAAAGACATTTTTTGCCAAGCATACCATATTAAATATTTTGACCAGGTATTGTATCTTTACCTCGGAACAGATGCTTATGGTAATGCGCCCTTATCAGATTACAGCCACGGAACGTATTTTAAACAGAATTCAGATTTCTAATAATTATAAGAAATATGGAAGTGTGGCTGGTGGCGGTTATATTTGGCATACCACAGGTTCTGGTAAGACGCTGACTTCCTTCAAGACTGCAAGGCTTGCATCATTACTGCCATATGTAGACAAAGTGATGTTTGTAGTAGACCGTAAGGATTTGGATTATCAGACAATGAAGGAATATGACCGTTTTGAAAAAGGTGCTGCCAATAGCAATACGTCTACATCTATTTTGAAAAAGCAGATGGAAGATCCCAATGCGCATATCATTATTACGACCATTCAGAAACTGGCTTCGTTTATTAAGAAATACCAAGGACATGAAGTGTTTGGAAAACATGTTGTTATAATTTTTGATGAGTGTCACCGCAGTCAGTTTGGGGATATGCATACGGCAATCGTGAAGAATTTTAAGAAATTCCATCTCTTTGGTTTTACTGGAACACCAATATTCCCAACGAATACAGGTTCTACAAGAAAGAATATGGAATTCCTAACCACAGGACAGACGTTTGGCGATCAGCTACATACTTATACCATCGTGGATGCAATCAATGATAAAAATGTTCTTCCATTTCGAGTGGATTATATCAAAACAATGGATACGGATGAAGCCATTGATGATGAGATGGTGTGGGATATCAACCGTGAAAAGGCAATGATGGCTCCACAACGTATTTCCCTTGTAACCAATTATATTCTGGAGCATTTTAATCAGAAGACCTATCGTGGAGATAAGACATACATTTATAATTCCCTTACCAATATTGCAGAAGTTGCATCGGCAGAGAGAGGTACAGTAGAGGAAATCAAACAGAAGCAACGAATCAGTGGATTTAATTCCATTTTTGCAGTGGCATCTGTGCCTATGGCAAAGCTGTATTATCAAGAATTTCAAAAGCAGATAAAGGAGCAGCCAGCAAAAAAACTACGAATTGCAACTATCTTTAGTTATGGGGCAAATGAAGAGGAGACGGACGGAATCTTGTATGAGGAGAATTCAGAGAATACTTCGGCACTGGATCAGAATTCTCGTGATTTTCTGGAAGCTGCAATTAAGGACTATAATGAGATGTTCCATACGAATTATGATACGTCCAGTGACAAATTCCAGAATTATTATATAGATGTTTCCCTTCGTATGAAGAACAAGGAATTGGATGTACTAATTGTAGTAAATATGTTCCTTACAGGATTCGATGCCACGACAATGAATACCCTATGGGTGGATAAGAATTTAAAGATGCATGGATTGATTCAGGCATTTTCCAGAACCAATCGTATCTTGAATTCCATTAAGACTTTTGGAAACATTGTATGTTTCCGCAATCTTCAAAAGCGTGTGGACAGTGCCATTTCTCTTTTTGGTGATAAGAATGCCGGTGGAATTGTACTGATGAAGAGCTTCAAGGATTATTACTATGGGTATGAATCCATTGATGGTAAACCAATGCCTGGATATGTGGATCTGATGGAAGACTTGAATGAGAAGTTCCCATTGTCAGACCCACAGATTATTGGAGAGCAGAATCAAAAAGATTTTATTGCATTATTTGGTACTATTCTTCGCATGAGAAACCTGCTGGTATCCTTTGATGAATTCAAAGCGCAGGAATTATTCACCGAGCGTGATTTGCAGGATTATCTAGGACGCTATCAGGATCTTCGTGATGAATGGAAAAGAAAGCGAGAAGCTGGAGAAAGTACTGATATTATTGATGATATTGTATTTGAAATCGAATTAATCAAGCAGATTGAAATTAATATTGATTACATTCTAATGCTAGTGAAGAAATATCATGATACTCATTGTGAAGATAAGGAAGTACTAATTACCATCAAGAAAGCAATCGATGCCAGCCCAGAACTTCGTAGCAAGAAACAGTTAATTGAAACTTTTATCTCAGGAATCAATGACGCAGACGATTTTATGACAGAATGGCATGATTATGTGGTACATCAGCGTGAAAAGGATCTGCAAGCAATTATCACAGAAGAAAAATTGAAACCAGCAGATACGAGAAAGTTTATTGAGAATGCATTCCGAGATGGAGAGATTAAGATAGCTGGAACAGATATTGATAAGATTATGCCACCTGTGTCAAGATTCGGCGGTGGTGGTAGAGCAGTAAAGAAGCAGGGTGTTATTGATAAGTTGAAGGTATTCTTTGAGAAGTACTTCGGGGTTGGCGGATCGAGTAGTTTTGAGGAGCAGGTAGAGGCAACGGTTTATACTTATGAAGCTGGGGTGGATGAGATGAAGGTTGCGGAAGATGGAACACATTATGCAACGGATAAAAAGGCTGATTAAATGAGTACAGTACTATTTGGGAAATATGAATGTTCTTGATTTGTCAATGAAGGGGTAATGAAGTTATACAAATTATGTGAAAAATTGAAAGATAACTATTAACTTGCAGTAAAGGGGAGGCTATGGATGAAGGTAGATTTACATTGTCATACTAAAAAAGTTAAGAGTGGTGATGCCTATACTAGAAATGTTACAAAAGAATATTTTTCAGAGAAGGTAGAAGCAGCTAATGTAAAAATTTTAGCAATAACAAATCATAATCAATTTGATTATGAGCAATATTTAGAGTTCAAAGAGAGTGTCAGCAATATTTGTGATATATGGCCTGGAATAGAACTTGATATAGAAGGTAAGAAAAGTGAAACTGGAAAACCGAACAGAGGGCACTTGATAGTAATAGCAAATCCGAAAAATCATGCGTTATTTAACAGTAAAGTAAAAGAATTGATAGGAGAGCAAAAACCAGACGATTTTTTGATTGATATAAAGACTGTTTTTGAAACATTGGACAAATGTGATACTTTGTATATTCCGCATTTTCATAAAGAGCCAAAACTATCGGATGAAGATACAAAAGAACTAAATGATTTATTAACAGATAAGTCTCGATTATTTAAAGAAACGGCAGACTATAGAAGCCTAGGGGTATTTTCTAATTTTGATTATAGTGTCATAATCGGAAGTGATGTTCAAGATTGGAATAGCTATGAGGATTCAAAATTTGCGGATATTCGTTTGCCGATTCAAACATTTGAGCAGTTTTGTTTATTGGCAAAAAAGGACAAGCAAATAATTGACACTTTGCTTAATAAGAAGAATAAAAATAATATTGAAGTTTCACCTTACAAAAATGTGAGAATAACAATTCCTATATACGAAGATGTTAATGTGATTTTTGGACAAAAAGGAACTGGAAAATCAGAAATTATTTCATCTTTAAAAAACAACTATGAGGATAATGGAGTTGCTTATAAATGCTACATAGGAACATCCAAAGATGAAGATTTCAATAAGCTACTTCGAACAGATGATGTAATAAGAAGCCCAGAAAAACTTGATATAGATAATATGAATCAGCAGTTTCAAGAAATATATGAGTGGCAAGATAAAAGCGCTACTTCTTTATCGAAGTACATAAATTGGTGGAATACAAAAGATAATAACAATAATAAAAAGAAGATGAAAATAACTGACTGTGTGAAAATGGAAGAAGAGAAGAAGGATCGAAAATTAAGTAGTGATTTTAAACATATGAAAGATTTTTTGGAGTCTTCTTTCTTTAAAATTAATTTTATGAGATACATGTCAGAAGAAGAGATTGATAGATTAGAATCATTACTACAGCAGTTACAAGATGGAATTGAAAACCAAGTGAATGAGGCGTGGGAAAAAGATAATACTGTTAAGTTGGTAAATTGGAGCATAGAAAAGATAAAAGGAATCGCGGACAAATGTTCTGATACCGTTTCAAGACCAAGTACTACAGGATTTTATGAATATGCAATGAATCGTTTTGTATTATATGAAGCAATTGAACAGATAATGGAGGCTTTTCAAAAAAAAGAGTATACAGAAAAGAAATTATTGGGAACGTTAGAAGAAAAGGGTGATATACATATTCAAACAAAGTACCGAATACTGTGCAAAGAGTCAAGAACTGATGAATTTCATTTGGGAATAAAAAAACTAAAAGAATGTAAACAAGTTCTAGATGAAATATGTCAACGAATAACATCAGAATCTTTGGGAGATAAAATTACAGAATTTAGAGTATCTTATGAAGATGGAATTAATGGAATATCAAATTTTATCGGAATATCTAAAGAAACAGTATTGGATGACGGAAGTACTTATAAACCATCTAATGGCGAAAGAGGAATTTTACTAATGCAGAATCTATTAGATTCGGATTGTGATGTTTATTTATTAGATGAACCTGAGTTGGGAATGGGGAATTCATATATTACATCTTCAATATTACCTAAAATTATAGGTTTAGCAAAACAAAGAAAAACGGTAATTATGGCGACCCATAATGCAAATTTGGCAGTTTCAACATTACCGTATATGAGCATTCTCAGAACGCATAAAAATGGAATATATAGTACCTATATTGGAAATGCATTTTATGATGAACTTAAAAATATTGATGATGAAACTGATATTATGAACTGGACATTGGAAAGTATGCATACCCTTGAAGGTGGAAAAGATGCATTTTACGGAAGAAAGGATATATATGAATCAGGAAAATAAAACAGTTAATGTACATTTAGAAAAACGAGAGAAAAGTGATTATATGGTATTTGAGTTTGACGAGGAGCTTGCTGTTTGTCTCAATGAAGAAAATGGACAAAGTGAATTGAAAAATGTGTTTTCTATTTTACTAACAGAATTGATGAAAAATCCAATAAAGCTTGAATATGCAGAAAATAAAGATTATAAGGTTGGTTTATATATTGATGTATGCCAGGAATATTTAAAAGATTTAAATAGAGAAATTTCAAATGTCCGTAAAAACATGCCAGAGAGATTATCGAAAATATCGCTGGGATGCAATGGAAAATCTTTCTAATATTGAGAATGATTTTACACGAAGAAACGGCAGCCGCGAAATGGTTAAGTTTGGCAATATCAATACCAACGTAAATCATGAGGTTGTACCTCCCTTTCGTAAGATCTGATACCGTGATTTCCACCAGCGATTATCATCGTACTTGATTGAAATAAGTACTCATTGGAACAAAGTGCTCCGGTACATCCAGCATATAAACAATTCAGATAAAGGTAGCGGCAATACACTTCAGTTGAGAAGTCAAAGCTACAGGAAACTATTTTAAGGTAGTTTTAAAGAATAGAATTAATATATGTTGTGGATTTTAATATTGAAGAAATAATACGAATGCCTGTTTTATAATAAAAAATATAGTATATTTGCATAAAATGTAACAGCTCTATTTTAACTCTAAAAGATTATATCCCATTTAATACCTTTTCCACAATCTTCGATTTTGTAAAAACTAAGGAAAAAAATCGGCTTATGGAAAAAATAATTTAGTATGTTATAAGGAGTGTATATGAGTGAAAATTTAAATGAAAAATATAGAAAAATAATTAAATTTCTTTATGATTTACGTGGTGTACATTATAATGAGTTAGAAATACAAATTGAGATACAAGTCCCAAAGGAGGATATATTGAATGCAAATGTTTGTCACGTAAAAGATAACTTATATCGTATAAATATTTTCCCTGGCTGTTTAAATCTACATTATAAAATTCAGAATATAACAGAGAGATATACGGCAGATGATTTGAAGTATTTTTCGAAATTTGAAGAATTTGGAGCATTCGAGCATTTTGAGAATGATACATACCGAGAAGATTTAAATAATCTATTTGCTACCATTATATTACTACATATCTTTTATCATGAATATGGACATATTTTGGCAAAACATATAGATGTCTCTGAGAGTGTGTATGAAGAATATGAGTCTACACGGAATGGTAGCTATGAAACTCAGGAACATGAGATGATTGCAGACTGGCTTAGCACAAACTTTGTATTTGGGTTAATGTTTCACAAATTAGTCCCAAATAATGAAATTGAGTCTGAAGAGATATTAGCTACTCTCAAACAAATTACAATCTTGTATTGGCTCTCTCTTACAATTGAGTTTCAGATTTTTGATTCAAACCATATGAAACAGATAAATGATTTTTCAACGCTTACACATCCCCACCCCGCCGTGAGGCTATACTATAATATAGAGGCAATGCGTGAGTGTATGATGAATATCTTAAACACATATGGATTAGATGATGATCAAGCAGAGGAAGGAGTAAAACTCATCATTGATGATCTTTACATTTACATTAAATCGTTTCTTCAGATAACAAATACACCGATTGATATTAAAAAAAACGATTTAAAAATTATCGACTGTTATATTAAACTTCGAGATATTCCATATAAAGATGGTCTAGAAGAAAAAAATTATACGCATTTGATTCCCTTACCTAATGAATATCGAGAAGAAATCGAAAAATATAGAGTTTCACAAGAACGGAGCAGTCATTGACAAAGTCATGTAAGGCCATTCTGATGAAGGTTAGGCAGTTAAATGATCTATAATGTAACCCATAGTATCTTTCATGCAACCACCGAATGCTTTCTAAAACTCACTTCCCATGATATTCTGTAGAAGAAAGTTATCATAGAAATGGAGGATCAACAAAATGACATTCTCAGACAAATTACAGATTATTCGAAAATCTAAGGGCATCACCCAGGAAGAATTAGCCGAAAAATTAAATGTATCTCGCCAGGCAGTCACAAAATGGGAGAGTGGCATGGTATACCCGGACATAATGAATCTAATTCAATTAAGTGAATTATTTCATATAACGGTAGATTATCTTGTCAAAGACAATCAATGCAGCAAATCTATAGAAATCACCTATGATAATGATATAGACCAACTAATAGATTTTAAATTAGAGGCAATCAAAAACACTTACGCGGGCCATGCCGAACCTTGTGCGGCATCAAGGTCTGGTTCAAACGATTATTCATACACAAAAGGCGATTACCAATATTATGATACGTGGTTAGGTGGGGAAAAGTTTTCCGGAGAGGAAGCTATCTGGAAAAAAGGGAAAGCAATATTTTCAATGAACTATTTTGGAAGAAACTTAGACGAGAGATTTAGCGGTGATTTCTTAAAAGAAGTATTAGGATCAGCAACAAAAGAGTTACCTTATAGAGGTCCGGAATTTTATCAATCTGGAGAGTATACATATAAAACTAGGGTAATTGGGGATATGGAGTGGTTCCAGGGCTACGAGGAAATTTACTGCCAGAATATTAAAGTTTATGAATGTTTTTATCATGGAGGTGTTTTGGTATAGTGAAATAGCAGATACTCCATTGACAAAATAATAATGTAATGATACCTGCAATATTGTTAAATTAGATAGGTGATTCAGCTAGAGAGGTTCAATTTGAGCTTCTCTTTTTTGTGCTTTTAAGTATTAATAAGACAATCTAAAATTATCTTCAAATGCATTATAATCTATTAATTTACTCTTCTTCAACAAGCGGTGACCAAAAATAAATTCCAGCAGATTTGATTCGGACAACCGGAACAGAACCAATTACAATCAGTAAATTTTACCATGAGATGGTTGAGACAGAGGGGCGGAAAACTACCTAAGGCTTATAAAATATTCCCTTCTGAAGCCCATGAATAGTCATCATTTAGATCATCAATCTATAAAGAAAACAACCCCTGTAAAACGTCTTCGTCACTTATAGGACATCTTCTGCATATACTTACCTTAGGGTTGTTTTAACACAAGTGCCGTTAGTTGAGTCCAATAATTTATATTTAATACCATCGATTGGTACCATTTTGGCTCTGATTACCTACGGATAAAATGTAATAAAAGTAAATTATATTTTATACTCAACTAAGTCAAAAGATCCCAAATTGCATTTATATAAAACATTTACAAAAGCAAGAATTAAGCTTCTTAACATCCCACTCAACGTATATAATCCCGGAACTTATGTTGGAATTTACCTGTATGTGGCATACGCTAAAAACCATTGAGTCTCAAAGATAGCTACCAAAATTTTCAGTGAAAGGAGTGATTCCATTGGATAA
>JAEYPZ010000059.1:0-114104 GCA_023410275.1 Bacillota bacterium
CTGGAACAATTGATGCCATGGTCAGAAGCTGTACAGGCAGAGTGCGGAAAGTAAATGTTGGAGATTGGCTAATAATTATAGTCAGTCTCTTTTTCTTTTAGAAGCACCTGGTTTTAGATCGCTTACGTTGTATAAACAGACAGGTCTACACTTTCCTTTGATGAATCAGTTTGATAAATATAACATGTTTTATTGAGTATAGACTTTTTTGTATAGCCATTACTTATAGTAGTTGCAGCAGAAGCATAGGCAATTTGACATATAAATAATAAAATTACCATAAATGGGGCCAAGTATTTCAATGTTACTTTTCTTTTTTTATTCATAGATTACCTCCAGGTTTAATATATAATTTTATTTGACAAGCGTGCAATTTCTATAGATGTGATTTTAGTTATTATTATGAGTTATGCATTTGAAATGAATTAATTATTTGCATCCTTTTATATAATATTTTTAAGCATTCCTCCTTCTAATAATAAAATGTAAATATATGTAAAATGCTAACATTATAATATCATAACTAATACATTCTGTAAATATTAATAATGTAAGTATTATAATATAATATTATAAAGTAAAAAATAAGGATAAGCCTATATATGGCCTATCCTTACACATATTCATTAATAGCAACCGTGTTTTATTCCGTTAAAGGTAATAACCTTGTTACCATCTTTGTATGATAAATCTAATCTCAACCGATAAAATTGGCAAGTAAAATTTTATAAATGTTTATTATTTTTACTAAATACTGAGCCGAAAAATTGGCTTAAGCATTTGTCAGTATCAAAAGATAAATTACAGAATTTTAATGATAAAGAGAATATAAACAAGCCATAATTTGTTTACAAAACCTTTCCAGTAATGTAATATATATACAAACATAGGATGGAGGGCAATAAAATGAACTTTAATAAATTGTCTAAATGGGTATTGTTGACTTTAGGTTTAATACTAGTAATATCTTTATTTGCGCCTGTAGGGGAACAGGTTCAAGCTGCAACGGTTAAATTGAACAAAACGTCTGTAAATCTAGGTATAGGGGATACCTTTCAACTTAAGGTTACGGGAAATAAGTCAAAAGTAACATGGTATTCACAAAACAATCAAGGGGCAACAGTTAATTCAAAGGGTTTGGTAACAGCTAAAAAAACAGGATATACGGAAATTATAGCTAAAGTGGATGGAAAAGAATTTAAGTGCGGAATATCTGTTTATAAGCCAAGTTTTAAACGTAGTTATGTTTCAATAGGATTGGATGAACAAATTGATTTAGTAATCAATTATCTACCACAAAAGTATAAAGATACCGAAATACATTGGGAAACAGCGAATAATAAGATTGCTACTGTTGATAGTGATGGAAAAGTAACGGGCAATTCTGTCGGAATTACAAAAGTTATGGCTTCTTTTGGGAAATATACTATTATTGGGAAAATTGATGTTAATCCTTCAAAACGAAATATTAAAGATGCCGTTAATGGTCTTAATATACAGTATGGAGAGGTACAAAACCAAATTATATGTGTATTGACCAATAATAGTAAATTAGACATGACATTTGGCTATGATTTAGCATTTTACGATTCTAATAACAACTTAGTATCAATATCAGGAATAACTGGAATTAGAGATGGCTTCTTTATAGGAGATAGTAAGATTTTATATTTCGAAAAACCCCAAAAAGGATATAGTTATTACAAGTTGAGATTTAATGATGTTTGGGGAGTATATAATTACTTGAATCAAAAGGATAAAGTGGATATTATGGCAACAGAGCCCTATGAATTTATACATAATTATACGGATTTTTCGTCAGGTCAAGCTATAAGTAATTCAGAAAAACTGAACTTGGTTGATTTAAATATAAACAATAGAAGTCAAAGTAGAGTAATATTAGATGCTTGCATTGTATATTATAAAAACAATGTTATTGTTAACATTGTTGATTTTGGTAAATTTAATGGTAATATTGATTTAGGTTCTACAATTTTGAAAAATCCATTAACTACTGGATATATAAATAATAATTTATCAATTCCGGAATATGATAATTATAAAATATTATATTCTGCCAGGACAATAAAATATTAATCCTATGAAATAATAAGATACACATTTTAATTTGATACACAACAACATTAATTAAGTCCTTAGACTATATTTTGGTAGAGTATATACCTAGTACGGGTTAAGGGCTTAATTTGGTTGTAAGGCTATTATTTATTAGTACATTGTTAAGAGGTATTTTATTGAAAATGAATTACAAACATAAAAGAGAGGATATTTCAAATGTATTAGATGCCTTGCTTGAAACAATGGAAGATTATCTAATTATACCCATTAAATATAGACTTAGATTTGCTGAAGCTAGAAGGTTTAAAATTAAGTTAATGGAAAAATGAAAGTATACAAAATCAATGAATAGAGTTCCGCAGAAGCATATTTAACTATTAGAAATGTTACTTAGGATTAACCATTATATCCCTGTATACTTGTGGTGTTTTAGCCCATAGAATGATAAGAATAACACTAAATCAGGAGATTATATATGGGTAAAGACTTAAAAGGGAAAGAACTTGGTTCTGGAATTTCTCAACGTAAGGATGGCATGTATTGCTGGTGGTGACTTATCAGGGAAAAGGCTTTCTAATGTTACTGTATATATTGGTTATGGGAGTAGAGTGTATTGGGGATTTACAAATAAATATGGCCAATTAGTTTAAGTTGTTGCAGATAAGATAACATTGCAAAATTCTAAATCAGATAAGGTATTGTCCAATGGAAGATACTATGCATTAGGTGACAAGGTTAGAATTACAGATCTTGATGGTAATAAATTGAAGGTGGATTTTTATTTATGGAGTTAGGAAAATATGTTGAAGAAGATGATTCTATCGTTTTAGATGTAGATGGTAAAAACACGGAGTTCCAGTGTTCATATATAATGGATATCGAAGAATTATAAGATGAATCATGAATAGACACTGAGGAAGGAAAAATATTATGTTTTATAACGTATGGATAGAGGGATTTGCTATAGATAGAGATAGAGGTGCAGCGCAATACTTAGGATCAATCGAAGCAGAAACATTTAAAGATGCGTGTGTAAAGGTATTATTAAATAATAATTGGGAGATGATATATTATGATGGGTTACATAATACTTATTGGGGATGCAATTTCTATGACAATGAGATAGATGCTAAAAAAAATTATGGTTAATCAAATAAACGTTTTGTTAATGAAAAAAAGTGGCGTAGTATGAAATATATAGTAAAAGACACAGATGATTCAAATAACAGATATGGCGTTTATTCTATAGACAGTGATGGAAACGAATGTTTGATTGCACGGTTTAGCAGAAGTGAAAATTAATATGAAGTGTAAAATAGCCACAATCATTGAAAACACTGATAAAACCAACAAAAAAACACTACCATATTCTGATAGTGTTCAACAGGGGATGAGAGAATCGAACTCCCGCTAAAGGTTTTGGAGACCCTTGTCATACCATTTGACCAATCCCCTAAATATTGGCCATGCTCTCTGCACTGCCCTTATATATTATAATAAATTGTGTCAATTGTCAAGAAAATTTTATGATAAATTTACAGATTCCGAGTTTCCATAGCTCGTTTCAGAGGATGCTTTGGATTCGGAGGAAGGGTCATTAAACTCTGAATCTGCTGGATCTGGCATTAAGGTTTCAAGAAGTATGTGAGGCAGCAGCGGCTTACTGTAGATGTAGCCCTGTATAATGTCGCATCGGTTCTTTCTTAAGACTTCCAGCTGTTCAATTCTTTCAACACCTTCCGCAATAACCTCAAGCTTCATACTGTGGGCAAGATTGATAATACCGGAAGCAATCCGGGCATCCTTTTCGTTGCTGCAGATATTGTTGACAAAGGACTTGTCCATTTTAAGGGTATCGATGGGCATATTGGTCAGATAATTTAAAGAGGAGTAGCCGGTACCAAAGTCATCCAGAGAAATCAATATGCCCAGCTCCTGTAAGGAGGATAGTTGTACCGAGGCATTGGATAAGGAGGATACAAGGGTGCTTTCTGTTACCTCCAATTCCAGATTTCCCGCAGGCAGGCCGGTTTCTTCCAGGATGTTCTGTATGGTTTCTATAAAGTTTGCCTTGCTTAACTGCACACTGGATATATTCACGGAAACAGTCAGGGAATCAAAGCCGCTGTCAATCAGCTTTTTGTTAAAAAGACAGGCTTCTCTTAATATCCATTCTCCCAGCTCTGTTATCATACCGCTTTCTTCCGCAATGGGGATAAATTCCTGGGGATACAGCTCCCCCAGCTTTTGATTGCGTATACGCATAAGCGCCTCAAAGCCTGTCATCTTTTCCTTGCGGATATTGTACTGGGGCTGGTATACCACATAGACTTCCTCATTGGCTATTGCATGGCGTAAAACCTCGGTAATTAATGAATTCCGGTTTAATTCCTCCTCCATGGTCACATCAAAGAGGGTGTATTTATTCTTTCCCGTATCCTTTGATTTGTACATGGCTATATCGGCATTTTTAATCAGGGAATTATGGGTAAGGCCATTTTTGGGGTACAGGGCAATACCGATGCTGAGGGAAACATAAATTGCCTCCTCATTAATGTGAAAGGGCGTTTTTAGGGACTCTATGATGGCAGCGGCAAAGTCCGTAGCTTCTTTCTCATTGTCCAGGTTCTCACGAAAGAGCAGGAACTCATCCCCCCCTGCCCTTGCAAGAATATCGTCATTGGCAGTCAGGGAAAGGAGGTGGGCAGCGGTCTGGGATAAGAGGTTATCACCATATTCATGGCCCAGTGTATCGTTAACGGTCTTGAAATCATCCAAATCTACAAAATAAACGGCGTGCAGCCTGTTGGAGCCCGGAGAGGCGGAAATGGCCTGGTTCACCCTTTCAATAAAAGCCATTTTATTGGGAAGGTCCGTAAGCACATCATGATAGGCAAGATATTCTATGTGGTTGTAATTCTGGCGTAGCTGATCTTCCTTGATGATAAGCTCCTCATGCATGGCTGCAAGCTCATTGTAGCTGTTTCTTACGATATGCAGCATTTTATTTAAGTTTCTTGAAAGCTCTCCGAATTCATTCCGTGATTTGATATTGCTCTGGGCTTTTAAATTTCCTTCCGAAGCTGTTCGGAGGGTGTTCTTCAGCTCCAGAATAGGCTCCGTATAAAAGGTCGCGATTTTATCGCTTGCCAGGAGCATAACCAAAGAACAGACTGCAATACCTGTCATAAATATGTATAGTATAATTCTTGCCAGACTGGTGACGGCACTGGTATCCCGTTTCATAACAAGGACCCAGCCCATATCCTTTAGGATACTGTATCCGTAAATAGTATCGGTGGATTCAAAGGTATACTGAAAGCTTCCGGTCTCTTCTGCTTTTCCGCTGTAGTAATCCGTTACCAGGCGGCTTAAATGGTCATCTTTAATATTTGTACCGATATATCTGCTATTGGGATGGAAGATGTAGTTGCCGTATTTATCAAGGCAGAAAGTATAGCTGGCCTTGCCGGCGGTCATTGAATTTAAGTAGGTATCAAGACTTGAGAGGTCCAGGGTGCCCACCAGATACCCAAGAATTTTTTTGTGATTGTTCCGGTCTTTAATGGGACAGCCTATTTCAATAAAGTAATGGTAGGAGCCGTCTGCCTGTTTTTTCTTTAGGATTCCGCTGACAGCATTTGCATTGTTTCCGGTTGCTCTCATATAGGTTAAGGAGAGGTTGTCCGGCGATTTTGTATTTATGTCATAGCGGTCAGTGCTTAGGATTACGGAATTGCTTTTATCAAAAACCTTTATATTCTGAAAATAGGACAGGGTCCTGCTTCGTCTGTTAAGAAGCTCCATTGCATTGCCATACAGGGAACTGCCGGATTTTGAAGCAGACTTCGTCATGGCAAAGGAGGCATACTCATAGATGCTGCTCTCCTGAGCCAGGAGATGAGCTTCTGTTTGTCTGCTCTCTAACAGTGCCTTAAGGCCTTGGCTGTTGGTTGATGCCGTTTGTTTTAAATTAACCTTCTCTGCCGAAATAAGCCTGTCAGATATCATATGGAAGGATAATACTGACAGAAGAATAATTGGCAGGAGTGATAATACGAATAACGTAACCCTGAGATTATTCCTGATAGACATAACGGTCTTCTTTCTAATGTAATTATTTAACATATTATCAAAAATGGGGCAAAAAAGCAATAATATTGGTAATAATACTATAAATTTTAGTTGAAAAAGCTTGCGGTAACAGGTATACTTGTACAGTAGTTACCTTAACTGCTGTTTTGAAACAGCAGGCTTTTCTTACTTAAATGGAATTACAGGAAAAACAGAACGGAGAATACAATGTACAAGTTACTGGCAAAAGACGGAAGAGCCAAAAGGGGAGAATTTCACACCGTACATGGCACAATACAGACCCCGGTCTTTATGAATGTCGGAACAACAGCTGCAATAAAGGGAGCAGTGTCCACCCAGGATTTGCAGGAGATGAAAACCCAGGTGGAATTATCCAATACCTACCATCTTCATGTCAGACCGGGGGATGAGGTTATAAAAAAACTCGGAGGACTTCATAAATTTATGGTATGGGACAAACCCATACTGACGGATTCCGGCGGGTTTCAGGTATTTTCTCTGGCCGGACTTAGAAAGATTAAGGAAGAAGGAGTTTATTTCAACTCTCATGTGGACGGCAGAAAGATCTTTATGGGACCGGAAGAGAGCATGAAGATACAGTCTAATCTCGCTTCCACCATTGCCATGGCATTTGACGAATGCCCGCCCCATCCGGCAGAAAGAAGCTATATGCAGGATTCTGTGGACAGGACAACCAGATGGCTTATCCGCTGCAGGGAAGAGCTTAACAGGCTGAATACCCTTGATGATACTATTAATAAGAACCAGATGCTCTTTGGTATTAACCAGGGCGGTACCTATAGGGATATCCGCATCGAGCATGCCAAGAGGATATCGGAGCTGGATTTGAATGGATATGCATTAGGAGGGCTGGCAGTAGGCGAAAGCCATGCGGAAATGTATTATATAATAGAGGAGACAGTGCCTTACCTGCCTTTGGAAAAGCCAACTTACCTGATGGGAGTGGGAACACCGGAGAATATACTGGAGTCCGTTGAAAGAGGTGTTGACTTTTTTGACTGTGTTTACCCGGCCAGAAACGGAAGGCATGGACACGCCTATACCAATCATGGTAAAATGAATCTGTTGAATGCAAAGTATGAATTGGATTCCGCCCCTATTGAAGAGGGATGCGGCTGTCCTGTATGCAGGCACTACAGCAGAGCATACATCAGACACCTGCTAAAGGCAAAGGAAATGCTGGGATTAAGGCTTATGGTAACCCATAATCTTTATTTTTATAATAATATGATGGAAGAAATCCGCGGTGCCATTGAAGAACAAAGGTATGCGGAATACAAGAAGAACAAGCTGGATGGCTTTGCCCAAGGCGAGGAATAAAAATAAGAATAATTATTTTGTAGGAGGAACAATATGCAATTTGGAATTTTAACAGGAGGCGCTCAGGGAGCTATGCCTTTAGCTACCTTGATTATGTGGATTGTAGTTATGGTAGGTATCTTTTACTTTATGGCAATCCGTCCCCAGAAAAAGCAGCAAAAGAAAATGGATGCAATGATTTCTACGTTAGAAAATGGTGACAGTGTTCTGACTTCCGGCGGTTTTTACGGAGTTGTCATTGACGTAATGGAGGATGTTGTTATTGTTGAGTTCGGTAACAACAAAAACTGCCGTATCCCCATGAGAAAAACTGCCATTGCAGAGGTTGAAAAGCCTCAGTCCGCAATAACGGCAAAAGAGACAAAGGAATAAAAGACAAAGGAATTAAAGAGACAAAAGAATAAAACAGCAAAAAACAAGAGAAATATAAAAGGTCCCTGTGATTACAGGGGCCTTGTTTTTAAGCGGTTTTCCAAAGGCTCTAAAAGGGCTTCCGGTATTTGCAGATTGCCTTTTCCGGAGCCTAGAGCAATATCCGGCTTGTTATTACCATGGAAATCGGAGCCGCCGGTTATGACAAGATTATAACGGCCGGCAAACCTTCTGACAATACCCTCATCAAAGCCGGTATTCATAGAATAGATTGCTTCAATGCCGTCCAGGCCATATTCTGCAAAGAGGGCAATCATCTCATCCAGCTGTTCCAGATTGTATTTATAAAGAAGAGGATGGGCGAGAACGGCAAGGCCTCCTGCCTGATGGATAAGGGAGATAGCCTTTTCGGGGGAAAGATAATCCCTTGGAACATAATAGGGAGAGGAATCGTTTAAATATTTGTCGAAGGCTTCCTTGGTTGTCTTGGTATATCTGTGTTCCACCATATATTTGGCGAAATGTGCTCTTGTAAGAACGGCTTCTCCTTCCGAAGCCTTTAATTTTTCTACGGTAATATCAATTCCTGCGCTGCGCAGATTGGCGGTCATCTTTTCATTCCGTTCATCCCGTTTCAGGATGGCGGTATGGAGAGCTTCCTTTAAGAGGCTGTTTTCGGTATCAAGAAATAGACCCAGCACATGAACATCTCTATTGTTGTAGGCTACAGAAATTTCTGCACCCGGGATAACCCTTAATGGGTTTGCAGAGCTGGACATTACCAGAGCGGCTGCCTGGGCTTCCTCGATTCCGGATAAGGTATCATGATCAGTCAAAGCAATGGCAGAAAGGGACAGGGAAGCTGCAAGCTCAACAACCTCTGCGGGCGACAAGGTACCGTCTGAGGCATTGGAATGTACATGCAAATCAATATAATTCATAAGAACCACCTTTCTACATACAACTAAAGTTGAATGCTTTTTCAACATATCTGTCAATACAAGCATTTTAACCTTTTTGCCCTAACTTTACAACCTTAAATTTAGCAGTCTTAAGCATATACAAAGGAAAAACTTAATATATTACTGTATAAAGCAATCGGAGGTGTTTCATGGACAAAGTACTTCACCGGAATTCCAGGGTTACCGTAATATTAAAGAATCTGTTATTATCTTATGTCGTAACAGGGCTTATGCTGTTATTGCTGTCCGTACTAATGCTGAAAATGGATGTTTCGAATAAGATTTTAAGCGGCGGTATTACTGTCACGTATATTTTATCAACCTTTTTAGGAGGCTTCCTGTTTGGTAAAAGTGCTTCCCAGAAAAGGTTTCTCTGGGGGCTGTTAATCGGAGCCTTGTATTTTGTAATACTGTTTCTCATATCCGTTCTTACCGGTTCCGTAATGGGAATGGAGGCATCCAGGGTCTTTACCGTAATGCTGCTCTGTATATTCGGGGGAATGCTGGGCGGTATGTTATCCTGAGAAAATTCCGTCTTTTCATTTAAGCAGTACTGCAGGCAAGCCTGCAGTAAAAAAAATCTTTTCATCTTCATTTGGATATGATATAATATATGCGGATATTGACATGATAAAATATCAAGGAATAAGAAGGAGGAACATCATGAAACGTATTAAGACTTTAAATACAAGAAACCTGAAAGAATCCATGAAAAAGGGCGGCTGCGGCGAGTGCCAGACTTCCTGCCAGTCAGCATGTAAGACATCCTGCACAGTAGGAAACCAGAGCTGTGAGAATCAGTAATTATACGCAAGTATAATATACATAGTAATGAAAAATTGCTTATAAATATTTATAAGCAATTCTGCAAACCGGATTACATTGCATGCCGCATCTGTATTCAGATGTGGCACTGCCATAAATCAGGGTGTGTAATGTTTTATATTTCACACTAACTGCCATGCCGTTCGTAAGTTAACTTGCAAAAAGGCATAAATAGAAACTAAGCAGCGTCTTATGGCCGCTGCTTATTCCTTGTGTATGGAATTGCACATAGAAGGAGGAAAAATTGGTTCATCAGTATAAAAACAACGGATATAATATCGTGCTGGACGTTAACAGCGGCATGATTCATGTGGTAGATGATTTAATCTATGACATTATAGAGCTGTATAAAGAAATTAAAATAGATGGAAAGCATATGGTTTCAGAACAAGAAAAAGAAACCATCATCAATACATTAACGTTAAAGTATGAAAAAAAGGAATATGCCAGCCTGTTTGAAGAATACGGCAAACAGGAAGGCGCGGTAGCAGCTGCGGTGAGAGAAGCAGTAAGCGAGGTGGAGGAGCTGATAACGGAAGGAGCTCTTTTTACAGAGGATATTTACGAGAATTACATATCGGAGTTTAAATCCCGCTCAACCGTAGTAAAGGCATTGTGCCTTCACATAGCCCATGACTGTAACCTTGCCTGCAAGTATTGCTTTGCGGAAGAAGGAGAGTACCATGGAAGACGTGCTCTGATGAGCTATGAAGTGGGAAAACAGGCACTGGATTTCCTCATAGCCAATTCCGGTAACAGGAAGAATCTTGAGGTGGACTTCTTCGGCGGTGAGCCCTTAATGAATTTTGATGTGGTAAAGAGGCTTGTGGAATACGGCAGAGAGCAGGAAAAAATCCATAATAAGAAATTCCGCTTTACTCTCACTACAAATGGTATTATGTTAAATGATGAGGTTATGGAATTTGCCAACAAGGAAATGGGCAATGTGGTATTAAGCATTGACGGACGGAAGGAAATAAATGACCTGATGCGCCCTGCAAGAAACGGAAAGAGCAGCTATGATGTCATTCTTCCCAAATTCGAGAAGCTTGCAAAAAGCAGAAACCAGAACAATTATTATGTAAGAGGGACCTTTACCCATAATAACCTGGACTTTTCCGAAGACGTGAAGCATCTGGCAGAGCTGGGCTTTAAACAGATATCCGTAGAGCCTGTGGTAGCACTTCCCGAAGAAAGCTATGCCATAAAGGAAGAGGATGTGGAGAAAATCTATGAAGAATATGATAAGCTGGCAGCTTATATTCTGAAAAAGAGGCAGGAGGGAGATGGTTTTAATTTCTTCCACTTTATGATAGATTTATCCGGAGGACCCTGTGTTGCAAAACGCCTGTCCGGCTGCGGCTCAGGAACGGAATACCTGGCAGTAACGCCCTGGGGGGATTTATACCCCTGTCATCAGTTCGTAGGGGAAGAAGAATACCTGATGGGAACTGTCTTTGAAGGAGTTAAGAAGACAGAGCTGCAGGAAGAATTCAGAGGCTGTAATGTATATTCCAAGGATAAATGCAAGGACTGCTTTGCCAAGTTCTATTGCAGCGGAGGCTGTGCTGCCAATGCCTATAAGTTCCATGGCAATATCAATGATGCATATGATATCGGCTGTAAGCTGGAAAGAAAACGTGTGGAATGTGCCCTTATGATAAAGGCGGCAGAGGCAGCCCTTTCTGAGGAAACAGAGGAACTGGAAGCGACTCTTTGATGTATATATAAACCGGAAGAATGCCTGTCCGGCTGCCTGAATCTGATTCGCAGCCGGTACAGGCATTTCCCGGTTTTTTAGCTTAACAGAAAGGATACACCATGGAAAAGTGGGTACTTAGGAATAAAAAGGCAGATTTTGAAGCCATTATGAAAAGACATGGCATCAGTGAATGCCTTGCAAGACTACTTGTAAACAGAGGCCTTACAGAGGAAATGGACATAGACCTTTATCTGAATCCTGACTATCAGAATACATACAGTCCCTACACTATGAAGGATCTGACGAAAGCCTGCAAAATATTAGAGGATAAGATAGACAGCTCTCTTCCCATCCGGATTGTCGGAGATTATGATGTGGACGGAGTCTCTTCTACCTATATACTCTATAAGGCATTAACTCTGTGCGGAGCCAGGGTGGATTATGAAATTCCCGACCGTATTAAGGATGGCTATGGGATTAATGAGCATATAATTGACGGTGCTTATGAAGCCGGGATAGATACCATAATAACCTGTGACAACGGAATTGCTGCCCTGGAACAGGTAAAGAAGGCAAAACGTCTTGGGATGACGGTTATTGTGACGGACCATCATGATATTCCTTTTGTAATGGAAGAGGAAAAAAGATACCTGCTGCCCGAAGCAGATGCTGTTGTAAACCCAAAGCAGGAGGACTGTTCCTATCCCTTTAAGCAGCTTTGCGGAGCGGCAGTAGCGTATAAGCTGATGGAAGTCCTTTATAAAAGCAGACAGATAGGAGAGGCAGAGCTGGTACCTTTGCGGGAAGTTGTTGCAATTGCTACTGTTTGTGATGTGATGGAGCTTACAGGGGAAAACCGTATCCTGGTAAAGAAAGGGCTTGAACTTCTTAGAAAGACAAAGAATCTAGGCCTTAGAGCACTTATGGAGAAGAACGGAATTGCCGTAGAGAACCTGTCTGCTTACCATTTGGGCTTTGTTATCGGCCCCTGCCTGAATGCGGGAGGAAGGCTTGATACTGCGAAAAAGGGTCTGAGGCTCCTGCTGTCGGAGAGTAAGGAAGAGGCGGATAAAAGGGCTGAGGAATTGAAAGGCTTAAATGATTTGCGGAAACAGATGACGGAAGAAGGCATTTTGAAGGCGGTTACCATGATAGAGAGCTCCGCCCTAAAGGATGACAGGGTATTGGTGGTCTATTTGCAGGACTGCCATGAAAGCCTTGCAGGCATCATAGCCGGAAGAATAAGAGAAAAATATAATAAGCCGGCTATTGTACTTACCAGTGCCCATGAGATGGTAAAGGGGTCCGGACGGTCCATAGAAAAGTATAACATGTACGAAGAGCTTACCGCTTCCGGTAAGTACCTGGTGAAATTCGGAGGACATCCCATGGCTGCCGGTATGTCTCTTTCACTCGAATCCGTGGAGCCCTTTCGCGTCAGCTTAAATAATAATACCACGCTGACGGAAGAAGACCTGATTCCCAAGGTAGTAATTGATGTAGTGCTTCCCCTGGGATTAATTACAGAGGAGCTGATAGAAGAAATTAAAATCCTGGAACCCTTTGGAAAAGGAAATGAAAAGCCCCTGTTTGCAGACAGAAGCCTGAAGGTACTAAAGCTTGCAGTCATTGGAAAGAACAAAAATGTCATAAAGCTTTTGGTAAGAAATCAGTATGGCAAGGAAATGGATGCCCTGTATTTTGGTGATACGGAGGGCTTTCTTGAGGCGCTTTATGATGCCTACGGCCAGAATGAGGTGGACAGGGCTTTCCAAAACAGAGAAAATAAGCTTAAGCTTTCATTAACCTACTATCCTTCTGTAAATGAATATAACGGAAGCCGCAGCCTGCAGATAATCATACAGAATTATCTTCCGGAGAAGTGATGAGTATCTTTTGAAAAAGCAATAAATATCTTCCTGAGAAGTGGTGAGTATCTTTAGGAAAAGCAATAAATGTCTTCCTGAGAAGTGAAGAGTATCATTTGAAAAAGCAATAATTATCTTCCTGAGAAGTGATGAATATCTTATGGAAAAGCAATAAATTATCCTTTGGAAAAGCAATAAATTTCTTCTGAGAATTGATTGGTATTCTTTGGATAAGCAATAATTATCTTCCGAAAAGTGAAGGAAATCCTTTGGGGAATGTATTAAAATAACCTTGTCACAGGCAGTATAGTATGATACGATAAACAAAATTTCTATTAAGGATAATTGATACAAAACATAATAAAACAGTTATAAACGTTAATTGTCTGAAAAATATCGGAAATGACAAACAATTTAACCCATTGTGTTTCAGAACGTGATATAAACGGAGGAAAGCTTATGGAGAATGATTTACTTAGTGCCCAGGAAGTTGCCGATATCTTAAAAATATCCAGAAATACTGTCTATGAGTTGATAAAACGGGGAGATTTGAATTCGTCAAAGGTCGGAAAGCAGGTAAGGGTTACCAGAAATGAAGTGAACACTTATCTGAAAGGAACGTCCCAAAAGACTGTGTCAGTTATGAGGGATATCCCCAGTGCTGCAGCACTGCCCAAGGCGGTAAAAAAGCAGAATACCTACCAGGCTGTAGATGAAAATATCAGAGGCAATGAATTTATCATCTGCGGACAGGATATATCCCTGGATATTCTGGCAAACCATCTGGGAGCATATTCCGATACCATGCAGCTTTACCGCTCTTATCTTGCCAGCTATAATGGCATCTATGCACTGTACCAGGGACGTGTCAATATTGCTACCGCCCATCTTTGGGACGGCGATCTGGATGAATATAATGCTTCTTATATTAAAAAGATGATGCCTGGTATACCGGCCTTGACCATAAGAATCGGGAAGAGAAGGCAGGGCTTTTATGTGCAGAAGAATAACCCCAAGGGAATTACCGGATGGTCCGATTTAAAGCGAAGGGATATTACGATTGTAAACCGGGAAAGAGGCAGCGGTACCAGGGTGCTCCTGGATGAAAAACTGCGGCTCATGGGAATAATCGGTGACTATATCGAAGGGTACCATCATGAATGTAAATCCCACCTTGCGGTTGCCAGCCTGGTTTCCCACAAAGAGGCCGACCTTGGTATCGGAAGTGAAACAGGCCTTATGAATGTGGCAGGGATTGATTTCATTCCCCTCCAGACGGAGTGCTATGATCTGGTCATGCGGCTGGTAGATGCCGATAAACAGCCCTATAAAAGGATTATGGAGATACTGGCATCGGATGAATTTAAGATGGATTTACAGCTCCTTGGCTGCTATGATACCCAGGAGACCGGGAAAATTATCTGGAACTAAGCTTCCGTTAAATAGAAACGAAACATGAAATTATAGTGCAGTGCTGTTAAATATCTGAGCTTTCGATAGAAGGGGCTGTTGCAAGGAATACTCCCCTGAATAAATTTAAAAACCATGCATGTATTTGGGATAAATGATATATTCCCTTTTAGTAGACAAGTTAAGTATTAAATTTTTATTTTTTAACTTTCTACTTGACGGGAAGCAACCATGACCCTTTACTTGCATGTTTTTTATTTATAGGAATTTAGAAATAAACACTAGGCAGCCTCCGCCTCCTGTTTACCCTTAATCTATCACTTCTTTTGTGACAAATATAACTAGATGTGACAAAATAAAAACGCTATGTAAAAGTTCTATATAACAATAGTCGATTGCGGAAAATATTTTAGGATATATTTACATTGACGATAAGTTCGTCGGATAATATAGTAACACTATACTTAATTTTCAGATAAAATCAGTGAAAAACATAAAGCCCTGGAATGAAACCGGGATGCGCAAAAGGATAACAGAGACAAACATTAAGAAATGTAATGGGATTTGTTACAGGTAATACGGGTAATATGCAGTTGGAATAACAAAGAGGTTATTGTATTCATTTTCATGAATATGATGCCTTTTTTTATTATAAACAAAAATTATCTGAAGGAGGAAACAATAATGAGAAAAATTGCGTTTTATGGAAAAGGCGGAATCGGTAAGTCCACAACACAGCAGAATACGGCTGCTGCAATGGCTCATTTTTATGACCAGAAAATTTTTATTCACGGATGTGACCCCAAGGCGGATTCCACACGTCTTATCTTAGGCGGCAAACCTCAGGAAACTCTCATGGATGTGTTACGTGAGGAGGGTGCTGAAAAGGTAACCAACGAAAAGGTTATAAAGAACGGTTACCATGACATCCGCTGCGTGGAGTCCGGCGGTCCCGAGCCCGGCGTCGGCTGTGCGGGCAGAGGTGTTATCACAGCCATCGACCTGATGGAATCCAACGGTGCCTATACCGATGATTTGGACTTCGTTTTCTATGACGTTTTAGGCGACGTTGTATGCGGAGGTTTCGCAATGCCCATCAGAGACGGTAAAGCCCAGGAAGTTTACATTGTTGCTTCCGGAGAAATGATGGCAATCTATGCGGCAAATAATATCTGCAAGGGACTTTTAAAATATGCAAAGCAAAGCGGCGTACGCCTTGGGGGTATTATCTGCAACAGCCGTAAGGTGGACCGGGAAAGAGAATTCCTGGAGGAATTTACAGCCTCCATTGGAACTCAGATGATACATTTTGTGCCAAGAGATAACATTGTGCAAAAGGCAGAGTTCAATAAGAAGACCGTTGTCGAGTATAATTCCGATGAAAATCAGGCAAAGGAATACGGTGAACTGGCCCGTAAAATCATAGAGAATAAGAATTTTGTAATACCCCAGCCCCTCACCATGGATGAACTGGAAAAAATGGTAGTGAAGTACGGGATTTCAGATTAATTTGAAAAATGCGGTATATTAATCAAATTTCTATTGAAGCAGTATCACCGGCAAGCCTGAAATATGCTTGGGAGCTGCGCAGATTAATTGGAAAGGAGCATTTCATATGAAAATGTTAAAAGCAATTGTACGGCCCGAAATGGCAGATACCATTGCCGATGCACTGGCTGAAGCAGGCTTTAACTCCATGACCAAAATCAATGCTTTCGGAAGGGGAAAACAAAACGGTATCGTCATAGGCTCCGTCCACTATGATGAATTGCCGAAGACAATCCTTATGCTGGTGGTAGAGGATGAAGCGGTGAAGGAAGTGCTGAAAATCATCAAATACAAAGCCTACACGGGGAATTTCGGTGACGGCAAGGTATTTATAACTCCGGTTGATAAGGTCATGACGGTAAGAACCGGAGAGACAGGATTGTAGGTGAGGGTATGAAGGAAATTATAACAATAATCCGGCCAAAGAAAGTAAATGCAACAAAGGAAGCCTTAGTGCAGCTTGGCATAACCAGTATGACCGCCATTCCGGTACTTGGCAGGGGAAAGCAGAAAGGCATAGACGGCGAAGTAAATATCGAATACCGCAAAGGGATTCTGGAACAGAACAAGGGTGTGGGCATGAAATACATCCCCAAGCGCTTTCTCTGCCTTGTGGTAAGTGACGAGAATGCGGACGCCGTAATTGATACTATTATTAAGATAAACCAGACAGGGCAGATCGGCGACGGTAAAATCTTTGTCTGTCCCGTTGAGGATGCTCTTCGTATCAGAACCGATGAGCAGGGTGAGGATGCAATCAACTAGCACTATGTAAGGAGGTATAATATGCCGTATCATTTGTTTAAATGCAGTGAGTGTATACCGGAAAGAGAAAAGCATGCCGTTGTCAAAGGGCATGGTGAGACCCTGGCAGATGCACTTCCTCTTGGATATTTAAATACAATCCCCGGAACCATTTCAGAAAGAGGCTGTGCATACTGCGGAGCAAAGCATGTTATCGGCACGCCTATGAAGGATGTGATTCATATCAGCCATGGGCCGGTGGGCTGTACCTACGATACCTGGCAGACGAAAAGGTATATCAGTGACAACGATAACTTCCAGTTAAAATACACCTTTGCAACGGATATGAAGGAACCCCACATCGTATTCGGCGCGGAGAAAATTCTAAAAAAGAATATCATCGAGGCCTTTAAGGCATTTCCGGGTATCAAAAGAATGACCGTTTACCAGACCTGTGCTTCGGCACTGATTGGAGATGATATCAATGCCATAGCGGCAGAAGTAATGGAAGAAATGCCGGATGTGGATATCTTTGTCTGCAACTCTCCCGGCTTCGGCGGCCCCAGTCAGTCCGGAGGGCACCATAAGATAAATATTGCCTGGATTAACCAGAAGGTAGGGACCTTTGAGCCGGAGATTACCAGTGATTATGTTATCAATTATGTCGGTGAATACAACATTCAGGGAGACCAGGAGGTCATGCAGGATTTCTTTAAGAGAATGGGTATCCAGGTACTGTCCACCTTTACCGGCAATGGAAGCTACGACGGACTCAGGGGCATGCACAAAGCTCAGCTGAATGTCCTGGAATGTGCAAGGTCAGCAGAGTACATCTGCAATGAATTAAGAGTACGGTACGGCATTCCCCGCCTGGATATTGATGGCTTTGGCTTTGAACCTCTTTCCTCATCCCTGCGCAAGATTGCCATGTTTTTTGGCATTGAGGACAGGGCGGAGGCTGTTATTAAGGAAGAGGTGGAGAGGTGGAAGCCGGAGCTGGAATGGTATAAGGAGAGATTAAAAGGCAAGAAGGTCTGCTTATGGCCCGGAGGCTCCAAGCTCTGGCACTGGGCAAACTGTATCCATGAAGAAATGGGCCTTGAGGTGGTATCCGTATATACCAAATTCGGCCATCAGGGAGATATGGAAAAGGGAATCTCAAGATGTGAGGAAGGTGCCCTTGCCATCGATGACCCCAATGAGCTGGAGGGGCTTGAGGCAATGGAGGAGCTTCAGCCGGATATCATATTCACCGGCAAGAGGCCGGGAGAAGTGGCCAAGAAGATACGTGTTCCCTACCTCAATGCCCATGCCTATCATAACGGACCCTGGAAGGGCTTTGAAGGCTGGGTGAGATTTGCAAGGGATATCTATAACGGCATTTATTCTCCCATCCATGAATTGGCTTTTTTGGATATCAGTAAGGATGAAATACCCACTGATAAAGGCTTTATGACCCAGCGCCTGCTCTCGGATGTGAACTTAAGCGAAGAAGTGAAAAATTCCACTGTTCTTCGTGAATATACAGGGGATTATGATGCCTTAAAGCGTATAAAGGAAAGAGTATACCCGGCATTCCCGAGGAAAAGTGAACAGTGCAGGAAGTTACGGCGATGTAGGGAGGTGAATTGTGATGGAGGAAGCATTATTAAAAGAAAGGGTAGAAGTATTACTTGACTTTATTATGAAGAAATGCCTGTGGCAGTTCCATTCCCGTGCATGGGACCGGGAAAGGCAGAATGAAAATATTATTCAAAAGACAATGCAGCTGTTATGCGGGGAGCCTGTAAGCAAGGATACCCCGGAAGAGCGGTGCTATTATGCGGATGCGGCTTATCTGGCTGAAAGCTATAAAAGGCTCTTTCCCTGGGTATCGGAGCTTGACAAGGCTAATTTAAAGGAAGTGATGCAAGGGTTAAAGGAACGTCTGGATTTTCTCCTGATTACCGGCTCCCTGAACAAGGAACTGACCGACCCCCTTTATTAGCTGAGGCAAGTTTGTGTCGGCGCTGCAACCACAAACTTGAGAGGCACGTAAAGCAGCGCAGAAGCGAGGTGTGTTATGAACTGTGACGTGAAAAACAAAGAGCGTGCAGGAATAATCAATCCGATATTTACATGCCAGCCGGCGGGCGTTCAGTTTGCCAGTATCGGTATCAAGGACTGTATTGGAATTGTCCACGGCGGACAGGGCTGTGTCATGTTTGTCCGGCTGTTGTTTTCCCAGCACTTTAAAGAGAGCTTTGAACTGGCTTCCTCTTCCCTTCATGAAGACGGCGCAGTATTCGGCGCCTTAAACCGTGTGGAAGAAGCGGTTGATGTTCTGCTTATGAGATATCCCCAGGTTAAGGTGGTTCCCATTATCTCCACCTGCTCCACGGAGGTTATCGGTGATGATATCGACGGTGTTGTAAGAAAGCTGAATAGTACCCTGCTAAAGAATAAATTTGCAGGACGAGAGGTTCACTTAATACCCATCCATTCTCCCAGCTTTGTAGGCAGCATGATAACGGGCTATGATATTGCAGTGAAGGAATTTGTGGAGTATTTTGCTAAGAAAACCACACCTTCCGGGAAGATTAACCTGATTACAGGCTGGGTAAATCCCGGAGATGTAACAGAATTGAAGCATCTGTTAGCGGTAATGGGGGTGGAAGCCAATGTATTATTTGAAATTGAATCCTTTGATTCACCCTTAATGCCGGGCGGAAATCATGTATCCCACGGAGAAACAACCATAGAAGAGCTTGCGGATACGGCCAATGCCAGGGCGACCTTTGCCCTTAACCGCTATGAGGGAGGCAAGGCTGCAGAATATCTGGAGAATGAATTCGAAGTCCCTGCCGTTATAGGTCCCACACCCATCGGTATTCGTAATACCGACACTTTTCTAAAGAAAATCAGTGACATTACCGGCAGGCCGATTCCGGAGTCCCTGGCAGTGGAAAGAGGGATTGCGCTAGATGCCATTACGGATGTGACCCATATGTTCCTGGCGGATAAAAAGGTGGCCATCTATGGAAGTCCCGACCTTGTCATCAGCCTGGCCCAGTTCTGCCTGGATATGGAGATGAAGCCGGTGCTGCTCCTGTTAGGGGATGATAATTCCAAATATAAAAATGATCCCAGAATCAAGGAATTTGAAGAGAAGCTGGATTATAAAATGGAAATCGTTATGAATGCGGATTTGTGGGAGCTGGAGAACCGGATTAAAAACGAGGGTCTTGAACTGGATTTGATTATGGGGCACTCCAAAGGAAGATTCATATCCATCGATTACAATATTCCAATGGTACGGGTGGGCTTCCCGGTGTACGACAGAGCGGGCAAATACCGCCACCCCATCGTAGGTTACAGGGGCGCCATGCTTCTGGCAGAGGAAATAGCAAATGCCTGGTTTGCCGATATGGAATATAAGCATAACAGGGAACCTGTTCTGAATATGTGGTAATGTGTGTTACCTGCTGACTGATTTGTCATTATGTTAAGGTGGTGAAGCTTTGGATAACCGGAAGGCCTTCCATTCAAGTAATAACAGTAAGCATGAAAGCAGGCATCCCTGCTTTAATAACTATGACTTTCACAGTGCTGTTATCCACCTGCCAATGGTTTCCGAGTGCAATATAGACTATTCGGAGGATTCCTTCCGGGGCCATTGTTACGGTGACAGCCAGAAAGCTTCCTGTAACAGGGTGCTGACCCCCCATGAGGCAATGGAGCGTCTCCATGAGGCAAAAAGAACCATTCCGAACCTTACGGTAGCTGCCATATCCGGTCCGGGGGAGCCCTTAGCCGACTTTGATACGGTAAAGGAGACCTTGAAGGCAATCCGCCGGACATATCCGGAAATGCTATTGTGCCTGTCCACCAACGGCCTGCTGCTACCTATCTATGCCAGCCACCTGATTTCTCTGGGAGTTAATTTTATTACGGTAACGGTTAATACCGTAAGTCCCGAGACAGGAGCGAAGCTTTATAATTATATTACCTATCTGGGACGGAGGTATTATGGGGAGGAAGGCTCCAATATCCTGCTGCAGAATCAAATTTCAGGCATTACTTACCTGGCCTCCATGGGCATATCGGTACGGATGAATATCGCAGCCATAAAAGGGAGAAATGATCATGAAATCCCCGACCTTGTTGGCATGGCCAGGGACTGCGGCTGTAAACTGACCAATATCCTTTTGCAACCGGCAGGGAGAAAGCAGGATTACAACGGACTGGAAGCCTATAGCGGGGATGAACTGAACGGTCTCAGGCGGGAATGTGAAAATATACTGCCCCAGTCCTATTACTGCAAGCCCTGTAATGCCGATACCGTAGAAACCCTCAATACCAGACTGTCTCTGGATTTTGATGAGCCTGCGGGAAACAGGGAGGAGGACAGAAGACCGGATTCCGTCCATTACCGCTTTGCTGTCTGCTCCAGGAACGGAACCCTGACGGACCAGCACTTTGGGCATGCCGCTAAATTTTATATCTATGATTTTGAGGATGGTGTTATTACCTTCCTGGAAGGCAGGCCCATTGAACAGTACTGCCACGGAAGCCGGGAAGACAAGGAGGAAGGAAGAATCTATAAGCTTATCAAGGCAATTGAAGACTGTAATTGTGTCATTTGCATGAGAATAGGCATTTGTCCCTCCGAGGCTCTGAAAGAGAAAAATATTGACGTGTATACGACCTATAATTTAATAGAAGACGGGATAAGAGAAGCAGTAAACCGGTTGTATTCCGGGCTGTCTGTTGATGTATAGTATTCAGGAGTAAAAAAATAAAATGGGGATTGATTTGAAAAATGGGATGCATTTTTCAAATATTAATACAGATTTATCTTTTATATCTTTTAAGATATTAAAGGAATGGAGCTTTCTATGAGAATACATTATTTACAGCATGTACCCTTTGAAAATCCCGGTACGATTCTTGCCTGGGCCAAAAATAACAGCTATCCGGTAACCTGTACCAGGCTGTATGAGAATCCGGTATTGCCTGATACAGCTGAGTTTGACTGGCTTGTGGTTATGGGCGGGCCCATGAATATCTATGAGGAAGAGAAATATCCCTGGCTTGCCGGAGAAAAGGAAATTATCAGGGCAGCCATTGACAGCAGTAAGGTGGTTATCGGCTTATGTCTGGGAGGGCAATTGATTGCGGACGTAATAGGCGGAAGGGTAGTACAAAATAAATGGAAGGAAATCGGATGGTTTCCTGTAGCCTTCACGGAAGAGGCCCTGTCTCTTGCGCTTTTTTCCCATTTACCGAAAAATCCGGTGGTCTTTGAATGGCACGGTGACACCTTTACCAATCTGCCGGAGGAAGCAGTGCTCTTAGCATCCAATGAAGCCTGTAAAAACCAGGCCTTTGCTTATGGGAAAAGGGTATTCGGCTTTCAATTCCATTTGGAAAATACCCCGGAAATAATAACGGCTCTGATAGAAAACTGCCGGGATGAAATGATACCCTCCCACTATGTGCAGAGGGCGGAAGAAATTCTGGCCGGTACAGCTTATAGGGAGCAGGATAATAAGTGGATGACATTATTTTTATCAAAACTGGCAGCCTGTTATGAAGAAGAATTGATTTAGGCAGTAATTCAGCAGCACTGGAAGCAGGCTCAAAGCATGAATCGGAATTGGAGTAATAATCCGAAATACAGTTTTGACTACTGCTTTATCAGTTTCCCAAGGGAATTTGCTAAATGTATGGGGATACAATTGGAACCAGATAAAAAAATGTGTTGCGTGTTCAGCCTTTTTAGTTGAGCAGCACCAAAAGCAGGATTAAAGCATGCATGGGGGGAATATGGAACAGATCAGATATCAGCAGAGAATCTGCACAGAGGAAAGCAAAATAGAAGAATTTCTGACAAAAACCAGGACCGGTGTGCTCGGAATAGCAGGAGCCGATTATCCGTACTGTGTTCCGGTGAATTATATATGGAAAAACGGAGCCATCTATTTCCATGGCTTAAGCTCCGGCAGGAAGACGGAGCTCCTGCTTATCAACAGGGATGTAAGCTTTACGGTGTACGAAGAGTTCGGAACGGTAAAGGATCGGGTTCCCTGCCATGCCGACACCTCCTACATGAGTGTTATGCTCTTTGGAAGGGCGGAAAAGGTGGAGGATTTCAAGGAATGTGCGGAGGTCCTGCAGGCCATTGTGGAAAAATTTATGCCCGGCTTTTATAAGAGCAGAATATCCTCCTCTCTGGTGGAAAATTACCGTTCGGCCCATGACAAAAAGGCTGTTGCCGTCTATAAGATAATACCCGTGGAAAGAACAGCCAAGGAAAATGCAGCAGCGGCGGAGGAGCTGTTTAACGGGCAGGAGCGGAATTTATGAAAGCATTCTGTAAAGGTGCCTGAACCCTGTGAGGGAAAGGTCAGGCTTTTCGGCAAAAGGAGGCTGATACTATGGTTATTGAGGAAAAATACAATATGAAGGGGATAACAAGCTATACAACATATCTTTCGGGAAAGATAAAGGATTGCATCTTGGATGAATACAATGAAATCTGTATAGGGCAGCACCGGTTTATTCCGAGATTTCATAAACCCGATGAGAGGAGCAGGGAGAACAAGGCCATATCCTTTTATGAAAGCGGGAAGGTCAAAAGTATAGCTCTGAATGAGCGGGCGGAGGTTTTAACTCCCCTTGGACTGATCCCTGCGGAATTAATCACCTTTTATGAGAATGGAGCAATTGACAGCGTGTTTCCCTTAAACGGGCAGATTGGCTTCGGATGGTCGGAAAAGGATGAAGAACAGCTTATGGAAGAGGTGGAATTTCACTTTCCCTTTGCCAAATTTGCCGCCAAGATAATAGGGCTCAGGTTCTATCAAAACGGAAACCCCAAAAGCCTGATTCTGTGGCCGGGAAAAAGAATTGAAATAAAGACTCCCGCAGGAACCTATCCGGTCCGGATTGGTTTTCACCTGTATGAAAACGGGGCTGTTGAATCCTTTGAACCGGCAGTGCCGGTTTCTGTCGAAACCAGTATAGGCACAATCATTGCCTTTGACCAGAATGCCATGGGAATGGATGCGGATTTTAATTCCGTAAAGTTTTACCCGGACGGAAGCCTGAAGTCCTTAAGCACGAACAGTGATATTGTGGTCAATAAAATATCGGCAGCAGGGAGAAATGTCATATACCAGCAGCTAAGGCTGGATATGATGACGGGGGATATGGTGAAAGTACCGGTAGTTATCTCCTTTCAGGAAAATCAGGCAACCATTGACAATGCCGTAGAAAAGCTCACATTTCCCATAGATGATTCCAAGTTCCTTTTCCTTTATGACGGAAGCTATAAAGAGAAAAAATGCAGCCCCGGCAGTGATTGCTCCGGCTGCGGGGCCTCCTGCATGTAGTCAGAATTTATGGCAGGCTGGTAGATTGGCTGACTAGGGGTGAAAGGATAAAGAATAAAGGATAAAGAATAAAGGATAAATAAAGGATGAAACCGGATTGAAAAAAGCAAGCGTGGAGGGAAATTATGGAAATAGCTGTACTGGTCAATTCGTGCGGAAATACATCCGGCTTCGACAGGGACGGGATTATCCGGGTGTATTCCAGGATTCAGTGTGAATGGACGATTATCAGATATATGGAATTTCGGACGGAAAATATAGTGGACTCCATGGCACTGCATGCGGCAATCAGGGAAATCTGTGATTGGCTGAAGGACTGCAAGGTAATAGTCGTAAACCGTATACGGGGAATCCACTATATCGCTTTTGAAGAAAAGCAGGTATCCATGCTGGAAATCCCGGGGGTTCCGGAAATCTTTCTGGAGGACCTCAGGGAATGTCTTAAACACCAGCGGACGGCGAAAGAAGTACCCATGGAGCATAATGCGGTATTTGAGTTAAGACCAGGTATTTATCACACCGATTTGCGTGAGGTGATGAAGGGGCATACTTCCTATAATTCCAAGCAGATTTTACTGCCCTTTTTAAAAAACAAAAAGTACAGCCTCCTGGAAATTATCTGCGACCATGTTCCCAAATGGCTGGAAAATGAGCAGACGGAATTAAAATTAAGATATTCCGTCGAAACATACAAGGACTGTATGAAAGTAAAGGTATATCCGTCAAAGGCAAAATAACAGGTGCCAGAAAGCGCAAAGCATGCGCAGCAAGGAGGTAAATTATGTTGAGGACTGAACAAGCAGCCGGTATTGCGGCAGCTCCGTTACCGGAGTTTATTTTCCCTGATATCGAAGCAGAGGAAAAGACAAAATCACACCCATGCTATAATGGATGTAATCATGAAAATGCCAGAATACACCTTCCTGTTGCACCGGGATGTAATATCCAATGCAATTACTGCGTAAGAAAGTTCGATTGTGTCAATGAAAGCCGGCCGGGCGTCACGACCAAAATCCTTACTCCCAGGGAAGCACTGGAAAGATACCGGCAGGTGAAAGAAGAACAGCCAAACCTGTCGGTAGTGGGCATTGCAGGGCCGGGGGATGCCCTGTGTGACTTTGAGAAAACGAAGAGCACCTTACAGCTTATCCGTCAATACGATAAGAATATTACCTTCTGCCTGTCCACCAATGGCTTACTGCTTCCCCGTTACGCCGGGGAAATAACAGCCCTTGGAGTGAGCCATGTGACCGTGACCTTAAATTCGGTGGACCCGGCGATATCAGCAAAGATCTACAGGTACATCAGATACGAAGGGGTGGAATACATCGGGGAGAAGGCAGGAGAAATCCTGCTTTCCAATCAACTGGAAGGCCTTAAGAAATTAGTTGAAGGCGGAGTTGTCTGTAAGGTCAATATTGTAGCACTGAAGGGTATCAATGACAGGCATATCCCAGAGATAGCCGAAAAAGTAAAGGCCCTGGGCTGTTACATCGTGAACATCATGCCCTTTATACCGGTAAGGGGCAGCGGCTTTGAGAACCTTCCCCTAACGTCTCTGGAAGAGATTGCAAGGCTCCGGCAGGAGTGCGGGCAGACCATCCTTCAGATGCACCATTGCAGGCAGTGCAGGGCTGATGCGGCGGGATGCCTGTAACAGCTTTCCGTATTGTGCTTCATAATCTAAAGAGGTATAGCTATCACGGCAAACATGTGAAACAAAATTATAGATACCCAGAGGACAGGTACTGCCTTGCAGGACTAGGGGATTGGTTTGGAGTTTGCCTTGAGAGGTTCTTTATGACACTTAAGCCGCAGGAAACACTAGATTCATGTATTTACACAGTTCAGTCTTGCGTATCTATTCAAAGAAATTTTAAGTTAAAGTACAGATGGTTTCTGGTTCCGTTCCTACCTTTTCTATTGAGGGGTTCCTTATGACACTTAAATGGCAGCCGTTATGACTAGGTTAAATTACACCAGTGTCTGAGCTCACAATGTTAATATAACCAGTAATTGTGAAGCGAGTTTGGTGTAATTTAACCTTCCAGTCATAACGGCTGCCATTTTAGTGGAATTGGAACCGCGAATAGAAAAGGTAGGAACGGAACCAGAAACCATCGTCCGTTTCCCAAGACTCTAATCCAAGGAAGTCTGAACTATTACGTTTCCCATGGGATAGCTATCGATTTTATTTGAAATGAGATTGTTAAAATGATATAATATAAGTTGGGTTTTTAAGAATATTTCGATTCAGGTGTCAAAATACCGGACAGAAATCATAAATTTTTGGCACTTCATGTTAAGTATCGGGAAAGGATACTTACCGGCAGATAAAATATCACCTATTTAACAATTTATAATATAATAAGAAAGAGGCAGATACCATGAAGAAGTTAGAAGATTATGTCAGGAGTATACCTGATTTTCCGGAGAAAGGAATTATATTCAGGGATGTAACCAGTGTTTTGCAGGATAAAGAAGGTTTAAAAATGTCTATTGACCAGATGCAGGCATTATTAGAGGGAAAAGACATTGATGTCATTGTGGGACCGGAATCCAGAGGCTTTATATTCGGTGTGCCCATTGCCTACAACCTGAACAAAGCATTTGTACCTGTACGTAAGAAGGGGAAGCTTCCCTGCGAGACCGTTGAAATGGAATATGCGCTGGAATACGGCACAGCAACCATTGAAATGCACAAGGATGCCATCAAGCCGGGCCAGAAGGTTGCCATCATAGATGATTTGATAGCTACCGGCGGAACCATTGAAGCAATAACTAAATTAATCGAAGGCATGGGTGGTATTGTGGTTAAGATTATATTCCTGATGGAACTCGAAGGACTTCATGGACGTGACAAGTTAAAGGGATATGATATAGATGCTGTTATTAAATATGAAGGCAAATAAAAGGTACTGTTAGCCGGAAACCAACGGCTTGACAATAAAGGACTTGTTGTAAATAGTTGAATCTTTTGGTAGAAACCGTGAAGACTATTTGCAGAGGTCCTTTTTTAGATTTTGGAAATCACGCCCAATAGGACCGCAGGACAGAATTTTTGTTTTATTGGGAAATCCCTGCATAAGGGTTAAGAAAAATAAGGGCAGAGGTCAATCTTGACCGACAGAATATGCCATAATAATAAAGGAATTGATTTTTTTTCGTTATTTGTTTATAATTAAGAGATAATTTAAGAACTGGTGGTGATTTCATGGAAGATAATGCGAATAATAAATTGATGGATGAAGATTTATATAGAAAAAAGAATACCGAGTCAATTATTCCTGCTGATTTTACAAGTCCCGATGAGTTGTACGGTCAGCTGATAAAAATCGTGGAAAGCTATCATCCTTCCGCAGATATTTCCGTGATTGAAAAGGCATACCGTGTTGCAGCAAAGGCCCATCAGAATCAAATGAGAAAATCCGGCGAGCCCTATATCATACACCCTCTTTGTGTGGCCATCATTCTGGCAGAGCTGGAACTGGATAAGGAAACCATCGTGGCAGGGCTGCTGCATGATGTGGTGGAAGACACTGTCTGTACGGTTGAGGAACTGGCAAAGGAATTCAATGAAGAGATTGCACTTCTTGTAGACGGCGTAACAAAGCTGACTCAATTAAATTATTCCAAAGACAAGGTGGAAATTCAGGCTGAAAACCTGCGCAAGATGTTCCTTGCCATGGCAAAGGATATCCGGGTCATTCTGATAAAGCTTGCCGACAGGCTGCACAATATGCGCACCATGCAGTACCAGACCCCCGTAAAGCAAAAGGAAAAAGCCAGGGAGACAATGGATATTTATGCTCCCATTGCACAGCGCCTTGGTATATCAAAGATTAAGATAGAACTGGATGATCTGTCCTTAAAATATCTGGAGCCGGAAATCTATAAGGATTTAACGGAGAAGATAAACTCCAAAAAAGGCGAAAGAGAAGAAATCATCAATCAGATCGTGGAAGAAGTCCGTTTTCATATAAAGCAGGCTGAAATCGAAGCAAAAATAGACGGCAGGGTTAAACATTTCTTTAGTATTTATAAGAAAATGGTGAACCAGCATAAAACCCTTGACCAGATATTTGACTTGTTTGCCGTGCGGATTATTGTGGAATCTGTAAAAGACTGCTATGCGGCACTGGGTGTCATCCATGAGATGTATAAGCCCATACCCGGCAGATTTAAAGACTATATTGCCATGCCGAAGCCCAATATGTACCAATCCCTTCATACCACCCTTATTGGCCCGGGAGGCCAGCCCTTTGAGATACAGATAAGAACCTATGAGATGCACCGCACCGCGGAATACGGTATTGCTGCACACTGGAAATACAAGGAAGGCCAGGATGGCAAGAACAGTCAGGATACGGAGGAAGCAAAGCTTACCTGGCTGAGGCAGATTCTTGAATGGCAGCGGGATATGTCTGATAATAAGGAATTCTTAAGCCTTCTTAAAAGCGATCTGGATTTGTTTTCTGAAAGCGTATACTGCTTTACCCCTACCGGTGATGTTAAGAATCTTCCCAATGGCTCCACCCCGATTGATTTTGCCTACAGTATTCACAGTGCAGTCGGAAATAAAATGGTGGGCGCAAGGGTCAACGGAAAATTAGTCAACATTGATTATGTTATCCAAAACGGAGACAGAATTGAGATTATAACCTCCCAGAATTCCAAGGGACCCAGCAGGGACTGGATTTCCCTGGTTAAGAGCACCCAGGCGAAGAATAAGATCAACCAATGGTTTAAGACGGAATTAAAGGAAGATAATATTGTAAAAGGTAAAGAGATGATTGCTTCCTATTGCAAGACCAAAGGGATTGTCTTAAGTGATTTGATGAAGTCGGAATATATGAGCAAGGTTTTGTCAAAGTATGGCTTCAGGGACTGGGATTCCATCTATGCGGCAGTTGGACACGGCGGACTGAAGGAAGGCCAGGTCATCAACAAGCTGAAGGATGAATTTGATAAGAAGCATAAAAAAGAAATCACCGATGATAAGGTTTTAGATTCCATAACGGAAGTGAAGGAAAATAAACCGGATGTCAAGAAATATAAAAGCGGAATAGTGGTAGAAGGCATTCATGATGTGGCGGTACGCTTTTCAAAATGCTGCAGCCCTGTACCGGGAGATGAAATTGTTGGATTTGTTACAAGAGGAAGAGGCGTGTCTATTCACCGGACAGATTGCGTGAACCTGATGAACCTGTCGGAAGAAGACAGGGCGAGGCTGATTGAAGCGGAATGGAATGTACCTCAGGGGAAAGCCCAGGGAGAGCTCTATGCCGCTGAAATTAAGATTTATGCCAATAACCGCAACGGGGTGTTGGTGGATGTATCAAAGATACTGACGGAAAATAAGATTGACGTAACCTCTATGACTGTAAGAACCAGTAAACAGGGAACTGCTACCATAAGCGTGGGCTTTGAAATTAACGGTGTGGAGCAGCTCCGCTATATTGTAGGTAAGCTCAGAAGCATCGAAAGTGTACTGGACATTGAGCGTACCACAGGCTGATGATAAGTTGAATAAAGTTTTTATATTAAAATTCAGCTTATATGGAATGAAGGAGGTTACCAATGGAGTTAAAGAATCTTGTACTGGGTCCTGTAAGTACCAATTGCTATTTTCTAATTAATAAAGTGACAAAGGAAACGATTATTATAGACCCTGCCGACAGAGCGGACCGTATTATAGAAAAGCTCTCGGGGGAACAGCTAATGCCTGTGGCGATTCTACTGACCCATGGGCATTTTGACCATATTATGGCAGTGGAAGAGGTGAGGAGTACCTATTCCATCCCATATTATATTCATGAGACGGATGCGGAATTGATGGAAGACCCTGACTTAAACGGCTCATTTCTGCTGAACCGGGATATTGCCGCCAAAAGGGACAGAGTGCTGAAGGATAAGGAGGTACTGACTCTCGCCGGTTTTTCCATAGAGGTTATCCACACACCCGGACATACCGCAGGCAGTGTCTGCTATTATATACCGGATGAAAAGGCTCTCTTTTCAGGAGACACCTTATTTTGCAACTCAGTGGGCAGAACGGATTTGCCTACGGGAAGCGATACGGTCATTCTGGCAAGCATAGAGGAAAGGCTTCTTCCTCTGCCGGAGGATACCAGGGTTTACCCGGGACACGGCATGATGACAACCATTGGCCATGAGAAAGAAAATAATCCTTATCTTAGGAGGCAATGGTGATTCAGATAAAATTAAGCGGGGATGACTATGAGAACGATGTCTATCCTCTGGTAAAAGCCTTTTACCCGGAAGAAGAAGTAAAGGTTCTAAGACAAAATACAGATAATGCTATCATAAAAGAATCCGTTACCATTACCGTGGATACTGTGGATTCTTCTCTTTGCGTTCTGGCCGGAACGGAAGAGAGGCAATTGTACAAAGAGGAAGCAAGAGTAAAAGCGGCAGAGGATGAAAGGGATATCCTTGCCAGAAAAAAGATAATCAGAAATCATTTAAAGAGAATGGTGTATCGCTGTTTGAACAGTCTGACGGGAAAAGAGCTTCCCTGGGGGACCCTGACAGGAATAAGGCCCACGAAAATCCTGCTGGAAAAGCTTGAGGCAGGAGAAGCAAAGGAAGATATTTACCGGTACATGACGGAGGAATATTACTGCTCTGAAAAGAAGGCGGAATTAAGCCTTACCGTTGCAGGAAGAGAAAATGAACTGTTAAAGGATATGGACTACCAAAATGGCTACAGCATCTATATCGGAATTCCCTTTTGTCCAAGTACCTGCCTGTATTGCTCCTTCACTTCCTTTTCCATCGAAAAATACGGGAAGCTGGTGGAAGGGTATTTGGACGCTTTGATGAAAGAAATACAGTATGCCTCAACGGTACTTAAGAATAAAAAGCTTACCTCCCTTTATATTGGAGGAGGTACGCCAACGACCTTAAGTGAAGGACAGCTAAACAGGCTGCTTTCTTGCATTGATGACTATTTGAACCCCTCGGCAGCAATGGAATACACCGTAGAAGCCGGAAGGCCGGACAGCATCACGGAGGAAAAGCTGAAGCTGTTAAAGGCCCATGGTGTAGGCCGGATATCCATAAACCCCCAGACCATGCGGCAAAGGACCCTGGATTTAATCGGCAGAAGGCATACTGTCAGGCAGATAGAGGAAGCCTTTGTCCTGGCAAGAAAAACAGGCCATGACAATATCAACATGGATATTATAATCGGGCTTCCGGGAGAAAGAAAAGAAGACGTGGAATATACCCTTGAGGAAATCAGAAAATTGAATCCGGAAAGCCTTACCGTTCATACCCTTGCTCTAAAAAGAGCTTCCAGGCTGAATGTGAAAAAAGAGGAATATGAGACAGCGGACTTTGCAGAAGCTTCCAGCATGGCATGGCTGACGGCGGAATTTGCACAGAAAGAAGGTTACCGGCCATATTACCTCTACCGCCAGAAGAACATGGCGGGAAACCTGGAGAATACCGGCTATGCCAGAATGGGAAAGGAAGGCCTTTATAATATTCTCATAATGGAAGAAAAGCAGACGATTGTAGCTCTTGGAGCAGGGGCACAGTCAAAATTCGTATTTCATGATCAGAACCGAATCGAGCGGGTGGAGAATGTAAAAAGCCTTAAGGATTATCTGGAGAGAGTCGATGAAATGATTGAGAGAAAGAAAAGCTTTTTGGCAGAAAATGAACATCTGCTTTAGAGAAAGGAGGCGTCTGTTTTGGAATCAGCCCGAGAAGTAATGGCAGAAGAGGTGGAGCTTAATAATATTTTGACGGATGATCTGGAGGAGGCCATTGACCATGGTATACTGGTAAGTAAGATAGCTTATCTGCTGGCAAAGGAGGCAGGCTGTGATGAAAATTTCTGCTACACTATGAAAAATGCCGGATTTGTACATGATGTCGGAAAGCTAAGACTTGGAAAATACCTGTATGGCAGTAACAGAAATACCCTGATCGTAGAAGAAATGAAATATATCCGTATGCATTCGGACATAGGGTACGATATCCTTCGAAAATATGGTTATAGTGAAGAAATACTAAATGCCGTGCTCTGCCATCATGAAAATTATGACGGTTCCGGATATCCGGGTAATCTGAAAGGACACCAGATTCCCTTGGGAGCAAGGATACTGAGGATCTGTGATGTCTATGCAGCCTTAATATCCGACAGAAGGTACCGCTGCTCCTATCACAAGGAGGCGGCAATTCAGCTTATGATTGAAGAAGTAAAGAATTTTGATATGAAGCTGTTCCTTCATTTCTTAAGTATCGTTTATACCGATAGCTTTAAAGAAATCGACAGGTACGCCAGACAGATTAACAAAAAGAATTTTAGCTGGAAAAATATCCTCCATGATGGGACATACTAATCAAGGTAAGCGCATGAAGGAAGTTTATGAAAACGGACGATGACCAAGGAGGTTGTTTTGGAGTTTTGTTACGCGAGAACCCTTATTCCACTAAAGGGGCAGAAAACGTAACTGGCAGGTAGATCAGTGCCAAACTCGCTGTAACAAATTTGGCTGTGTCAGCTATCAAGCTCAAACAGTGGCACTGCTTTACCTAGTCACGTTTCCTGCCCCTTAAGTGGAATAAGGAACCTCTTGAGACAAATCTCCAAAACAACCTCCTTGGTCATCTGTGTATATCCATTATTTGGTCTCATGCGTTTGCCGTGACATACTAATTCGATGCATATCACAAGCTTGCTTGTGATACTGCCTAAATAGAAAGATTAAAAATGCAGCGTATTTTTTAATCAAATCCCCATGCATATCACAAGCTTGCTTGTGATACTGCCTAAATAGAAAGATTAAAAATGCAACGCATTTTTTAATCTAATCCACTTACATATCACGAGCATGCTTGTGATACTGATTAAATTGAATTATAAATATAACGCGTTATTCAAAATAAACCAGATTCATAACGCAGGCATTTACGAATGAAAGCGGCTGTTTGAGTTTAAGGGCCTGCGCGGTTGAAATTTCGGCATAAAAGCATTATAATGAACCACGGATAGATTGAATAAAAAATAATAGAATATAGAAAGGAAAATAAATGAGTAACAAGAACGCATGGTTAAAATATGAAGACGGGCAGTTATCGGACATTGCTGCCTTTAGTGAAGGTTATAAGGGATTTATCACCAACTGTAAGACAGAAAGGGAATGTGTCAGAGAGAGCATTAAGCTGGCAAAGGAAGAAGGCTTTCAGGATTTAAAGGAATATATCCGGACGGGAAGAAAATTAAAGGCAGGGGATAAGGTGTACATATCCAATATGGATAAGGCAATCGCCCTTTTTGTTATCGGAAGCCGCCCTTTGGAGGAAGGCTTAAAGATTCTGGGTGCCCACATTGATTCTCCCAGAATGGACTTAAAACAGGTTCCTTTGTATGAAGATACGGAGCTTGCTTTACTGGATACCCATTATTACGGCGGAATAAAGAAATACCAGTGGGTCACACTTCCTTTGGCTATCCATGGTGTAGTGGTGAAGAAGGATGGGACCGTATTAAATATCGTAATCGGGGAAGACAGGGAGGATCCGGTCATCGGTGTAACAGACCTCTTAATACATTTATCAGGGGCACAGCTTGAGAAGAAGGGTGCCAAGGTAGTCGAAGGCGAGGACTTAAACATATTGGTTGGCAGCATTCCTTTAAAGGGAGAAGAAAAAGATGCCGTAAAAGCCAATATAAATAAGATATTAAAGGATAAATACGATATCGAAGAGGATGATTTCCTCTCTGCGGAATTAGAAATCGTTCCTGCCGGACAGGCAAGGGATTACGGCCTTGATAAGAGTATGGTAATGGGATACGGACAGGACGACAGAGTATGCTCCTATACCTCCTTACTGGCAATTCTTGACGTAAAAGAGACGGACAGAACCTGTGCCTGCATACTGGTCGATAAGGAAGAAATCGGAAGTGTCGGAGCCTCCGGCATGCATTCTAAGTTTTTTGAGAATACGGTTGCGGAGATGATAGCCCTGACCGGGGAGTATTCTGAATTAAAGGTCAGACGTGCCATGTCCAATTCCCATATGCTCTCCTCTGATGTAAGTGCTGCCTTTGATCCCAATTACCCTGCGGTGATGGAGAAGAAAAATGCTGCTTATTTCGGCCAGGGTATGGTATTTAACAAATATACCGGCTCCAGAGGAAAATCCAGCTCCAATGATGCCAATCCGGAATTTATGGCAAAGCTTCGTAAGATAATGGAAGATAATAAGGTGTCCTTCCAGACAGCGGAGCTTGGCAAGGTAGATGAAGGCGGCGGCGGAACCATTGCCTATATCATGGCTAACTATAACATGGAAGTAATAGACAGCGGTGTTGCAGTTCTCAATATGCATGCTCCCTGGGAAATCACCAGCAAGGTCGACATTTATGAGACCTATAAGGGGTATATTGCTTTCTTAAAGGATATGTAAAAATAAAAAATTCTACCCCTTTCTTAAAGGTGGCAGAAATCATGTAACTACAGAAGTATTCAACCGGCTTATAGCTGCACTGCAAATCGGCAGGAAAGCAGAAAGAAAGGAGCTTGCACTTGGTAAGACATCTTGTTTTATGGAAGTATAAAGAAGAGCTGACAGAGGAAGAGAGAAACAAGCTGGGCGGAGAAGCAAAGAAAAAGCTGGAAGCCTTAAAGGAAATAATACCCGGTATACTGTCCTTAAAGGTAATAACAAAGACATTGCCTAGCGGAAGCGGTAACTGTGATTTGATGCTGGACAGTACCTTTATCAGTGAGGAAGCTCTGGACTTTTACCAGAATCATGAGGAGCATATAAAAGCGGCATCCTTTGTACGCAGTATTGTAGGCAGTCGTATCTGCGTGGATTACGAAGAGTAAAAAAGATTTGTATAGCAATAAAGTAAGGAATATCAGGAGGATATCATGGCAGAGTCGATGAAGGGCTTGCACAGAAGCCACAGATGTACCGAGGTAACAAAGGCTATGACCGGTGAAAAAGTAACGGTTATGGGATGGGTACAAAAAAGCAGAAATAAAGGCGGTATCATATTCGTCGATCTAAGGGACCGTTCCGGGCTTCTTCAGATAATATTTGAAGAAGGGGATACAGGCCGGGAGGATTTTGCAAAAGCAGAAAAGCTGAGAAGCGAATTCGTTATTGCAGTGGAAGGAAAGGTTGAGCTTCGTTCCGGCGGAATCAATGAAAATCTGGAGACAGGTGAAATTGAAGTAAGGGCTGGAAGCCTTCGGATACTTTCAGAAGCGGATACCCCTCCTTTCCCCGTTGAGGAAAACAGTAAGACAAAGGAAGAGCTGCGTTTAAAATACCGTTATCTTGACCTTAGAAGGCCGGATCTTCAGAAGAACCTTATTATGAGAAGTAAGGTAGCTACTCTAACAAGGCAGTTCCTTTCCGAAGAAGGTTTCCTTGAAATCGAAACTCCCATGCTCACAAAGAGCACGCCGGAAGGCGCCAGAGATTATCTGGTACCCAGCCGTGTACATCCCGGTAATTTCTATGCCCTGCCCCAGTCACCCCAGTTATTCAAGCAGCTTTTGATGTGCTCCGGCTATGACAGGTATTTTCAGATCGTAAAATGCTTCCGGGATGAAGATTTGCGTGCGGACCGCCAGCCGGAATTCACACAGATTGATATGGAGCTTTCTTTTGTGGATGTGGACGATGTAATCGGAGTAAACGAGAGGCTTCTGCAGAGAATGTTCAAGGAGACCATCGGTATTGAGGTTCCGCTGCCCATTCAGAGGATGACCTATAAAGAAGCAATGGAAAGATTCGGCTCGGATAAACCGGATATCCGTTTTGGCATGGAGCTGAAGGACGTGTCGGATACGGTAAGGTCATGCGGTTTTTCCGTGTTTACCGATGCCATTAATAAGGGCGGTTCCGTAAGAGGTATCAATGCGGAAGGCCAGGGAGAGATGCCAAGAAAGAAAATAGATGCCCTGGTTCAGTTTGCAAAGGACTTTGGTGCAAAGGGCCTGGCATATCTTAGCATCAATGGGGACGGTACCTATAAGTCTTCCTTTGCCAAGTTCATGACGGAAGAGGAATTGAAGGCACTTACGGAGAAAATGCAGGCGAAGCCCGGAGACCTTTTATTCTTTGCGGCGGATGAGGATGATATTGTATTTGACGTACTTGGAAATTTACGTTTAGAGCTGGCAAGAGGTCTTGACCTCCTGAAAAAGGATGTATACAAATTCTTATGGGTAACAGAATTTCCTCTTCTGGAATATTCCAAGGAAGAAGGAAGATATACGGCAAAGCACCATCCCTTTACCATGCCTATGGAGGAGGATTTGGAGCTTCTTGATACCCTCCCTGATAAGGTACGTGCCAAAGCTTATGATATCGTACTGAACGGAACAGAAATCGGCGGCGGCAGTGTGAGAATATATCAAAATAATGTCCAGGAAAAGATGTTTGAAGTACTGGGCTTTACCAGGGAAGAAGCCTATGAGCGTTTCGGCTTCCTCTTAAACGCCTTTAAGTACGGTGTTCCCCCTCACGCTGGTCTTGCTTATGGACTGGACCGCCTTATTATGCTGATGGCTAAGGAGGACAGTATCCGTGATGTAATCGCCTTCCCCAAGGTCAAGGATGCCTCCTGCCTTATGACAGAAGCTCCGAATGTGGTGGATGCTAAGCAGCTGACTGAATTGGGAATTGGCATTACAGTAATGGAATAATTTGAATAATGTGCTGCATTTTTAAACTTACTATTTAAGCAGTACCGCAGATAAGTTTGTGACATGTTTTACAGTTAGTCAGCCATGTGCTGACAGAAAAATAAGAAGCTTCATGCAGTTTGGACATGGAGCTTCTTTTTGTCTGGAGCTTAATAGGAAAACAGTTGCTTAAAAATGGTAGCTTGTCAGTGGAACCAATACAGCAATAAGCATATATGTACCAGTAATATGCAAGGCATACCCAATACAAATTTTTTGTGCTTGGTCTTGTGATGGAAAAAGAACATACCAAGGAGTGACCCAAGGCTGCCTCCGATTACAGATGAAAGAAAAAGTGTACTCTCTTTTATTCTCCATTTATTTTTTCTAGCCTTGTATTTGTCAATTCCCATAAGCAGAAAAGAAAAGGTGTTTACAAGTATGAAATAGATAAGCAGTAAATAATAATCCAATTTAATTCAAACCTCCTTACTGTGGCTTACTTATTTTTTCTTATTGATTTTCTTCTCCAGAAAAGCCAATAACTGCTTTTTTTCACAATCGTTAAGTCTGCGAAAAAGGGCGAAAAGCCGTTTTTCATCCGGTGTAAGCTGTATTATCCGGGGTTTATATTGCGGCGGTTGCTCCTTTGCGGTATTATTAAGGTAATTTGTATCCTCATGAAAATATTCATCGTACATAGGCACCGTAGTTGAGTTAATAAAAACCTCTATATCAACGTTATACAGCTTGGACAGTTTCAATAATGATCTGTAATCGGGAGTGCGTATTCCAGCCTCATAGTGTGCATACCCTTGCCTTGTCATATTCAGGTACTCTGCTACTTTTGTCTGGGTATAGTGCCTAGAGGTCCTTAATTCCTTTAATTTGTCCTTAAGTAATAATTCTGGCATAGTTAACTCCCTTTTAATGCGTATTTATAAAGAATCAGTGTAACAGTACTGCAGGATTATTTACCGGAATCATGTAACCTATCTAATTAAGTCAAATCGTATGATTTTCTCCTCTTTATCTCCCAATATTTGTTTTATCATAGCTTAAAAAAATGTGTTATGATACTGTTAAATTATATAACAATTCCATTATTATCTCAATTTAAACTTTATTGGTAAGTTTAACGAGAAACCATATAGAAATTTCCAAAAAAATGTTTGACATAACCTTAATAAAGTGTTATGATGAATTTGTTGCAGAAGATGCAATGAACTATAAATGTAGATTATTTTATTTGGAGGAATTAACATGAACAAAGGTACAGTTAAATGGTTTAACAATCAAAAAGGTTTTGGTTTCATTTCCGACGAGCAGGGTAACGATGTATTCGTACACTACTCAGGACTTAACATGGATGGCTTCAAGTCTTTAGAAGAAGGACAAGAAGTTGCTTTTGATGTAGTTCAGGGAGCTAAGGGACCTCAGGCAACCAACGTAACAAAATTATAATCATCAAGTTTCAGTGTACCTTTTTCTTGATATATAAATTTTAAGAATCTAATTTTTAATTTTTTATACAGAAAATAGCTATATTGTAATAAACGAGATTGATTGAAAGGTTATCCTTCGGGATAACCTTTTTTTGTAAAAATCTTTCGTTACTTAATTTATTTTCACACTTTTAATTTGTTTTCCCTATTTAATTTCTTTCACTACTTAATTTGTTTTCGCTACTTAGTTCGCTTTCACTGCTTAATTTGTTTTCACTACTTAATTTGTTTTCGAACTTAGTTCGCTTTCACTGCTTAATTTGTTTTCACTACTTAATTCGTTTTACAACTTAATTTATTTCGCTTCTTAATTAGTATTCACTATTTATTTAGGAATGCCGCAAGGATATCTGCGGTATGCATGGGTGTAATGATGATGATAACTTTTCTGCCATTAAATAAAAAAATCCAGGCGGAGCAGGGAATAAGCCTGCAGGAAATGGCTCAAACTTCAGGAATTGATACGGGCGGAATATGTAACGGAAGAAAAACCTGCGGTAAATGCAAGGTCCTTGTAAGCAAGGGAAATGACAGAAGGTTCCTGGCAGAGGAGGAGCAGTTTCTGACAGAGGAAGAAAAGGCCAGAGGAATAAGGCTGGCCTGCTGCTTTTATCCAAAGGAGGATTCCTGTGTAATATTAGAAAGGGTAAATGCCGGTACTACTGCGGCTTCCGGGAAGAACCTGCCCGTGCCGGATGCATTGAAAGGGGCTTCCTATGGAGTGGCATTGGATATTGGAACCACCAACATAGAAGCTGCCCTTTATGACAGGCAGCGGAAGGTGCTGCTGCAAAGCAAAGGGCTGCCAAATCCCCAGAGAATGTATGGAGGGGATGTGGTATCCCGTATTACCTTTGCCCTTGAGGATGACAGGAATGCGCAAAAGCTTCAAAAGCTGGTAAAGGATGCTGCCAATACTCTTATAAAGGAGCTTGCCGCAGGGCAGGGAATATCGCCCTTTCAGATAGATAAGGTGGTAATGGCAGGGAATACGACCATGACGAACCTCTTGCTCGGCCGTTCCTTAAAAGACCTTGCCAGGGCTCCCTTTCAGAGTGAAACCTATAGCGGTATCCGGTTGAATCCGGGGGAAGCAGGACTTACCATGCATCCGGGAGGACATGCCTATGTTCTGCCCGGTATCAGCGGCCATGTGGGTGGAGATGCCCTGGCCTGTATCTTAAGTACAGAGCTTTACAAAGAGCAAAAAAAAGTACTTCTTATGGATATCGGTACCAACGGAGAGCTTGTTCTCTGTGACGGTAACAGGCTCATAACCTGTTCGGCGGCAGCAGGGCCTGCTTTTGAAGGAGGGAATATTTCCTGCGGCATGAGAGCGGAGGAGGGAGCCATAACCTCGGCTGAATACCGTGAGGGACAGCTGACAGTGCATTTTATCGGAGAAGAAAACAAAGAAGCCTCTCCGGCGGGTATATGCGGTTCGGGGCTTATTGACTGTATCTGCGAGCTTTACCGTAATGGTAAGATTGATGAAACCGGAAGGCTTCTTGGAAGGGCCGGAGAAGAGAACCTATACCGGTTATGGGAAAAGAAGGGCGTGGAGGTTTCCATTACCCAAAAGGATATCAGGGAATTCCAGCTGGCACTGGGGGCCATAAGGGCAGGAACAGCCATACTGCTGGAAAAGGCAGGCTTACAGGCTGAGAACCTGGATAAAATATACCTTGCAGGTAATTTCGGTGGAAAACTTTCTGTAAAAAAGGCGATTGAAGTGGGTCTGCTGCCCTTTGTTGGGGAAGATAGGGTCGAATATATCGGAAATGGTGTAATAACCGGTGGTGCAAAGGTTCTTCTGGAGGATATGTCCATGGAAGAAGCGGAAGATATAAGCCAAAGGGCAGAGCATATAGAACTGGCTCTGCAGCCATCCTTTGAAGAGGAGTTTATCAAGGCAATGTCATTTCCTCCAAGGGTGCCGCTGGATTTTGAATAAATAAGAAGTTCCATAACTTTTCTTTCTGCACATATTTTAAAACGGTGCCATAATGGAAAGCTACGGAACTTTTTTCTGTATTTATTCTGATTTGTTAATCTGCTTTTATTGCATGACAAAGGTTCTGACAATTCAGCAATCAGCTTTAACAGCAACCCTATGAATGGCATGAATACTGAAAGCGTGCCATTCATAGGGTAATTATTAAAAAAGAGTACCTATTAAAAGAATACCTATTTAAAAAATAGGACCTTTTAACAAAAGGACCTATTAATAACGTTCGTAGCTCTTCATAAGGGTATTTAATACCTTGTAAGCAGGTTTAAACAGGAAGAGGGCTACAAAAAAATTACTGATACCGTGAATCAGGTCAAAGACTATGCCGCTAACCCAATAGGCAAAGGCACTGCTTAATCCGCCGTTTATACCGCCGCTTGCAAACCCTATAAAGAAGTTTATCAGTGCAAACAGCGCTCCAAAGCTTAAGCCGAAAGCCCCTGAAACCAGAGCCCAGGTAAGGGAGGGTAAATCGGCAGGATTATTTTTTCGGCAAAGAAGCCTTCCAACAAGATAAAGAAGAAACCATACGTATAAGTAACCGATAAACCAGATTCCAAAGCCGTAAAAAACTCCTTCCAGCAGGACAAATACTGCAATAATAAAGAGAGTTTTTTTCTTAAGCACACAGGTATATACCAGAATCAGAAGGGATACCAGCTCAATATTAGGGATACCCTGCAAAATATATTGCAGGGCAAAGAGTATGGAACTTAGCAAGCCGATCAGGGTAATATTTTTGACGTTGGTGTGCATATTAATAGCCGGTTGTCAGGGTGATTTCAAAGTGGTCTCCATCAGCGATGGGAGTGGTATCAACTCCTGTATTGACAGCTTCGCCGCCTTTGGTAAAGCACCACCATTCTTTTTTGTCATCATTAGCGGTAACACCGTCAACGGCCTTTACAAATAAGCCGGTCTTGGTCTCTTCTCCGGAAATTAATTTCTTCTCTTCCAAAGCCTGCCTCAAGTACTCGGCATCCGTATTGATGTCGAAGGATTTGCTGGTTCCATCCCCCAGAACGACTTCCGCAACAATATGCTTTGAGCCTTCGGCAGTGTCTGGCTTAAAGACATTGTATAAAACAGCCATGGCGGCAATTACTATTACAAAAATAATAACGCCGATAATTGATTTTTTCATGGTTTTTTTGTTTCCCATAGAATTCTCCTCTTTCATAAATGTATTCTGTTCCAAAATAAGAGCACAAAAAAATCCCTTTACGTGATAAAGGGAGAGAAGAGCAGCACAAAAAAGTACCTTTTCTTCCATCCTCCGTGGAACTTAGGCGTTACGGATAGTAAGCAGGTATTCTGGCTCATGAATCCACATCTGCTATAAATCTTCCCAGGCCGATAAACCCAGTGATTGTAAAACTGCGGACAGTTTTACGAAAATAGCAGACTCCTCATATACAGCGGCGGGACCGCACAGGAATTTGACCTGTTTCCCTATTATGTCACAACGATTAGATCGTGACCACTTACTATCTTTAAGACTTATAAAGTATATCATTGGCAAAGAAGCCTGTCAATTACCCATATTTAACTTTTCCTTGGTAAACTGTAAAAGATATGCTTGAACTTTTTAGATAGATAGATTATTCTTATAGGTATAAAAGAACAGAAGGAGAAGCATTATGAGCATTAAAAAACATTCTTTTGGCAGGACTTCTGAGGGAGAAGAAGCCACTCTTTATACATTGATGAATAAAAAGGGAATGTCAGTCAGTCTGACAGATTATGGTGCCAATATTGTAAATATTATCGTCCCGGACAAGGATGGTAAATATGACGATGTGGTACTTGGCTATGAAAATGTGAGCGGATATGAAAGCAACAGTCCGGGATATGGTTCCTTTATCGGACGTAATGCCAACCGTATCGGCGGAGCATCCGTCCTGATTAATGAAAAAACCTACACTCTTGAGAAAAATGACGGAGAGAATAACCTTCACAGCGGTTCCAAGAGCTACAACAAGTTTATGTATGAAACAGAAATCTTTGAGGAAGAGGATGCGGATTCCGTGGAATTTTCCAGATTAAGTCCCCACATGGAACAGGGTCTGCCGGGAAATCTGGATATTAGTGTAACTTACACCTTAACAGATGATAATGAGCTGGTAATTGAATATATGGCGGTTTCTGACAGGGATACCATCTGCAATCTGACAAACCATTCCTATTTTAACCTGAACGGACATGCTTCCGGTTCTATTTTAAGCCATAAGGTTCAGCTGAAGGCAGACAGCTTTACTCCTACGGATGCGCAGTTAATTCCGACGGGAGAGATAAGAAGTGTGGAAGGCACTCCTATGGATTTTCGCAAATTAAAGGCTATCGGAGCGGATATTGAAGCAGATTATGAGCCTCTTAAGCAGGCAGGAGGCTATGACCATAATTATGTATTGAGCATTAGCGGCACGGAGGTTGAAAAGGTGGCAGAGCTTGTCAGTGATGAGAGCGGCAGATTAATGGAAGTCTTTACGAACCTGCCGGGACTGCAGCTTTATACCGGAAACTTTATCGAGGGAAAGGAAGAAGGAAAGAAGAACTTTGTCTATGGAAAACGTGCAGGCGTATGTTTTGAAACACAGTTTTTCCCGGATTCCTGCCATAAGCCTGAATTTCCTTCCTGCTTTTTAAAGGCAGGAAATGAATATGATTATGTAACAGTGTATAAATTCGGACTGAAAAAATAAGTTAAAAAAAGAATGAAAAAAGTGCTTATTCTTTGCAGAATGCAAAAGGTATAAGCACTTTTTTTAATTATGCTGTATATAATTATTTCGTACCGTATATTCTGTCGCCGGCATCTCCGAGACCGGGAAGGATATAACCATGTTCGTTGAGGCGTTCATCAAGGGAACCGATAAAGATATCCACATCAGGGTGAACCTGTGACAGGCGCTTTACACCTTCGGGAGCAGCAATCAGGCATAGGAAGTGGATTTTTGATATTCCTTTTTCCTTTAAAAGAGTGATAGCTGCAGATGCGGAGCCGCCGGTAGCTAACATAGGGTCTACTACAAAGATTTCTCTTTCACTGGCATCAACAGGGAGTTTGCAGAAATACTCAACAGGTTCTAAGGTTTCTTCATTGCGGTAGAGGCCAATGTGACCTACTTTTGCATTGGGAATAAGATTTAAGATACCGTCAGCCATATGTAGACCGGCTCTTAAGATAGGAACGATACAGAGTTTCTTGCCTTCGATTTCTTGGGCAATTGTTTTTACGAGGGGAGTTTCTATTTCTATATCCGTTAAAGGAAGCTCTCTGGTGGCTTCATAGCAGATTAGCATAGCTACTTCCGATACCAGATCACGAAATTCCTTCGTAGAAGTATTTTTCCGCCTCATGATACCAATTTTATGCTTAATCAACGGGTGGTCCATAACAACAACTTTAGACATAATTCTGCCTCCAAAATTTTATATTTACAAGGTTGTCCAGGAGTAGGGCCTTGTTTGCTCTACCTGCCATTATATCAAATAAAGAGGCTTAAGAAAAGTAGAAATTTATATTTTATAGCTGGAAATTAGTATAAAGAAGCATTGAAATAGACAGAGGAGAAGCCCGGTAGAGGGGGGAGGGTTACTACCAGGCTTAGTTTTATGAAAAAAATTATCTTGTTAGCGTTTTTAAGTAAAACAATTTTAAAATTTTAATTCTTGTAATTTGCTGTTATCTAATTGCTATGATTGTATTATATCGGACATATATGATTATTGTATGGATGTTTTATGAACAATTTGTGAATATTTGGACTTGTTTATTTCTGGGGATTTTCAGAATTTACCAAGGCTACAATCAGGGAACTTACAGATACTATTCTAGGAGTGAAACTTTTATCAGGGAGAGGAAGTTATTAGTGGCCAGCGTATTTCGTAAATTAATCAGCAGAGAATTCGGAGAGAATATCTACTATAAGTATTTTTATGTCTGTCAAAGAAGTCTGCAGGAGAAATTTTTTGACAGTGATGAGATATATCAGGATATCTACAGGAGAGTGGAAAGAAGGGACAAAGGAGATATTAAGAACATGCAGACCCGGTTAAATGAATCTCTGGTGATAGCAGTCCGTATTATAAAGACGTATAGTATATTTGTGGTTTATGTACTGGCGGCTGTCCTGTACCTGGTTACCCTTGGACTGCATCCCATTGTAACAGCAGCAGGAATCATTCTGATCAGCCTCATCCTGCTTCAGAAAACCTATGAATATATTATTAATAAATATTGCTATATCGATGCCCAGATTGTTTTAATCTATAAAAATGTCCTGGATAAACTACTGTTAACAGAGCAGAAGGAGCCACGGTAAAATATTATTGTACGTCTTTCATCCGGACATTGATTCTGTAATAGAGATTATCGTGCTCAAAAGCCGATAAAAGTATCAGGGCAAAAATACGAGCTTATTTCCCCGAAAATTGTTCCACAAAGGCCGAAGGAGTATAACCGGTGTATTTTTTGAATATCTGGCTGAAGTATCTCGGGTTATTTCCGCAGCCGACTTTATCGGCAACAAAAGCAACGGCAGTATCCTGCTTTAAAAGAAGGACTTTGGCAGTCTCAATTCTCCTGCGGTTCAGATAATGGGAGAATTTTTCTCCATTCACTTTTGCGAATATTCTGCTCAGATAATCCACATTCATATGAATTTGTTCCCGGGCTATTTTTTTAAGGGATATATCAGGGTCGGAAAGGTTTTCTTCCACATAGTGTTTCACCTGGGACACGATGGAGTTCTTATCACTGCTGTCCGAAAGCAGCAGCAGAATCTGTTCTGTAAGGATTTCACGGTATGTCTTGATATCATCACATACCGATAATTTCTCCAGTAAATCGTAGTATACTGATTTATGAAACAAAGTTTCCGGTAATTTGCGTATTAACTGGGACAGGAGATGAATTCCATAATTATGGAGAAGCTCCATATCCTCAATTGGCATAAAGAAGTTTTTTAAGAGCCTTTTTATCTTTTCTTCTTCCTTTGTTCTGTCCATCAAACTCAGTAATTGGCCGGTAAGATATTGTATTTTTTCAAAGGACAAGCACGCATTGTATAATTCTCTTACGTGTAAAAGACGGTTAATACTGTAAATTTTAGGATACCTCATAAGATTGGAGGTGAGCTGCCCTAACCCTTCCGATAAGGATTCATAGAGCTTACCGGTAAAGGTGATCCGTATTGTCTGGCCGGTGAACCATGCGGTCTCACTAAAGCATCGCAGCTTGTCGGAAAGTCCGCTGCTATCCTTTAAAATTACCGCCATGGAATGACTTACATATAAAAAATCAATGATAGGTTCGGCATCTGCCTTTTTCAAAAGCCCATAAACGGCATCTGCAAACGGGATCAAGAAGTTTTCTTCAACAAAAGTAAAATAAGCGATTAAGTAGCCGGACTTATTTTTAACATCTATGTAATGAGAGGCTTCCAGGGGATTTACGGCAGAAACAAAGATATCATACAAAAGAAGCTGCCTGTGATATTCTTCGGCCTGTTCACTGAGGCGTTTCTGTTCCCGTTCCAGGGAGCTGTGATTTTTTTTACGCAGAAAATTACTTTTTGCATTTTCTACTGCCGTTATCAATTGCTCTTCACCTGCGGGCTTTAACAGATAACATCTGACACCTAACTGCAGGGCCTGTTTGGCAAAGTCAAATTCTTTATAGCCGGACAGGATAATAAATTCCACATCTGGATCCATTTTGCTTATTTTCTCAATAAGTTCCAAGCCGGTGAAGCCCGGCATTTTAATATCAGTCAATACAATATCGGGAGATTCGTCCATAATGGTGTCCATCACCTCCACGCCGTTACTACAGCTGGCAACTATTTTAACATCAATGGATTCCCAGTCAATACATTCTACTATGGATTCTCTGATGACTTTTTCATCATCTGCAACAATCATGGTAAACATAAGGTTTCTTTCCTCTCAAATTGTATTTTGTACTGTTTTTTTCCTTACTCTGTTCTGGCAGGAATATCAAAGAATACGGTTACGGAGTTTTTGCCGTTCTTAAACTGCAGCCCATAGGAAGCATCAAATAGCAGTTTTATCCGGCTGTCAATGTTAGTAAGTCCTACTCCGTTTCTTTTTGCGGCGACCTTCTGCTCTTTTAATAGCTCCAGTATGTCTTCCTTTATTTCCGAACCGTTGTTTTCCACTTCTACATGCAGGAAATCCTGCCTTAATTCTGCCCGGATTATAATCCGGCAGCCATCAATATTTTCATCCAGCCCATAGATTACAGCGTTTTCGACCAATGGTTGGATGGACATCTTCGGTATTAAAAAAGCCAGAGTTTCTTCCGGAATTTCCAAGGAAACGGATAAGGTATCCGGAAAACGTATCTTTTGAATCAACAGGTAATTTTCCAGAACCTTTATCTCCTCTTCCAGAGGAATCAAATCCTGTTTATCCGAAAGACTGCTGCGCAAAAGGCTTCCTAAGGCCTGAACAATGACGGATATATTTTTTTCCCCGCTGCGGTTGGCAAACCAATGAATCGTATCCAGGGAATTGTAAAGAAAATGCGGATTAATCTGCTGTTCCAGTGATTTTAACTGGGTCTGGGTCAGGAGAAGTTCTTTTACATAATTATCATCGATTACTTTTTTAAAATCAGCTGTCATTTGATCGAAATATTGATTCAATTGGCCAAGTTCGTCTTGTTGATTTTTTTTCGGAAATGGATAGGGTTCCAGATTACCGGAACGTACCCGCCGCATTTTTTCCAGTAAATAGTTAAATTGCACCGTAATTTCCCGGAATAACAGCCCTGATAGAAAAACAGTAAGGATTAAGGCTGTAATAATGCGGATAATGTAGGTCGTCTTTGCTTCCTTTACGGAATAAAACAGATCATCATAGGGAACGCCGAGGGTGAGGGACCAGTTTACGGACGAGGTCATAATTGGTATCCGGGTCACAAAGTACCTGTTATCTGCAAATTTCTGGATGGAGTAGGTATTGGTTTCATTTTCTAAAGGCGGCGGGAAAACGGCAATCGATTCAACCAGTTCGGATGGGTAGAGCAGGACATTACCGTCGTGGATATTAATGGTATAGGAGGGAGTTCCCATAACCCTTCTGGCAGCTTCACGAACAATGCGGTTCAAATTGACCCGGATCATTACAATACCCAGGGGCTCCAGTGAGAGAGCCTTAATTCGCTTTATCTGGCGTACACATAATATACTTCCGTCCTTTCTTCCGGATGACAGCCATCCCGGGGACCCATTTTTCTCCCGTGCAAGTTTCTTAGCGGCAGCTATTATTTCCGGACTTTCAGGAGAAGAATTCTGCCCCCAGACAATTCTGTCACTGGATTCGGGCAGAACAGAGGTAGCAATTACATCCGCATTGAAGTTGGTATATATGACTTTAAGGATTTCCTTTTGTGCAGCAGAACGGATATTCAGATAAGAGGAGTTATTTAAAATATAAATATTTTTCTGAAGGGTCTGGTTCACTGAAATGGATAATGAGATACCCTCTGCGGTATCCAGGGCATTTGCTATTTCCTTGGAGAGGTATCCCATGGAGTTGGCAGTCTGTTCATAGATCAGTTTATTGGAATTATTTATTACATGCTGTAAGCCCGTAATGGATTCCCAGCTTATGACCAGAGAGACCAAAAGGGTAATAAAAATCAATTTATATTTTAAAGGGAGATTTCTGAAACTTAAAAAGGGGGAACTTATCTTCATATATTTATCCTTTCAGAGCTTACATATTTAAAAACAGTATATTAATTATTCATAACCGGGTAAAGTCTTTTTTTATAACAGGTCGTTTTTTTGAACATAAAACAAAGTTTTTTTTATTTCTTTTTATGTATTTTTACGGTATCTTTGTAAAGGTAAACCGATGGGTCTTATCCATATGGAAAATAGGAAAGAAAGGAATATAAGATTAAATGGCAAATGAATTACAGGTAAAGATCAATCTCTTAGTTGAGAAATTAATGAATCTGGGCGGCGCTGATTATGACAGTGATAAAACAACATCGGAAAATGCCAGAAAGACCGGTCTGGTCGCACGTGATTTCGGCATTGAAGAATGGGACTGGCCTCAGGGAGTTGGATTGTATGGCCTTAATAAACTGCAGCTTCTTCTGGGGCAGAATCAGTACATGGATTTTTTTAAGAATTGGTTTGAAGCTAACATAAAAAAAGGACTTCCCTCTGCTAATATTAATACAACGGCGCCTTTTCTTACATTAGCAGATCTTCTGGACAAATTTCAAAATGCAGATTATGAAGCTCTTTGTTTGAAAAGAGCAGAATGGTTAATGAATGAATTGCCTAAAACAAAAGAGAATGGTTTTGAGCACGTTACCACTTCCATTGGTAACCGGAATGCTTTTGCACGGCATGAAGAACAGTTATGGATTGATACGCTGTTTATGGCGGTGCTCTTCTTAAATAAAATGGGGCATAAATATAACCGGAAAGACTGGATTGAAGAATCGATCCATCAGGTACTGTTACATATTAAATATCTGTACGATAAAAAAGCCGGCTTATTCTATCATGGCTGGACCTTTAAAGAAAATAATAATTTTGGTGAAGTATTCTGGTGCCGTGGAAACTCCTGGTTTACTTTTGGTATTGTAGATTTTATTGAGGCCTTTCACGGAGATATGGACGCAGGTTTAAGGAGGTATCTGGAAGATACGTTCAAAGCACAGGTTAACAGCCTGCTGGCTTTACAAGGGGATAGCGGGCTTTGGCATACGGTTCTGGATGACGAAACAAGCTACGGGGAAGTATCCGGTACGGCGGCTATAGCTACCGGTATATTAAAGGGAATAAAGCTTGGAATTCTTGATGCCTCCTGCAAAATAAAAGCCGATAAGGCAATAGAAGCAATATGCAGGAACATCGGCAGTGACGGCACCGTATTAAATGTGTCCGCCGGAACCGGAATCGGAATGGATAAAGAGCATTATAAAAATATTATGATCGCTCCTATGGCATATGGACAATCCTTGGCTTTGGTGGCACTTTGCGAGGCATTGGAGCAGAGCTTTAAATAAGGTACAATTCTTTCTCCGTACCTTAAGTTTCAGGAATCAGGTAATTGTAAAACAGGATTATTGATTTTTCAATAATATATTTTTTAACGGGGTAAAGCCATTGTGCTTATACCTTATTTTATCAGAGGAGGATCAGTTATGGTTAAAAGCAGAACTATTTTCAGACGGAGGGCAGCCCTGCTTCTCATATCAGTACTGGTAATTGGCAGCTTTAGTGCCTGCGGGAAAAGTGAGAAGACACAAAGTGGTGCAATTGCAGGTAACAGCTCCAAGGCGGAGGATGAAACCCAAAAGATCAGGATTGCATGGTGGGGCAATCAGGTCCGCAATGATACCACATTAGCTGCACTGGATGCTTATACGAAGGAACATCCGAATGTGACTTTTGAAACCGAATTTTCGGATTGGAGCGGTTACTGGGATAAGATGGCTACCCAGGCAGCTTCCGATAACCTGCCGGATATCATTCAGCAGGACTATGCCTATGTGGCACAATATCAGGAAAAGGAACAGCTTGCTAATCTGGACAGCTTTGTAAGCTCCGGCGCATTGAATGTAGCAGATGTTAATGACAGTGTTCTGGCGGCAGGTAAAATGAACGGTTCTTTGTATGCCGTGGTAGCCGGAGTAAACGCCGTAAGCTCGGTCTATAATGCGGATATGCTTAAGAAGGCAGGACTTACGATATCAGAGCACCCTACTTACAGTGAGATCAAAGAGCTGGCGAAGAAAATCAAAGAAAAGTTAGGTGTATCCACGGATATGCCCGCCAGTGAATGGGCCGTACAGATGATGGCAAGGGATAAGGGAGAAGTTCTGTTTGACAGCAAGAACGGCAAGCTTGGCATTAGTAAAGAGACAGCGCTTCAATATTTTAAGGATATTGATGAAGAAATCAACAGTGACTGGGGCCTTACCATAGATGTTTTACAGGAAGCCTCCACAGCCGGTGTGGAAGGAAGTCCTATGGCAACCGGAAAGTCCTGGATCACATTTCCGGGGTCCAATCAGATTTCAGCAATCAGGAGTGCCAACAAGGATAAGATAGACATTGCAATGTATCCCAAAATCGATGATGCGGCTAAGGAAAGTATGTACTTAAGGCCGTCCATGTTCTGGTGTGTTACAGAAGCATCTAAAAATAAGGATACGGCAGTGGATGTAATTAATTATTTTACAAATTCAGAGACGGCTCAGGATAATTTAAAAGCGGAACGAGGGGTGCCTATTTCCTCTAAAATGGCTAAATATATGGAACCTTCCCTGGATGAAGTTCAGAAACAGCAGTTTGATTATATTGCCAAGGTAACGAAAGTTGCAACTCCCATTGACCCTCCGTATCCTGCCGGTTCCAATGAAGTTATTACCCTTTTGGGTGACCTGACGGATTCGGTTCGTTACCATGAATCTACTCCCGAGGACGCAGCAGCAAGATTTATGAAAGAAGCCAATGAGATTCTTGCTAAAAAAGGACAATAAGATAATTAAAATTTAAAGTATCAGGCAATTGCATCTCTAGTTCCTTTGAATATACCATATAGTTAATACTTGTCTTTGGAGGGGCTGCTTTCGATAGGATCAGCTCTGTGCCCGTATTAATTATATGGTATAAGATTCTATTGCCTTGTTAATGACCTGATAATAAAAGCCTTAGGGAGGAGAGATTCCGATTAAAAATCAAAAGCGAATTATAACATTTTTACAAAAAGAGCAGGTAGCAGGGTATGTTTTTATTATGCCGTTTATCATCGGTTTATTCGCCTTTACCCTGATTCCCATTATTGCTTCATTTGCACTTTCCTTTACCAATTATGATATACTTTCCACACCAAAGTTTGCCGGACTGGATAACTATATCAGAATGTTTACACAGGATCCGACTTTCTGGAAAAGCTTTGGTGTTACCTTTTTTTATGCGGTTGTATCTGTCCCGTTAAAACTGATCATGGCTCTTATGGTTGCCATGTTCTTTCAAAGGACCAGCAGGGCGACTTCCGTTTACCGGGCGGTTTATTATCTTCCCTCCATCATGGGAGGCAGTGTTGCGGTTGCGGTTTTGTGGAGGCGTATGTTTGCTTCCGACGGTGTAATTAACAGTGTGCTGCAGCAGTTTGGCATAGCCAGTGATATCGGATGGCTCAGCGGAACCAGAACTGCAATCTGGACTCTGATTATACTGTCGGTCTGGCAGTTTGGTTCCTCCATGCTGGTATTTCTGGCAGGATTGAAGCAGATACCTGTAACCCTGTATGAAGCATCCAGAGTAGACGGATGCTCGAGAGTGAAGCAGTTCTTTAAAATTACCCTTCCCATGCTTACTCCGGTTATATTTTTTAACCTGGTGCAGCAGACCATCAATGCGTTTATGGCATTTACCCAGAGTTATGTTATTACCGGAGGGAAACCTTTGAACTCGACACTGTTCTATACGGTTTATATGTATCAGCGTTCCTTTCAGTATTCGGAAATGGGTTATGGCTCTGCTATGGCGTGGTTTATGCTTATCGTAGTAGCATTGCTTACGGTACTGATTTTTCGGTCCTCCGGCAGCTGGGTATACCGTGCTTCAGAGGAGGAATAAATACAGGAGGGTAATATGCGAAATACAAAAAAAATAAGACAAATACTTTTTCATGTAGTGGCTGTGGTATTGGGATTTATTATGATTTATCCGCTGCTGTGGATGGTAATGAGTTCCTTTAAGCCCAGTAATGAAATCTTTGCCAATGCCGGGTCTTTGTTTCCGAAAGAGTTTTTTCCGTCTAATTACTCCACCGGCTGGAAAGGATTTGGAGGTATCCGTTTTTCGGTCTTCTTTAAGAACTCTTTTACCATATCCCTGCTTTCGACGGCAGGCTCCGTTTTTTCTTCCGCCTGTATTGCCTATGGACTGTCCAGGCTGCGGTTTAAGGGAAGAAAAATCTGGTTTGTTTTTATGTTGCTTACCATGATGCTGCCATTTCAGATAATCATGATTCCGCAATACATCATTTTTAACCGGGCAGGGTGGATTGGCACTATTTTACCTCTGGTTGTACCGTCCTATTTCGGCGGTGGATTTTTTATCTTCCTGATTATGCAGTTTATATACGGAATTCCGAAGGATTTGGATGAGGCGGCTAAAATCGACGGGTGCTCCTTTTACGGAATATTTGCAAGGGTGATAATGCCTTTGATTGTGCCGGCACTGATTACTTCTGCTATTTTTGCATTTATGTGGAAATGGGACGATTTTCTTGCTTCGCTTCTTTACCTGAATAATCCCAGCAATTATACGGTATCGCTGGCGCTTAAAATGTTCTCGGATCCCTCTGCACAATCTGACTGGGGTGCTATGTTTGCCATGGCGACACTTTCCATTCTCCCGATTATGTTGATATTTATTTTTTGCCAGAAGTATTTAGTGGAGGGAATCAGTACGGAAGGACTGAAGGGCTGATAGAAGGACCAATGTAACAGCAATCTCGGACAGCACAGATGAACAGGAGGAACCTATGAATAATATACCTAGAAATGAATATCCAAGACCAAATTTTATCAGGGATTCTTGGCTTTCTCTAAATGGCACCTGGAAGTTTTCCTTTGACCGGGAAGCCTATGACCGTAAAATTACAGTACCCTTTGCCTATGAGACAAAGTTATCAGGAATCAACGAAACAGAAATGCATAAGGAAGTCTGGTACCGGCGAAGCTTTACATTACCGGAAGCAATGTTCCATAAACAGATACTACTTCATTTTGGCGCGGTGGATTATTCCTGCAGGGTCTGGGTCAATGACATTCCGGTTACAGAGCATACCGGCGGACAGACCGGCTTTTTTACAGATATTACGGCATGTGTCCGGTATCAGGAGGAAAATGTGATACGGGTGCAGGTCTGGGACGATTATACTGATTTGGAGATGCCAAGAGGGAAGCAATACTGGGAGGAAGAGTCCAAAAGTATATTTTATACCCGGACAACAGGTATATGGCAAAGTGTCTGGATTGAGGCAGTATCCCAAAATCATCTGAAGAAGGTCTTTATTACCCCGCTTTTGGATGAACAGGCGGTTCGATTTGAATATTATCTTACCGGAAGTACGGACTTATACTTAGATATCAGAATAAGCTTTAATGGGTCCTATGTTACGGGCTGCAGGATAGAGCCAAGGGCTATGAAGGGCAGTTTTACTTTAAAGCTTAATCAGCCGGCCTTAAAATCCTGGAATTTTGTAGAAGATCTGACATGGTCGCCGGAGAATCCAAGGCTCTTTGATGTAATATTTACGGTTTCTAAGGATGAGGTCATGGAAGATAAGGTCCGCTCTTATTTTGGTATGAGAAAAATATCAATTGACAATGGCATTATCCTGCTGAATAACCGGCCTTATTATCAAAAGCTATTACTGGACCAGGGATACTGGCCGGATTCATTATTAACGGCTCCGGAGGATGAAGCCTTTGTCAGGGATATTAAACTTATCAAGGAAATGGGCTTTAATGGAGTCAGAAAACATCAAAAGGTAGAAGATCCAAGGTTCCTATATCATGCAGATGTGATGGGACTGCTGGTATGGGGAGAGATTGGCAGTGCCTATCAGTATTCAAGAGAATATGCCGCAGGAATGTATAGGGAGTGGAGTGATGCTGTACTTCGGGATTATAACCACCCTTCCATCGTGGCTTGGACTCCGTTGAATGAATCCTGGGGTGTTCATGAAATAAAAACCAATAAACTGCAGCAGGGCCATAGCAACGCAATGCTGCATATTACAAAATCGCTGGATGAAACCCGCATTGTTATTGAGGATGATGGATGGGAGCATACGGAAGGGGACCTTCTGACTATTCACGATTATGAAGCCTCAAAAGAGGTTTTGAAGAAGCACTACAGCTGTATTGATTCTATCCTGGAATTTACACCAAGCGGCAGAGCCTTGTATGTATCCGGCTGGAGCTACCGGAACCAGCCAATCATAGTCAGTGAGTGCGGCGGTATTGATTTCCGGAAGGATGAGGTCAAGGGATGGGGTTATTCAAGTGTGGTCACCGGGGAAGAATTTTTGAAGCGCTATGAGGATATTGTTGCTGCATTAATGAATTCTGAGCTGGTACAGGGCTTTTGCTACACCCAGCTTACCGATGTGGAACAGGAGACCAATGGACTGCTGAATTATGACAGAAGCCCTAAAGTACCTTTGGAAAAAATCAGGGAAATAAATGAGGGGAATTATCTGAGATAGTGTGAATATTAAAAAGCAATTTTCACACAAGATTCAGAAGGTATGGTTATATTGCGAATAGAAATCTGTTGTAAAATCATTGGATATTTCCGGTGGTTTTGCGGCAGATTTTTTTGAAGCCAAAGAACTTGACTGGCAGCAGAAGAAAATGTGAACGGCTGTATAAAATTAGAAGTTAATGGAATTGAAAAAAGTAATACAGTCCTTTGAAGCTGACTTTGAAATGATAATATTTATCATTCTCATTGAGAATACAAAACATAAGAGATGCGTCTTATTAGAAAAAAAGGCTTTATTACTGGTGTTACAGGGATTTGCCAATAATTAAAAACCCGGTTTATTAAAGTTTACCAGCCTTGTCTTGGGCATCCGTCTACTTGACAAAAACAGCCTCCTTTGATAATCTATGCAAGTTAGTTGAAACTAACAACACATCAATAAAAAGAAGAGGAGTTCGTATATGAAATTACAAAAACTGAGTTCTATTTTAGCCATAGCACTGGTTATGACTTTGACTGCCTGTGCAGATAAATCCTCCGGTACCTCAGGGGCAAATAATGACGCTGCCGCAGGAGCAGTAACGGCAACTCCCGGAGAAGGGACGCCGGAGAATACGGAGCCTTCCGCAGCTGAAACGGAAACACAGTATCCCATAACAATAAAGCATGCCTTTGGTGAGACCGTAATCAAAAGCAAACCGGAACATGTAGTCACTATATCCTGGGGTAACCAGGACGTACCGTTAGCTTTAGGAGTAGTTCCGGCAGGAATCTCCGAAGCCAATTACGGAGTAACGGATGGCAGCGGTTTACTGCCCTGGACAAAGGAAGCTTATAAAAAACTTGGCGTAGAGAACCCGGTTTTATTTAAAGATACGGACGGCTTGGATTATGAAGCTATCAACGATGCACAGCCGGATGTCATTCTTGCGGCTTATTCCGGAATCACAGAGGAAGAATATAAATTATTGAGTAAAATTGCACCGGTGGTAGCATATCCTACCCTGGCATGGCAGACCTACTGGCGCGACCAGATTACCATGGATGCGGAAGGAATTGGCATGAAGGCGGAAGGAGAAAAGCTGGTTTCCGACCTGGAAAAGCTGATTGCGGACAAAACGGCTGCTTATCCCCAGATAGCAGGCAAGACGGCTGTGTTCTGCTATTTTAATCCCTCTGATCTTGGTAAATTCTTTATTTACCTGCCCACTGATCCCCGTGCGGCTTATCTGATGGACATTGGAATGAAAGTGCCGGAGAGTGTAACGAAACTGGCTGAGACTTCCACCAGCTTTGCTATTGAAATCAGTGCTGAGAATGCAGACCTTTTGAAGGACATTGATATTATCATTGCATACGGAGATGACACCTTATTAAAGAATCTTCAGGCTGATTCTCTTGTCGGAACGATTCCTGCGGTAAAGAGAGGCTCTGTGGTGCTGCTTCAGGATGGCACACCCATGGCAGCTTCCTCTACTCCCAGTGCCTTGTCCATACCGGCAACTATTGATGACTACTTAAAGATTATCGGAGAGGCAGCTGATAAAGTAAAATGAAAGTTAAGAAAATAATCATACTGGCAGGTGTCGGTGCAGTCGGCCTTCTACTGTCAGTTTTAGCATCACTGGCACTTGGTTCAAGAAATGTAGGTCTGAAGGAAGTATTAGAGGCTTTGCTTCATTCAGGCGGCACCTCCTTTGATTCTTTGGTTGTCCATGAACGTATTCCAAGAACTGTTTTTAGTATTATCGCCGGAGCTTCCCTTGGGGTCTCCGGCGCTCTGATGCAGGCAATTACCCGTAACCCCATAGCCGACCCCAGTATTCTGGGGGTTAATACCGGAGCATCCTTATTTGTGGTAAGCGGAATTGCATTTTTTCATATCAATACCGCAAATCAATACATCTGGTTTGCTCTGACAGGTGCTGCGGTAACTGCTGTTTTTGTATACCGGATTGGTTCCATGGGCTCCGGAGGCGCCACACCCATAAAGCTTGCTCTGGCAGGTGCTGCGGCCAGTGCAGCCCTTTCTTCTTTGGTCAGTGCCGTAATACTGCCAAGGACGGAGGTTATGAACGCTTTCCGTTTCTGGCAGGTAGGCAGTGTCAGCGGAGCGACCTGGGAAGGAATCCTGTCGGTATCCCCCTTTCTGGTTGTGGGATTGGTAATAGGAATCCTGCTGGCTTCTGCTCTGAATGCCCTTGCCTTAGGGGATGATGTGGCAACAGGACTTGGTGTAAATACCGGACTGATAAGAATTGCAGGAGCACTGGCAGGAGTACTGCTATGCGGTGCAACAACAGCCCTGGCCGGTCCTATCGGCTTTGTGGGACTGATGATACCTCATACCATGAGGCTTATCTGCGGGCCCAATCTTCGCTATATTGTCCCTATGTCAGCCATAGGCGGAGCTATTCTTTTAACGGTTTCCGATATCATAGGAAGGCTCATCGGATATCCGGGGGAACTGGAAGCCGGGATTATAACCGCATTTTTTGGGGCACCTATCCTGATATTGATTGCTATGAGAGTGAAGGTGCGTTCATTATGACAAATACAAATTCCAATATTGTAAGCGAAGGTTTTTATAAAAGAAGGGTTCGCAGAGCGGTGGTAACGGCAGCTTTAGCGGTCTTTACGGCCATCCTTTGCGGCGTCATGCTGTATCTGGGAAATACCAGATATTCTCCGGAAGTAATTCTGCGGGTCCTCCTGGGAGAAGAGATTAAAGGTGCCGCTTTTGCAATCGGCACCATCAGGCTTCCCAGAATGTTTGCCGGGTTATTAGCAGGAATGGCCTTTGGCATGGCAGGCAATACCTTTCAGACCATGCTTCGCAATCCTCTGGCAAGCCCGGACATTATAGGTGTTACCTCCGGCTCCAGTGTGGCGGCGGTTCTCTGTATTCTTGTTTTTAAGGTCAGCGGCAGTATTGTTTCCATATCAGCGGTTATTGCCGGAATATCAGTGGCTTTTCTGATATATTCCCTCTCCCGGGGAGGCAGCTTTTCCGGAGGAAGGCTGATTCTTATCGGAATCGGCATACAGGCAATGTTAAATGCCGTGATATCCTTTCTTCTTTTACGAGCCAATCAGTATGATGTGCCGGCTGCCCTCAGATGGTTGAGCGGCAGTTTAAACGGAATGGAAATGGGAGATATCCCGGGACTTTTTACCGTGGTGCTTTTATGTGGATGCCTGCTGGTTTTCTTCGGCAGACAATTGAAAATCCTTGAGCTGGGAGAGCAATCAGCAGTTACCTTGGGGCTGAGAACGGATAGAACAAGGCTTTTTCTGGTCATAAGCGCTGTCTTTTTAATTGCTTATGCAACAGCAGTAACCGGACCCATTGCCTTTGTTGCTTTTCTGGCAGGTCCCATAGCCGGAAGGATGGCAGGGGCAGGTAATTCCAATACCATACCGGCGGGACTGACAGGAGCAGCCCTGGTGCTTTTAGCTGATATCATAGGGCAATATGCTTTTAATACCCGTTTCCCGGTGGGAGTCATTACAGGTATCCTGGGAGCACCTTACCTTATTTATTTACTGATACGTATGAATAAAACCGGAGGAGCAGCATGAAAAAGACACCTGCATTTTCAGCCGGCAATATAGTTGCCGGTTATGATAAAAAGATAATCATCAATAATATTGATGTGGTTATTCCGAATAACAAAATAAGCGTAATTATCGGTGCCAATGCCTGCGGTAAATCCACCCTGCTGAAAACCCTCGCCAGGTTGATTAAGCCGGTTTCCGGTGAGGTCGTCCTCGACGGTAAGCAGATTGGTACTATTCCGCCCAAGCAGCTGGCAAGGGTATTGGGACTGCTTCCCCAGTCACCGGTAGTGCCGGAGGGAATTACAGTCTCCGATCTGGTATCCAGAGGAAGGTATCCTTATCAGAACTTTCTGAAAGGCTTGGAAAAGAAGGATTATGAAGCAGTGGAGGAGGCCCTGGAAATCATGGGAATTGTGGAGCTGGCCAACCGCAGTGTGGATGAACTCTCGGGAGGCCAGCGCCAGCGGGTCTGGATTGCCATGGCACTTGCCCAGCAGACAGATATCCTGCTGTTAGATGAACCTACTACGTTCCTGGATATTACCTATCAGATTGAAATCCTGGATTTGCTGACCGATTTAAACCGCAAGAGAGGGACAACTATTGTCATGGTACTTCATGATATTAATTTGTCGGCCCGTTATGCGGATTATATTTTTGCGGTGCAGAAAGGAAATCTGGTTGCCCAGGGCAAGCCTTCCGAGATTATATCGGAAGACTTAATGAAGCAGGTATTCGGACTGGATTGTGCCGTAATAAAGGACCCGGTTTCGGGCTCCCCTTTTATTGTGCCAAAGGGAAGATATCACGTAGTAAACGGATAAAAAGGGTGTTTTAGAAAGAAGGCTGTTCAATACGAGAAAAATCAAAGCGAAAAAGATTCTTTATTAAATGAAATGCAAAGACATTAAATACGAAAGACATTAAAGGTAATGAAACGGAAATAAAATAATGCGAAGGAATAAAATAACAACGTAATTAAGAAGCAAAGAATTAAGAAGTAAAGAAGTAAGAAGAAAAGAATAAAGATACAAAGAAAAGCTTACCGGTAATCTGAAGTATGACCGGTAAGCTTTTCTTCTTAGAAGGCTTTACGCCTGATTTCTAATTTTTATCATCCGATACCGATTCAAGGCTTACCCTCTTACTTTTTATCTGAAAAACAGGTTGTTTTTTACAGGACAGTAAAAAGACTCCTTCACAGAGATGGGCTTCCTTTATAATGCGGCTCATTTTCCCTTTCCTGGGAGCATTCAAGTCATAGGAAGATAAAGCCGGGGATTCTTTTATTCTGATGCGCAAATAATAATCGCCCTGTCTTAAAATAATAAGAGCAGGTGTTACCTTTAAAATCCTTACGCCCAGATAAGTGGCAAGGCGGTATTCCTTTCCTTTGTAATGAATGGCGCAGATACATCCTGTAAACTGGGATCCCCACAGAGGAATATGGGCAACTGAGAGCATGATAGAGCAGGTATCTCCTGTAAATTCATTGCATTGCAGCCACAGATAGGAGCTGGGAAAGGAATGGCCCCAGTCTTTTTCAATATAGCCGGTACCTTTGCCGAAGGGGAGGGTCTTTTCATTCAGCGTAAGGCTTCCCGACAGGTGGTGGGACATGCTGATAACCTCATGCTTGCATTCCATAAAGGGAAAATACCGGAAGAATCCCATGATGCTGTAGGCTATGGGATGAAGCCCGCAGTAAAGGAGAGTACCTTTTAATTTCAGGCCATCCATGTCTATATCCACCATGATACCTTCTTTGGTAAAGATGTTATTACCAAGGCGGATATAGCAGGCTCTCCTGTCAATAAAACATTCCTCCTGAGAGAAAGTAAGGCAGAAGGATTGGCTTCCCGCTATTATCTGAAGGAAAGGAGTTATGTCCCTTCCTTTTTCCCGGTTGATGCCGGGAATCAGGGCAAGTACTTCCTCCTTGTATTGGTGCTTAAAATACCAGCCTTCAAAGTATGGTTTCTGCTTCAGGGGATTCTTCATGAAATTCCCTCCTTGCTATGGAGTCACCTGCCGGTTCATCTAAGAGTGTCCCGGTGTAGTCAAAGCGGGAACCATGGCAGGGGCAGTCCCAGGTCTGCTCTTCTTCATTCCATTCCAGCTGGCAGCCAAGATGGGGGCACTTGGTATCTACTGCAAAAATTTTTCCTTCCTTGTCCTTGTATATTCCCACCTTTTCACCGTCAAGCTCAGCCACTCTGCCGGTTCCGGGCTCTATGGCAGACAGGTCCGAGGGAACGGGCTTTAATTTCTTAAGAACAAGTCCTACCGCACTGTGCTTTGTTTCATTAAGGAGGCTTGTTATGGAAGCTGTCAGCTTAAAACGCTGGGGAGAAAATACCTCTTCGTAAGGATTTTCTTTTCCGGTAATCATGTCACTTAACAGATTGGCCGCTGCCATGGCAGTGGTCATACCCCATTTCTGAAAGCCTGTGGCAACATACCAATCCGGCGTCTGGTCGGAAAAACGTCCGATATAGGGAATGCCATCCAGTGTCTTGCAATCCTGGGCGGACCAGCAGTATTTCTCTTTCGCTTCCGGAAAATAATCTCTGGCAGCAGTACGCAGGGCTTCATATTGACCACCGGTCTTATTTTCCCCCGTCCTGTGACCGCTTCCGCCAAGAATCAGCAGATCTTCATACCTGCGGAAAGATAAGCCATCCTTCAGGTCCTCCTTATAGGTACCATCCAACGGATAGGGGGTCTCAAGTGCCAGGCAATAGGAGCGTTCCTGGTGCATACGGGCAAAATAGTAACCGGGAGTAATCAGAAAGGGAAAGTGGGAGGTCATTATAATGTGCTTGGCTGTAATCCTGCCCTGTCTGGTTATAACGGTATTTTTATCAATGTCTGTCACTCTGGAATTCTCATAGATTGACAGAGGCTCGGCAATAGCCTGTACAAATTCCAGTGGATGAAATTGTGCCTGCCCCTGAAAGCACACAGCCCCCTTTATGGAAAAGGGAAGGGAGGTATTATCCGTAAATTTCGCGGGAATACCGCAGGCTATGGCAGCATCGACTTCTTTTTCGATGGAATCGCTGTTGGTGGTTGAGTATACATAGGCAGGAAGTCTGCTAAAGTGGCAGGAGAGGGAATTTTCCTTGATAAGGCTTTCATAGAGGGAGATTGCCTCCTCGTTGGCACTGGCATAAAGAGTGGCTTTTTCTAGTCCGAAATCCTTTATCAGCTGGTCATAGATAAGCCCGTGGAGGGAGGTTATCTTGGCAGTCGTATTCCTTGTCTGGCCGGAAGCAGTCTTGCCTGCCTCCAGAATAATGCTGTCAACACCCTTTTTTTTAAGGAAGCTGGCTGTCAGAATCCCAGTCAATCCACCGCCGATGATTACAGCCTCTGCCGTACCTTCTCCCTGCCATTGCTGTCTTTCTTTTATAAAAATATCTTTTTCCCATAATGAAGTAAAGCGATTACTTGGCATATTGATTTCCTTTCTGAATAAAACCATTATTAGGATAGGATTTCCTTTTTAATAAAATATAAACATTCAGAAGTAATCTGATGGGAAAAAGGATGGAAAAGTCAATCACTTTATTTCATATATAATCCGATTAGCTTCATATCGGTATCAAAGCTTATGGTAAAGTCAACCTTCTGTTTTTCATAATTAGCAACAACAATGGCGACAGCACTATCTTCTTTCGTGGATTTTACTTTCTGTCCAAGAATGGATACACTCTTATACTTATTGAATTTACCGGCTTTGCCATAGGTCTTGGCGGCGGCATCCTTTAAGCTGCCGGCGGTTAATTTTTCCTTAAGGTCATCCCGGAACATGCTTACAACACTGTCATAATCACCGTTATTGAGATCTTCTATCACTTGTTTTGCAGATTTTTCAACGGTGTCTTTATCAAAAGAATCCGATAATTTTGTGGAAGAGCATCCATTTAATAAGGCAGCGCTCATAACCACCAGCAGGAATAGTGCAGTTAATTTTTTCATAATAACTCCTTTCGTGAATCACAAATCTTTGATTTGTGATTCCTGATTCTACTATTAAATGTTAAGTTACGTCGTTTATAGCCCATCATTTTCCAAAGTGTTTCTTTCATGCATGGTCTCTGCAGGTGCTTCTTTTCCATGGCGTTTAAAAAGCCAAATTCCGAAAGCTAGTACCATAAAAGAGATAATCATAACGTATAACTCGAGCCCAATAGTACCAATGGCGAAGGCAGCAGGCAGAATAACTATCATGCTGTCTGTCAGACCATGAAGCAATATGGACAGTATTACATAACGGAAAGCCTTGTGTACTCTGATTCCATACAATACCACTAAGGTTGCACCAATATGAAAGGATATGGCAAATATCCTTTCGATGCCTCCAAGCAGGAGAGTCAGATATCCACTGCCTGCCAGGTTAAGATTTCCCATCGGGTATAAGATCAGCGCTGCAATACTGTTAATGCCCACCAGGAGCATAGCTTCCATTCCACCGTGTCCAAAGCCAAAGGCCAATCCGTCTGTAAGGCTGGTACGGCCTTTTAAAAAGTATTTAAGGAAAATAAGACGGGCGCTCTCTTCAAATACCCCCGCGCTTAACCCTAAAAATAAACCGTAGGCATAGGTCTGTACCTGCAGGGATAAGAACCATTTAAAATTCGGAAGTACGAGCTGGAGCAAGGGAATCCGTAAAAGCATCTGGCTTATAACAAAGGCTGCCATTCCAAGAAGAAAAGGCTTTAGAACCCGGTCCGCTCTCCTTCTGAGAAGTAATATACCTATGATAGGTATTCCAAAACATAAGAGTGCATCAAATAGCAAGCATAATTCTTGTAATAAAATATTGTTCTCCCCACTCATATTGAACATCTCCTTTATAATCTTTTACAACTCTTTCTACGTTTTTAAGGCCAAGGCCTTCATGGGCTTCCTTAGTTGTTACTAAGGTGTCACCATGCTTTACAGGGCTTTGTGCCATAGAATTCTTAAGAATGACGGATATAAAATCATGCACCACTGCAACACGGAGTATAATCTGTTTTCCATCGCTAAGAGTTGCTGATTCTATGGCATTATCAAGAATATTGGCAAAGAGGGTCGTAATATCCACATCCCGTATAAAACTTAAATCAACGTTCGAAATCTTGATATCCGGGTTAATCCCAAAAGCCTGCATGGCCTGAACCTTATCATTTAAAATAATATTGAGCATTTTACTGCCGGTATAGTATTTCAGCCCAAGTTGATTTAACATATTGTGTATGTCCTTTGTGTATCCACAGCCCTCTTTATTCTCCTGCTCCTCATAAAGGTGTTCCATAGCCTGTATATGGTTGCGGATATCATGAATCAGATTTCTGGTATTGCCGTATTTCTTTTCTAAATTCTCATAATAGCGGGTCTGAATGACCTGCTGCTGCCGGTATAGATTTAATTCATTTTCCAGATGGTTGTTATTGGCTATGATATCAAAGACACTGGTGAAGTAAATATTTAAGCCAAACAGCATGGCAATATTTACTTCCAGAAGAATAATAAATTCTTCCGACACGTATATCTGGATAAAAAACATCATGCTGAGCAGGTTGATAATACTGAATACAGGCATTATAAAGGAACTTACCATCTGCCTTATGGTTATCTGAACGTGATGTTTTTTGCGTATTACGGCAACCAGTATTTTTAAAACCAGAAATTCGATAAAGCGTATGGTAAGGATAAGAGTCATATAATAAATCTGCTTCTGGATAAAATAGATGAAGTTATTTTGAAACAGCAGCTGCAAAAGAATGATTGATAAAATGTCGGTTAAATATAATGCAATAATAAAACCTGTGTAATAGACGATGTATAAGCGAAGATTATTATACAGAAAGTGTCCGATTACAGGAATGAGCATAAGAATCAGAAGGTTAATCAGGCCATTACCCAATAAGGAGAAAGAGACGGACAGTATGATATAAGCCGCAACAATTATGTTTTTCTTAAAGCTTCCCACATTAATATTGGTACCGATACGCTTCATGCTGTAAAATGTGAAGTATACGATAAATATACTTCCAAGTAAGGGCAGGATGGTATAAATTAAAATATCCGTCATATATGTAATCCCATCCCTTCCGATAAATAGCGGTTTAATGCCCTTCTAAATTCCAAGGATTTTTTTTGTGACAGCGGAACGGTCAGTCCATTAATCAGGTAAATATCATATCCTTTGATGTTCTTCACGGAATAGAGATTTACAACAAAGCTTTTATGAGGCATATAAAATCCTTTCTCTTTCAGCTGGACTCCAAGGTCTGTAATTTTGCATTTTAAGATATAAGTATCTGTCTTACTCCTAAGATAAACCTTACGGTTTTGATATTCAAAGTACAGGATATCCTTGGAGTTGATCCTTAGAATACCCTCAGTTGTATGGAATTCCAGCTGCGGATCAGCGGGAAGCTGCATGTATTCAAAAGCCTCATCTAACTGCTTATACAGCTCCTCCTTTTTTAAGGGCTTTAAAAGGTAGGCAAAGGCATGTACGGCAAATGCAAATACCGTATAATCACTGTAATTGGTTATGTAAATTAATCTAACCTTTTTGTCTCTCTGCCTGATAAGGCGGGCTGTTTCAATTCCGTCTGTTTTGGGCATATCAATATCCAGAAGGATAATTTCATAGCTTCTTGTACTTTCAAGCAGTGCTTCCCCGCTAGTAAATGTATCAATGCAAAAATCCACCTCCGGATACTCCTTCAGTAATGTTTCCGTCTGCCGCAAGACTGCCGCTTCATCGTCACAGATTGCAATCCAAATCATTGTACTCCCCCAATAATCCTTTCTATGTTGGCGCCATAAGCACATTATAATCAGCCGGGTAAAAAATGCAATGCAGATTGCATAAGGTACGGTGTTTCGTGCGTAAGGTATGGCATTCATTTCATAATAAGTATAGTATAACTTATCTTACCATCTGCTATGGTAAGATACAAACCTGCTTCAAAAAGAGCAGGGCAAATGAGTGAAATATTTTAATGGATATACGCAGATGACCAAGGAGTTTATTTTGACATTTTGTATCGAGAGGTTCCTTATATGACACTTAAGCTGCAGGAAATGTGGCTAGGTAAGCCAGTGCCACTGTTTGAGCGCTGGAAACTTGCGCATCCATATTTGCTACAGCGAGTTTGGCACTGGCTTACCTTTTCAGTCACATTTTCTGCAGGTTTAGTGGAATAGGAACCTTGAGCAACAAAAGGTCAAAATAAACTCCTTGGTCATCGTCCGTTTCCAAGAACCTCTCAAGGCAAATTGACAATGCACGTTATATCCTGTATAGTTAGGAATATTACGTGAAGGACAGGTATTCATCATGGAAATAAACATCACCACCTTTTTGCTTGTCTGCCCTATGGTTTTCCTGGCAGGGATTATTGACTCCATTGCAGGCGGAGGAGGACTGATATCCCTTCCGGCCTATATGATTGCAGGTGTACCGCCCCATTATGCCCTCGGAACGAACAAGTTATCCTCCTGTATCGGAACCGCTGCTTCAACAGCAAGATACATAAAAAATAAAACCGTCAATTACCGTATTGGAACCGTTTCCGTAATCCTGGCTCTGGGAGGTTCCTTATTGGGAGCCAATCTGGCACTTTTGGTAAAGGAAGAAATTATCAAAAATCTGCTGCTCTTTGTGCTGCCCTTTACCGCTTTCTTCGTACTCAGGAGCAGGAAAACAGAGGAAGGCAGAACTCCTTTATCAGACAGAGCTACCTTTATTATAGCCTGTACAGCCTCCTTTATTATTGCCATTTACGACGGCTTTTACGGACCCGGTACCGGCACCTTTCTTTTATTATGCTATACGGCCCTTGCCAGAATGGATATTAAGACTGCTTCCGGTAATACCAAGCTGGTCAATCTGTCCTCCAATATCGCAGCGCTGATAACCTTTCTTCTCCATGGTAAACTGATCCTGCTCTTAGGCCTTACCGCAGCTGTATTCAGCATTGCAGGCCATTATATCGGTTCCGGCCTTGTACTAAAGAAGGGCTATACGATAGTAAAACCCATTATGATACTGGTGCTGGCATTATTGTTTGTGACACTTCTGTTGGAAAGATAGACCTAAAATATTGATTGATCATCTCTTTTCAAATAGATTACTTTTGGTATGAATATAGAGATGTTACAGAAAAAAATTATGAAGTTAATAATAAGAACCCCTGTGAAAAAGAAAATTCAATTTCTTTTCCGCAGAGGTCTTGTTTACGCTCTGAAGCCGCGTCCGATGATTTCACTGGTATTGGTAATCAGAATAAAGGCTTCCGGCTCGGTTTCCTTTATGAATCTCCGAAGCTGTACTGCCTGGCTGCGGTTCATAACGGTAAAAATGATTTTCTTTTCCTGATGGCTGAAAGCACCCTTGGCATCGCTTATGGTAGCACTCCGGTGAAGGGTATTTAATATAAAATCCGAAATTGGTATTGGATTCTCACATATAATAGTCAGATATTTATGGAGATTCAGATTTTCAATAATGGTATCCACCATGGTTGATTTAATTAAAAGGCCCAGTAAGGACAGTAAGCCTGTCTTAACGTCAAATATGAGAAAGGAAGCCAGCGTTAGAATAAGGTCGGAGAAAAATAAGGACTTCCCGATATCTATGTTGGAATATTTCTTTAAAATCACTGCGATAACATCGGTTCCTCCGGTTGAAGCGCCAATATTGAACAGCATGGCAGCACCAACGGCAGGGAGCAGCACGGCAAAAGCCAGTTCCAGCATGGGCTCGTTCGTAAGAGGAGCTTTCATGGGATAAACTGCCTCCAGCAGGCTTAAAGAAGCGGACATCAGAATAGTTCCGTAAGCGGTCTTGTTGCCAAAGCTTCTTCCGATAACGACGTATCCGATAACAAGCAGAATCATATTAATAATAAAAACAACGGTACTGGTGCTTATTTTAGGTCCCAGAAGGCTGCTTAATAAAATAGCCAGACCGGTTACACCGCCGATTGAAAAATTATTGGGAAATTTAAAGAAATATACTCCAATAACCACTAACTCAACTCCTGCGGATATAAACAGGTATTCTTTTAAATTATCCAGCAGTTTCTTTTTCAGTTTCACAAGGTCCTCCTTTATATACCCAGAGAGCATATCCGGCTGCGGCAGCTATGGGGAAAAATGGCCGCAATAATAGATATTTACTGCGTATTTAGCATTTGTAATTCTATGCTCTTTCATTCACGGACCCCATATCTCAAAGGCTTTTAGGTCCTAAGATAGTATGATAGTAACATAGGAAAAAGTCAAGATGCATTGGAAAATTTTTATGGAAAAGAGATATGAGAAATAATATCATGGAAAATATTTCCATGAAAATTCTTCCCTGGGAAATACTTCTTATAAAGGAGCAGCCGTTAAAAAGGGGAAGTGCCGAAAAAGGTGCATAAATTATAGGAATATCGGTGTCCCTTATTATTAACTTGACGGGATAATGCAAATTATATTATGATTACAGTGCAAAGGACAAACAGAAAAAAGTTACTATGAGGGGTCAGGTAATGAGTGAGAAGGCAATAACGGTATATGATATAGCGAGGGAAGCAGGGGTATCTCCTGCAACAGTATCCAGAGTATTGACTAATAATGCCAGAGTAAGCGAAGAAAAAAGGCAGAGAATAGAAGAGTTAATTAAAAAATATGATTTTGAGCCTAACGGACTGGCAAGGAGCTTAAGCAAACAGGAAACCAAAACCATCGGGATGATAGTGCCCGATATAAGAAATCCATATTTCTCCAATGTTTTTATAGAATGTGAGATGCTGGCCTCCCAATATGGCTATAATATGATACTTTGCAATACGATGAATGATCTTACCTCCGAAATGGGACATCTTAAGAACCTGTGTGAAAAGCATGTGGATGCCATTATACAGATGGGTGGTAATGCCGATGAAATCGAACCAAATATCGAATATGTGAATTTAATCAATAAAACAGCCAGGAAAATGCCCATTGTAGCAGGGGGTGAATTTCCCGGGGCGGAATGCTATAAGGTCTACACGGAAAAAGAGCATGGAATGGGCAAGCTGATTGACTATCTGATTCAATACGGACACAGGAGAATTGCTCTGATAGGCGGACGTAATACGGTAATACCTACAGTGCGGAAAAGGGAATCGCTGAAGCATTATCTACAGATTTATAATTTGGAGCCGGACCCTGAACTTATTACGGACAGTGATTATGGAATTGAAGGCGGATATGAGTCAATGAAAAAGCTCCTTGACAGAAATAATATACCCAGTGCCATTATTGCGGTGAATGACCAGGTTGCCATAGGAGTAATGAGAGCTTGTGCCGAGAGCAAAATCAGGATTCCTTCCGATGTATCCCTGGTTGCCTTCGATGATACGTATTTCTCTGAAATTGCAATACCCCAGCTAACTTCGGTTAACTATAATTTAAAGCTGCATTCGGAGAAAATGATGGCAACCATCATAGACAGTATTAACGAAAATGAGACGGAAAGGGTTAAATCGGTTGAGACTTTTCTGACGATTCGTGACTCCTGCCAAAAGATATAGGAGTTGCTTGCCTGATACTCCTAAACAATGGTCTTTGTCTTCCATTTTCCGCCTTTAAAGCGCAGGTAATAGGTAATGCCCCGAAAAAGCTCATCCATGGCAAAGGCTATCCAGCAGCCGGTGAGTCCGAGGCCAAATACAATAGGAAAGAGCTGAATAAACTGCCTGAAAACAGGAGAAGGAGACGCAGATACGAAAATACAAAACCGCTTGCCCCAGCAGCTCTCCCTTTAAATGCATCAGGGAAAGTAAGGGGACGGCAGCCAGGGCCAGGACAATACCCAGTAATATACTGAAGGAGGCACTGAATAGAATGGAAATGACACTGGAGTCAGCTGCCCTTTCCTTCTTGCCGGCTCCTAAATTCTGGCTGATAACAATGGAGGCATCCTATGTATTTTGAGCTGAATCCCAGACAGATTCCCAAGGTGCGATTAATGAATACGGCTGTTATCCAGCCTCCCTTTGTGCATAACAAAAGAAAGGCGGATGAATACATCATCTATGTCATAAAAAAAGGTGAGATGTATTTGAAGGAGAATAACAGGGAATATCTCCTTCAGGCAGGGGATTTCCTGCTTCTTGATACGGATTACTTCCATGAAGGCTATAAGACCTCCTATTGTGAATATTATTACATCCATTTCCGGCAGGAGGAAATCAAAAAGGTTGCGGACACAAGGGAAGAGGAGTACATGAAGCTTATCCTGTCAAGGCATAATGACTCCTTAAAGAGTGACCCCTTTTCGTATGACACCATAGAAAAGGACACTCTCCTGCTGCCGAAATACTATCATTTTAACAGTACGGCTGATTTTATAAAGGTGGGCTGCCTCCTGGATGAAGCAATAAAGCATAATAAAGACCACATGGATAACTATAAAATTATGTGTTCCTTAAAGGTATTGGAGACCTTTATTGAAACGTACCGCAGCTATTTAATGGATACGCTTCAAAAGAGTACCTCCGTTATGCCAAAATCCTATCATAAGGTACAAAAGCTCCTGGAATACCTGAATACGGAATATGCCCGGAAAATAACCAGCAGTGACATTGAGGAGGTATCCGGCAGCAATTTTGATTATATCAACCGTATTTTTAAGAAAATGACACATCAGACCATCTTTGCTTATCTGAATACAGTGAGGATTAATCATGCCACGGAGCTGATTACCACCACAAACATGAAAATGTCTGAGGTGGGCCAGTCCGTTGGTTTCATAGATTTATATTATTTCAGCAAGGTTTTTAAAAAGGCGGTGGGAGTATCCCCTGCCAATTATAATCGAAGTATTGCAGGCAGCAGCCTGGAGCTTCCTCCCGTTACAAGGTAATGCTTCTTTCCTTTAGACCGCTGCCGGACACAGTAAGTACCGTCTTCTCTTCAGGTGCTGCGGCTGCATAGGCCAGAAGCCTTCCGTTACAGGCACGGCGGGCAGGGGAAGCATATTCTGTCGTGTCTGCCAGGTCTCCGTTCTCAAGGCCCAGTAAGGTGCCGCCCTCAATGGATACGGACAGCAGAGTGCTGTCTGTAAGACAGGGATATCCCTTTTCATCCGTTACCGTTATCTCTATTTGTTTTAGTAGAAGGCCGTCATTTTGCAGGATTGCTTTTATAAATTCTTCGTTACAGGAAAGGCTCTCTTCACAAGGGGAAAAGCATTCCAGCCTGAGGCCGCAGGGGGCACCGCTTGTGGAAAGCGTATCGGTCACATTTTCCTGCTGCCCTTCTTCCTTTTCATAGCCGACAGCCTTTAATTCTCCCGACTCAAAGGGGAAAATGAAAGAAATATAACCCAGACTGTCATCATAGGCTTTTCTGCCAAGGCTTCTGTTATTGAGAAATAATTCCACGCTGTCCATATTGGTATAGCATCTGGCTTCAATTCCTTCTCCACTTAGATAGTGATAACTGCGAAACATCTCCTTCCATTCCCTGGAGGAATTATCGGAAGAGTCCCCATTTTCCCCATCCTCTCTGGAGGTGGTAATATAAACAAATGGCTTATCCGTCCAGAAGCTCTTTCTGCGAAAGTAAGAAGTCTTTTGAAAGCCTGCCGTTGTTAAGAGGCCGGCATAGGAGCCTCTTATGGGCCAGCCCTGGGCTTCTCCCAGATAATCAATACCGGTCCAGAGATACTGGCCTGCTATAAATTCCTGGTCCCGGACTGCTTTCCAGGCATCCAGGGAGTGGCTGTTCTCACTGCCAAGAAAGGGCTTATCCGGGAAACGCCCGTGGTCCTGTTCATACCATTCCTCCTTGTAGTTATAGCCTGCCACGTCAAGGGTATCGATATATCCGATACGGGTGGACAGCTCGGGAAAAGCGACCGCAGCCGTAACCGGTCTTGTGGTATCGGATTGCTTTACAATCGCTGACAGGTTCCCTGCAAGGACGGAGAGTCTTTCGGCATTGGGCTTATTGGGATTATACTGTCTTTCGGCTGCCGGCTTATCCTTGTCATTATTTCCCGTCATTGTCTCAAAGAGGGGGTGGCAGTAGGGGTCATTGGGGTAATCAATTTCGTTTCCAATGCTCCACAAAATAATGCTTGGATGATTCCTGTCCCGGCGTATCAGGTCGGTCAAATCCCTTTCATGCCACTGGGGAAAATCCTCCGCATACCCCTGGTGCCTGGGCGGATAGACATTGTGCCCGTTCCACCATTTGTTCTTGGGGTTTTCCCATTCGTCAAAGGCTTCATCCATTACCAGAAATCCCATGGCATCACAGAGGTCATAGAGCTCCGGCATATGGGGATTGTGGCTCATGCGGATGGAGTTGCAGCCCATTTCCTTTAAGGACTCCAGCCTTCTAAGCCATACGGAGGGCAAAACGGCAGCTCCCAGACAGCCTGCATCATGGTGGATACAGACACCCTTCAGTTTCAAGTGTTCCCCGTTTAAGAAAAAGCCCTTATCCGGGGTAAACAGAATGCTTCGGATGCCGACCATGGTTTCATAGTTCTGAGTGCTTAACAGGGCGCCATCCCTTTGGGAGGCCTTGATTTCTGTTACCAGTTTATAGAGGTTCGGTTCCTTTACGGACCAAAGCTTCGGGGAAGGAAGGCTGTCTTCTAAGGTTACCTCCCTCCGTTCGCCGGCAGAAAGGGAAAGCTCTGTGCGAAAGGAAAGAAAGCTTTCATCCCTTAAGACAAGGCTGTGGGTCAGGGTCACCTCTGCCTCCTCTGAGGTTTCATTCACCAGGGGGGTAAATACCTTGACGGCGGCCTTTTCCTTTGAAACTTCCGGGGTGGTAAAGAAGATTCCGTTATATTCCGTATGAACAGGTTCTTCGGCTGTAACAACTGCCTTTCTTATGATTCCGGAGCCTGTAAACCAGCGGGAGTCGGATATATCCCGGTGGTCAAGCTTTACGGAAACGGAATTAACGGCATCTCCGAATACAGCCTGGGAAGTAATATCATAGCGGAAGGTGGCATAGCCGAAAGGGCGCTTGCCAAGGTAATAGCTGTTGCACCATACCTGGCTGTTCTTATACATACCGTCAAAGGTAATATAGATTTTTTTGCCTTTTAGCTCCTCAGGCAGGCAGAATTCCGTACGGTACCAGCCGATTCCACCCGCCAGATAGCCGGTTCCACTGGAATATTCCCTGGAAAAAGGCATATGGACGGACCAGTCGTGAGGAACCGCCACCTCCTCCCAGCTGCTGTCATCAAAGCCCTTATACCAGGCTTCCGGGCAATCCCCATAATGAAACCTCCATTTGCTTAAGCGTATATCATTCATATCAAATCCTCCGTCTAATTTTGGTATGGAAAGTTATCGAAAAACTTAATTCAGCTTATACATTCCCCATCTGCTACCATTATAGAGAATTTGAAGGCTAATACAATGGCTTATAAATAATCAAGATGTAATATAGCTACTTTTTGAGCGACAGATATTGAAATTCTCTTTTTTGCACATATTTGTATAGGAATACTTGTTTTAAAATAATGAATTCGGTTTCAAAATAAAGGAAAACAACGCATTTATAAAAATAGTTAAAATATAAATTTGTCTATTTTGCATAAAATGCCACTCCATCTATCAGGTTTAAATTCCATATATAATTAGCGTATCATAATTAATCTCAGCCTTTGCCTGTGTATATTGGGGGTATAAAAATGCAACGAAGTGACTTTCACGGAGCTGAGTGCATTTTTATACCCCCAATATACACTCAATAAATAAGACGTTTTGCCACCTAAGTTCTATATCAATATAAAATATAGCTTGCAAATGACAGCTTCCTGTGTTATACTACAAAAAATATTTTTTTGGAGAATAATACCATGAATAACAAATCAGTAACCTGCAAGAAGCATTCACTACCATGTCTATTTATTATTAGAGAAAGCTATTTCCTGTAACTATGATACGCATAGATGCAGGAATCAGCTTTCTTTTGCATCTGTGCGGTGAATGGTATTAAAATACAAAACCGCATCATAACCGTTTCCCTTCCGGAAGCTGTTATATGCGGTTTTTTTATTCATGGAAATACTCCGGTCACATTGTTCTAAAACAGATAACAGGGAGGAATTATGATGGAAGCAATCACAGTGGAGGAGCTGCAGAAGAGCTTTAAGGTAAAGCAGAAGCAGAGGGGCTTAAGAGCAAGCCTTTCATCCTTTGTAAGGACAGATTACAGGATGGTGGAGGCAGTAAAGGATATCACCTTTCAGGTGCAGGAAGGGGAGGTCTTAGCCTTTATCGGCCCCAACGGGGCAGGCAAAAGTACGACCATTAAGATGCTGACCGGTATTCTTTACCCGGATGGAGGGAATATGTCCGTCCTTGGCCTGTCCCCTACCAGGGACAGAAAGAAGCTTGCCTATCAGATCGGCACTGTCTTTGGGCAGAAGGAACAGCTCTGGACACACCTTACCCCCTATGATAACTTCATGTTCTTCGGCAAGGTCTATGATTTAAGCGAAAAGGAAGCGGTAGGGCGGATTGAAGATATGGCGGAGAGCTTTGAATTGGGCGGTTTTATTAACACGCCGGTCAGAAATCTCTCCCTTGGGCAGAGGATTCGTTGTGAAATCGCCGCTTCCCTGATACACAGGCCGAAAATCCTTTTCCTGGATGAGCCTACCATAGGCCTTGACCCGGTTGTGAAGGAGAATATCCGGGAATTTATAAAGAAGCTGAATAAAAAATATAATACAACCGTATTCCTGACCAGCCATGATGTGGGGGATATTGAAAAGCTATGTAAGCGGATTATTATAATAAATGACGGCAGAATTGTAATGGATGACGGGATGGACAGTTTAAAGTACCACTATCTTAACAGAAAACAGGTGGAAATCCGGTTAAAGGAAGAGATGGGAATTGCAGAGAGGGAAGGCATACGGATTTTACGGAATAAGGGGCTTGAGATGAAGTTCGAGGTGGATACAGAAAAATGCCAGGTAAATGAACTCTTAAATCTGATAGACGGAGACAATATTATGGATGTAAATATCTCCAATATCCCGCTGGAAAAAATCATAATGGAAATTTATAAAGGGTAGCAGAAGGGGATTTATTATTGCTCAGGTAAGGCCAGGGCGTGTCTGAAAACTCATTGTACCGCTCTGACTGCCCCACTAAGCAGCGTTCTGACACACCCTAAGAAAGGAGACATAAGAATGGGAAAAAATCCGGTCAGGAAATATTATTATATCTTTCGGGTCAGCTTTATGGAGAATCTTCAATATCCGGCAAACAGCATCCTTGGGTTTATCAGCTACTTTATTATGATATTTTTATTCTTCCAGCTGTGGAATTATATTTACGGAGATTCCTCCAAGATAATTGCCGGCTATACCAAGGCACAGATGATCTGGTATGTTATCTTTACGGAGATTATGTGGTATGGTACGGGAAGTGCCACCTTAACAAGGAGAATGAGCGGGGACATTAAGAGCGGGACGGTTGCTTATGCAGTCAACAAGCCCTATCGGTACCCCTTGTACATTCTTGCAAAGTATTTCGGCGAAATAGGCTTTCGTTTTCTATTATACCTGCTTATGGGAAGCATTATGGGAGTAATCATGCTGGGGGCCATTCCCGGCTTTCACATAACTACGGTAGTTTTTGTACTGCCGGTAATGATATCCGGCCTTGCCATTAACAGCCTTATCCGAATCAGTATCAGCCTTTTATCCTTTTGGGTGGAGGATTCCCTTCCCTTTCAATGGATTTACGATAAACTCCTGATTGTAATTGGCATTATGTTTCCGGTGGAAGTATTTCCGAAAGTATTACGGCCGGTCATCAGTCTGTCCCCGATCTATGCGGTGACCTATGGACCCGCAAAGCTTTTGGTGGACTTTTCAACAGAAGTTTATCTGAGAGTTCTTCTTGTGCAGATATGCTATTTAGCAGGGCTTGCAGTTTTACTGTTTGGAGTCTACAGAAAGGGGGTCAGGAAATTAAATGTTAACGGAGGCTAAAGGACAATTCAATATTCTACTACTGACTGTGAAATATAATGTTATGAGAGAAATGACAAATAAGGTTTCTTTTACCACCAATGTGCTGTTTATGATGCTCAATAATTCCACCTTCATTATCCAGTGGATAATCCTGTTTCATCTGAAGAAGGAAATCGGAGGGTATGGCATGAAGGAAATTATGCTGCTGTGGGCACTGGCTGCCAGCTCCTACGGATTTGCCCATATTTTTTTCCATAGGGCCTTTAGCCTGTCAGAGCTTATAACGGAGGGGAAACTGGATGCATTTTTAGTTCAGCCAAAGAATGTGCTCCTTTCTGTTATATCCTCTACCACCAGCCCTCCTGCTATGGGAGATCTGCTGTATGGCTTTGTTCTGGTTTTCTTTACCGGTATTTCTGTTAGGAGGCTTTTCCTATTTACCCTTTTTACCATAACGGGAGGTTTGCTGTATACTGCTTTTGCCGTAGCCGCCGGAAGTATTTCCTTCTGGATCACGAGAGGGGATTTACTTGCTGTCAATCTTACGAATACCATGGTCAATTTCTCCACTTATCCTGACGGAATCTTTAAAGGAGTTATTAAGGTGGCCTTGTATACGCTGATTCCTATTGGTTTTTATATTTACCTGCCGGTTAAGGTGATATTACTGCCTAATCTTCTGTCTCTCCTTTGGGTACTGCTGGCAGTGACTATAGTTACAGGAATCGCTTTTTTCCTGTTCTATAAGGGGCTTAGGCGTTATTCCTCGGGTAATCTTATGAGCGCCAGAATATAGAAAGGCATTACCTTATTATAAGAAAACGGCAGTCCTTTGGCTTGATAATTAGAAATACTGATAATCATTATCAAAATATATCTTGTTTTCTTTTTCAAATTGTGGTAGTATTTGGTTAAGTAAAAGTATTTACTGTTGAAGGAGGAACACCATATGAAGTATTTGGAAATTGAAAAAGTAATCGGAAGAGAAATCATTGATTCCAGAGGAAATCCTACAGTAGAAGCAGAAGTGGTGTTAAAGGACGGTACCATTGGAAGAGGTGCGGCACCAAGCGGTGCTTCTACCGGTATATTTGAAGCATTGGAATTAAGAGATGAAGATAAATCAAGATTTGGCGGCAAGGGTGTATTAAAGGCAGTTGCCAACATTAACGGCCCTATTAAGGAAGCGTTAAAAGGCATGAATGCTGCAGATATTTATGCAGTGGATGCAGCTATGATTACCCTTGACGGAACCAAGGACAAATCCGGCCTTGGAGCTAATGCAATACTTGCAGTATCCATTGCAGCTGCCAGAGCAGCTGCAGCGGCTCTCAATCTTCCCCTTTATAAATTCCTGGGGGGCAGTGCCGGAAATAAGCTTCCTGTTCCTATGATGAATATCTTAAACGGCGGTGCTCATGCTGCCAATAACGTAGATGTTCAGGAATTTATGGTTATGCCTGCCGGAGCAGCCAGCTTCAAAGAAGGGCTTCGCCAGTGTACGGAAGTATTCCATGCACTTGCAGGGATATTAAAGGAGAAGGGACTTGCTACTTCCGTTGGTGATGAAGGAGGCTTTGCCCCTAACCTTGCCAGTGACGAAGAAGCGATTCAGCTGATATTACAGGCAGTTGAAAAAGCAGGCTATGTACCCGGAAAGGATTTTGTTCTTGCCATGGATGCAGCTTCCAGCGAATGGAAGGGTGAGAAGGCAGGGGAATATATCCTTCCGAAAGCAGGAACCCACTTTACTTCCAGGGAGCTTATTGCACACTGGAAGAGCCTTACTGAAAAATACCCCATTTATTCCATCGAGGATGCTCTGGATGAGGAGGACTGGGAAGGCTGGCAGGAGCTGACCAGAGAATTGGGAGATAAGGTACAGTTAGTAGGTGATGACCTCTTTGTAACAAATACGGTCAGATTAAAGAAGGGAATTGAACTTGGCTGCGGTAACTCCATCTTAATTAAGCTCAACCAGATCGGCTCCGTATCTGAGACCCTGGAAGCAATCAAGATGGCACATAAGGCCGGATATACAGCAATCGCTTCCCACCGTTCAGGTGAAACAGAGGATACCACCATTGCTGACCTGGCAGTAGCTCTCAATACCTGCCAGATTAAGACCGGTGCACCCAGCAGAAGTGAACGTGTAGCGAAATATAATCAGCTGCTCCGTATTGAGGAAGACCTTGGTGCAAGTGCCCAGTATCCTGGCTTCGGTGCCTTTAATATTAAGAAATAACAGAATGCTATTTAAAACATCAAAATATTAATAAGGATTAAAATATTAAAAAGTTGCAGCGGGTTCTACTTCGCTGCAACTTTTTGTATATATTATTATTTAACGAATACCATTTTTCCGTATCTTGCTGTTAAGGGTTTTGACCACAGCCATCTGTTTGTAGAACTGTCATCAAAATAGAACATGGCACCCTTTGAGGGGTCGGCACCAAGAAGGGCTTCTCCTGCCGCTTTTACGGCAATGGAGGAAGCGGGTTTATTGATAAATCCGTTTTTAACTGGAGTGAACTGATAAAAACCGCCCGGCACATCATAGATTACATCAGTAATAGTATCCGGCCAATCCTTGCTTTGAACTCTGTTGATTACAACACCGCCGATAGCAACCATGGCGTTATAAGGCTGTCCTGTTGCTTCGGCTGTTATAAGCCGTGCCAATAAATCTTTTTCCGCTTTTGTATAGGGTATTACCGCAGATTTAGAGGCGGACTCCACTGCACGGGCAGAAACAGCAGTTTTATAAGATACAGTGGATGCTGTTACGTTGGATGCTGTTGTAGTGGATTTCACTCCGGGAAGAATCAGTTTTTGACCTACCGCTAAGGTATTGTTCCACTTACAGTTGGCTTTTCTTAGGCTTGCTAAGGAAATTCCGTTTGTTTTTGCAATATTATTAAGGGTATCCCCTTGCTTAACGGTATATATCTTGGATGACACAGTTAACTTCTGACCCGGCTTTATGGAATCACTTTTCAGATTGTTGGTTTTTTTAATAGTTGTTACAGGAGTTTTAAATAGTTTGCTGATTTTGTAAAGTGTATCATTCTTTACGACTTTATAAGTTGCTGCCGATACGTTTGCGGAAAAAAGTACGAAGGATAAGAGAGAAGCTGTCAGCACTATCCTTACCGGTTTCAATCTGTTCATGGTACCTCCTATTGGTGGGCCAGAAATACTGGCATCAATGAGTTAACAATATTGTAATATATTTTAACGAATTGTAACATATGGAATTGCTGGAAGAGCATCCAATTATGAACAGAAGTAACTGGAACAGGAAAGAGAGGATAAAGAAGGCAGAGGATTCCCTGATGGAATACCCCTGCCGGAGATTTCTATTTTTATTTTAAATAAGCGGATATAATATATCTTTGCGGTGCAGAACCAATATAGGTAAAGGGATAACAGGTGGTTAAGGTAAGAGTGGCCGCAGGTCTCGGAACAATAACCGTCGTATCCTCCTTTTCTACTATTCGAATCTTGCGGATTCGGTAGGTAAAGGTGCCGGCAGAAGTCTTAACAATTATGCTGTCGCCTTTTTTCAGGCTTTGGAGCCCTGAGAACACCGTATCCCTGTGTCCTGATAAAACACAATTATCAACTTCACCTGGAAGGTCACTTCCTGCATAATGCCCAACCCCTTTTTCCAGTTCTTTTTCCTCTGTTCCTTCGTATATAGGAAGGGACATTTTCAGGGAAGGGATTGTAAGAGTACCTATTTTATCACCTTGTGCCGGTCTGTCCGGGTAAAGTGCTTTTTCGTTATTCAGCCCCTTCTTCTCCAATACATTTGCGAACCTGCTTTTTAAGAATTTCTCAGGTAGGACAGCATTGTCATTGGAAGAAGGCGCTGTATTATCCTCTTGTACAACTGCTTCCTTATCTGCATTTTCAGATATACCGGCTCGCTGGGAGGAAAGGGGTACTTTTAAGGAGTTTCCCTGCCACATTTTGAAAAGACCTGCGGCAGCCAGCAGGATTCCGGCAGCCAGCAGGAGGAAGGGAAGAATTTTCTTACGCAGCATCTGCATCATTTCTATCTTTCCTGTTTGTCTTCCAGAGGCCGGTTCCCATTGCGGCGAGTATGGCGCCAAGGAATACCATAGCGGCATTGTTGGTGGCAGTTTTGGGAAGCTTGCCTCCGGTCACAGTCTTTACAGGCTTGGAAGCAGTGTTATGGACGGAGGGACCGGGCTTCGTCACGGGAGTATTTTCTGCGTCGCCTATGAGTTCACTGAACATATCGGCGCTAAGATTGATATCCATCAGGAATTCGGAAGAAGCCGTATAGATATCAATGCTAATCACTGCATTCTCCAAATCCTTGCCACTCATCAGGTCAAGCAGGGTCAGAGGTGTCTTTTTGCCATTTTCCAGAATGCTGTAAGATATTTTTATTTTCAGAACATCCTGGAGCTCCTGATAAAGCTCCTGGAACTGTGAAAGCTGGTCCAGGGTCATATCTTTATCGGATTCCGGCAGAGCCTCTGCTAAAGTCTGGAAGCGTGTCAGCAGCTCGATCAGCTTATTCTGTGTCTCTTCATTGGTGTAGTAATCGTTTAGAGACATAAAGTACTGATAGGTTCGGGTATACTCCTCTTCTGTCAGACCAAGCTTAGCCGTTATGCCGGGATAATACCCTTCCAAGGCATCAATAAAATACTGATAGGTGATTTTACCGTCATCAAATTTTAAAATATCAAAATCCAGCTCATCAATAAATACATAATCCTCTATGGTTTTGCCCTGGGTGCTTAAACGGCTGTCAATATCCTCTTTGGACAGATGATATTCCCTGTTGAAATAATCCAGATTGCTAAGGTCGCTCTTGATGACATCTCCCAGAAAATCCTTCAAATCAGCAAATATTTCAAAGGTGCCAAGGGATTCGCCGTATTTTGAAAGGTAAGCCTCCAGCCTTTCCTGTGTCACGTCAAAACCGCGGATACTGCTGATTTCAGCCAGATAGGCAGTAAGCTTTTCTTCAAAGCCGGCCTCCTGCGATCCGGTGCCATCCCCCTGATAGAATGCAAGGCTGTTATCTAAATCATTGAGAAAGACGTAATCGTCAAGAGTCTCTCCGTTTTTCCCCAGCAGGGCCGTTAAACTCTCCTGATTTAATTGGAACTTCTCATAGATTGAGGTTAAATTACTATAATCGGCTTTTATAACCTCCCCCAAAAAGTCCTTAAGGCCGTCTGCGGAATCAAAATCAGATAAGCTTTCGGAATAGATATTAAGTGAATATTCCAAATCATCCTTTGTAACTTCCTTTCCTCTTTCACTGCTTATCTGGCTTAAGTAGGCTGTTAAATCAGAATCAAAATTACCTGTTTCCGCCGCCTTCACAGAAAGGGGCAACAGGCAGATAACCATTGCCAGCAGTAAAACACCAATTTTTTTCATAAATCTCTCCTTATTGTTATTTATCGAACCGGAAAGCACACGTTGTCCCGTTCTTATTTTATTATAGGGAAAGATGTTATTTAATTCTACTGGTGTATAATAGAAGGAATGGAAGAGATAGCCTGCCGTGGGAGTTTATACATTTTCCAGACGGATATCGGTAACCCCGCCGGAGATATTCTGCTCCTTAAGCTTCTCGTTTGCCAGTTTCATAAGGTCTTCCCTGTAAATGGAAACAATACCGGAAATAAGATTGTTCATATCCTGCTGGGGCAGTTCCCCAAAGGCGGCAGTAAGCATCCTTTCAGGGGCATCCCCCAGATTGGCAATCAGATCTGCGGCCTCTTTGGATTTCACATCCTTACGGGAGAGGTTTTCGAGCAGCATGGGAATCAGGCCGGAAACAAATTCGGCATAATTGATTTCATCAAATGTGACTTCCAGTTTTAACATAGTATTACCTCCGTTTTAAAAGTGTTTTACCCGGATTAGATTGATTTTAAGGGGGAGGGATTTTTTCTCCATACCTTTATTGATTTCCCTTATGAATCTATCCTTGTTGGTATTTACCACGAATGCGGTTATCTGTTCCTTGGCGGGAAGTATGCGGATTCCGGCTTTTAGAAATAGGCTCTTAAATTCATTGGGTAAGAACCGGTCGGCAGCCTCATTTAAGTTAATATCCCGTACACTAAGTGAAAATTTAAGCATGGGTTTTTCTCCTTTCGCAGGTGGTTTCATGGGATTTATTATAAACCAAGAGGGGATATAACACAAGAAAGTGCGGCAGGACTGCAAAATATTCTGTATGCCATTGTTTCAGCCAGTACTAATTATGATCATGGCTGCCACATAGGGGCATACATATAAAAAGGAATTCTGTTCTGAAAAGTGCCGGTACATATTAAATCCATCAGCAAATGAATATCGTTCAATTTAATACTTATTGGAAAACTTATTCATATTGATACTATTATAATAGTCGTTTTATTGACAATATATGTAATTTAATTTAAAATATAAAAGGAACATTAAATTATGATTTAAAAGTTGGGAGTTGATTCCAGTGTATTAATTCTGCTACTAAAGTTCAATAAAATTTAGAGATTAAATAAGGAGTTAAATGTTATGTATAAAATTAGTAAAAGGAGGCGTATTTTATTTTGTATTTCATTAATACCAGTATTGATAGTTATCATTATACTGTGTGTTATGGTAACAAATAAAAATAAGATGATTTTATCTGAAATGAAGGAACAAGAATGTATTAATTATATAAAAGATAACGGAATTACAATCCCTGCTGAATTAAATAATAATGAATTAGGAAAAACATTAAAATCTGTGATAAAACAGACAGAAAATTATATTAACCAAAAAGTAAGTTACGAAGATATATTGAAAATGAATCCTACTAATTATTCTGTAACATCCGAGTTTTTTATAGAAGTAAAAAAATTGGTTATGAAGTTCTATTTTCGCCAGATAGTTCGCTTCAAAAAGTCAGAGGAACTTATTAAAAAGCTCCCCTGGCTTTTTTATTATTAAAATATCATTGCGTCAGCATAAACGTATTCCTTAAGCATAAGGCTCCATAGCCAAAAGTGGGATTGGGATATACCGGCTCAAAGCTTAATTCCCTGGCGCCGGCTATTAAGTAAGCCCGCATCTTCTCCCCGTACATATAAGGGTCATGACCTTCTACAATACCCCATTGCATCATAAGGGCACAGCTTCCGGTTACAAAGGGTGTTGCCATACTGGTACCGGAGCGCACGGTGTAACCGCCTCCGGGAGAACAGGAGTTAATATTGACACCGGGAGCTGTCAGGTCCGGCTTAATTGGTGCTCCGTTTCTTGGAAAACCACGACCGGAAAAGAAAGCAAGGCTGTCATTGGAACCATCATAAGCTCCTACGGATATCACTCTTTCCGCAGTAGAAGGGATGGTAAGAGTCGTTTCTTCCGTGGGCCGCAGGAAAGCAGTCTGAGGATTTAATACGCCCCCGGAAGGCAGCCACATGTCATAATTTCCCACAACAATACTTCTTGGCACCAATTCGATTGTCCATATGCCGGTTTCGACATACTCATTGACCGGTATGAATTCCAGGTAAATTTCCTGTTGCGGATTATAGGGGAGAGGCTTTCCATAATAAAGATAAATTTCTGTAGGTCCGATACGAAACTGCTGAGTGCCAAGGCGTTCGGGAATTGGGCCCACTCTTGTACCTCCCGGAGAAGTAATAACGATTTCAAATTGGTCATAGAAATTCTTCCAAATCTGAAGGTTAAAGGTAAATTCATATTCACCTACGGCAAGCTCTATTATTTCACGGGAAGCTCCAGGCGTCATAGTCAGGACCCCGCTGGTATGTTTACTGGTGGTGCCCTCATTGCCTGTGCCGACACAGATGTTGATTCTTCCTCTGTTGGCGATTTCATTCATATAGTTTTCCAGAATAGAGTTACCGGTATGTGAGCCGTAATTGGTACCAAAGCTGATATTAATTGCCATGGGCTGCCTTAATTCCAGGGACCGTTTCACACAGAAATCAATGCCCTGCATTAGCTGGGTAGTCCGGGGAAAGGAATTGCTGATGGAAGAGCCGAGCTTTACAATAAGCAAATCACTCTGGGAAGCAACACCCCGGTATAGTCCATTGCTGGCTCTTCCGTTACCGGCAGCTATTCCTGTTACATGTGTCATGTGGTTGAATGCGAAAATGCGTATAGGTCTTGCTGGTATATTTTTACGGCATAATTGACTTTTGTACCGCAAGGGATGCTTTTGAATATCCATATTTTAAAGGAGTGTTGTTTGGTCAGATGTAATAACCTTATAGCAAAATAGATAAACGTCAGGCAGCGGTTTTGATTTCAGTATCAAAACCGCTGCTTCTCTTTGTAAAGCAGAGTAATTGCAGAGCGTAATAACACTGAATCGACATATTAAGACACAAAATGACAATTATTTCATATAATAATGTGAGGTTTTTTTAACCTTTTGAAGGAAGAGGGAGGATTAATTATGGAGCATAGTTTACAGAATAGTCCACAAGAGCCAGAATATCTTAATGAACCAATAGCAGAAGTGGATCCGTCGAACCCGGAGACTATTCCGAAATTTGTAGATCCGCTGCCAATACCCTATAAAGCAAAACCTGTCAACAATTGCTGCTCATCCGATGAGGATGAGAATTTTTACCACATTTATATGAGTGAAGCAGAGCATCAATTTCATAAGCTTTTTCCGAAAACAACTATTTGGGGCTATAACGGAACCTATCCCGGCCCTACGATCGAGGTTGCAAAGGACACAAAGGTGAGAGTAAAATGGGAAAATGATTTACCAAAGAAGCATCTTCTGCCGGTTGACCATACCCTGCACGGGACCATGGATACACCGGATGTTAGAACCGTTGTTCATCTTCATGGTGCAAATGTGGCTGCTGACAGCGACGGGCATCCGGAGGCCTGGTTTACAAAGGATAACCGGTATGTCGGACAAAATTATACACGAGAGGTTTATGAATATACGAATCACCAGACCGGAGCTCTCTTGTGGTATCATGACCATGCTATTGGTATCACGAGGTTAAATGTATATGCTGGTCTGGCCGGTTTTTATATTATAAGGGATTTCATGGAGAGAAGGCTAAATCTTCCGAAAGGCCCTTATGAGATTCCTATTATGATTCAGGATAAATCCTTTAATAAGGACGGTTCCCTGTTCTACCCGGATAATACAACACCCCCTGTTGATAATCCTGTTCCGTCAGTGCCTGCCTTTTTCTTCGGAAATACGGTAGTCGTAAATGGAAAGCTATGGCCATACCTGGAGGTTGAACCCCGTAAATACAGGTTCCGGATATTAAATGCCTCTAATGTACGTGGTTATGAACTGAAACTGAGCAATGGAGAAGTATTTCATCAGATAGGTACCGATTTGGGATTATTGCACCATCCTGTGGATATTGAATCCTTTATTCTGGAACCTGCTGAAAGAATAGATCTGATTGTAGATTTTTCAGCATACAAAGGGCAGGAAATCCTATTACAGAATATTGTACAGGGACCTCCCAGCCCGGGTATGGAGCTGATAATGAAATTTAAGGTGGGGAAAGAATTGGAATGCCCTGACACAAGTACGATTCCGAAGGAATTAATGCCCCTTCATAAAATGGACCCGGGTCTGGCAATCAAGCAAAGAACAGTGTATCTGGACGAATCAACCGATCACTACGGAAGAGTAGTGCATTTGCTTAATAACAGGATGTGGGATGCTCCTGCCACTGAAAAGCCAAAATTAGATACCATTGAAATCTGGAATATTGTGAATAATTTTAATTTTCCCCATCCTATTCATTTGCACCTGGTACACTTTGAAATACTGGGAAGAAAGCCCATCACGGCGGAAGATTTTGATGAGAATGGCAATTATAAGCTGGATTTAGAAAAATTAAATCCTCCTCTCAAATATGAAAATGGACCCAAGGATGTAGTGAGAACAGACCCCGGACAGGTAACAACGATTATCATGCACTTTAAAGAGCATACCGGAGATTATGTATGGCATTGTCATATTCTGGAGCATGAAGACTATGATATGATGAGACCGTTGATTGTGGAAAGGTAAAGAAACTCAAAAATAAACAGGCAGAAAGCCTTTTAAGTTAGTAAATCATACGATGTAAAATATAAGGGAAGTAATCAAGGGCAGAGCCGCTTTTATGGATTCTGCCCTTGACTGCAAAATAAACGTAGCAAGGAGCTCTGCTAAGGCAAAAATTCCAGGCTTTCTATGATTTTATTTATCATAGAAAGCCTGGAAAGTATAAATTTGCAGATTCCTTTTCGCAGATCCATTATATTAGCAGCAGTATAAATCTACGTCCAATCCCATATATAAACTTTTAATGGGAATTAATCTTCCCATTCCTTTTTGCAATCCTTGCAAATATTTTTTGTTGAAACTTTTTCGCATTCTACAGAAGTAGCGCCAACGACAGCTTTTGCGCCGAAGACAACAGGTATTTCCACACAAATCTTCTGGCTGAGTGTAAAGGTGCAGGTTCCGTTAGGACGGCCGCAGCATTCATCTTTTCCGGGATTTACACGAGCTTCGCCACAACAGAGGGTTTTAGGAGTTCCGGCATGTGCAAAGGGAATTACTGTAACGGGAACACAAACATCTACCAACTGAAAAGCGGTGGTGGGGCAGGTGTTCTCACAAGGAATAACTTCTCCTGCTGGGTTGGATGGTGCAATAATATTATCCATATAATAAATCCTCCTTAATTTTTACTTACAATTTATAATATGAAAAGTGTCGAAATATGTTACAAAAACTGCTTCAAAAAATAAATAAAAATAGGGCATATTCTGATAAAACTATACAGGAAGCAGGAGAATCCTTATATCTCCTGACACGCGGTTTAAAGCAGGTGCTTAATAAGCCCCTGCTGTATATCGCTATCCTGGAAGTTTAAGATGAAACAGCCATCCGGTAATACGAATAGGACGAATTGCAGTAAAATATATTTTACTGATGAAACCCTATGTGAGAGGGAGCGGCTTAATGCTTGTTGTAAAGGATGTATACAGGTTAAAATCCCAGGAAGAGAGAAATAAGGCAATATCCCGGATTCTTATAAGGCTTCTTAAAAGCAGACAGCAGAGTAAATAGGCTTGATACGAATGGAGATTCTGCTTATATCATAAGCATTTGCCCATACACCATTTGAAAGGAAGTATGAAGGCATTAATGCGAGAGTCGGAAAAATGTTAATCCAGGAATTCAGGGGAGATGTAAAGGTGGAAAAAGCAGCAATATATTGCAGACTGTCCAAGGAAGACCAGGATAAGATTAATCATGGAGACGACAGTGCAAGTATTCAGAATCAGAAATTAATTTTGATTGACTTTGCAATAGCACATCAATTTGTAGTATATGATATTTATTCCGATGATGATTATTCAGGGCTTGACAGTGACAGGCCTGATTTTAACAGATTGCTGGCGGATGCCGGGAAGGGCTGCTTCCAGATAATCATATGCAAGACACAGTCCAGATTTACCAGAGATATGGAGCTGGTTGAGAGATACATACATGGCCTTTTTCCTGCCATTGGTATCCGGTTCATTGGAGTTGTCGACAATGTGGATACCGATGTAAAGGGAAATAAAAAGGCCCGGCAGATTAACGGATTGATAAATGAATGGTACTGTGAGGACCTTTCGGAAAATATCCGCAGTGTGTTCCGCAGCAAGATGGAAAAAGGCCAGTTTCTCGGCTCCTATGCTGCTTATGGCTATAAAAAATCCCCGGAGGACAATCACAAACTGGTAATAGATGAAGAAGCTGCTCTTGTGGTCAGGAAGATTTTCCGCTATGCCGTACAGGGTCTGGGTAACCGGCAGATTTGTGATAAATTATATGAAGAGGGAATTCCAACACCCAGTGTTTACAAGAAAAATCAGGGGTATGCCTATCAGCATTCCTTTAAGGAAAATGATTATGCCAGGAAAAATATCTGGGGAACCTCAACGATACAGAAAATCCTCAGTAACCGGATGTACACGGGAGACATGGTGCAGGGCCGGCAAAGAAAGGTAAGCTATAAGAGCAGAAAAATGGAAGCGGTCCCGGAGTCTGAATGGATTATCGTACCGGACTGTCAGGAACCGATCATAGACAGGGATACCTTCGGGCTTGTGCAGGAGCTGAGAAAGGGCAGACAGTATGCAGCTTCGGTGGAGCAAGGGGGCAGGAAGCAGGTCAATCTTCTTGCCGGAAAGGTAAAATGCAGGGACTGCGGCAGTACCTTAGTCAGGTGCAATGGTGATAAAAAGTACGTAACCCTGTATTGCCAGCTGTACAAAAGAAGCAGGAAGGAGGAGTGTTCTCCCCATTCCATAAATTATAATAAGCTGATAGAATTACTGGAAGCTAAAATCAGGGATATGATAAAGAATCATGTACAGCAGTGCCGGCCGGAGGAAGGCCTTATATTTGACAGGGAGGACAATAAGCTATTGAAGCAAAAGCAGTCTGGCCTTTTAAAAGCAGAGGAGGAGCTGAGAAGAGCCCGGAAGGCAATTTCCATGTTATATATCGACAGGGCGAACCAGGTTTTATCCGAAGAGGAATATCTGGATTTAAGGGGAAACCTTACCCAGGTGGCAGAAAGCCTGAATGAAAGGGTAAAAAAACTGGAGGCTGAAATCCAGGTACTGGCTCTAAAAAAGGGACACGAAAATGGGGATGACTTAATCCGAGGGGTTGTGAATTTTGAAAAGCTGGATCATGAGTTAATTAACGAATTTGTGGATTATATTGAGGTAGGCGAAAAGGACATTGAGAAAAACCAGGAAATCATTATTCATTGGAGATTCTGAATCGTTTGATACATTTTGATTTGGGTGTCATAAGTTAATCTCAGCATTCGTCTAAGTACCCGAATTATTTTTTCGAATTCCAATACTTCACATGGGTTCCATGACCGGATAAATCAACACTTGGCACAATGGCCAGGCGCTCCGGCTGGGTGGGAGCATTTAAGGCTTCGTTTATCTGCTCCCTGGTATAGAGGGTGCCGATAGCATAGCCCTCCGGCGGTTTCCCTTCAATTGTCTGATCCCACAGTTCAATAATCCGTGTGGTTCCGTCCGGATTGCGAAAATCCGGATGGGCATAATCAATCCCGGAATCAATGATAGCAACAATGACACCATTACCGAACAGGTTATATTGGGATGTCTGCAAAGGATTAATACAAGAAACACTTCTTCCCTGATTTACGGAATAGAAGAGGCGCTTCGGCTTTTCAATGAATTCGATTTCCTGATAAGCGGTAAGTTGGGGAATGAGATCCTGACGGAGGGTAATAATTGCATATTCATTCTGGAGTGGAACTACGGTAGCACCTAAATCGCTGGCAACACGGGAGAGATCACCGCTGTATTTTACAATCAGTTCCCAAATTTTAACCTCAGGTATAAAGCCGATATTTAAGTCGAGGGTTTTAGCCCTTACATCTTCCGGGATGTCCAGAGCCAGATTCAATTGATTATCTGCTTTACCGCTATTTGCCATGGCTTGAACCTGCTTATATTTGTTATTTTAATATATGATAAGGCAGGGAATGGTTGCCGGTTTAGCAGTAAATTTTTAATTTACCGATTGACATTTACATAAAAACTTATTATACTGAAATCACTTATTAAAGAACTTTTAAAAAGATATTTTATAATCAAGTTACAAGAATACTTTATACACAGGAGGAAGGAAAAGAAATTCCAGAGCTTTCGAGATTAAAAGCAGGAATACAGCCAATGAAGGCATACAACAGGAATGTCTGGCAGGAGGTGAAAGGATGTTAAGCGGAAATACCCTTCTCATGAAAGAGGTCAATAAAAATCTGGTGCGGGAGAGCTTAAAGCTATTGCGGCAGGCCACCAAGCAGGAGCTATCCTTTAAGACCGGTCTGAGCGTAGTGACGGTCAATTCCCTTTTGGCTGATATGATAAAGGAGGGAGAGGTTTTTGAAGGAGAGATGGTTCCATCCAACGGAGGGCGCCCTTCCATGCAGTATTGTTACAATGTTAATTACAGCCACGGAATTGTAGTATATGGCCATCAAAAGGAGAATAAGAACTGCATCCATTTGGCAGTTGTAAACCTGGCGGGTGAAATTGTCTACCGGGAAGAGACCTTTATGGCGGATATTGTTGTAGAAAGCTTTGAAGAAATGATAGACAGGGGATTACAAAAAGTGTCCTCCGTATCCATACTTGGGTTCGGCCTTCCGGGGGAAGAGGAGGATGGGACTGTAACGCTGAATGATTACAGCAGCCTGATAGGTGAGGCGTTTATGGCTTATTACAAGGGCAAGTACAACATTCCGGTTATCTTTGTAAATGACGTTAATGGAGCGGTAAATGGCTATTTTCATTATAAAGCCATTGGCGGTATGAAAAATATTGCGGGGATTTATTTCCCAAGGCTTTATTATCCCGGTGCCGGACTGGTCCTTAACGGTGAGGTCTATACCGGATATAAGAGTTTTGCCGGAGAGATTGGAAAGCTTCCCATTGGAATTGACTGGAGGCAGCTTGATTATACCAGCAGGGAAGTGGTTGCGGAGAGCATCGGTAAACTGGTAGCTGCTTATTCCTGTATCATTGCACCGGAGCAGTTCGTCCTCTATGGGGACTTTTTCAAAGAAGGAGATGCCATAAGAATTAAAGAGTATGTAAATAACCTGTTAAGGGGTGAATTTGATGCCTATGTGGTGGTATCGGATAACTTCGAAGAAGATTTTGAACAGGGAATGATACGGTTTTTACTGGAACAATCCGGTAACAAATATATTCTATCAAGAAAGGGCCAGTGAATATTGAGTATTTGAGTTTATGAAACTGCCAATTAATGATTGAGATTCAGGAAAGAGGTTCAAATGACATTACTATTATTAATCATTATTTATCTTGCTTTTATCAGTCTGGGGCTGCCGGATTCCCTCCTGGGGTCTGCCTGGCCGGCCATTCAGCCAATGTTTCATGTACCGGTTGCCTATGCCGGAATCATAACTATGATTGTTTCCGGAGGAACCATTGTTTCCAGCTATTTTAGCTCTACCATTATAAAGAAGCTTGGAACCGGGCTTGTTACAGCTATCAGTGTTATTATGACGGCAGCTGCCCTCCTGGGCTTTGCCTATTCGGATAATTTCCTTTGGCTTTGTCTCCTTGCAGTACCTCTAGGGCTTGGTGCAGGCTCTGTGGATGCTGCCCTGAATAACTTTGTAGCCCTTCATTATGAAGCCAGGCATATGAGCTGGCTCCACTGCTTCTGGGGAGTGGGAGCCACAGCGGGACCTGTAATTATGGCTCATTTTCTGAAGCAGGGCGGCAGATGGGATATGGGTTACCGTACCATCGGAATAATTCAGCTATGCCTGTCCGTTATTCTATTTCTTTCCCTGCCCTTATGGACAAAGGTGAAGCAGGAAGCAGAAAGCAGCAAGGAGGAGGAAATTTCTACTGACTTAAGCCGCGGTGAGATATTAAAGAAAAAGGGTGTACTGTCCGCTCTGTTTGCTTTCTTTTGCTACTGTGCCTTTGAAGCCACGGCAGGACTTTGGGGCAGCAGCTTCCTTGTATTTTCTAAGGGTATCACCGCAGAAACGGCTGCTAAATGGGTCTCGCTTTTTTATCTTGGCATTACCATCGGAAGATTTCTGGCAGGCTTCCTAACCATGAAGCTTGATAACCGTACCATGATACGGATAGGAGAAGGGATTATATTATTCGGTATTTTATTATTGTTCCTGCCCGGAGGCGGAATCAGCTTACAGGCAGGCCTTCTTTTCACAGGCATTGGCTGTGCGCCCATCTATCCCAGCATGATACATGAGACACCCAGGCGCTTTGGCAAGGCAATTTCACAATCCTTAATGGGAATGCAGATGGCCTGTGCCTATATCGGTTCCACCTTTATGCCGCCGCTTTTTGGTACCATTGCCAATGCAACGACCTTTTTGCTCTACCCGGCAGCTTTGCTCCTGTTTCTCTGTGTGATGGTCATTTTATCCGAAAAAAGTGCCCGGGCTGTCAGTGAAGGCTAAGCGCTGCTGACTGTTTAAGCTTTACGCTTCTATTTTCTTATATGGTAACTTTTCATAGACAGGGCAGGAGACCTTTTGGCATCCTGCCCTGTCTATTATATACAGTTTTTTTCTTTCAGTTTTAATTCCTTTAACACTACACTTAACATGGTCAGAAAGCAGGCGCTTCCGCCGATAAAGTTGGAAACAGGCTCTGCCAGGAATACTCCGGTAGTGCCGGAGCGGAAGAAATGGGGCAGTAAAAGGGTCAGAGGGACTACAATCACAATTTTTCTTAAGATAGAGAAGAACACTGCATATTTGGCTTTGCCCAAAGCCACGAAAACAGCCTGGCCTGCAAATTGCAGGGACATCATAAAAAAGCCGAAAAAGTAAATCCTTACGGCAGGCATGGCAGCCTTGATTAAAGCAGGATTATGGTTAAATATCCGGATAAAGAAATGGGGAAACAGATGCAGCAGCCCCCAGGCAGCCAGCGTGTAGGCAATACAGGTCACGGACATGAATTTAATTGCTTTTCTGACTCTTTTATAAGCACCGGCTCCGTAATTATAACCTATCACCGGCTGGGAGCCGTTGGTTAAGCCGGACACGGGCATGGATATTATTTCACGGATGGAATTTAAAACGGTCATAACGCCCACATACAAATCCCCTCCATAAAAAAGGAGGCTTTTATTGCAGACAATCTGGACAATACTGTTGGTAATAGCCATCATAAACCCGGACAGACCAAGGGCGGATATCTTCCTGACAATAGCAGGCTGCAAGCGTATATTGCAGGGCTTTATCCGAATCAGGGCTTTTTTGCCGGTCAGAAAGTGAAATACCCAAAAGGCGGAAAGAAACTGTGAGATAACCGAGGAAAGAGCCGCACCGGTAACACCCATATGAAATACAAAGATAAAGATAGGGTCAAGGATGATATTGGCAATAGCACCGAGCAGGACAGTAGCCATACCGATGCCGGAAAAGCCCTGGGAATTAATAAAGCTGTTCATGCCAAGGCTCACCATAACAAAAAGATTTCCTAAAAGATAAACACTGATAAAAGCATTTGCATAGGGAAAGGTATCATCACTTGCTCCAAAAAGGTATAAAAGTGGCTTCTTCAGAAGAAAGCCCAGAATGGTAAGAATAACAGAGAATAATAGAAGCAGGGCAAAGGAATTACCCATAATTTTTTCCGCCTCCTCCTTCTCACCCCTGCCCCTGGCAATGGAACAAAGAGGCGCACCTCCCATGCCAAAAAGATTGGCAAAAGCAATGATAATAGTAGTAATGGGAAGGGTAAGGCCGATACCGGTCATAGAGAGAGTAGCATTTCTTGGGATAAGTCCAATATATATCCTGTCTATTACACTATATAGGACATTAATAAGCTGTGCGAGAGTCATTGGAAGGGCAAGCCTTAAAATATTCTCTACCACACTTCCCTTCGTAAAATCATTTTGCTTTAGCTCTTTTTTTCTGCTGTTAGTAAAATTTTTCAATACAATTCTTCTTTCTGTTATCACTGCCATCTTGAAATTGATGCAATCCATTATAATATCTTTTATCTGTCAAATTTCATATTTTTCCATTGTAGCATAGTTAAAAGAAAATATAAAGCTGATTTGCCCGCAATGCACCAACAATTTGCCCTGCAATACACCTTAATTTGCCCAACAAAACAATTTCAATAAACAGGCAATTTGCATAAAATAATAAGCAGAAATGCGCCTATGGAAATGTATTAGAAGTCCTTTTCTCTGTAGCTTTTGTGCTATATCATCAAACAGATTGTCTGAGCTTCGCGAGTTATCAGTTTGATGATATGTCCAGCACAAAAGCTTCAGAGAATTAGGACTTCTTATACATTGGAATCGAAGTATTTCTGCTTATTATTTTATACAAATTGCCGTCCCCATTGTAAAAAACTAACCTTTTGCCATTCATACCAAAGCTTGAACTAAAAAGGAAAATACGTCCATGCATCTATTAAATATTATGAGAGATACTATACTAAAAATACTGTTTTAATTTTATGCATGGAGGTAAGTATGGGAGAAAAGCGTGAAAAAGGATTATCAGCCTGGCAGCTGACAATGATGGCGGTAGGCTCAGTAATTGGAGGTTCCTTCTTTTTAGGTTCATCCGTAGCCATCCATTCTGCCGGGCCATCCATTATCTTTTCTTATATATTGGGAGGAATTTTAGTATATTTCATTTTATTTGCCCTTTCCGAAATGACGGTGAATAATCCGGGCGTCGGCTCCTTTAAAGGCTTTGCAGCAGACGCCTATGGACAGGGAGCGGGCTTTGTTACCGGCTGGGTTTACTGGACAGGTATGATATTTGCCATGACCAGTGAGGCAACAGCCATATCAATTCTGGTAAAAAACTGGTTTCCCGGCATTTCCACTATCATAGTGGGAAGTTCCATTATTGTTGGTGTAACCCTCATTAACCTGCTGGGAGCCAGCAGGCTTAGCAAGCTGGAAAGCAGTCTGGCTGCCGTTAAGATAATTACCATTGCTGCCTTTATTATAATGGGAGGACTTTTAATCATCGGGGCAATAAAAGGTGCCGTTGGTCATAATGGTGCCGTATACAGCCGTCCGGCTTTTCTTTCCGAGCCGTTCTTTGCAAATGGGTTCAGAGGATTGGCAGGAAGCATGCTAATCATTATGTTCGCCTATGCAGGCTTTGAAGTGGTAGGGCTGGCTGCTTCGGAAGCAAAGGAGCCAAGGGTGACCGTACCGAAGGCAATTCGTAAAATCGTTGTCCTGCTGTTAGGCCTTTATATAATATCTGTGGGAGTGCTGCTCTTTCTGATTCCTACCGGTGATATTAATGAGAATACAAGCCCTATGGTAGCGGCCCTGAACCGCTTTGGCTATGGCTGGGCGGGAACGGTATTAAATATTGTATTAATCACTGCCATACTCTCTACCATGCTGGCCGCTATGTTTGGTTTGGGAAGAATGATTCGCTCTCTTGCAGACGAAGGTCATGCACCAACCTTTTTAAAGGAAAAGAGTGAGGTTCCATACAAAGGCATCCTATTTTCCGGTGCTGCCATGCTCCTTGGACTTTTTGTTGGCATGCTTCTGCCCCAGGTGTATCTGTTCTTAATCAGCGCCGGCGGCTTTTCCTCTCTTTTTACCTATGCCATGATAATGGCCTCCCATATCCATTTTCGTAAAAGATATGGAAAACCGGAGGATAAATTGCGGCTTGAAGGCTTTCCTTATTCCTCTTTGTTCGTACTCATTTGTTTAATTGCTGCAATTGCCTGTATGCCCTTTATCAAAGGACAGGGAACAGGGTTGATAGCAGGACTTGCCGTTGTTGCTTTTTATAGTATCTCTTATATCTTCATGAAGCTTTACCAGAAAAACAAGGAAAGAAAAGGCAGTTCCTATCAGTCCGGTGACAGATTGAGCTATGAAATGTCAAAGGAGCTTACGGCCAGGGAGTTACCGGAAAATAAGGGAACCGGAGAGGACAGTGAGAAGGAAGAATCTTAATTTTTTCCGTATAACTTGTTGCATTAGGAGGAATGAAAGAATATAATTAACCCAAACTTAAAAGCCGCAGAGGCTGAGACAGCTTCCAATGATTTGGCTTGCCAAGTGGTTATATGTATTCCTGCGGGGAACCTATTTATAAGCTGTGCAGGGTTATAATTGATTAAAAGAAATTTAATTTACAGGAGTGAAAGAAAATCGGATACGAAAGGATAACACACACAGATTCTTTTGCTCCTTTTTATTTGTGGCAATACAGCAGAATAGCCGGCAGAACAAACGAGACCTTCTGTCAGCAAGCCTGCGGTATGCAATAGGTGTAAATATGAAGTGGTTACAGCATTTAAGAACAATTAATCATCACAAACGTCTGGTTATGAAATATTGTTTTAAGGCAGGGCTTTACAGACAGGGACTTCTCCATGATATGTCTAAATACAGTCCTGTGGAATTTTTCGTAGGCGCGAAGTATTATCAGGGAAACAGAAGTCCCAACAATGCGGAAAGGGAAGACAAGGGTTACAGCCTGGCCTGGCTTCACCATAAGGGGCGGAATAAGCATCATCTGGAATATTGGATTGATTACAGCTTAAATGAAGGTGCTCCCATGACGGGCATGAGGATGCCTGTCAATTATGTGGTCGAAATGTTTTGTGACAGAGTGGCGGCCTGCCGGATATACCATAAGGATGCTTACAAGGACAGTGATGCCCTGGATTATTTTAATGGTTCCAGAAAGCATTATCTGATCCATCCGGATACGGAAATGTTATTGGAAAGGCTTCTTGCCATGTTAAAGGAAAAAGGGGAAGAGGAGACCTTTCGTTACATCAGAGCAGAAGTGCTTACAAGAGGTTACGACATTTTAAAACAAAAAAACTAGTTTTATGTACCGATTTTACACTGTCTTAATAATTGCTTTACATAAAATAAACAATGCCGGGATACAATGCTTGTAGATTGAACACCGGCAGACAGGAGGAGTAGTATGCTGTATGCAATTGTGGATTTAGGCTCCAACACCATGAGGTTATGCGTCTATGAACAGAGTGACGGCGGTCTGAAATCAATCTTTGAAAAGAAAACCATGGCTGGGCTTGTGAATTACATAAAAAACGAAAGACTCAGTTCGACAGGTATCAATAGAGCCTGTTCCATATTGGAAGAGTATAAGCTTTATATTGCAAACTTTGGTATAGGAGAGAAGGAGCTTAATGTTTTTGCTACCGCTTCCTTAAGAAACATTGTAAATACCAAAGAAGTTATTGATAAAATCAAAGAAGTAACAGGCCTTCATGTGGAATTGCTTTCCGGTGAAGAGGAGGCTACCCTTGACTTTATGGGAGCCATTAAGGTGTTTCAGGGTGACTCCGGTACCCTGGTGGATATCGGCGGCGGCAGTACGGAGCTGGTATCTTTTCAGGACCGGCAGATTCAGTATGCCACCAGCATGCCGGTTGGTTCCCTCAATCTGTATGTGAATTATGTAAAGAAGATTATACCCAAGGAGGATGAAAGAGACCTTATCAGGGAACATGTAACGGAAGCCCTTCATTCCCTGGAGCTGAAAAAGGAAGTATCCCCTTGTATCTGCGGTGTAGGCGGAACCATGCGTGCAGCCGTCAAGTTAAGTAATCAGATTTTTGGATATCCCAAAGAAAATATTACGGTAAAGACCTCTGATATCAAAGAAATGCTTACTATAATCCATAATAGTAAAAGGCAGACTATTGCGCCGATATTGCAGGTAATACCGGATAGAATCCATACCATAATCCCAGGCCTTATTGCAGTTGATACCATTGCCGCCATTTACGGAGCGGAGCAGATTATCGTCAGCAAATATGGCGTAAGGGAAGGGTATTTGTACGAAAGAATTATGAAGGAGAATGTCTATGCCCCATCCGGAAAATAATTTCCAAAATTCCTTTATGCAAAACAGGGAACTTTCATGGCTTCGCTTTAACCGCAGGGTTTTGGAGGAAGCAGAGGAGGAGTCTGTACCTCTTTATGAACGCCTGAAATTTATATCCATATTCACAAGTAATCTGGATGAATTCTTCATGATAAGAGTGGGGAGCTTAACTGACCTTATGTATATGGATAACAACGTGGATGATAAGACAGGACTGACTGCCGGACAGCAGCTGGAGCTTATCTTTCAGGAAGCAGTCCCCTTGTATAAGGAAAGAGACAGAGTTTACCTGATGGTTGAAGAGAAACTCCGTGAATTTGGAATACGTAATCTGGATAGTAAAGAATTGAAAAAAAATGAGAAGAAGCAGCTGGATAAAATCTTTGAGGATGAGATAATGCCCATACTTTCTCCCCAGGTAATCGATTCCAGACATCCTTTTCCCCATCTCAGCAATAAAAGCATCTATATCATCTGTGAGTTCACAGGGGAATCGACGAAATTCGGGCTGATACCCATTTCCCAGTCCCTGCCTGCCTTTCTTATGCTGACCGGTACGGAAACCAGTTACATACTGACAGAGAAGGCCGTATTGGAGCATATAGGTGATATTTTCGGTATGTATAAGATAGAATGTGCGGCTATCATATCCGTTACCAGAAATGCGGATATCAGCCCGGAGGACGAAATCTTCGAGGTGGATGACGATTTCAGGGAGCGGATGAAAAAAGTCATTAAAAAACGGTCCCGCCTATCTCCTGTAAGGCTGGAGGTCCAGGGACATTTAAGCAAGGATCTGAGCAATTTTCTTCTGTCCAAACTCCATCTGACAAAAGAGCAGGTATTTGTAAGTGAAGCACCGTTAGTACTATCCTATGTCTTTGACCTGCATAGCCATATAGGGGTATCCCTGATAAAACAGCTGAGCTATCCGGAATTTAAACCACAGTTTCCCTCCTATCTGAGCAGTAATGAGAGTATCACTGCCCAATGCAGGCATAAGGATATCCTGCTTTTCTTCCCCTACGACCAGATGGAGCCCTTTCTTCAGCTGTTAAGAGAAAGTGCCCAGGATTCTGCGGTTATCTCCATTAAAATTACAATATACCGTTTGTCCAGAAATTCCAGAATTATTGATTATCTTTGCAATGCAGCGGAAAATAACAAAGAAGTAACCGTTCTTATGGAATTAAAGGCAAGATTTGATGAAAAGAACAATATCGAATGGGCGGAGAGGCTGGAAGATGCCGGCTGCACGGTAATTTACGGCTTTGAAGGCTTTAAGGTACACAGTAAAATCTGCCTGATAACCAGAAGGGACAGAAGCAAGGTATTTTATGTGACCCAGATTGGGACAGGCAATTACAATGAAAAGACCGCAAAGCTGTATTCCGACCTGTCGCTTATTACGGCTAACCAGGAGCTGGGCCAGGAAGCCAATGAATTCTTTAAAAATATGTCCATTGCAAATCTGCAGGGGAATTATAACAATCTCTTTGTGGCACCCAATTTCTTTAAAAGCAATATCATGGCTCTGATTGATAATGAGACAGATAAGGCAAAAAAGGGACAGGAAGCCTGCATTATTATGAAATCGAATTCCCTGACGGATAAGGAGATTATGGGCAAGCTTTCCGAAGCCTCTCAGGCAGGGGTTGAGGTGAAGCTGATAATCCGCGGCATCTGCTGCCTCCTTCCGGGAATAAAAGGGAAGACGGAAAATATAACCGTATATAGTATAGTAGGACGCTTTCTTGAACATTCCAGAATATATTGCTTTGGAAAGGGAAAGGATGCCAGGCTTTATATATCCTCGGCGGATATGATGACCAGGAATACCAGAAGAAGAGTGGAAATTGCCTGCCCCATTATGGATGAGGATATCAGACAAAGGCTTTACCATATTCTTGAGGTGATGTTTTCCGATAACGTAAAGGCAAGAATAGTGGAACGTGACGGGACCTATCAAAAGACCGGGGGAAGCGGTATTCCTTTAGATGCCCAGCAAAGCTTTATAGAAGAGGCATTGAGGAAAGAGGGCAAAAAGACAGCTCCTAAAGACTATATCACCAGTTTTTTTAAAAGAATCAGAAGCACAAAAAAATCAAAAAAATAATAAAATACCATTTTTAAAGTAAGAGAGGCTGCCGCAAAAAAATTATATATATTGCGGAAGCCTCTTTTGACTGAAAATGATTAAAAATGCAGTGTTTATCAGTATGTAAGGGCCTGGTGCATAGAAAAGCTTCTGGTAACAAAGGCTTAGACATACAGTGGGAAATTATCACGGCAATAGGATAATAAGTAAAAAATACAGTTTTATAATAAAAATAAGCGGACAATCTAATTAAAATTAGATTGTTTTTTTTATTGAAATTATATATAATTTCTATTATAGCAAAGAAAATTAAAGAAATTTAGTTGACAATGGACAATGAAAAACACACTTTAATGCATTGCAATGCAAAATTTAATTGAAACGATTTTATTTCAGCATAACAGACTATACCATGCATGCCGCAAGCCAGCTTGCGATGCTGCCCGGTTAAAAATTGAAAAATGCACTGTATTTTCAATATGCAGCAAAAAGAACCACCTGCGTACAGAAAGCAAGCCCTTCAGTATCGGAGGGCGGATAGGAGAGGACATGAAAGAATATCAATATCTGGATGAAAACGGGACATTCAGCCTGAAAGACCCTGAATTAACGGGGTATCTGTATTTTCCCCTGGCAAATGAAAAGGGAGTCATGGCAAGTGTTACACCGGGTCTTGGAGGAGATAATAAAATGGGGCAGAATACGTTTTTACTGGCCCCTGTGAGCAGTGAAGAGCTGCATGATAAAAAAGGCACCAGAAACTTTTGGGTCAATATAGAGGGGAAGGGGCTTTGGTCGGCTGCGGGAGCTTCTGCCTGGCAGGAAGCAGGGCTTTTCAGCAAGGAAAAGGATAAAACTCTCCTGACGGCGGGGATGATGTGGCATTCTGTAAAGAGAACCTCAGAAGAATATAAGATTGAAGCAGAAATCACCTCCTTTGTCCCCCTGGCGGATACCCTGGAGGTTATGATGGTGACCTTAAGGGCTCCTTTTGAGGATATCACCATAACTCCCACTGCTGCAATTCCGTTATACGGACGGTCTGCGGATAATATCAGGGACCACAGGCATGTAACCTCCCTGCTCCACCGGATGGAAACGGTAAAGGAGGGTATTCTGTTAAATCCTACCCTGACCTTTGACGAAAGAGGACACAGGAAGAATGAAATCGTATACGGTGTGGCGGGAAGTGCGGAAGCTGCGCTGCTTCCGGAGGGTGAGGCTGCAGAACTGCCCGCAGGCTTCTATCCGGTAATAGAAGATTTTATTGGAGAAGGGGGCTCTCTTATTAACCCCAGAGCCCTGCTGGAAGGGAAGGAACCGGTAAAAGCAGGCTTTCATAAGGATGGTTATGAGACCCTGGGAGGTATTGCCTATAAGACCTGTACCCTGAAAAAAGGGGAAGAAAAAACCTATATAGTAGTAATTGGCTATGGGAAGAGCAAAGAAGATTTCCTTTCCCAGGCGAAGCCTTACCTTTCCAAAGCATATTCGGAGAAAGCCCTTGCAGAAGCGAAAAAAAGCTGGCTGGAGAAGCTGAATATCAAATATCATACCGCTTCCAGGGATTTTGACGCATGGATGCAATGGGTGGATTTCCAGCCCATACTTCGCAGAATTTACGGCTGTTCCTTCCTTCCCCACCATGACTACGGAAAGGGCGGAAGAGGCTGGAGGGATTTATGGCAGGACTGCCTGGCGCTGCTTATCATGAACCCGGATGGGGTCAGGGAAATGCTGTGGTCTAACTATGCCGGAGTCCGTGCGGACGGAAGCAATGCTACGATTATTGGCACAGAGCAGGGTGAATTCATAGCAGACAGGAATAACATTACCAGGGTATGGATGGATCACGGAGTATGGCCTTTTTTAACCACCAGGCTCTACATTATGCAGACTGGCGATACAGGACTTTTATTGAAGGAAAATACTTATTTTAAAGATCCGCAGGCGGTAAGAGGTGAAGAAAAAGACCTTCTGTGGAAGGCGGAGGACGGTAATATCCTCCGGACAGAGGAGCAGGCCGAATATAAGGGTACGGTATTGGAGCATGTGCTGATACAGCTTCTGACCGCCTTTTACGATGTGGGAGAACATAACCATATGCGCCTCCGGGGGGCTGATTGGAACGATGCCCTTGATATGGCAAAGGAGCGGGGAGAAAGCGTTGCCTTTAGCGCACTTTACGGCCAGAATCTGGTGCAGTTAGGTGAGCTGCTCCGCCACCTGAAAGAGGAGGGCATGGAGAAGGTATCCCTCCTTGAGGAATTATTTATACTCCTTCGGGATGAGGAGGAGCTTTATGAGGACGGCAAGGCAAAGGCGGAGCTCTTACATAGCTACTGTGATAAGGTAAGGCATACCGTAAGCGGAAGGAAAAAGGAGATACCCCTGTCAGGGCTTGCGGAAAATCTGATAAAAAAGGGAAACTGGATAAAAGAACACATCAGGAAAACAGAGTGGATTAGCGACAGTGAGGGTTACTCCTGGTACAACAGCTATTACGATAATAACGGAAGAAGAGTGGAAGGAGATAATCCGAAAGGCGTCCGTATGATGCTGACAGGCCAGGTATTTACCATTATGTCCGGTATTGCCGAAAAGGAGCAGGTGAAGGACATTACGGCTGCCGCAGATAAGTATTTATATTCCAAGGAGCTGGGAGGCTACAAGCTTAATACCGACTTCCATGAATTAAAGACTGACCTTGGCAGAATGTTCGGCTTTGCTTACGGCAGCAAGGAAAATGGAGCGGTATTTGCCCATATGGCAGTTATGTATGGCAATGCCCTCTACCAGAGGAATTTTATAAAGGAAGGCTATAAGGTCATAAACAGCCTCTATTCCCACTTAAGTGATTTCGAAAAGAGCAGGATATACCCGGGAATTCCGGAATATATCGGAGATAACGGCAGGGGCTTGTACCACTACCTGACAGGCTCGGCAAGCTGGCTGCTGCTTACCGTATTAACGGAAATGTTCGGAGTAAAGGGGGAATACGGAGCTCTCCTTCTGGAGCCAAAGCTGCTAAAGGAGCAGTTTGATGAAGAGGGGAAGGCCGAGGTATCCTTTGAATTCGGCGGCAGGAGCTTTGTCGTAACTTATAGAAACAGGGAAGGGAAAGAATTCGGCGAATATCGTATCGGGGCTGCTGCTCTGGATAACGAGCCATTAAGGAATGAGGCTGAGAAATTTGTCCTTTCCAGGGAAGCAATTCAGAAGCTGGACAGCAATTCCGTTCACAGAATAAGAGTTGACTTGATTTAGAATACAGGTCAAAAATAATTTGCCGTAAAATAATTGTCAATAGGAATTTCAGTGTACGGAAATTCGGAAATTGAAACCTGGTGGAAGGATTCACCGAATACGGCAAAACATTATAAATAAGGAAAGGTGACAGGCACATGGAGAAGCAATATATTGATATTACCTCCTATGAGGGAGAAGGATATAAGCCCGTTATTGATTATATGAGCTGGAGGGTGGCAATTCTCCGTTACTGTGAGGAGCTGGAGGTTCCAAATTTAAAGACCATGCAAAAGCACAATGAATCGGATGAAGTATTTGTACTGCTGGCAGGAAACTGTACTCTTTTTACCGGAGGAACCGGGGAGGCTATCAATAACATGGATGGGGTAGCGATGGAACCTATGAAATTATATAATGTAAAAAGAGGAGTTTGGCATACTCATACCCTGGATAAAGAGGGAACGGTACTAATTGTAGAAAATAAAGATACCTCGGACCTGAATTCTCCTACTCTTAAGCTGGAAGCAGGAGAGATAGAAAAAATCAGGGATTTGTATCTTAGCAGGAATGCCGTAAATAAATAATAAGAAAATAAAAAATCAGAAGTCTATAGCAAGCAGTAATATTATAATTTATAAAAGACAGTGAAATAAAATATTAATATAAAAAGCAATATGTATATAAGAAGCCATATGTTTATAAGAAGGCTGGCTGGTGCCGGTTATCTTATTTATATATGGCTTTTATCAAAGAAATTTTTAATAGTTTAAATTGTATAACATTTGTTTTCAGACAGAAAGAATGTTTGAATTCCGGAATTATTAATCCCCTGATCCAGCAGTGTATATCAGTATTGAATCTCAGTTTCGAACCATTACCAAATATCTGCTCCAGATAAAACGGCTTTAAGCGGAATAAGGAATTATTTCGTTGTAGCGCATTCTATTATAAGCATTCTACCAGCCGATTAAGTTGAAATATAATTCAATCTCTTTGAGAGATAGGCTTTGCAAGTATTTTTTCTATATATTATAATAAAATAAATAACTTAACCGTATTAAGAATGAGGTAGGACATGCGTGATTTAAGCTTATATGAAAAGAAGATTATAAAGGACGAAGAATTCCCGGTGCAGATGTTTGAGAGCCGGGTACGAAAGCCCGGCGTTTATTTTCCGCTCCACTGGCATGAGCACCTGGAGCTTAATTATGTATTAAAGGGAAAGGGAGCCTTTATCTGCGACAGAAAAAACATAGCAGTAAAGGAAGGAAGCCTTGTAATCTTTAACAGCAATGTACTTCATGAGGGTATCAGCGAGGGAGATGTTTTTAACACCCTTGTTATCATATTTGAAATGAGCTCCTTTTCAAAGGAAATCGCAGATTACAACGTAATATTTCAGAGCCTGATTGAAAATGATGAGAAAATAAGGGATATCCTCCTGTCTATTTATAAGGAAGATGTGGAGAGAAAGCATGGCTACAGGCTTGCAATAAAGGGTATGCTCTATGACCTTATCACCTATCTGTTCCGCAATTATGTTACAGAGAGCCTGTCACCCAGAGAAAATACCCTGCGCCTTCATAATCTTGGACGTCTGAATACGGTGGTGCAATATATCCAGGAGAATTACAGCGAGACAATAACCAATAAAGAGCTTGCGGATTTGATTCATTTAAGTGAATACCGCTTCTGCCATTTGTTCAAAGAAAGCATGGGGAAGAGTCCTATTAACTATATCAATGAGGTAAGGCTTAAGAAAGCCTATGAGCTCATAAAGGAAAAGGAAAATTCCATATCGGAGGTAGCGGTCATGGTAGGATTTTCCGATTATAACAATTTTGGCAGGCTATTTCGCAAATACTATGGATTTCCACCTTCCAGAGCTTGAAATAGCAAAATAATATGATTAAACAGCAATACATCTATAGCAATTTTCTATCAGAAATTATATGATGTTATAAGAGATATAAAAAGGCAGAAATATGTAATACATGATTGAAGGAGGTAACATATGAAACTTGGAGTATTATCAGTAGTATTGGGAGATATGCCTTTGGAAAAGGCCTGTGAATTCCTGCATGAAAGAGGAGTTCAGATGATTGAAATCGGATGCGGCGGGCATCCCGGTAAAGCACACTGCGACCCGGAGATTCTTTTGAACGACGAAGGAAAGTTAAAAGAATTTAAGGAAACCATAGCAAAAAATGAGTTACAGATAAGTGCTCTCAGTGCCCATGGTAATATGGTACATCCGGTAAAGGAAATTGCGGAAAGCTTTGATAAAGACCTTACCAATGCAATCCTTTTGGCAGAAAAATTAGGGGTTCCTGTTGTAAATACCTTTTCCGGCTGTCCGGGAGGAAGTCCTGAGGACAAGACTCCCAACTGGGTAACCTGTTCCTGGCCGGAGGATTACCTTCATGCACTGGAATATCAGTGGAATGAAGTGTTAATTCCCTATTGGAAAAAGAAAGCAGCCTTTGCAAGGGAACATGGAATCAAAATTGCCCTGGAGCTTCATCCGGGATTTTGCGTATATAACACCAAAACGCTGCTTCGTTTAAGAGAGGCGGCAGGACCTGAAATCGGAGCAAATTTCGATCCCAGCCATTTAATCTGGCAGGGTATGGACCCCAGTGCCTGTATCAGAGAGCTTGGAAAGCATGGAGCCATCTTCCATTTCCATGCAAAGGATACCAAGATTGACAGCCTTAACTGTAATGTAAACGGTGTTCTGGATACCACCCATTACGGGGATGAAATCAACCGTTCCTGGATATTCCGTTCCGTTGGCTACGGTCATGGAGAGGAATACTGGAAGGCAATGATTTCCGAATTAAGACTGGCAGGCTATGACTATGCTATCAGCATTGAGCATGAAGACAGTCTTATGACGGGTGCAGAAGGCTTAAATAAAGCAATTAAGTTCTTACAGAATGTCTTGATCTATGAAGAACCCGGAGAGATGTTCTGGGCTTAATAATCAGTAGAAAGTAATATAATGAAAACCGCAAAATAAGAAAAACATATAAGGTAGTGAAAGGAAAGGGCTGTACAGGGCTTGAAGAAAGCTGCCTGCTTTCATACGGTGCCCGGCAGCCCTTCTACAGAAAGAGGAAGATATGTCACAGCAGGATATGAAGATTGCTATTGTAGGCCTTGGAGGAATGGGAGACTGGCACAGAAATTTAATTGAATCCATCGATGGGCTTACTCTGGCGGGAATTTATGATATCAAGGAAGAAAGACAGGAATATGCAAGAGAAAAGAATGTAAAGGTTTATGACAGCTTTGAGGAGCTCTTAGGAGATAAATCCGTAGAGTTATGTCTTATAGCAACGCCCAATGACCTCCATAAGCCCCTTGCCATAGCAGCCATGAAGGCAGGCAAGAACGTGGTAAGTGAAAAGCCAGTAACCTTAAGCTCTGCGGATTTACAGGAAATGATAGAGGCTTCCAAAGAAACGGGAATGCTTTTTACCGTTCACCAGAACAGGCGCTGGGATGAAGATTTTCTTACGATGAAGAAGATTTATAAGGAGAACCGGCTGGGAGAAGTATTTCGTATTGAATCCAGAGTACATGGTTCCAGAGGAATACCGGGAGACTGGAGACAGGAAAAGGAACATGGCGGCGGTATGGTACTTGACTGGGGAGTTCATTTGCTGGACCAGATTCTGCTTATGATGGAAGGCGTCAAGCTGAAAAAGGTTTATGCGACAATGACCTATGTAACCAATCAGCTGGTGGATGACGGCTTTACGGCAAGCCTGCTCTTTGAAAACGGCACGGAGGTTATCGTGGAAGTGGGAACCAGCAACTTTGTGAATCTGCCGAGATGGTATATGCTTGGCTCCAATGGTACGGCAATTATAGAGGACTGGAGCCTTAAGGGTGAAATCGTAAGTGCGAAGGGCCAGAATGAAAAAGATGTTGTTCCCGTAATAACAGCAGCAGGTCTTACAAAGACTATGGCACCAAGAAGAGAGGATACCATAGCCAAGACAGAGCTGCCTGTTGTAAAAAGTGATATCAGGGATTTCTACCGTAATGTAATGAAGACCATTCGCGGTGAGGAAGAGATTATTGTTAAGCTTCCCGAGGTTGCAAGAGTTATGAGGCTGATGGAAGCACTCTTTGAATCCGCTGAAAAGAAGCAGGTTATTGATTTTGAATAAGTAAAAAATCCGGTAAAGAACCGGTAAACAGGTTTAATATATTTATAAATTACAAAAAGAGAGGTTTATCATGGAGAAAGTTAAGATTGGCATTATTGGCTGCGGTGGAATTGCGAACGGAAAGCACCTGCCTGCCATAAAGAGAAACGGTAATTTTGAGATTGTTGCTTTCTGCGATTTAGTGAAGGAAAAAGCAGAAAAGGCAAAAGAAGAGTATGGCACGGAAAGCTCCAAAATATTTACAGATTATAAGGAGCTCTTAAAGGAAAAGGATATTACAGCAGTATATGTATTGACCCCGAATAAATCCCATGCCTTTATTTCCATTGACGCAATGGAAGCCGACAAGCACGTTATGTGTGAAAAGCCCATGGCAAAGACCTATGCCGATGCCAGAAAAATGGTAGAGACTGCCAAGAAAACCGGCAAGATTCTTACCATTGGCTATCAGAACAGATACCGTGGAGATTCCACATACCTTAAGAGAGCCTGCGAAAATGACGACCTGGGTGAAATCTACTATGCAAGAGCTCATGCGGTCAGAAGAAGAGCAGTACCTACCTGGGGTGTTTTCTTAAACGAGGAAGAGCAGGGCGGAGGCCCCTTAATTGATATCGGAACCCATGCACTGGATTTAACTCTCTGGATGATGAACAACTATGAAGTAGAATCCGTAACCGGTTCTGTATACCGTAAGCTGGCAAACCAGAAAGAGCAGGGCAATGCTTGGGGGGATTGGGACCCGGAAATCTTTACGGTTGAGGATTCTGCTTTCGGCTTCATTAAGATGAAGAACGGTGCAACCATCCATCTGGAAGCCTCCTGGGCATTAAATACCCTGGATGTGGATGAAGCAAAGGTAAGCCTTTGCGGAACAAAAGCCGGTGCTGATATGAAGGACGGTTTAAGAATTAATAGAGTGCAGTACAACAAGCAGTGTGTAGAGAAACCGGATCTTTCTTCCGGCGGAGTTGCTTTCTATGACGGCGTAACCGAGAAAGATTCCGATATTGAACAAAGGACTTTCTACAATGCGATTACGAAGGGTGAAGCCTTGGTAGTGAAACCCGAGCAGGCACTTGTTGTAACACAGGTACTGGAAGCTATTTATGAAGCCGGAAGAACCGGAAAGACGGTTTATTTTGATTAATACCTGCCATTCAGCCTTTCGGAATGAAAGTGGTAAATGACCTGACAGGAGCTATTGAAACAGCTTTGCGTATGCAAGCTGTTCAATGGCTCTTTTTTCGTTCCTTATTTACTTGACAAATCTGAGTACTTTTTGGATAATTTGAATAGACTAATAAATAGACGCTTATAAGAGGAAACAAGGAAGCTTGATTTTGATTTGCAGAAAAGAGGATATAGAATGCGTCAGAGAATACATGATGGGAAGTATAGTGAACAAAAAGACAAGGACAGGATGCTGGAAGGCAGAGACCCTTTAACTGCCCTTATTAATGCCGGTACCGCTGAACCTTCTGAGATATGGAATGGGAGCAAATGGGATAAGACAGCAGATTTAAGCAGGAATAGCTCAGACAGGAAAAACTCAAACAGGAATAACTCGCACAGGAGCTTTCAGGTAAAAAGTTTCAAATGGATGGCCTGCGGGATTATGGTTTTAGCCACATCGCTTTTCCTTTCCGGCTGCGGAGCAAAATCTGCCAAAGATTATTATAAAGAAGGAATGGCTTATTTTAACAGCGGCAATTATGAAAAGGCAGATGCAAGCCTGAAAAAGGCAATGGAAGAAAATAAGGAAAGAGCAGATTATTATATCAGCTATGCCATGAATCTCATACAGCAGCAGAAATATGACGATGCAATCGCATATTTTGAGCGCAGTATACTGGATAAGGACAATGCCATTGTACGAAAGAACAATAAACAAGCCTACAGAGGTGAAGGTATAGCTTATTATAAGGCACATGATTATAAAGCGGCTATCGAAAAATTTGATAAAGCTCTTGCTATTAATGAATTAGAGGATATCAATCGGGACATTTTATCCTATAAGGGTATGGCCCAGGCGAAGGCAGGTCTGTATAAGGAGGCTGCAGCTACTTATACGAAGATTATAGAAGCCAATAAGAACAGCGGAGATGCTTATAAGACCAGAGGGGATATCTATTGCAGAATGGGAGATTATAAGAAAAGCCTGGCAGATTATGATAAAGCCATTAAGCTTGAACCCCATAACTATGATTATTACTTTGGAAAGTATTTTCTGATGCTTGACAGGAAGGATGAAGCGGGAGCAAAGGAAGTATTAAGCAAGGCCGCGGCTATTAACGGTACAACGGAAGAAGATAAATTCAATATGGCTAAGGTAATGTATTATAAAGGAGATTCTGATACGGCCCTGCAGATGTTCGGGGAAGCCTTTGGCAATGGATTTACCGAAAGCTATTACTATCTTGGCCTTATTTATGAGAATAAAAAGGATTATGAGAATGCCGTACAAAATTATAAAAAATATATAGAATCCGATGAAGGAAGAGATAAGGGAGACGCTTATAACCGGGTTGCAGACTGCCTGATCCGGCTTAAAAATTACAAGGAAGCTCTTGGCTACGTCGAGGACGGCATTAAGATAAATGATGTGGATGTAAATCAGAATCTGAAGCGCAGCCAGATAGTTGTCTATGAACATCTGGCCAGATATGAGGAAGCCTATAAGCTGATAAAGGAATACAGAAAGGAATACCCGGAGGATGAAGGGGCCAAAAAAGAGGAAGTATTTTTAAACAGCAGGCTCTCGGATGCTGTGACCATTCCAAAAGACGGGGAATAAAGGAGATTTCAAATAGCATGAGTGAATTATATGAAATAAAAGAGCAGGAGGAGCGCCTGATATTAGTCGGCGTGGAGACCGGTCCCGGAGACGATACGGAGGATTCCCTGGAGGAGCTGAAGGAACTTGCCAAAACAGCAGGAGCCGTTACCCTTGAAAGGGTCATACAAAACAGGGAAAGTGTCCATCCCGGCACTTATATCGGAAAGGGTAAGATAGAGGAAGTAAAAGCACTGGCAGAAAGCCTGGGTGCCACCGGGGTGATCTGCGATGATGAGCTTTCACCGGCCCAGCTTAAGAATTTGGAGGATGCCCTTCAGATGAAGGTAATGGACCGTACCATGCTGATACTAGATATCTTTGCCCAGCATGCAGTAACAAAGGAAGGTAAGATTCAGGTAGAGCTGGCTCAATTAAAGTACCGTTCCACCCGCCTGGTAGGAATGAGAAATTCACTCTCCCGTCTTGGAGGCGGTATCGGAACCAGAGGCCCCGGCGAGAAAAAGCTGGAGGTTGACAGACGGTTGATAAGGGACCGGATATCCCAGCTTAACAGGGAGCTTACCGATGTAAAACAGGTAAGAGAGACTACCAGAGAATTAAGGAGTAAAAACCCGATACCGGTAATTGCCATCGTAGGCTATACCAACGCAGGAAAATCCACTTTGTTGAACCATCTGACAGGTGCAGGGGTACTGGAAGAGGATAAGCTGTTTGCAACTCTGGACCCGACAACAAGAAATATCGTGCTTCCCGGCGGCGAGCAGGTACTCCTGACAGATACGGTAGGCTTTATAAGAAAGCTTCCACATCATTTAATAGAAGCCTTCCGCAGTACCCTGGAGGAAGCCAAGTATGCGGACATGATACTCCATGTGGTGGACAGCTCCAACCCATCTGCCTATAAGCAGATGCATGTGGTTTATGAGACCCTTAAGAATCTTGGCATTAAGGATAAAACCGTTATAACCCTTTTTAACAAGCAGGATTTGCTTCTTACGGATACCATAATCAAGGATTTTAAAGCTGACAGAACCTTAAAGATTTCCGCAAAGGAAAACAAAGGGCTGGAGGAGCTCTTAAACATACTGGAAGAACTTCTTAGAGAACGGAAGGTATTGATAGAAAGAGTATTTTCCTATCAGGATGCTGGAAAAATACAGCTGATCCGTAAATATGGGCAGCTGCTTTGTGAAGATTACAGGGAAGACGGTATTTTTGTAAAGGCATATGTTCCAAAGGATGTCTGCGGCATGATATAGGGTATGGAGCACGTTGATTTAATTGTTTAAACAGCTAAAATATTATGAGAAATTTGAGTAACAGCGGCAATTAAGTAAGTAATTAAAAAAATAAAAATTTATAGAAAAAGTGTCTGATATCATAAAGATAAATAGGCAATAGGCACTATATAAAAATACTATATATAGTTTAGTTTATATAATTAAATAATATATATAGTATTTTTATATTGACTAGAAATGAAAATTTTGCTATTATTCTAATAAGCGGTTAACACCGGATGTACATATAACAATTTAAAAGTCAGCTTATTAGAAATCAGACTACGTGATACTGTGATGACAGCGGGGCAATGGGGCCGAAGCTGCATCCATGGTATCACGTTGTAGTCTATATTGGCGGCTTGTCGAAATTAAAGGGGGATTATCATGATTCAGGTAGTAAAACGGGATGGAGAGATAGCAGACTTTAATCTTTCCAAAATTTCTGCGGCAATTGAAAAGGCCTTTAAGGCAACAGAAAAAGTTTATACGGGAGATATCATTAATCTGCTGACCTTAAGAGTAACGGCAGATTTTCAGCAAAAAGCGAAGGATGATAAGATTTCAGTGGAGGATGTACAGGACAGCGTGGAGCATGTGCTGGAGCAGACAGGCTATACGGATGTAGCCAAGGCATACATCCTGTACCGTAAAAACAGGGAAAAAATCCGTAATATGAAATCCACTATTCTGGATTATAAGGAAATTGTCAACAGTTATGTAAAAGAAGAGGACTGGCGTGTAAAAGAGAATTCCACCGTGACCTATTCCGTGGGAGGCCTGATACTGCATAATTCTGGTTCTGTTACAGCTAATTACTGGCTGTCTGAAATCTATGATGAGGAGATTGCCGCTGCTCATCGAAATGCGGATATCCATCTGCATGATTTATCCATGCTAACAGGCTACTGTGCCGGCTGGTCCCTGAAACAGCTGATAAAGGAAGGCCTGGGTGGTATCCCCGGAAAGATTACATCCTCTCCCGCAAGCCATCTGTCAACCCTTTGCAACCAGATGGTAAACTTTTTAGGCATTATGCAGAATGAATGGGCAGGTGCCCAGGCCTTCTCTTCTTTTGACACTTATTTAGCCCCCTTTGTTAAGATAGATAACCTTTCCTACAGAGAGGTAAAGCAATGTATCCAATCCTTTATTTACGGAGTCAATACTCCCAGCCGCTGGGGAACCCAGGCACCCTTTTCCAATATCACGCTGGACTGGACGGTGCCGGCTGATCTGGCAGAGCTTCCCTGCATCGTAGGAGGGAAGGAAACAGACTTCCTGTACAAGGACTGCAAGAAAGAAATGGACATGGTCAACAAGGCCTTTATCGAAATCATGATTGAAGGTGATGCCAACGGAAGAGGCTTTCAATACCCTATTCCCACCTACTCTATTACAAGGGATTTTGACTGGTCCGATACGGAAAACAACCGTCTCTTATTTGAGATGACAGCAAAATACGGCACTCCTTACTTTTCAAATTATATTAATAGCGATATGGAGCCCAGTGATGTACGTTCCATGTGCTGCAGGCTCCGTCTTGACCTCAGGGAGCTGAGAAAGAAAACCGGCGGTTTCTTTGGTTCCGGTGAAAGCACCGGTTCCGTTGGGGTTGTTACCATAAATATGCCAAGGATTGCTTATCTGGCAGAGGACGAAGAGGATTTCTTCCTGCGCCTTGACAGAATGATGGATATATCCGCCCGTTCTCTTCATGTAAAGCGCCAGGTAATTACCAAACTGTTAAACGAAGGGCTGTATCCTTATACAAAGAGATACCTTGGGACCTTTGACAATCATTTTTCTACTATTGGCCTCCTTGGTATGAATGAAGTAGGACTTAATGCAAAATGGCTGGGCAAGGATATGACCAACAGGGAAACACAGGAATTCGGAGTAAAAGTATTAAATCATATGAGAGAACGCTTATCGGATTATCAGGAGATGTACGGAAATTTATTTAACCTGGAAGCAACACCGGCAGAATCCACCAGCTACCGCCTGGCAAAGCATGATAAAAAGCATTATCCGGATATCAAGACAGCAGGAAATGAAGGAGATACCCCTTATTATACCAACAGCTCCCACCTTCCCGTAGGATATACGGAGGACGTATTTGAAGCACTGGATATTCAGGATGAGCTGCAGACCCTTTACACCTCCGGTACGGTATTCCATGCTTTCTTAGGCGAGAAGCTTCCGGACTGGCAGGCAGCGGCAAAGCTGGTCAAGACCATTGCCGAGAATTATAAGCTGCCCTATTATACCCTTTCACCGACCTATTCCATCTGCAAGGATCATGGCTATCTGAGCGGTGAGCAGTTCACCTGCCCTGAATGCGGACAGAATGCCGAGGTTTATTCCCGTATAACAGGCTATTACAGGCCTGTTCAGAACTGGAATGAAGGAAAAGCACAGGAATATAAGAACCGTAAAGTGTATCAGGTAAAGAAGCCGGTCAAAATTTCCGGCATTCGCGGGAGTGTCCGAGACAATGAGCTGACAAAAGAGGAAGTAGCCGTTTCCACGGAGCAAAAAGCCCTGCTCTTTACTACCAAGACCTGTCCCAACTGTAAAATAGCCAAGGAGTACCTGGGTGATTTCCCTTACAGCATTGTGGATGCGGAGGAAAATGCAGAGCTTGCAAGAAAGTACGGAATTATGCAGGCACCTACCCTGGTAGTGCTGGAAGAAGGAAAGGTAAACAAATACATCAACGCTTCTAATATTAAAAGATTTACAGAAGAATTCATAATGGACTAATTAGAGGATAAGAATAAGCCTGGCGTGTTAATTATCTGAAAAAAGCGGATAATTAACAATACCGGGCTTATTATAAGTAAACGCCTGCGGCTCAAAGTTTGCAGGCTGTGAGAAAGGCATGGTTATTAAATGAATTTAATAGTTGCAGTGGACAAGAACTGGGCGATAGGCTACCAGAACAGGATGCTAATCAGCATACCCGAGGATATGCGGTTTTTCCGGGATGAAACAATGGGAAAGGCTGTTATTATGGGAAGGAAGACCATGGAAACCTTTCAGGGAGGAAAGCCCCTGAAGAATCGATTTAATGTTGTAATAACATCAAAGGATGTGGAAATAAATGATGCCGTTGTAGTTCATAGCATAGAAGAAGCACTGGAAGCCGTAAAGGGGTACCGGTCGGAGGATGTTTATGTGGTAGGAGGTGACAGCATTTACAGGCAAATGCTGGATTACTGTGATGTTGCCCATGTTACCAAAATAGATTATGCATATCACGCAGATACCTATTTCCCTAATCTGGATGAAAAGACAGAATGGATGATTGTTGGGGAATCGGAAGAGAAAACCTACTATGATATCGAATATGCCTTTTATAAGTATGAAAGGAAACGGGAAAATTAATATAGCACCACAACAAATGCATGAGAGCAAATGATGGACACCCAGCGGACTGGTACAGCCTTGCAATACCAAGGAGTGGTTTGGAGTTTGCTGTTCGAGAGCCTTTATTCCACTAAAGCTGCAAAAAACACAGCAGACAGTCAAAACTGCGCCAAACTCGCTACGCTCAAACAATGGCTCCGTTTTTCCTAGCTGTGTTTCTTGCAGCTTAAGTGTCATAAAGAACCTCTCAATGCAAACTCCAAACCA
>JAEYPZ010000184.1:0-2566 GCA_023410275.1 Bacillota bacterium
AAGCGCTACATGAATATGGAACATCTGAAAGAATTGGATCTCCAGAATCAGTCTGATATCATAGCCGGCTGACTACCGGCTACCTAACGGCTAAAATACAATTTGCGAAAAAATCTTGACACTATCACTATTAGAAAGTATATCCATGAACAAGAAATCCACCATCAATGGATAAATTAAGCGTCAGAGAGTATGAGGATTCTTTTAAGGGCTGCGATGAGTCAAGGGCGTTAAGGCTTGTACAAAGTGAAAGGAGCTGTAAAATAAGTCCCTCCTGAAATAGGATTCATATCAGCCTTCGCTGATATGAATCCTATTTCAAATTTTATATTGATTTCGCCCAGAAAAATAATTATGATATCTTTGTTTAAGCAAAAAATGCGTACTCAAAGCTACCCTTGGGAATCCATGGGGATAAATGATTTCATCCCGCTGGCTTTTTATGTAGCTGTCAGTAACCGGCTTTTTTTATTATGATACTTGTAAAGATTATAACCACATGAAATTAAAGTGAGCTCGAGATTTACGTTATTTTCGCCTCGTCTATAGAGCCGTTTGTACGACTTATCCCACTTGATTACTCCAAAGGTTCCCTCTGCTTGAATGCTTCGATTCATTCGCAAAAGTGCTCCGTGAATGGATTCCAGGTTACTGATCACTTCTTGGTGGATTGCTGTTAATTCCTGATTCATGCATATGGTTCTGTTCCCGGATTTCTTTTTACAACAGTCAGGCTTATATGGGCAGTCCTCACAGCTTTCACATTCATATATTTCTTCTGTTCTTCCATACTTGTTTTTATATACTTGTTTGTTGTATTTAATTTAAATCTTTTTCCATTCGGACAGATAAGTGCACCTGACTTATCTCTTTTAAAGTTGACAGCCCGGTATGGATCATTGTGGTATTTCTTATCCGTGGTTTCTTTTTTAAACATGGTAAACTTCATGAACTTTTCCATGCCGTGCTCTTCGCAGTAAAGATAATTATTATACGAACCATATCCGGCATCTGCAACCGGATATTTGGGATAATGTCCATAGATACTGTTGAACTTGTCCATTAGCGGCACAAAGCATTCCATGTCAGAGACGTAGGGTTTTACATCAACGGCTGCTATGTACTCATCACATATCGCCGCCTGTAGATTGTAGGCCGGAAGGAGCTGGTCATTTCCCATATAGTCCCGTTAGATTCTCATGAAAGTAGCATCGTATTCTGTCTTTGAATAGCTGTTTCTTTCATCTCCACATATTTCTATGCGCTTTGCATATGATTTCAGACGTTCCAGAAATATTTGCATTTCCTGATATTGACGCTGTTCCATACTTTTTCTGTGTCCGGTCCCTGACACAAACTTTATCATATCCAGGCCGATTGCTGTTTTATAGCTTTCAAGCAATTATGTGACATAATCAATGGCATATTCATTTCGTTTTTCAAGTTTTATTCCCATGTAATTTAAAACATTTGTATTCATCGAATCAATTAATGCCGATATTTGTTCAAAAACTTTATCACGGTTACAAAGACATGATTTTTTCCACACCCAGGTATAACGGTTTGCATTTGCTTCGATTTTTGTGCCATCAATATATGTATGCTCCAGATCTACATGATCTTTTTCAAAAATGTAGCTGTTAATGTCGATAAAAATCTGATCAATCGAATCTGTTAATTCATTGCGGATCAGATTTCCAAACGTTGCAAAAGAAGGAGCCTTCATATCATCAAGAATATAGATATACCGTATATCGTTCCTGCAAAGTTTTTCTATTTCACGCAGAGAACGAATACCCTGCTCCATGAAGGCAAAGAGTATAACTTTAAGGAGTTTTTGTTCATCACATCTTGGACGACCTGTTGTGTAGCCTTTCTCTACAAAATATTTTGATAGGTCAATGTGATGATCCATTACCTCACAGAAAGTGTATACTGAATCAGATATATTAATTAGTTTTTCGATTTCCAATAATAATTTCAGCTGTCGTATTGTATAATTATCATTGGTGTTTTTATTTATTCGCATAATTAATTATACCAAAAAATCGCTGAAGTCTCATGACCTCAGCGATTTTTCTTTAGTGGAGTTTTTTTACAGCCCCCGGTAACAGAGGCTTATACCCCAGGACAAACCACCCATTTGACGGGTGTCATGATTAATGAAGCATAGAGGAAAATTTCTATATATTATATGATAATTAATATTCTTCAAAAATGCCTTTAGTTATCTATTCTCCCGAATCCGACCTTGTACTCCCCATTCCGAGTAATAGCCAAAATATAGGAGTAGTAATTGGAAGATTAAGATTTACAAATGCTTGAGCACTATAGCAGATTCTAGCGAATGCAATTGCAATTAAATAATAATTTTTTATAGAGCTAAAACAACGTTTTATAAATGAAAGCAAAAAGAACAGGTATGAAGCCAAGCCTAAAATACCCACCGTAATCAACTTATGCAAGTATTCATTATGAGCACTGTCAAATAATTCATTATATTTATTATTTGTTGTTGCTCTCAAAATCAAAATTCCAAATGTCTCAGGGCCATATCCAATTAGTT
>JAEYPZ010000030.1:0-4529 GCA_023410275.1 Bacillota bacterium
GCTTGTATCAGAGGCAAGCCGGGCGCACGTTCTCTGCCCTGCCGCACTAAATCTGCCGACACATCAATCCCGCTTGCGTCGAACTTATATAGTTCCCGCAAAACTTCCACCGTAATTCCCGGGCCACAGCCGATATCAATTATCTGGTCACCCGGCCTAAAGCCGCAGTAATCGACCAACCGCCTGGTTAACGCAAGCCCACCGGGACGCAGCATGCCGCCTGGTATTCCGGAAAAACAGGGCCGCTCAAAAACATTATCCTGCAGCATCCCGCTGCTATCCAAAACCATCACTTATCCTCCAAGGCCTCTTCCACCTGCTGCATCTTTCCTCTTGCCAGGTCCTCGGGAATGTAGACAAGCCCGCACTGCGGACAACGGTAGAGTTCAACCGGAAAATTGCTGCCCAGATACGACAGCGTAACTTTTCCCAGCGACAGGTGGATACCACATTTTGCACAAATAAGCTGTTGCTGCCGATTTAGCTGATCAGTCATTTTTCTCCTCACGATTTCAAGATTTCAATCCGGTGACTATAGGCATTATGCAGCAGAAAACCTTCCTCCTGCATTGAATACTCAACCCAGTACGTTACGCTGGCAATCTTAAAGCAGGCAATAAAATTACCGCTGACGGTATCCCGAAATTTATTGCCGGTAGCTTCCGCCTGGGCAATCACGCTTGCCACTTCATCGACAAGTATCATTCTGTCTTCCATAATTTCTTTTACTTCTTCGGGTATCACAACTTTGACTGCCGTCTGCGCTTCGTCCACTGTTTCACTCCAAAATTGCCGTAATAACGCCGTCTTAAGTTTGGCACGATTTTGCCGTCGCTTGGAATAACCGGGACCCTGCCGCCCCGCCGGACTGATTTCTCCGCTCATGATCAGTTCCAACAGATGATAGGTTGTTTTGCCCTGGCTGGCAAAGTTATCCCGGCACATTGCGCAATAGGTCAGGTAATCTGCATTGCTTTCCTGAATCCTCCGCCGGATTTCCTTCCGGGCCACCTCCCGGTTGGCGTAGTTCATTAAGCCGCCGAAGCCACAACATATGGTGCGTTCCCGGCTGCGCGGCAGTTCTTCGATACAATAGCCCAGCTTGCCGAGCAGATGGCGCACGCTGTTATGCAACTCCGTTTCGTGCCGTGTCATACAACTGTCGTGAACAGCCAGCCTGCCTGAAGAAACCCTATCTCCTGACGTCGCCGGCAAACCAATGCGATCAAGCAGCGTCCACAATGTTTCGACAGATGCAGCGGGCAGGTTATGTTGGAACATAGTAAAACAAGTTGGGCATGCGGTAATAATCCGCGGACTGCCTAAGGCCTGCCATTCCTGCGTAAAATGCCGCAGACTCTCTTCAAACAGTTCCTCCCGGCCGGCCCAGTTGGCCGGAGCCCCACAGCAACCCAGTATAATTCCGACACCGCCGTCCAGCTTTTCGCTCAAAAAACGATAAAGCGCCGGGATATACTGCGGCAAAGAAGCTGATAGCTGGCAGCCGGGATAAAACACTGCTTCACTCGACGTAAAACCGGGCTGATGCCTGCTGAGAAAGCATGCAGCACTATTACTGAACTCCATATCACGCAAGGCGAAATCATGAGTTGAGGGCGGCATTTTACCACGCCTGACCATCATCTGCCGCGCCTCCCGGCAAATATCCCCCATGTTCAAACTGCCCGGGCATACCTGCTCGCAAAGCCCGCACAAACTGCACGAATTAATCAGTTTATTGGCGCGGTGAATGCCCATGACGATTGACAGGTTATTGTAAACTTCACGGACATAGCGTTTGGGATAAGAACCGTAGTGCGCCAGGTATTCACAGGCCTTTACGCATTCCCGGCACTCGCACAGGAGACAGCGCCCGGCTTCCCGCAGCGCCTCCTCAGCGGTATAACCGCCCGGACCACCCGCAATCACCATGGTCGCAGGTTCAACGCCTTCGGTACTGGTAAACAGGGTGCTCGCAAACGCTCCTGCCTTTTCCCTGTTGGCAATAAGCGAAGCTCCCTGCAGCAGTCTGTCGATAGAAACGGCAGCAGTTTTGCCGTCGGCTATCGAAGCGATCGGCGAGCGGCCAGCCCGCTCCCGACGCAGGCTGCCGCCGGCGAAAACAGTGCTTTTCCCGATCTGCAAAGTTTCTGGATCCATCGCACGCAGCCTGTCATCCGCCTCTTTTGCCATGCTGTCTAACGCTTTCATGCCGTCAATACCTACACTGATGTAAACGGCGTCATATCTTTCGCAAAGCGCAGCGACAGACATGCCTGCACTACCCGAGTTATCGATGGGAGTTTTATAATGAATTTTTACCGGTAACTTGGCAAAAATCGCAAGATCATTTTCTATCAAATGCTGCGGCAGCTGTTCTTCCGGAATAGCCCAAATGCTGCCGCCCAATCGCTCCGTCGCTTCAAAAATGACTACTCCATAGCCTTTCCGGCTAAGTTCCAGTGCCGCCGTCAGACCGCTTAAGCCGGCCCCTGCCACTGCCACAGTCTTGTTCCTGGGCGGCAGCGGAGCAGGCATCACTGCCGTCCGGTCATTTTTGTCAAAACAAATTTTTTCCAGCGCATTAATAGCGATTGCCTCATCCAGCTCTTTACGCTTACAACCTTGCCGGCAGGGCTGGTCACAAATTCTGCTGATAATCCCCGGGAACGGCACCAGCTTGTTAAGCAATGCAAATCCGGCCGCATAATCCTCGCTGCGGACAGCGGCAATCATTCCCCGCACATCCACATGAACCGGACAACCGGCCGTGCAGCCCGGCGGATTCTCCTGAACACATCTTGCTTCCCGTTCGCGCAACAGTTTTTGATCCATACGGCTTCTCCCGCTTTATTAAAGAATGTAAACAGGGAAACCTAAAACGAATACGGAGCGACAAAGCTCCGGTTCGTTTTAGGTTATACTGACATTATGAACTACTACCCTATTGTTTGCCAGCTAAGGCCGCCAGACCGGCTTTAATTTTTTCCGGCAGGGCCGGCACTGAGAAAATTCTTACTCCGCACGCATTATAAATCGCGTTTAAGATGGCCGGATGCGGCGCAGTCAGTGGACCTTCCCCCACGCCGGCGGCCCCGTACGGACCATGCTCCCGCGGAGTGATATTATAAAGGATCTCCATATCATCCGGCACATCCTTGATAAACGGCAAGCCGCAGGCAACCAGGCTGGTATGCTTTTTAAGGTCTTCAAAATCTTCAGTTAACGCCAGCCCAATGCCTTGCGCCAGTCCACCATAAACTTGCCCGTCGCAAGTTGTCTTATTGGTCAGTGTGCCGATGTCCTGAACAGTGGTAAACTTCACTACCGTTGCCTTGCCTGTTTTCATATCCACTTCCACTTCCGGCATAAACACCGCATACATATAAACCGGGAATGGATTGCCCTGACAGGTCTCCGCACTGCAGTCCGTACACATGGAAGCCGTCCATGAACCGTCATAACGCAGTGGCAGCTTCTCAGCCACCATTTCAGCATAGCTGCGATAGACAGGGTTTCCATCAGGACCAGGGGCGGGTTTGCGCATTGCGTTCACCAGCATTTCGCAGGCTACTCTTGTCGCATTGCCGGTAAACACATTCTGCCGGCTACCGCCGGACGGTCCGCTGGCTGGCGTAAATGCCATATCATTCATAACCAGTTTAATCTGATCCGGCGTAATCCCCATCTGGCGCAGGGTTTCATGCGAATGGGTCAGCGAGGCCAGATCGGCGCCCTGCCCATGATCCTGCCACGAACTGCCCACCGATACCGTACCGTCGGGATTTAATTCCGCCCAGGCCATTGAACGGTCGGGACCGTCCAAACCACAGCCATACATTCCAAGCGCTATCCCAACACCGCGTTTATTTTCCGGGGTGGATAATTCCTTGCAGCGAATTTTGGCCTCCTCATACAGCGGCCGCAATTTGTCGAACATAGCTTCCAGACAGAAAACTTCCGGCGTCTGGCCGGTGGGAGTGGTCGCCCCGGGGCGGTAAATATTTTTATAGCGGAGCTCAAACGGGTCCATGCCCAGCTTTTCGGCCAGCACATCCATGGCCGTCTCTGACGACAGAAAGGCTTTCGGCGAACCATAGGCCCGAAATGCCGAACCCCAGGCGTGATTGGTACACACACATTTTCCCTTGCCGCGAATATTTTTGATATCATAGCCGGCGCCGGTAAACTGCCCCTGGCGCATGCAGTTCAAGTCGCCAAACTCACTGTAAGGGCCGTGGTCAAGCCACCACTGGGTTTCCATTGCCAGCAGCTTGCCGGTCTTATCGGCCGCTAATCGGGTCTTAACAAGGGCAGGCGAGCGCTTGCCGGTATAAGTAATCTGCTGGTACATGCTGAAATTAAGCGAAACCGGCTTGCCGTCGCAGGCCAGGCAGGCCACGCCCAACAGCGCTTCATTGGTGGGGCTGAACTTGTAGCCGAACGTAGCCCCGGTTGGATTAGCGACAAGGCGGCATTTTTCCGGTTCAATGCCAATACCGGCGACAATCATGGCATGATGCAAATGC
>JAEYPZ010000040.1:0-81360 GCA_023410275.1 Bacillota bacterium
GTATTACTGCCTTTCCTGTACTGTAATTACTTGCAGACACTGTTTCACTTGAACCTACTAAACATGTAACCATAACTAGAGCCATAAATAAATACTTAAGTCTTTTCATAAATTTACCTCCATTGAAATTTATCATTTGTTTCTTAAATTATAGTCCGGAGCAGGCTAAAGAAATAGACTATTAATTCCAAAATTTTCATTATACAATGGAAGTTTAATATAAATTATATGGCAGAAAGGCATAAAAAAACCCGGCCATTACGACCGGGTAATCCCTCATAACAATATTATACTATCACAATATACATTATATGTCAATGGATTGCTTCTGTTAAAACCCGGAGGTTTATTCCTCCGGGTGATGTCTTTATTATTTTAGTCCTACTTGAGCTTTACCTGTTACTTTATTATTAGTAAAAGTAACGTTTGCATTTGAACCAGCTATACCGTTCCCGTACCAAGTAATTATTTTTATAGTAATATTTCCAGAAGAAGATTCACTTGTAGATGTTCCTTTGCTTCCGATTAGTTTTGTAACTTCTTTATATGTCATGCCGTTTTCAATTGAATTATATTCATCCAATGTTATATATTCAGAATCATCCGAAACCCCTGATACACTTTTTTGTATAACATTGTTTTGAAGAAATGCTACAAGCCCCCCTGCCCCCAACAAAACAACAAAAGCAATAATGAATACTAAACAGCCAGGTTTTTTCTTTCTCCCTGCAGCAGGCTTGGGATTCATATAAGGTTTTTGCACATCTTGGATACGCTGTGAAGGCTCACGGTATTCTGTGCTAACAAATTCAACATTAGCGTCTTTTTTAATTGATACAGGTTCTCCGCAATTAGGGCAAAATTTTGCTCCTTCTAATGACTCCCCACAATTACTGCAATAATTATTCAAAGCATACTCCTCCTATGTAAAATATACCTTAATTATTACCCGACATGAAAATTTTGTCAATATAAAATACCCGGCCAATGCTAACTTGGTATTCTCCACTGATTATTTTTCCCTCATTACCCACTTATGATGCTCTGTTAAAAATGTCAACTCGAGCTCCCTTTCATCCTCCAGCTGACAGACCATTTCAATGGTACCCATTCCCACAATTTCGCGTTCTTCATACCATAATACATTGGTAATTCTAAGAGTATTAAGTCGGTGCTGGTCATTCTCCAGGCGGATATACTTAGGTCTTATTGTTCCGTCTGAATTAAAGGCTGCTATAATGTCAACAGGTATATTCATATAGATTCACCTCACAGTATTTTATGAGGATATTATACAGGAACATATGTTCTTTTGCAAATAGTAAAAGCCCCCAGGGTTGTAAGCCTGGGGACAGTGGGGATGATATATTTAAATCTACTAGTCTAAACCGATCAATGACTATTATATAACATTTATTTACATATTGCAATATATTGGCATGAATCTAATAATATATAAAAATTAATTATCTGTCCCTTCTTATTGAATACTGAAACGGACAGGGGTTTATTTTTCGCTCCCTCAGCTCCATACTAAAACCTCAGTATTTACTGGGGTTTTTATTTTTGTGTTGCATTTCGTGCTGCATTAATTCTTTAAATGTATTCTTTGAAACTTCATTATCCGGTTTATCCTATAGCATTAACCAGGCAATATATTATTTTATTGCCTATAAAATAATATTAGATAATCATATTATAGGTGGTTTATTTCTTATACCAATTGATAGTGAAACAATGCGTTTTGAGGACTTTGTTATTAATCCGATATACCAAGGTAAAGGATATGGATATAGAACAATGGAATTAGTTGAGGAGAATTATAAAAATATCTTAGTTTGGCAACTTTCAACGCCTATTTTTAGTATAGGTAATCAATACTTATATGAGAAATTTGGATACATTGAGGTCTCCAGAGATGACAATGAGATAGAATACATAAAGAGAATAACGGATAAATATGCTTAATGATAAACTACCAATTTTCATTCCTCTGGGGTGGAATTATTTCTTATTTATAGCTTTCAAGTCTTACTATATCGGCCCCTACTTTCTTTTTAATTTCTTTATCCGACAGGCCTGCTTTTGTAAGTAGGGTTCCTCTATTAGATTAGAACTATATAATACAGGTATTTGAATTAATAAGAAACTAAGTAAATTGAATGATTTAAACGATAAATAATGTGTAATGTGCAATGTGAGAAGGAGAGTAAAATGAATGGAATAACAAACGATTACACAAATAAAGTTGATGAAAGGCCAAGTGATGAGTATGAGAAGTTTTTGGAAGCACTGAAAGATCACTTTAATGTCCTTTCAAAAAAAGAAAATGTTAAATTATTTACAACAAATGCCACAAATTTATATGACATATTTTTGGATAACCTTCCTGAAGAGGCAAGACAAAATTATACCTGTAGAGCGTGTAAGAATTTTGTAGAACGGTTTGGAGGATTAGCGTTTATAAAAGAAAATGGGGATGTTGAACCAGCTATCTGGGGGAATGTTCCACTATTTTTCACTCCTTCTGTAAATGTTATTATTGATAAGATACTCAATTCCAGGGTCACCGGAGTGTTTATTTCTGATAATGAAATATTAGGTAAACCAATAACAGGAGTATGGCAGCACATTTCAGTTCAATTACCTTCGCATATGGTATCTACTTCGAGACTTAGAAATCAATCTCAGTTAATGGCTGAAAAGGCTGAGGACTATAATATATTAATTAGTGCAATTAATAAATACCCTGTGGAAGCAGTAAACCAGGCTATAACTCTATTAAAGACTGATTCTTTATATCGTTCTGAAAAGTGTTTAGGTGTTGCAGAATGGTTTAAAGATATACATAATAAAATTTCTTGTATCAATGACAGTAGAAAAAAGAACAATGTACTTTGGCTCGCTGTTGCTATGGCTCCAACAGGATTTTGTCATATAAATAGTAGCATGATAGGAACCTTACTAGACGATATAGTAGATGGATTACCATTTGAAAGTGTTAGTAAAAGATTTGCTGAGAAGATGAGTCCTTTACAATACCAAAGACCTCAAGCTAGACCAACAGTCGGAAATATTATGCAAGCAGAAAAAATCATAGAAAAATTAGGAATTGAAAAATCTCTACATCGAAGATTTGCAGTATTGGAAGAATTAAATCTATTGTGGAAGCAGGTTAAAACGCAAGAATTGAAAGATTCCACGCAAGGTGTATTCTCTCATTTAATCACTAAAGCTAAAGTAAAAAAAGATATAGATATACCTGCAGTTACTATTACTTGGGAGAAATTTTATAAAACAGTGCTGCCCTTAGCTAAAGATATCGAATACTTAGTAACTTCAGGAAAAAAGAATTATTCTGCAATTTTAACGGCTGAATTCGATGATGCTCCGCCAATTATTCAATGGGACACCAATGAGCATAGGAATCCTTTTTCTCATTATGTATACATTGGCGGATCAAGTTATAGTGTATGGAATTTAAATACAGGATATTGCAAAGTAACTGGAATATGCTATCAACCTTCGATGTGGTATGGAAATTTTGAGCACCATGGTAAATCTGTGCATTTTATACTTAATGGAGCAAAGGATACAAATTATAAGCATGGTGGTAGTGGCAATGCATTATTCCCAGAGGATTTAAAATCAGAATTACGTGAGATTAGATCTACAATTGAAGCATATTCCAAAGAAGAAGACATTAGTGGATATAGTGATTCTTCTGCATGTGGCATAAGACTTCAAAGCGGAAGTGAATGGAATGAAATATTCAAAGTGACAACTGATATTGGAACTGTATTATATAAAATAGATAGGTGGGATTAATCTTTTAGTATATAGGTTAGTATCCTTTACAAAAAAGTATGAAAAGATGCCACTGCTGGTGTTGAAGATAAAATCAAGAAAATTGCAGATAAGATTAAATAACTTAATGTGCAGAAAATAGATAATATTACTGAGTATTTTGGAGATAGAATTGATTCCCCTCAGCTCCATACTAAGGGTCTTGTATATACAGGACCCTTTTTTTGTGTTGTATTTCATCAGAAAAACATGAAATATTATCGGAGTTCCATGAGGGTATAGACTTCTAATTATTTTGCAGAAATAGTAAATATATGGTAAAATGAATTATAAGATACTAGTTTAAAACATTATAACCTTAGTAGTATCGGGATTCGGATTAGCAATAAAATGTATTTTTACACAATTTTAAGCTTAAGTTAGGAATTAGACGGCAAAGGAACAGTAACAAGATTATATGTGGAACTTAAAGACCTATCCACAAGAAAAGGAGAGCATTAATTATGGAAATCTTAACACAGTATGTAGTATTACTAGTAATGGCAATTTGCCTGGCAGTAGGCTATATCATTAAACATAGCCTTGACTTCATCCCCAATAAATACATACCTCTAATTATGGGGATATTGGGGGTTATTTTAAACGTTTGGATCAGTGGATGGGAGTTCACACCAGAAATTCTCTTAGGAGGATTAGCGAGTGGGTTAGCCAGCACAGGAGCTTTTGAAGCTGTTAGAAATCTTACAAAGAAGGAAGGTGAATAATATACTTCCAATAGAGCAGAAGTGTCTTCAGGAGGCTCTAAACGAAGTAAACGGAATAAATACCCTGTGACAGGTCAGTTTGATTCGAAGACCTGAATAGAGGTTCTGTTATATAAAGAATCATAGAGTAACTCTTAAAAATTGAACATATAGATCTCCTATATAGAATTATTGAATTAGTAGACTAACAGAAGTTTTTCCTTTTACATAGTAAGAATTTACAAAAACACATTGTGTACTTGTAAATTTACTGAACTAATTCTATAATATTGCATAAGAAAGCCCTACAGATGGAATAGGATAATCTGATAAAAGCGATATAAAAAGAATGTTGCAAAAAAGAAGAATACAACAAATATATATTAATGCCATCAAAAGTAACAGCAAGATGCCCTATATGGAAGGTACCAGGCAATCCTGCTACAAATAGATACTGTAAGGTAAGGAGATGTTCAATGGAAATCATTACTGTGACAAAGGACAATTTAGAAAAAGAGCATATCTGCTGTGCGCTTTCAAATAACAACGACTGTCAGGTTTCTGCAAAAAAATCCTGGCTGGCGGAAAGATTTGACGATGGACTTGTATTCAAAAAAGGTGATGTAAGAGGAAAATGCTTTATTGAGTATATTCCTGCTGAAAAAGCGTGGGCACCGATTATAGCGGAGGGCTATATGTATATAGATTGCTTTTGGGTATCGGGACAATTTAAGGGACAGGGCAATTCAAATCTGCTGTTGGAGGAATGTATCAGGGACAGCAAGGAAAAAGGCAAAAAAGGACTTGTAGTTTTATCGTCAAAGAAGAAAATGCCCTATCTGTCGGACCCAAAGTATTTAAAATATAAAGGTTTTGAATTGGCTGATAGGGCAGAACCATATTATGAGCTTTTGTATTTGCCCTTTGAAAAAGGAGCAACCAAGCCTTGCTTTAAAGATTATGCGAAATCGCCCAAAATTGATGAACAGGGCTTCGTACTTTACTATGCGTATCAATGCCCCTTTACAGCAAAATATGTGCCTTTAATTGAAGCTTTGGCCAGTGAAAAGGGCGTTCCATTAAAGACAGTCCGCTTTGAAACGACGGAACAGGCCCAGAATGCTCCTTTTCCATTTACTTCCTATGGCTTGTTTTTTAATGGCGAATACGTAACAAATGAAATTCTGTCTGAAAAGAAATTCGAAAAAATTATGGAAGTAAATAAATAATCACGAATACAAAAAATCAAGAAAACGAAAACCCAAGGAGACTAAAACCAATATAAATAATTAACGAAAGGACACCGCATCGAAATTTTTATTACTTCCTTTAGCTGGCAGTATTACAATGTTATGCGGCAGGCAGAAAAACAGAAATGAAAGAAACCATAGTACTTTTTAATATACCGGTAAAGGAAAAAAGGCTGAAAATCGGGAAAGCGCTACTTCCTCTTGGTATTGCAGTTAAGGCAGCGGACAAAAAGGATTATCTGCAAAGCATTGGCTACCTCGCCGGATATAAGAATATGAGTGGCATAAATGATATCTATGACGGCAGTGAGCTGGAAGGCGAAATGATTGTTATGGCAGGTCTTTCCGGAGCAAAAATGGAAATGGTATTGACTGTACTTAAAAAAGCAGGGGTACAAAAAACATGCCTAAAGGCAGTCCTTACCGATACGAACCGGTTCTGGACTGCCCCTGAGCTTTATGAGGAGCTGAAAAAAGAATATGATAAGATGAATGAACAGCCTTAAGCATATACCTTTCGAAAGATGTACAGGCGCTGAATCTGGTAGCCAAAAAAGAAGAGAATAATTTCGGTCAGAATTTTACCGGCCAGCAAAGGCATATGCAGCACATAGGTAAAGGAATGGATAAGGGTGTAATTGCACAGCAGGATAAAGGCTGCCAGCAGGTAGTATTTTACCAGGCTTTCCTTAAGGGACAGCTCCTTTTTCTCAAATACCAGAATTTTATTGCAAGAGAAATTAACAGCCGAACTGATTACTCTTGCAGCTATGACGGAGAATAGCAGATTTTCTGAAAGCTTCATAAAGAGAAACAGCAGGATAAAATCAATGCCGCCTGCCATAAGGGAAGACACCAGATATTTTAAAATAGGCAGATATATCCGTATGGAGTCCCTGACAGGATGAAAATGGCTTCCTGAATTCTTATTTTCGTAAACGGTCTCAATGGGAACACAGCAAAGCTTTACATGGGCATCCTTTGCTTCCAGGAGCTGGTTCATCTCGTACTCATAACGGCTTCCCTTTATGCTTACCAACCAGGGAAGCAGCTCAGAGGAAAATGCCCGCAGGCCGGTCTGAGTGTCTTTCAGGTTCTGCCCGGAAATAAAGGAATAGATTGCTCCTGTCAGCAGGTTGCCAAGCCGGCTCTTTAAAGGTACCCTGCCGATAAAATCCCGGCAGCCCAGTACGAGAGAGTTTGTATTGCCGGGCAGGGAAGCAGCAACCTTTTGAATATCCTCAGGGCGGTGCTGACCGTCGCAGTCAGCGCATACGATAAAGCCCTGGTATCCGATTTCTAAAAGATGGGAGAAGGCTGTCTTTAGAGCGGCTCCTTTTCCGAGATTCTTTTCATGGGTCAGAAGAGAGCAGCCTTTTCCTGCCGCTTCGGAAAAAATGCGGTTATAGTTCTGGGAGCTTCCGTCATTGACAATAAGTATGTTTAGTTCCCTGCCGAAATCAGGAGAGGACTTCAAGGAATCGATAAGAGTTAGCAATTTATTATCCGGTTCATATGCCGGAATCACGATATTTAACATAATGCCTCCTTTCTGTGATTGTGCTGCATATGCAAGCAGACGCAGCATCTAATGGGAGTTGGATTGAAAATTACAACGCATTTTTAAACTTATTATTTGAGCAGAATCGCAAGTAAACTTGCGATTCTGCATGAGGATTAGTAAAATAAAAGACATTTCACACCTTGATTAAGAAGCTAAATCCCCAAGCAGATTCTGCCTGCAATAGGAGCCGGGGTGAAGGTTTTATTTATCAGGCAGGCAGTTAACCGATGTAGAGAATATCACTTACACCGCGTTCATGATTTCTGCCTAAGGGATTATTTACGACTTTTCCCATAAAATACATGGTAGAGGAGCCGCCGCCGTCCAGATTGTAAGCATCCGTACAGCCAAGCTTTACAAACAGGTCTGAAAATTCATCAAGGCTCATGCCCTTGCTATAACCGCTGCTTCGTCCGTCCACAACGACGAAAACATAATGATTGGGGCTTATGATGCCAACTCCGGTTCTGGGATTGGAGCCCTGTATGGTATGGTTGCCGAAATTTGTATCGATTTCCACCTTGCCAAGTCCGGTTATTGCTTTACTGTCTTCTACGAGAGCAGGTCCAAAGGAAAGGGTCTGCGTTACTCCCTCTTTTATTAACTTTTCAGCGGTAGTTGCCCTTTCGTCATATATCTTCATGGAGCCGTCAGAATAAAAGGCCAGCCCGGTTCTTGCCGGGATATCACGAAAGATTTTGCCGTTCCGTATTATAATTCCATCATCACGAAAACCATAATAGTCACCATTAATGGCAAAAATAGCATTATTTGCACTTGCTATTACCGAGGTGTCCTCTACGATATTTTGTCCGAATTTATTGTCAGCGAAGGCTGATTTTAAACTGGAGGAATCCTTTAAGGTAACGTCCGCGGTGTAATAGGTTATGGTGTCATCGCCCGTACCGGTGGAGACTTTATTGATTTTAATCGTTACGGAATCACTGTTGTAATTCCAGTCATCGGAGGTATAATTCGTATCAGAATTTTCTGTTCCGGTATTACCGGTATCCAGCGCATTATTTACTTTGACATGCTGGATAAGGTAGCGGTCTGCAGCCATATAAAGTATGGCAGCAACGGCAGCGAGTACTATAATCAGTATAATTAACGGTTTCTTACGATTTTTCTTATCTGTATGCAAAAAAGCAGCTCCTTTCAAATGCTATTGTTTCCTTTAGTGTAGAGCAATATTATGTTCAGGCTGTTAGAAAACTGTGATATTTTTGTGATGCACCCTGATTACAGTAACCTATATTTCTGAGGCAAACGTATGAAACCAATACCCTATTCCTCGTGCCTTTCCATTAACTGCTGTCTTGCCTATATTAATACAGCAAACGCATGAGACCAAATAATGGATATACACAACCTCCCTGGTCATCGTCCGCTTCCATAAACTATCATTCGTTTGCCTTGCCTATATTTACCTGCCTGCTTGAAAAATAACGTCTGGGGTAGTACAATGGCAGAAAGGCTCCGCTTTAGAAAAGTAAAAGGAAGGGAAGTAATCATGAAAGCCTTTATTAAAAAAGCACTGCAGTATCTGGCGATGATATTATTGATTCTGGTAGCGCTCAAAAATATTCTTTTATCACTGCCGATAAGAAGGCATGGCAGCCTGCAAAATATGTTAAGTGGAATGCATTCCACACTTCCCCTGCAGCCACGGGGTATTCTTCCTTTTTTATCCGGTACACTTATGCTGCTGCTGGCATACAGGCTCTATAAAAGAGTGCGGCTGGCCTGGCTGATTGAAATAATTGCCTTAACAATGGGACTGACCTATCATCTTACCAGGCATCAGGTGCTGCCGGTCCGCACTGTTTTATTGGATGTATTTGTACTGGTGGTGCTTCTGGCCTCCTATAAGGACTTTGCAAGAAGCAGCGACCGGATAACGGTAAAAAGAGCCATGGGTTTTATTTTTTGCTCTTTTTTTCTGGTGCTGACCAATGCGGCTATTGGCTTATTCTTAATGAAAGAGGATATCAGAAGCATTCATTCGATCTATGATGCCATCTTCAGCTCCGTAAAGCTCTTAGTCTTTATGGATACGGACAGCCTTGGCATGAAGGGAGCAGCAGGAGAATTTTACAGCAATACACTTATCATCATTAACTGGATATGTATTATGACATCTGCTTTTCTTTTACTAAAGCCTCTGGTATATAATCCAATTGCCGACATACAGGGAAAGCATAAGGCCCGCCAGCTTGTATTAAAATATGGTGACAATCCGATGGCTTATCTGGCCTTGGAAAATGATAAGAAATATTTTTTTGGCAGCAGCATTGAAGGCTTTTGTGCTTACAATCTGGCGGGAAGCGTATTTACCGTATGCGGTGACATGATATGCGATGAAAAGGATAGCTTTTTATTTTTAGGAGAAATTACGGATTTTTGCAGGAAGAATAGCTATGATATCCTGTTTATCAATATCACGGAGAAATTTCATTCTCTGCTGAAGCTGGCTGGCTTCGGCATTGTTAAATATGGGGAGGATGCCTGTTTTTCCCTTGCCGAATATAATCTTGCAGGCGGAAGGGCCGCCAAGGTAAGAGCAGCTATCAACCATGCGAACAAAGAAGAAATCACTGTTTCGGAATACAAGCCCCTTGAAAGGAAGGACCACCTGATTGAAAAGCAGATGCAGTCCATAACAGAGGAATGGCTGGTGCAAAAGGGCGGAGTGGAAATGAGCTTTATGCTTGGCGGAATGGGATTAAATGACCCCATGGACAGAAGGTATTTCTATGCCCTTAGTAAAGAGGGAGAGATGCTTGGATTTGTAGTATTCCTGCCTTATATGGAAGGAAAGGCTTATCTTGCAGATGTTACCAGAAGAAGGAGCAATGCACCGCAGGGAGTGTTGGAGAAGATTATTTACGAAGCCTTTATGAAAATGAAGGAAGAAGGGGTGCTGTGGGGGAATATGGGACTCTCTCCCCTGTATAATATCTGCAAGGAGCAAAATTCCAGCTTCACGGAAAAGGTTTTTACCTTCATATATGAAAATATGAATAAGACCTATGACTTTCAGGCCCTGCACCATGCAAAATTAAAATACGGACCAACAGACTGGCAGCCCAGATACCTTGCCTTTAATCCAAAAACCTTTTCCCTGAATTTCGGCTATGCCATATTGAAAGTACAGATGCCGAAAAATATGTTCAAAACCATACTGCCCAATCTTCTTAAGCTGGACAGGCAATGAGCCTGGGGAAGGGAACACGGCAAACAAATAAAGGAAGTTTATGGAAACGGACGATGACCAAGTGGGTTGTTTGTGAGTTTTGTTACGCGAGAACCCTTATTCCACTAAAGCGGCTGAAAACGTAACTGGCAGGTAAATCAGTGCCAAACTCACTGTAACAAATATGGCTGTGTTAGTTATCAAGCTCAAACAGTGGCACTGCGTTACCTAGTCACGTTTCCTGCCGCTTAAGTGTCATAAGGAACCTCTTAAGACAACCCCCCCAAACAACCCCCTTGGTCATCTGTTCATATCCATTATTTGGTCTTATGCGTATGCTGTGCGGAAGGGTCGGGACATACTTGACAGGTCGGAGAAAAAAAATATAGAATAAGTTTAAATATTCCATTTTTTTAATAAGAAAAGGAGGCAGCTATGAAAGTTATTGCAATTAACGGAAGTCCAAGAAAAAAAGGAAATACGGCAGAGCTGTTAAAACGTGCATTAGAAGGGGCCAAGGAAGGCGGAGCCAAAACTAAACTCTATCATTTATATGACCTTGAATATACAGGCTGTGTCAGTTGCTTTGCCTGTAAGAAGAAAGGAAATGACTGCAAGGGCCTTTGTGTTATCAAGGATGATTTAAAGGAAGTATTGGAAGATATCTTAAAATGTGATGCTCTTATAATTGGCTCGCCCATTTACTTTTCCGATGTGACAGGAGAGATAAGGTCCTTCCTGGAAAGACTTTTATTCCCCATATTATCCTATAATGCGGGAGAAAGGGAGCTGCTTAAGAAAAGCATACCCTCAGCCTTTATCTATACCATGAACGTACCAAGAGAGCAGTATGAGAGCCTGAGTTATAAGGCTTTGACAGAAAGAAATCAGGATATTATCGGAGGGCTGTTAAAGGCAGAGTCCAGGATGCTGGTTTCCTGTGATACTTATCAGTTTAAAGATTATGACAAATATAATGCCAGCCGTTTTTCAGCGGAGGAAAAAGAGAAGGTAAGGAAGGAACAATTTCCTCTGGATTTGCAGGAGGCTTTTGAAATAGGAAAACAGCTTTCATTAAAATTGACGTAAGAAGTCAGCTATGTTATGATAAATCCTTGAAGAAAGAGAAAGTGTGAAAGAAAAGCACTTTCACACTCCATTATTTATGGCAGTACCGCAGACATGTCTGCGGTATGCAATGGGAGAAAGAAGGAGCTTATGTGCTTAGCCTGAGCTGAACGAATAAAGCTCCTTCGTGCAGGAATAATAGGGAAGGGCAATTATACGAGAAAGGGAAACAGTATAGTATGAAAAAAAGTCAGGTTACAATTTTAGTTGTTCTAATTCTCCTGATAGGAGTTGTAGGCGTCGGCTTTGCCATAAAAAACGGGAAAACTGCCGGCAGTTCATCAGTATCCGGTTATGAGGACCAGTTAGCCGCACCTAAAAAAGGAGATACCGTAGCAGAAATCGTTGTGAAGGATTTTGGCTCCATGCATGTTAAATTCTTTGGGAAGGAAGCTCCCAAGGCAGTGGAGAACTTTACCACCCATGCCCAGAAGGGTTATTATGACAAATTGATCTTCCACAGGGTTATGGATAATTTTATGATTCAGGGCGGTGACCCTACAGGAACCGGTACCGGCGGAGAGAGCATCTGGGGAGGCAGCTTTGAAGATGAATTTTCCGATAACCTTCAGCCTTATAGAGGAGCCCTTTGCATGGCAAACAGCGGTCCTGATACCAATGGAAGCCAGTTCTTTATTGTTCAGGATAAAGATACCTATGATAAAGCTACTCTGGATTCCATCACAGCGCAATACGGGAATAAATTCAGTGAAGATGCCGAAGAAGGCTACAGCAAAATCGGAGGAACTCCCTGGCTGTACCGCGTGCATACCGTTTTCGGACAGGTATATGAAGGACTTGATGTATTGGATTCCATTGCGGCGACCAAGACGGATGAGGAGAATAATAAGCCTTTGACCGATGTTGTAATAGAGAAAATAATTGTATCAAAATACGGAGAATAAATTACGGCCATTTTGAATGAAACGGCGGTAATAAGAGATAATGATAAGGACTGCCCTGCGCAAGGGGCAGTCCTTATCATTTACCGCTGAAAACATACTTTTTTCATAAATATCTGTTATAATGATATTATCGAAAGCAAATCAGTACGGATACATATAGCAGGAGGAACGCCGTAAAACGTGGAGAGTATAAGGGCAGTTCCGGAAAAGAGGTTAGGTCCATATGGATAAATTAAAGGTATTGGTCGTAGATGATGAAAGCAGAATGAGAAAACTGGTCAAGGATTTCCTGAGCAAGAAAAATTATGAGGTATATGAAGCTGAAAATGGGGAGCAGGCTGTTGATATGTTCTTTAATACAAAGGAAATATCTTTGATTATACTGGACGTTATGATGCCGAAGATGGACGGATGGCAGGTATGCCGCGAAATCAGGCAGTATTCCAAGGTCCCTATCATCATGCTGACCGCAAAGAGTGACGAGAAGGACGAACTGCTGGGCTTTGAGCTTGGCGTGGATGAATATATTTCAAAACCCTTTAGCCCCAAGATACTTGTTGCCAGAGTGGAAGCGATACTTAGAAGAACAAATGTCCTGGAAGAGGGCATAATGGAAGTAGGCGGTATTGTATTGGATAAAGCAGCTCATATGGTAAAGATTGATAACGAATCCATCGACTTAAGCTTTAAGGAATTTGAGCTTTTGACCTATTTTATCACTAACCAGGGAGTTGCATTGTCCAGAGAACGGATACTCAACAATGTATGGAATTATGACTACTTCGGAGATGCCAGAACCATTGATACCCACGTGAAAAAGCTGAGAAGCAAAATGGGCGTCAAGGGTGATTATATTAAGACAATATGGGGGATGGGTTATAAATTTGAGGTTGACTAGAAAGAGGCTTGAGCATAACCATGAAGAAAAGAGCAGGAAAGTTTTTATATAAGGATTCCATCAGGGTAAAATTAACCCTGACCCTGGCTATTTTAATAGTTTCAACAATAGGCATACTATGGGTATTAAACAGGACCTTCCTGGAAGAATATTATATCAGGAGCAAGGCCGAAAGCCTTGGAAATATCTATGTAGACATTAAGAAAGTTATAAATGAATCAAAGGATGCAAACGAATTAGCCGATACATTGAATTTAATGTTCGAGAAGTATAGCGAAAACAGGAATATCAGTTCTTATATTTTTGCAAATGGAATGTGGTTTTATAAAGATGAATGGATTAACCTTGAAGATGCTCCTGACGTGTTACAAAGACGTATAAACCAGTATAAAGGATTATTATTTTCCTCAGATAGTGAACTTATTAAAACTACAAAGGATTATTATATACTAAAAGGATATGACGAAAGACTGGATACAAAATATCTTGGCTTACTGGAAAAACCAAATGGCAGTAAAAGTATTGTAATACTTGCATCCAGTCTGCAAAGTATGAAAGAGAGTGCCAAGGTAGCCAACCAGTTTCTGGCCTATGTCGGATTAGGGGCCGTAATTGTTTCTATTCTGGTAATGCTCTGGATTAGCAAGAGGTTTACAAATCCAATCCTTCAACTTGCAGGAATTGCAAAAAAAATGAGCGATTTGGACTTTGATGTAAGATATGAGGTGAAAACCCAGGATGAATTAGGGGTACTTGGAAACAGTATTAATGCTCTCTCAGAAAAACTGGAGGGGACCATAACTGAATTAAAGAAGGCAAATAATGAGCTGATGTCGGATATTCAGGATAAAATGCAGATAGACGAAATACGAAAGGATTTCCTTTCCAATGTCACCCACGAATTAAAGACACCCATTGCCCTCATTCAAGGCTATGCGGAAGGGTTGAAGGATAATGTCAATGACGATGAAGACAGCAGGAACTTTTACTGCGAGGTTATCGTTGACGAGGCCCAGAAAATGAATTCCATGGTGAAAAAGCTTCTTTCCCTGAATCAGATCGAATTCGGCAATAACCAGCCTGGTATCGAGCGGTTTGACCTTACCGCCCTTGTGGTTTCCGTCATTCATTCCACCGAGATCTTAATGGAGCAGAAGAAAGTAACACTTGATTTTGAACAGACAGGGCCATTGTATGTATGGGCGGATGAGTACATGATAGAGGAAGTAATGACCAATTATATAAGCAATGCCCTGAATCATGTTGACGAGCCAAGAATAATTAAAGTGAAATTCATTCAGAAGGAAAGCGTCGTCCGAATCAGCGTATTTAATACCGGACTGCCGATACCGGAGGAAGACCTGGAGAATATATGGATTAAATTCTATAAGGTAGACAAGGCCAGAACAAGAGAATACGGCGGAAGCGGTATCGGACTATCCATCGTAAAAGCCATTATGGATTCCCATAATCAAAAGTGCGGCGTTATCAATCATACCGACGGGGTAGAGTTCTGGTTTGAACTGGATACCAAGGTCCAATAGGAAATGAGTCATAAATTAAGTATAGTTTTAAAATTTTCATTGCCCATTATTGTAAATAGTGGTATTATATATTCACATATACTTGCTACGGAGGATGAACTATGAAAAAAACTTTCTTAGTGCTGGTGCTGGCATGTGGTTTTTTACTTACAGGCTGTGCGCAGCTGACAAAATTAACGGATAAACAAAGCGATGTGATTGCAGAATATATGGCAGGTTCTGTGTTGAGATATACGGATAATTACATGGAAGCCCTGGTTTACCCGGAGGATAAGGGTACAGATAATAAACAGGCTTTGGACAAAATGTCCGACAAAACGTCTGACAAAGTGTCTGATACTTCAAAAGATGCTGCTAGTGAAGCAACCAAGAACAGCCAGTCCGGTAATTCGGCGGATGCATCTGAAAATGATAATAGTGCAAACAGTACTTCAAAGGATGCAAAGAACGCAAACAAATTAAATTATCAGGAATTTTATAAGATTTTAAGTGATAATACCTATCAGGTAAAATATACAGGCTTTAAGCTATATGATTCCTATGCCCAGAGAGACAATTATTTTACGTTGCAGCCAACAGGCGGAAGAAAGCTTCTGGTAATGAGCTTTAAGGTAAAGAACGATACCAAGAAGGAAATTAAAATGAATCTGGGTAAAATACATATAGACTATAAGCTGAATCTGGCTGACGGAAAGTCCTATAAGCCAATGGTAACCCTTCTGGATACGGATTTAAACTATTTGAACTATACGTTAAAAAGCGGTAAATCAGATGATGCAGTTCTGGTATTTGATGTACCGAAGGATTTAAACAGCGAGGGGCTTACTCTAAGTATTTCACTAAACGGACAAAATACGGCAATAGATTTGAATGAATAATGGAATTCCTTAAAGGAGCAAAGCAATGATTTATACAGAAAAAAAGCGGACGAAGTTATTCGGACTGCCTCTCACTTTTACATCTTACACCATAGCGGACGAAAAAATAACAATCACGAGCGGGTTCTTAAACATTACGGTAGATGACGCGTATATGTATAAAGTTCAGGATGTGAAACTTACGAAGAGTTTTTGGGAAAGAATCTATGGATTGGGCTCCTTGACCTGTTATACGGGGGATACGACACACCCGGAATTAAAAATATTGCATATTAAAAATGCATCAGAAATTAAAGAATTTCTCTTAACGGCTTCCGAAGAAGCCAGAAGAAAGAGAAGAGCATTGCATACAATGGAAATATAACACACAGATAAGGACGAGCTTTTTAGCTTGTCCTTATCTGTGCCAGAAAAAAATTGCCAAAAGAATATTTTTAGATAAATATCTTCTTTTGGCAATTTCTCGGCATTGTACAAATGCCTGTTAAAACATTGTTTTTCTTTCTAAAAGTATTATAGTATGAATTTATAAGTAAAGTATGAGGATAATAAAAATTAATTGTGAATATTTTAAATACTCATGCATACTGTAAGTTTACTTGCGATACTGCCCCAATTTTCACACTACCTGCCATACCTTCCCAGCAAGCCGCAAGATTGGGCCGAGGATTACGCAGGCGCAAACTTGTGTGAATTATACTTCTCAATAATTCACTCTACCTGCCATACCTTCCCAGCAAGCCGCAAGATTGGGCCGAGGATTACGCAGGCACAAACTTGTGTGAATTATGCTTTTCAATAATTCACACTACCTTTAAAGTAAGAACGGAGCCTTTGAATCACCATGAATTATAAGTTACTTGCCGATACTGCCATGCTGGCAGGAGAAATTATGTTAATAAGCGGAGCGGAGACTTACAGAGTTGAAGATACCATGAGCAGAATTCTAAGGACCTCAGGCCTTGAGAGAACAGAAGCCTTTGTAACTCCGACAGGTATATTCCTGTGCCTTGATGATGCCGCTATCGACGGCATTACCCTTGTGAAAAGGGTGGACAACCGTGTTACTAACATAGCACATATATATGAAACCAATAATGTTTCAAGAAATTTGTGCTCCGGAATTATTTCAGTAGAAGAAGCCTTCCTGGAACTGAAGAGTATTAAGACCAGGAAACAATACGGCAATTATCTGATATATCCCTGTACGGTCGTTGGTTCTTCCGCTTTTACCATTCTTTTGGGCGGAGATTTACTTAACAGTATTATAGCCGGGCTGAACGGAGGCTTTATTGTACTTGTAACAATCCTTACCATGAAATTAAATATAAACACCTTTATAAAGAATCTGACGGCTTCCGTATTAATTGCCTTTAACAGTATGCTTTTCCTGCATTTTATGGGCAGATATATCCAGCTGGATGCCTTAATCGGCGGCTCTATCATGCCCTTGCTTCCGGGAGTTGCCATAACCAATGCGATCAGAGATACCCTGCAGGGAGATTATATGTCGGGAGGGGCAAGAGCGATAGAATCCTTTGTGCTGGCTGCTTCCAGTGCGGTGGGAATCGGTATTGGAATTGCTGTTTATTCTGCTTTGGCAGGGGGGATAAACCTATGATGTTCGTACAGGTAGTGGGAGCCTTCATTGCAGTTGTTGCTTTTGCTGTGATTATCGGTGTACCCCGCAATTTTTTGGGACATGCAGGCCTTGTAGGTGCCGTGGGCTGGTTCGTATATCTGCTGCTGGAATCTACCGGCCTAAGCATTGTAGGAAGAATGTTTTTTGCTGCCCTTATGGTAGCCTTAATATCCCACAGCTTTGCAAGGCTCATGAAAGCTCCGGTAACATTATTTCTGATTGCCGGCATTCTTCCTCTGGTACCGGGAGTGGGAATGTACCGTATTGTTTATAACCTTATAACAAATAATAATGGGCTGGCAGCCCACTATATGAATGAGACAATTCAGATAGCAGGTATGATAGCCCTTGCGATTTTCATTATGGATACGATATTCCGCATGTTTCAAAAGAAAGGCTGAAAACGCGGAATCATTCTTGCAATCACAGGGAAAAGCAGATAAAATACTATTATCAAAAGAAACAAAGCCGGTAGGAGAAACACATGAGAATAGGTCTTGTAAGGCATTTTAAGGTAAATTGCCCTCATAATAAGATGATGACATCGGAAGAATTCCGCCAATGGTCAATGCTCTATGAGAAGGCAAAGGTCATTAAAAATAAAGTGGAGATGTATGGAAGTAAGTGGGATATCTGCTATGTAAGCGATTTGCCGAGAGCAATTACAACGGCCAAGGAGGTCTACAGCGGACACCTGCATATTGATAAATTACTCAGGGAAGTGGATAACGCACCTTTTATTCATACGGAAAGAATAAAGCTGCCCTTTGAAATATGGCATGTGTGCGGCAGACTGGCCTGGTACTTTAAATCCAAGAGCCAGCCTGAGACCAGGGAAGGAACCAGAAAGCGCATCAATGCATTTTTAGATAAGATAGACTGGAGCCAGGAAAATATTCTGATTGTATTTCATGGATTCATGTTATATAACTTTCAGAAGGAGCTTAAAAAAAGAGGCTTTACCGGTGAAAAGATCAGAAGGGTAAAGAATGGGGTACTATATCAGTATATAGGTGAGAATCCCATGAGTAATGCTGTACCTGAAATGGAGGATTAGCAGGCTGAGAAATTACAGATAATTTTATGTATACAGACAGGCGGAAAAGAGGTTAAATGAAGATTACACTAATAGGTGTTGGGAAGATAAAAGAAAACTATCTGGCACAGGCTATTTCTGAATATTCCAAAAGACTTGGCAGGTATACCAAACTTGAGATTATTGAGGTGGCTGACGAGAAAACACCTGATGGAGCAAGTGAAGCTGAGGAGCTGCAGATAAAAAATATAGAAGGCGAGAGAATTTTAAAACAGATTAAGGACAGCTCGTACTGCCTGGCCCTTGCAATTGAAGGTAAAATGTATGATTCAGTGGAATTTGCGGAACAGCTTGAGAAGTTAAGAATCAACGGAAAGAGTCATCTGACTTTTCTGATTGGCGGTTCCCTGGGGCTAAGCGGGGAAGTTTTAAAAAGAGCTGATTCGCTTATCAGTTTTTCCAAAATGACATTTCCTCACCAGCTGATGAGAGTGATCTTACTGGAACAGGTATACAGAGCTTACCGCATCACTTTAGGCGAGCCCTATCATAAGTAGGATGCGGTTGGTTAGATAAAATGGATTTCAGCACCGGTGCATAAAAATTTATATTGGAATGGAGTAAATTATGAATATATATTTAATAAGGCATGGCAGACAGAACAGCCCATTATGCAATGTGAATGTGGAGCTGGCTAAGGAGGGAAGAAGGCAGGCGGAGTTCCTTGGCAGGCGTTTGGAGAACTACCATATAGATGCCCTTTATTCCAGTAATTTAATACGGGCGGTAGAGACAGCTGAGATATTGAATAAATATATTAACCAGCCCCACCTTATCAGGGAAGATATCAGAGAAATATCTTTCGGGCTATTAGAGGGAATGTCCAATGAAGAAATTGACAGTGAATTTGGGGCCTTTAAAAGGGAGCAGATGCTGCTGGAGGAGGATATCCCCTATCCGGGAGGAGAATGCGGCAGACAGGTATTTGAAAGAGCTATGAGGACCATAGAGGAAATCCGCACCTCCGGTAAATCCAATATTGCTGTGGTGACCCACGGAGGCGTAATCAGAGCTCTGGTATCGGGCCTGCTAGGGCTTGATATGAGCAAAAAGCTGTTACTGGGAGCGTCCTTAGAGAATACCAGTATTACTCAGCTGGTTTATTATAATGACAGTAAACGTTTTTACTTGCAGCGTTTTAACGATTATGCACATCTGGAGTCAGAAGAGGGATTACTTCGGACCATCCTGTAGCTGTAAACACATTTTCGAAAAAATATTCTGGTTTTTTGAATAAAAATACTTGAAATTTTGAAAAAACATGATACAATACTAAGCATTAATATTAGTTTTATTAAATAATTATAAGGTATCTTCCGTTCGTCAATGAAGGCCGAATTCCCTTGTTTGACGTATTTTTTATGGGCATGTGCCAAATGGATGGATGTACATAGAAGATGCCTAATCATTATTTAAACGCTTACTGAAGGGTATTAAATAAAAGGTATTTGATATTCAGGAATGTTTTTTTCGGCATTCAGATTAATGGGTGCGCCAAGGCGCACTGATGGGAGTTAGGTTGAAAAATAAAAGACATTTTTCAACTGCGTACTCAGGAATATCAAATCAAAGATTTGATATTCACGAAAGGAGTTAATATGAAAAAGATTGTGTGTTTACTACTGGCAGCTGTGACAGCTGTATCTCTGGCAGGATGCGGTAAATCCTCCTCAGACGATAATAAGCTGATCGTAGGTACGGAAGCAGGATTTGCACCTTATGAATATATGGAGGGTGACAAGGTAGTTGGAATCGATATGGACATTGCCCAGGCCATTGCGGATGATATGGGAAAAGAACTGGTAATTAAGAACATGGAATTTGAAGGAGCCCTTTTGGCAGTTCAAAAAGGAAAGGTTGATTTTGTTGCAGCAGGTGTATCCATTGATGAGGATCGTAAGAAAAAGATGGACTTTTCACATGAATATGTAAGCTCCACGGATGTTATTGTAGTGAATAAGAACACTCCCAATGTGACCAGTGCCAAAGATTTAAATGACAAGATAGTCGGCGTGCAGCAGGGAAACATTGCGGATTTTTATGTTTCTAATCCGGAGAATGTAACGCCAAAGGATATCAAAAGGTACTCAAAATTCGTTCAGGCTGCGGAAGACCTTAAGAATAATAAGATCGACTGTATTGTAATGGACCAGTACCCCGCACAGGAGCTGGTGACAGCGAATGATAATCTGGCAATCATAAAAAAGAGCGACGGTACCAATGACGTGCTTTTTGAAGATAAGTATGCAATAGCTGTTAAGAAGGGAAATAAAAAGCTTCTTGACGAGATTAATAAAGTAATTGATAAACTGATTGCCGACGGGAAAATAGAGGAATTCACTGCAAACCATACAAAAACAAGCGGTCAGTAAGCAACCTGATTATTATTGGTGAAATGGATAGACTTCATAATTAGCAGCAGCCAAGATTTGATTGTCTGCTGCTAATTATGTGTAAAGAAGGAGAAGAAATTTTGAATGCAATAATTGATTGGTTTAATCAGCTGGGCCAGAGCTATTATGATGCTTTTATAACAGAGCATAGATATATGTTTTATTTGCAGGGGCTGGGGAATACTCTGCTTATATCTTTGATTGCGTTACTTATCGGAGCTTTTCTAGGTATACTGGTTGCAGTTCTTCGGTTTATGACAACCGGTATAAAAGGATTGAATTGGGTTAAGTCCCTGTGTAACCTGTATGTGACGGTAATCAGAGGTACGCCGGTACTTGTGCAATTATTAATTATCTACAATCTGGTGTTTACCGCAAGGGATACGAATGAAATTATCGTGGCAGGAATTTGCTTTGGTATCAATTCCGGTGCCTATGTAGCGGAAATTGTGAGAGCTGGAATTGAATCCATAGAAAAAGGCCAGTATGAAGCCGGACGGTCTCTTGGACTCAATGGAAACCAGACCATGCTTACGATCATTATGCCCCAGGCCATCAAGAATATATTACCGGCCCTTGGTAATGAATTCATCGTGTTGATTAAGGAGACCTCTGTTGCCAGTATCATAGCAGTAACGGACTTATCAAAAGCTGCCCAGTATATCGGTTCCAGGACCTATGATGTACTGTCTCCGTTAATGATAGCAGCTGCCTGCTATCTGATTATGGTATTGGGCTTTACAAAGCTCTTGCATTTTATTGAAAGGAGGATGGCTCAAGGTGATAGAAACTAAAAACCTGAAAAAGCAATTCGGCTCCCATGTAGTGCTGAATAATATCTCGGAAACCATAGAAAAAGGCGAAAAAGTCGTTGTTATCGGTCCCTCCGGCTCCGGTAAATCCACCTTTTTACGCTGCCTTAACCTCCTTGAAGTACCCGATGGCGGAGAGATCTGGTTTGAAGGAAAGAATATTTTAGACCCTAAGAATGACATCAATCTGTTAAGAAGAAAGATGGGGATGGTATTCCAGCAGTTTAACCTGTTTCCTCATAAGACAGTGAAGGAAAATATTACCCTTGCTCCTGTTAAGCTTGGAGTTATGAACAAAGAGGAAGCAGAAGCAAAAGCAATGGAACTTCTGAAACGCGTCGGACTTCCTGAAAAAGCAGACAGCTATCCCAAGCAGCTCTCCGGCGGCCAGAAGCAGAGAATTGCCATAGCCCGCGCTCTGGCAATGAATCCGGATGTAATGCTCTTTGATGAGCCTACCTCAGCACTTGACCCGGAAATGGTTGGGGAAGTATTGGAGCTTATGAAGGAGCTGGCCGATGACGGAATGACTATGGTAGTGGTAACTCATGAGATGGGCTTTGCAAGAGAGGTTGGAACGAGAGTCCTGTTTATGGACCAGGGAATGATAAAAGAGCAGAATAAACCACAGGAGTTCTTTGGTAATCCCATGAATACAAGGCTGAAAGATTTCTTATCAAAAGTGCTGTAAGAAATGCTTTGTAAGAATAGTTTCATAGCAGTTTCTCCTAAATGATAAAAAAGGTCATTAAAAGTATTGACAAGTCACTGTGTATTCTTTAGTATTCTCTATATATTGATGTATTAATTCATAATTCTTTGATTAACTACTAGATATATAAAGCTATTGAAATGATAGTCAGGAGGAATTTCATGAGAGAAGAATGGAATGGTTTTGCAACCGGAAGCTGGACTACAGATATTAATGTCAGAAGCTTCATTCAACATAATTATACACCCTATGAAGGGGACGGCTCCTTTTTGCTGGGGCCTACGGAAAGGACCAAAAAGCTTTGGGATAAGGTTCTTGAGCTGATGAAAGTGGAAACAGAGAAGGGAATTGTGGATGCCGAAACAACGAAGCCTTCTACCATTACTGCTTTCAGCGCAGGATACCTGGATAAGGACAATGAGATTATTGTCGGCTTTCAGACAGATAAGCCTTTAAAAAGAGGCATTATGCCAAACGGCGGAATCCGTGTGGTAAAAAGTGCACTGGAATCCTACGGCTACAAGCTGGATGAGCGGACAGAAGAGGTGTACACCCATCTTAGAAAGACTCATAACGATGGTGTCTTCGCTGCCTATACCGATTCCATGAGAAAGGCAAGGCATACCGGTATTATCACAGGCCTTCCCGATGCTTACGGAAGAGGACGTATTATCGGAGATTACAGAAGAGTGGCACTTTACGGAGTGGATGCCCTGATTCAGGAGAAGATGGACCAGAAAAAGCTGTTGGAGCGTAACACTTTGGAATCACCGGAAATCCTTTTAAGAGAAGAAATTTCAGAGCAGATTAACGCCTTGAAGGAATTAAAGGCAATGGCTTCCAATTATGGCTGTGATATCAGTAATCCTGCCAGGAATTCTCTGGAAGCAACCCAGTGGACCTATTTTGGATACCTTGGTGCGATTAAGGAACAGGACGGAGCAGCCATGAGTATTGGCAGGGTCAGTACCTTCCTGGATATTTATTACGAAAGAGATTTAAAGAACGGCGTATTGACAGAAGAGGATGTACAGGAAATCGTAGACCAGTTTGTTATGAAGCTGCGTATGGTACGCTTCTTACGTACACCTTCCTATAATGATTTATTTTCCGGTGACCCCACATGGGTAACGGAAGCTATCGGAGGAATGGGACTTGACGGACGTACGCTGGTTACAAAGAGCAGCTTTCGTATTCTTCATACCCTTTACAATTTAGGACCCGCTCCCGAGCCCAATCTTACGGTGCTGTGGTCAACCTTCCTGCCTAAGGCCTTTAAGGACTTCTGTGCGAAGGTATCCATTGATACCAGCTCCATCCAGTATGAGAGCGATGATATCATGAGAGATGTATGGGGCGATGATTATGCAATTGCCTGCTGTGTATCTGCCATGAGAGTCGGCAAGCAGATGCAGTTCTTCGGGGCACGTGCCAATCTTGCAAAGGCTCTTCTTTATGCAATCAACGGCGGTAAGGATGAAAAGACCGGCGAACAGGTCGGACCTATGTTTGAACCTGTTAGGGGAGAGTACCTGGATTATGATGAGTTAATGATCAAATTCGACCAGACCCTGGAATGGCTGGCAGAGTTATATATCAACACTCTTAATGTCATCCACTATATGCATGATAAATATAACTATGAGAGGCTTCAGATGGCTCTCCACGATATATCCATCCTTCGTACGGAAGCCTGCGGTATTGCCGGACTTTCTGTAGTAGCAGACTCACTGTCCGCTGCCAGGTACGCAAAGGTTAAGATAATCCGTGATGAGAAGGGCCTTGCAGTGGACTATGAAATTGAAGGCGAATATCCTGCTTTCGGAAACAACGATGACCGTGTTGACCAGATTGCCGTAGAATTAGTAGAAAGATTCATGAATAAGCTGCGCAAGTTCAAGACTTACCGTAATGCAAAACAGACCCTTTCCATCCTTACCATTACTTCCAATGTTGTATATGGTAAGAAGACAGGCAATACCCCCGATGGAAGAAAAGCTGGCGAGCCTTTTGCACCGGGAGCCAATCCTATGCATGGCAGGGATAAGAAAGGTGCTGTTGCCTCCATGGCATCTGTTGCCAAGCTTCCCTACAGACATGCGGAAGACGGTATTTCCTACACCTTCTCCATTGTACCGAGGGCTTTAGGTAAGACTGAAGAGGAACGTACCACAAATCTTGTGGGACTTTTGGACGGATATTTCTTTGATAAAGGACATCATATCAATGTGAATGTGTTTGACAGAGAGACCCTTATGGATGCCATGGACCATCCTGAAAAATATCCTCAGCTGACAATCCGTGTATCAGGATATGCCGTTAACTTCGTGAAGCTGAACAGGGAGCAGCAGCTGGATGTTATTAACCGTACTTTCCATGAGAGATAATCAGATACAGTAAAGCTATAACAATAAATATAAGGTAAATGAGGGGCTTGCTATCTTTATAGGATTGGCTGGTATTTTGTCCTTGGGACGGAATTCAACCGGTTTTATAATGGTTTCAGGCCCTGCATGTTTATCAGGAAGGAACCAGTACCTTGAAGCAAAGCGAAAGGGGTGGACTTACTATGAATATAACAGGAAGAATACATTCGGTAGAAAGCTGCGGTACGGTGGACGGACCTGGCGTAAGATTTGTGGTGTTTATGCAGGGATGTCCCTTAAGATGCCAGTTCTGCCATAATCCCGACACCTGGGATACCAATAAAGGCACTATTTATACGGCAGACCAGCTTATGAGTGAGATTATAAAATATAAATCCTACATGCTTTTTTCAGGAGGAGGAGTAACCTTTACGGGAGGAGAACCCCTCCTGCAGGCTGATTTCATACTGGAAATGAGCAGAAGATGCAAGGAAGAAGGCATATCCGTGGCAGTGGATACCTCAGGCTATGTATTTTCCGATACGGTTGAGAGGGTTCTTGAAAATACGGATTTGGTACTTTTGGATATTAAAAATTATGATCCGGAGGTATATAGCAAAGTAACGGGAGTTGAACTGGCACCCACGCTTAAGTTCCTGGACCATACCAGGGACAAGGAAACATCCGTCTGGCTCCGTTATGTCCTGGTTCCGGGGCTTACGGATAATATAGAAAGTATCAGAGGACTGGCGGAGCACCTGAAGGCTTATCCGAATATCTCCCGGATAGACATTCTTCCCTTCCATAAGATGGGAGAATATAAATGGAGGGCCCTGGGGTATGAATATAAGCTCTATGATACAAAGGAGCCGGATAAGAAACTGGTGGAAGAGGTAAAAGGAATCTTTCGTATTTCCGGAATACCTGTTGCAAATTAGAGGTAATCAAAATATACTAAAGTTAGAACTTTTTTGACAGACTGAAAAATGCTCTGGGGGAGCGACTTTTGGGGTTATGCAATTCTTTAAATTCAAGCAAAGTGGGGTTTGCATTGTGATTACGATTAAAGAAATAGCTGATATGCTGGGAATCAGTACTACCACGGTCAATAATGTGATACATGGAAAGACCAATCAGGTATCCCAAAAGACCATAGAGAAGGTACAGAAGGTTATTGAAGAATACGAATATGTTCCCAATATGAATGCAAGAAATCTTGCACAGAATAAATCTAAAATCATTGGATTTGCCATGAAGGCAAAAAGTGATAAATATGAAAAAAATGCCTTAAAGGATACCTTCATCAGTGAGCTGGTAGGAGCTGTTGAAAAAAGCCTGCGTATCAGCGGGTATTTTCTGATGATTTATATTTCCGAGGATTTGAAACAGATTATCAATTATGTATCCACCTGGAATGTGGACGGTCTGATCTTGTTCGGTATGATAGGTGATGATTGTATCCTGCTGAAAAGTAAAGTCAGCAAGCCCATGGTCTTTATAGACAGTTACTTCAGTGAAGAGGTAATGGAATATATAAATGTAGGCTTGAAGGATTTACAGGGAGGCTATGATATTACCAGATACCTGCTGGATTGCGGACACAGAAGAATTGGCTTTGTTGCGGATAACTGCCTGGGAGCAGATAAGGAGAGGTTTCTTGGATATAAGCAGGCATTAAGAGAACAGGAGATAGCCTACAGAGATAAGGATTTCTTTTTAATAACTCCGGGTGAAAAGGAACTGGAGAAGTGTCTTAAGGATCTGCTGGAGTATACAAAGGGCTATACGGCGCTTTTTTGTGTTTCCGACTACTATGCCGTGATAATCATGAATTATTTAAGGGATCATGGGAAGAGAATACCCGAGGATATTTCTATCGCAGGCTTTGATGATAATGCCTATGCGCGGATAGTACGGCCCTCCTTAACTACCATTCACCAGGATGTATCCCAAAAAGGGGAAATAGCGGTGGAGAAAATCTTAAAGCTTGTCAATGGCGAAGACATAGAGGAGAGGATAATCATTCTTCCCACTGAGTTAATTGTCCGCCAAAGTGTCAAAATGCTAAAGAAATAAGCGGGTATGGAAAGTTAAATTACACCTCAGGTCAAAGTAAATAAGGGACTGTAAATTGGTTTGTGTTTAATTTGGGTCTGTTTATAGTTTCGTGTAAACTCGTTTTACAGAATACTCCATTTTGAGCTTAATGAAAATACACAAAATCCCAGAAATGCCGTAAGGCAAGGAAATCCTTGCCTTACGGCATTTCTGGGATTTTATACTGAACAATTAAGCTTAAAACAATGTTTGTTAAAATGGAGTTTGCACAAAAATAATTTATATGCTTTGTATGCCCCTCCTTTGATTGTATTTTTCATCCAACCAAAGGGGGGCTACAATTTACGTCCTAATTACTAATACCGGTACAAATACATCGCTCACTTAGGGAATATCTATTTTCCACAGCTGATTTTCTCCGCCCACATATTCCCACTGATGCACTTTTGCACCGTCATCTTTTGAAATATTACTGACGTCAAGCACCTTTCCGCTGTTTCTATTTGTTATTTTATAGTAACCGCCTACCTTCTCCAATGCCCATTGCTGGCTGTTTTTCCCGGCAACATAAGCTGACTGGCAAATATTTGCATCATTTTCGGTTGAGCCTCCCACAACTTCCAGGACACGTCCGCTATGAGCCGATTTTATTATAAAATATCCCGATCCGGTGTCTGAAATTTCCCATTTCTGATTGTTTCCGCCAACATAAGACCATTGGTTGACCAGTGCTCCCTCATCCGATGAATAATTTGATACATCCAAGGATTTGCCGCTGTGTTTTGCCGTAATCTTATATATTCTTCCGGAGGCTATTACACTGTTATTTGAGACTGTATTTCCGCCGCTGTATTTGTCGATTGTGATACAATCAATATTCATATCACCGGTGTCACCTGCATCATAACTGTATTCCACTATATTATTGCCGGCTTTCAGATTTACTGCCTCCGTAGATTCGGCCCAAGCATCCCAGCTTGCTGTCTGGGGCAGTGAAATCTGTTTTATTTTAGTCCCGTTAACATACAGGCTCAGGCTTAAATTTCCTTTTGAAGGCCAATATCCTGAATATCTCAAGGTTGTAGTGTAAGAAGCTGTATTCGGTACGCTTACATTGAACTTGGTCGATGCACCCTGCTGCCAGTACCCGGCTACAAAGCCAGTTCCATCATACCATAAGTGGTCGGTAGCAGTTTTAGCGCCTCCTGTCAGGGTTGAGCTTTCCGCCTGATACTTCCAGGGAACACGTTTATTGAGATGGATATTGTCAATATTTACATTAGCTGAATCACTGGTATCATACTTAAAGGTAATAGTGTTACTCCCTTTATTTAAGTATAAGGTCTCCACTTTTTCATTCCAGGTATTCCAGTTTCCGGTTTTTGGCAAGGATATCTGTTTAACCTTTGAGCCATTTAAATAAAGGCTTAAGGTCTTGCTTTCAGTAGTGCCGTTTGAATATCTCAGCTTCACATCATAGGACGCAGCAGTTTCAACATCCACTGAAAAATCCACTGTTGAGCCGGCAACCCAAAGCCCGTCAATAAAGCCTGTTCCGGCATAGCCGGTATGGTTGTCCGCTATTTTGGCATTTCCCGAAAGAACTGCATTTTCTGCTTCATAATGCCAGGTGGCCGCTTCGGTGACTGTGATTGAGTCAAGATTTACATTGCCGCTGTCATCATCGTCATATTTATAGGTTATGGTATTATTTCCGGCTTTCAGCGTAATATTGTCGTAGCGGTCGGCCCATTTGTTCCAGTTTCTGTAATTGAGCAATTCAATTTGCTTGACCTTTTCACCATTTACGTAGATACTCAGAGTCTTGTCGGTGTCATACCCATTGCAGTAACGGAGATTAACCGAATAGTTTCCTGCGTAAGGAGCATTTATGGTAAACTGAGCCGAGGCTCCTTTGTTTAACAGTCCGGCTACAAATCCGGTTCCGGTATAACCGTTATGGTCGGCAGCTACTGTGGCGCCACCGGATAATGCGGCATTTTCTGCTTCGTACATCACACTTCTTTTTAAAATCAAAGCATCCAATGCCAGTCCGCTTTTTCCGCTTACAGTAAGGCGAATCTTGTTGCTTCCTGGGTTGAGCTGAACATTGTTAACTCTTAAAAGATCATAATTGTACTTATTTCCGGCATTTGAGCCAAAGGAAATATCACTGCTTTTTTGATTTACCTGTAATTTCATGGGAATATTCCCTGCTGTATTATTGTTATATCTGAAATTCAGTGAATAGCTGCCTGCCGCTTCCGTATTTACCGTAAACTCCACATAGTCATTGCTGTTATTATTGTACTGGGCATATCCGCTGCCCGAACAATTCGGACTTTTGCTTAAGATTATTTTTGAAGCTCCTGATAACGAGGCATATTCTGCTTCATAAGTCTCGCTTTTTTCTTCACCGGACGGTCTGTTTAGCACTGTACCGGGATTTGAAGGAATTCCGAGGTTTATAAAGCCATCCTCATTCCAATTGATGCGCTGTGCTCTTACCCATCTGTTTGAGCCTGTCTGCCCGCCCACCGGTCCGGCATGGTAAATAATCCAATCCTCTGTGTCATCCTCTGATTTTACAAATAAGGGTGAGCCGGGTCCAAAAGCACTGTTATCAGGTGATTTTACCATCACCGGCTGAGGATTTTTCACCCAGGAGTTACTGTCCAGCAAGTTGCTGTCTGATTGAGCCGATGAGATTCCGACACAATAGTTGTCATTCATAAAGCTGCTTGCAGAGTATCCAAAATATATCTTTCCGTTTCTTTCAACTACAGCACAGCCCTCATCTATGCTGCCTCCATTTTTTTCCCATGAGTTTACCGGATAAGCTACCGTACCTTCCGTACCTTTTAAGGTCCAGGGATTACTCATCTCCACCAGGGTCGGGCACTCGTCAAAGGAATCTCCCTTATAGAAGTATTTTGTATAACTAAAATACCTTTTGCCATTCAGTGTTACAACTCCGCATGCCAAACCATTGCTTTGAGTATTAAGCTTTCCCCTCTCGATCCATGTTCCTTCATAAGGATCAGGAGATGAGTTTTCCAGGACATAAGAATCAGGATGGCCAAAACCATAACTGTCTTCACTGCTGGAGGAGAAATAAATATACCATTTCCCATCCAGCCGGTAAATATATGGTCCCCACACATAGCCATAAGAAGCTGGCTCAGGCCATACTAATCTGCTTTTTGCCGTTGTCACCCCAAGAATAGTTTCATGTTTCTGCAAATGGATACCATCTCCAGTAGAAAAACAGGAATAATAGTAACCATCTGCAGCCCTGGCAATTGTAGGGTCGGCTCCGCGTATAAGCGGGTTCTGATAACTGGATGTTACATCAGCATAGGTAATGCTTGTTAGCAATAATGTAAATATTATTGCTAATGGTAGAATAACTAAACTCTTTTTTCTCATATTTAACTCCCTTTATTATTTATTTCAATGTTCTTGCAGTATCACAAGTACACTGATTTCAATAGAATCTCCCCATAGATTTATAGAATTTTTCTCTCCGGTTTATGAAGATGTAAGTACCGGCAGACATAAAAAAACCGGATGAAAATTATGTCTGCCAAATGCAGGAATTGCTTAAGCATGAGGGATAATGGAAATATTGTGACGGTATTGGCTGTTAATTGCCTTTATTTTCAGCGGATCACATTTTGGCTCTCTTTCATAAGTCAGGAGGCCGTTGGTTTCCTGTTCCACGTCGGATAACTGGGTATAACAGAAGCCATATATATAATCAGACTGCATGATGTTGTCAATGACAAAGCTGTACTGCTTCAGAAAATCCTCTTCACTGTCCGCACTGGTGTAACCCCAGCTTTCATTCTCAGAATTGTTATAATGGATTCCGCCGCATTCTGTTATCAGGATTGGCTGGCCCTGGTATTTATAGGGAGGAGCAAAGATGCTTCTTCCTGCGGAGTAAGGAGAGAGGAGGATATTAAGGTCTGAGGTAAAACGTTTGAAGGTGTCCTGTTTCCCCGGTTCCTTTGCGGTTCCGTGGGAATAGTTATGGATGGCACAGATGTCAGTTCTGGTCTGCTCCCAGCCGTCATTGTTCACTACAAGCCTTGTAGGGTCAAGTGCCTTAAGCATGTGATACAGGGAAAGGGTATAATCCTGCTGAAGAGCATTGCGGCCGATATCCGGCACCGCCCAGCTTTCGTTAAAGGGTACCCAGGCAACGATAGAAGGATGGTTGTAATCCCTTTCCATAACCTCCATCCATTCTCTGATATAGCGCATCACGGAATTGTCTGTAAACAGGCAGGCGGCAGCGACCTCCTCCCAGACTAAATATCCTAATTTATCTGCCCAGTAAAGGAATCTGGGGTCTTCTGTTTTCTGATGCTTTCGGCAGCCGTTAAATCCCATTTCCTTCATTATCTCAATATCATACTGAAAATCCTCATCCTTTGGCGCGGTAAGAATGCCCTCCGGCCAATAGCCCTGGTCAAGTACCAGCTTGAGATAATAGGGATGATTATTCAGATAGACCATTCCGTTTTCAGTATGTATCTTACGCATGCCAAAATAGCTTTTGACACAGTCATGAATGCCCCCATCGGATTTCAGGGTAAAGCTGATATCATAAAGTGCAGGGTTTTCCGGTGTCCAGGAGCGGCTGGCGCCATGGTTGTTGGTATAAAAAATCTTATCCGCCGCCAGATGGATGCTTCTTTTGAATACCGTATTGCTGTTTATGGAATAGGAGTCCTTGCAGATAAGCTCTTCTCCGAAGGAAATAGCGACCTCCAATGCCATATTGGGAAGGAGCTTACTGAAAGTGCATTCCAGGTCCAGAATATCATGGTCAAAATCAGGAGTCATTTTAATTCTGGTTATATTTACGGGGCCGACAGGTTCCAGCCACACGGACTGCCAGATGCCGGAGGTCCTGGTGTACCAGATTCCGGCACTTTTTTCTTCCCAGAACTGTTTCCCTCTTGGGATGGTTTCGTCGGCAGCAGGATCCTCTGCTAACACAGAAAGGCTGTGTATGGTAAGAGATTCCCTGAGGCAATGGGTAATGTCAAAGGAAAAGGCAGAGCTGCCGCCTTCATGTTCCCCGCACAGGGCTTCATCAATATAGACTTTGCAGCGGTAGTCCACCGCACCAAAGTGCAGCAGAATATTCTTTCCTTCCCATTCTGCCGGCAGGGTAAAGGTGCGTTTATAAAAACATTTGTTATGGATGGATGTATCCTTGATTCCGCTAAGCCCGCTCTCAAAGCAGAAGGGAACCTCTATCCGTGCGGACAGGGTATGGGACTCCTTTTCCCAATGACAGCTTTCGGCTTCCCCCTTGTCATCAAAATCAAAATCCCATGTTCCGTTAAGGCATTGCCATTCCTCCCGGACGAATTGGGGGCGTGGATATTCAGTACGCAGCATAAATAAAAACCTCCTAGTTTAGATGTTTGTCAATTAATTCTGTCTTAAGAGCATGATTTCCCAGAGAGTAAGGTCCTTCTTTTATGTGATGCTTACCTCATTACTGCGCTGCTGTCTGCTTTAACCTTTGCGGCCGCAGCGCAGATACAAACTTGTCGTTTCTGTTGAGTTTAAAAAGCTACAACATGATTGTAGGATTAATTTATGAAAAAGACGAAAATTACAACATAAAAAACTGTAATAAAATTAATATGACATTTCTTGTAAAGATATCTAAATATAAAACTACAATAAAATCAAGTACATTACTATACAAAAAATATCCAAATTAACCTAGCGATAATTGTGCAATTTTTATAAAATGAGTTAAATGCTATAAAAAAATAATAAATACAAAAGGATTTATAAGCAGAAATAATAGAATGAATACAACATAAAAAATGTAATAAATGATTGACTGTATGGCATAAGAATGTTATATTAAAAATGTAAGATACGTTAAATTACATGAATAATGTAATATTCAAGAAAGGAGGAGTTTATTTGAAGATCAAGAAGAAAAGGATTGCTCTTGACTTTGATAACAAAGAAAAAATCGTACAGGTGGGAAAGGCACTTTCTTCTGATACAAGACTTGATATATTAAAACTGTTAATTGATAAGTCGGTGAATATCAGTGAAATTGCTAATACCTTTCAGATTCCCTTATCAACCGCAGCATTGCATGTAAAGGTATTGGAAGAAGCAGGTATGATAACGGCAACAGAGCAGCCGGGAGTAAGAGGTGCGCAGAAGGTCTGCGGTATTGCATTTGAAGATATTTATTTTAATGCATTCCGTCACAAGATGGATAGGGACAATATTAAAGTATATCATTTCCCTATGGGAATCGGTAATTACTATAACTGTATGGTGAATGAGAATTGCGGTATTATCAGCGAGCGTTCCTACCTTGGGGTGGAGGACTCCCCTTACGGCTTTTATGCACAAAACCGCCATGAAGCCCAGCTTATCTGGTTTATGTCGGGTTATCTGGAGTACCGCTTTCCCAACTATATGTTAAAGAAGAGCAAGGTAAAAGAATTGTCCTTTTCTTTTGAAGTCTGCTCGGAAGCACCGGGGTATCAGAATGACTGGCCTTCCGATATAACTGTATGGATTAATGAGAAGGAGATTGCAACAATTTATTCCAAAGGAGATTTTGGCGGCAGGAGAGGGCATTTGAATCCGGACTGGTGGAGCGATACCATGACCCAATACGGAGTATTAAAGAATGTTACCATTAATGGACAGGGATGCTTTGAAGATTTGGTGAAAACCTCCGATGAAACACTGGATACCCTTGGTATCTGCGATGACTATTTTATCAGCTTTAAGATTGGCATTAAGCCCGATGCTAAAAATCTTGGCGGAATGAATTTGTTCGGAGAAAAATTCGGTGATTTTGCCCAGGGAATCGTCATGAGCGTATTAATGGACAGCAGTGAGGAGGAAGAGGACCCTGAGGCAGAAGGAGAGGAATCTGAAGCGGAAGAAGAGGTCAATGAAGAAATTTAAATCATTGAAAAGCAGAGAAGATAATTTGGGTTATGGAGGTAAGGCAATCTGCATTTATTATATTTTCGCGATGCTTTGGGAGCTTTGAGATGCTTGGGATGCAGCGGTAGACCTGCAGCTGTAAAAAAAGTACAATCAGGATTTTTCAGTATGTACAGCTGTCTGTTCAACAAGGAAGGTAAAAATATAGTAACAATTAAAAGCATCTCCGGTAAAATGTAAAAATGCACAAATAATAATTAAAAAAGTAGAAAAATATACTTGTAAATTATAAAACAAAATGATAATATAAAAATTGTAAGGACCTTATGCGCAAAAGGTAAAATAAATTATATGTTGATATTGGAGGTTTTATATGAAAAAGAGATTATTGGCAGTTTTACTTTCAGCTGTGCTGACAGCGGCTTCCTTAACAGGCTGTGCAAGCAGCAATGCCCCGGCTAATAATGCCGGCAGCGCCAACACTAACAATTCTTCTACAGCAGAAAAGGACAAGAAGGACGATACTTCCAAGGGAACGGGTAAACCCATCCGTCTGGTAAATGGAAAGATTGAAATCGATAATCAGTTAAAAGCTTTTGCAACAGCTTATAAAGAAAGAACAGGGCAGGAGGTTATTATAGAGTCCTTAGGCGGCGGTGCGGATATCAACGGAACCTTAAAGGGATATCTTGCATCAGATAACATGCCTGATATTTTCGTATTTGGCGGTGAAGGAGATTATCAGACCTGGAAGGACTATATGACGGATTTAAGCAGTGAAAACTGGGCTTCCCAGACAGATTTCGGTTTTAAGGACGGGAACGGCAAGACCGTAGGCTTCCCTTATGCCGTTGAAGGTTATGGAATTACTTACAATGCTGATATTTTAAAAAAGGCCGGTGTTGATCCCAAGTCCCTTGTGAACTATGATGCCTATAAGGCAGCTTTTGAGAAGATTGACTCCATGAAGGACGAGCTTGGCATAACAGCCGTATGCTCCGTTGCTGCAGAGGCAGGACAGATGTACTGGTCAACTGCCAATCATATTTTTGGCTATTATTTATCAGCAGGTTTAAAGAGAGATGATACTACCTATATCGACATGTTAAAGGAAGGCAAGGTAGATGAGCAAAGGCTTGGACAGTTTGCTGATTTTACAAAGATGCTGTTTAGCTATTCCGATCAAAAGGTTTTAATATCCGGTACTTATGATGACCAGCTGGCACTCTGGGCACAGGGGAAAGCAGCATTTATCACACAGGGCAACTGGATCGACCCTTCCCTTCCCAGCTATAATGCTACCTTTGACTGCGGAATTGCACCTCTGGCTTTCTTAAAAGAAGATACTTCAGGTATACTGGCAGATTGTCCTTCCTGGTGGGCTGTATATGGCGACGGTAAGAACATTGATGCCTGCAAGGCTTTCTTAAATGACCTTGCCACTTCTGCGGAAGGTCAGAAGACGCTGGTAAAGGACTGCGGTATGATATCACCTTATAAGACCTGTAAGGAAGTACCGGAAACACCTCTTGCAGTCAGCTTAAAGAGTTATATTGATGCCGGAAACACCTATGCATGGCAGTGGGCAAAAATGCCCGAAGGTATTGCCTCCAATGCAACCGGTGCGGTATTTGAATTATACGCAAAGGGTGATATTGACAAAGATGGATTTGTTAAAATGCTGGGCAAAGCAATTGCTGATTATGTAAATAAATAGATACTGACAGAGGGCGGCTGCATACTGGATGAAACCGGCTGGAAGAAGCGGGGTGTTTCTTACGGCATCTGCATTCAGTATGCAGAAAGTCCTTTATGGGATAATCTCAGGCAAGGCTGCTATGTGATAGGAGGACTATAGTGAATACACAGCTAAAAAGAACTTTCTCCCTGATAGAAATGATACTTGGACTGGGTGCAATGGCATTTGCCCTGTACCTGGATTTTACGGGCAGTGAAAGCAGCTACAGAGGGATATTGCTTGCGGCAGGACTAGTACTGGCAGTAGCGGGACTTTTTATACTGCCTTCTAAAAAACACCGTTCTATTGTAAATGTCCTGTTTTTGCTCCCGGTTCTGCTGACATTTTTCTTCACCGTTTTAAATCCGTTCATACAGGGTATTTTCCTTTCTATGACGGATTGGAATGGAATTAAATTTACAAAGTTTACGGGGATAGAGAATTACATTACCATGTTTCGGTCAGGAGATTATATCTATTCTTTTCTGATAACCTTCCTTTATACCATATTAAATATGATAACGGTAAATATTACAGCCTTTGCACTGGCGCTTCTTTGTACATCAAAGGTAAGGGGCAGAAATTTCTACCGTGCTTCCTTCTTTCTGCCAAACCTCATTGGCGGAATTGTACTGGGCTATGTCTGGCAGTTTATCTTTAATAAGGTATTTACATCTGTCATTGCTGACAGCCAATCCATGTTAACGGACCCCAATATGGCCCTGCTGGCCATTTTGATTGTAAGTACCTGGCAGTATGCCGGATATATCATGATGATTTATGTAACCGGACTTCAGGGAGTGCCAAGGGATATTATGGAGGCCTCCAATGTAGACGGGGCAAATTGGTGGGTGACCCTTCGAAGAATAAAAATACCCATGATTGCCAACACCTTTACGGTATGTCTTTTCCTGACACTGGTAAATTCCTTTAAACAGTTTGACTTGAATTTTGCCATAACCAATGGCGCACCCAGCAGAATACTGCAGGATAAAGCTATAATGTCAACGGAATTCATGGCTCTTAATATCTATAAAACAGCAATTGCAAAAAATGAATATGCCTTGGGGCAGACGAAAGCCGTTGTATTCTTTATTATACTGGCGGTGGTATCTCTTACCCAGGTTTCCATAAATAAGAGGAAGGAGGTTGAATTGTGATGAAAAAGCAAAGAATGAACCTGCTGCTTGCAGAAATCACTGGAATCCTGCTGTCCATCGTGGTACTGCTCCCATTTGTTCTGGTGCTGTTTAATTCCTCTAAGAAAAGTGCTGATATTGTAATCAGCCCAATCATGCCTCCGACTCACATAGGCCAATTGTTCACGAACCTCAGTAATGTCATACATAACCAGAATTTCAGCTATTGGAAGTCCTTCTCCAGCTCTTTGATCATTACCGTAGTATCCCTGGTGCTGCTGTCTTTGTTTTCCGGAATGGCGGCATGGGTCCTGGTGAGAAATAAGAAGAATTGGTCCAATTTCATATTTATGCTCTTTGTAGCTGCCATGGTTATTCCCTTTCAGGTGGTCATGCTTCCTCTTTTGTCTACCTTCAGAAGCTTATCCGTCTTTACCGGAATACAGTTCCTTAACAGCTACACTGGGATTATATTTGCCTATTTAGGCTTTGGCGGTTCCATGTCCATTTTTATTCTGCATGGTTTTATTAAGGGAATCCCTTATGAATTAGAGGAGGCTGCCTGGATTGACGGCTGCAGCCCGGAAGGTACCTTTTTCAGAATCATTTTTCCCCTGCTTAAACCGGTACAGATGACAGTTCTGATTCTTAACGGTATCTGGATATGGAACGATTACCTGCTCCCTTCCCTCATGCTTGGGCTGAACGGAAGAATTAAGACGCTGCCCATTGCGGTAAGCAGCTTTGTGGGCTCTTATGTAAAGCAATGGGATTTGATACTGACAGCAGCACTTTTGGCAATGATTCCGATTATTATTCTGTTTGTATTTGCTCAAAGACAGATTATACAGGGAATGGTCGAGGGTGCAATTAAGTAATACGTATACTTTAATAGCTTAGGAATAATTTAAGCAGATTTTACAGGAAATTTGTACTTGCAGCCAGTAATTTGCAGGTAACGGAAAGGGCTTGGGTAGTAAGATGCAAAAGAAGTGGTGGCAGGATAAGATTGCCTATCAGATATATCCAAAGAGCTTCGCTGATTCAGACGGTGACGGAATAGGAGATTTACGGGGAATAATAAACAAACTGGATTATTTACAGGAACTTGGAGTGGACATAGTATGGCTGTCGCCGATTTTTTGTTCTCCGCTGGCGGACCAGGGCTATGATATATCCGATTATTATAATATAGACCCCAAATTCGGCACCATGGCGGATATGGAAGAATTAATTGCCAAAGCCAGGGAAAAGAATATCTGTATTCTGATGGACCTGGTGGTCAATCACTGTTCTGATGAACATATATGGTTTAAGAAGGCGATGGAAGAGCCGGAAGGCAGATATGGAAAGTATTTTTATATCGAGGAAGGAAAAGGAGGAGAGCCTCCCTGTAACTGGCGTTCCTATTTTGGAGGCAGCGCCTGGGAGCGGATTCCCGGAACCAATAAATATTACTTCCATGCATTCCATAAGAAGCAGCCGGACTTAAACTGGGAGAATGAAAAAGTCAGGCAGGAAATCTATAAGATGATAAACTGGTGGCTGGACAAGGGCCTCGGCGGATTCCGTATAGATGCCATTATCAATATTAAGAAAGTGCTTCCCTTTAAGGATTATGAACCGGACAGGGAGGATGGCATGGCAAGTATTAGGACCATGCTGAAGGAGGCAGAGGGTGTAGGAGAATTCTTATCGGAAATGAAGAGGGAAACCTTTGAAAAGTATGATGCATTTACTGTGGGAGAGGTCTTTGATGCCAGAGTGGAAGAGCTGCCCTTATTCTTTGGGGAAGACGGGTATTTCTCCAGTATTTTTGAATTTGGCCCCGCGCTTATCGGAAAGAGTGACAATGGATGGTATGACTGCAAAGAGGCTGCAAGGGAAGAATATAAAGCGGTATGCTTTAAGAGCCAGTTAAAATCAGACAAGATTGGATTTATGTCAAATATAATAGAGAATCACGACGAACCCAGAGGAGTAAATGAATTTATACCAAAAGAGGATTTATCGGAGAAGAGTAAGAAGCTTTTGGCAGCAGTATACTTCCTTCAGAAGGGAATCCCCTTTATCTACCAGGGACAGGAACTGGGAATGGAGAATACCGTGTTTCATTCCATGGAAGAGGTGGATGATATCTCCACCAGGGATGAATATCAGGTCGCTTTGGATGCCGGGTATTCAGAGGAAGAGGCTCTTAAGATTGTAAGTAAATACAGCCGGGACAATGCCAGAACTCCTTTTCAATGGAGTGACGAGGATAATGCAGGCTTTACCAAAGGTAAACCATGGCTTGCCTTAAATCCCAATTACACGGTTATTAATGCTGCCGAGCAGATTAAAAGAAAAACTTCTGTATATAACTTTTATAAGGAATTAATAGCTCTGAGAAAATCGGAAGAGTATAAGGAAGCCTTTGTGTACGGCGAGTTTGTGCCTGTTTTGCCTGAGGTTGAGAATTTTATGGCATATCTTCGGAAGGGGCAGGAGAAGAATATTCTGGTAGCTGCGAACTTTCAGAAGGAACCGGTTACGCTTACTTTACCGGTTAGCTGTAAGAAAGTGCTGCTTCATAACGACGAGGATATCAGAATGGAGCGGAATGCGGTAACCTTTCAGGGGTATCAGGTGTTGGTTATGGAGGTGGAATAAAAAGGGAGGTTTATCGCAAGGGGACGGCAGTTTGCACAAAATAGAAAGCTTCCTGCTTCGATTGCAATGTATAAGAAGTCCTAATTCTCTGAAGCTTTTGTGCTGGACATATCATCAAACAGATAACTCGTGGGCTCAAACAATCTGTTTGATGATATAGCACAAAAGCTTCAGAGAAAAGGACTTCTAATACATTTCCATAGGCGCAGGAAGCTTTCTATTTTGTGCAAACTGCCTGTATACACATAGAAACACGTCAAACCATAAAATTAAAGCATAAAGGCTTCGATTACATGGGCAACTCCGTCCTCATCATTGGAAAGAGTAATGTAATCCGCTTTGCTTTTTACAACCTCCTGGGCATTTGCCATAGCCACACCCATGCCGGCATATTCAATCATGGAGATATCATTAAAGCCGTCACCGCAGCTAATCATCTGTTCCTTTGATAAATTCAGATAGTCCAGAAGCTTACCAAGGGAATAGGCTTTATCAATATTTCTTGGCATGATTTCTATGAAGTAGGGTTCGGAGCGGTAGATATTTAGCTCACCCATAAGCTTCGTTTTAAGTTCGGGTTCTATTTTTTTTAAAATATCAGGATTTCCGGTCATAAGGCATTTATTAATATCAAATTGAATATAGGATACAAAATCATCCACCTGTTTTACCGGAATCCCATTAATTCTGGATTCTATTTCAATATATTGATCAATCTTGGAATCAGTGATAACGCAATCTCCCTCATAGGATAACAGGCCAACCTTATTTTCAACAGCGGTAGTATGCAGGAGGGGAATGTAATCACGGTTTAACACCTGCTGAAAGATAATTTCCCCGTTCCTGCAGCTGATTACCTTAGCTCCGTTAAAGGAAAGGATATAGCCGTCATATTCAGAGAGCTTTAATTTCTCTGCAAGGGGCAGGATGCCCGGAGTAGGGCGTCCGGATGCCAATACTACCTTGTGGCCTCTTTCCTGAATTGCCATGATGGAGCGGTAGGTTTTATCCGATATCTGTTTTTGGGAATTGGTCAGTGTTCCGTCTATGTCCAGTACAAGTATCTCATATGCCATGTTATGTCCTTTCCTGCTTAACGTCTATACATCCGAGTAGCATATACAAATATTTTTCCCCAGGGATTTGCCCTGATAGAGGGCCTGATCCGCACAGGTAATGTTCTTCTCCACAGAGAGGGCGGAATCGTATCTTACCACACCACCGGTTATACTGCAATGAAAGTCTTTGTTTTCAAAGGTAAAGGTGTATTTTTCAACCTCCTTGCGCAATTTATCCGCAATTTTCAGGGCAGAATCAATATCGGCGTTTGGCAGGAATACCAGAAATTCTTCTCCTCCCCAACGGCTTACAGTGTCTTCTTCTTTTAAAATAAGCCTGAAAATATTGGATATACTAACCAGGACAATATCTCCGGCATTATGGCCATAAGTATCATTTATATTCTTAAAATTATCTACATCAAACAATATCAGGGTAAATTCCGTATAGTCGGATTCTACATATTCGTGGAGCTTCTCCATAAAATATCGCCTGTTATATAATTTTGTGAGATAATCGGTAATTGCCATCTCCTTTAGCTCATTCATAAGAACCTGAAGTTCGCGCTGATTCCTGACATTTTGCATATGGACCTTGACACGGGCCTTAAGCTCTTCCGGAATAAAGGGCTTGGATACATAATCGGCAGCCCCTACCTCGAAACCGCGCAGAACGGATTCCGAGTCGTTATTACCGGTTATAAATATAATAGGTATATCTTTGGTTTCGGGAAAGCCTTTTAAGATTTTACAGGTTTCATATCCATCTATCCCAGTCATCATGATATCTAATAATATCAGGGTAGGGTGAATAGTTTTGGCAATAGAAATACTTTCCTCCCCTGAGTGGGCAATAGCTATGTGCAATGATGAGGATACTAATATATCCTTTATGATGGTGCATATAATCTCACTGTCATCAACTACCAAGACGGTGTCTTTTTCCATAATAAATCTCCTTGCATAATTAAAATTGCAATACTGAAACCAGTAACTAATTTTATATTATAGCATTTTGGAGAAAATTTCAACTTAATCCAATATAAATTAAAAAAATTGTTGAGGTATCCGCGGTTTTAGCGGATTATAGCATAATATAAGGATTTATGCTGGGCATCAGTAAGCGAAAAAACGGAAAATTTCGTAGAGTTACGAAATTTTACTTAACTTCACCGCAGTTGTTGCGGAGTAACCATAGTTATTACGGCATAGAGCTTGGTTATTGCAGAGCAACTGCAGTTATTTCAGAGTAACCTCTATTATTGCAAAGAAACTACAGTTAATGTAAAGTAACTGTAGTTTCTTTGCATATTAACTACACCTATTACTAAGTAACTGCCGTTACAGGAAAGTAATCACCATTACCTTAAAGTGACTGCCGTACCGGAAACAGTTACCATAAGCATACCGTTATCGGAGCCCAGGACCTCATAATCCACATCAACGGCAACTACAGCGTCGGCACCCATGCTTCTGGCTCGTTCCTCCATCTCTCTGATTGCATTCTGTCTTGCCTGGATTAACTCCTCTTCATAAGTGGCTGAGCGGCCTCCAAAGAAATTGGATAGTCCGGCAGTAAAATCCTTTATGAAGTTAACACCGGATATGACTTCGCCAAAAACAATGCCCTTATACTCTGCAATAGTTCTTCCCTCAATCGTATTTGTAGTTGTAATAATCATAATTTCCTCCATTTTTATAATAATAAAAGTAGAACATAAGCTTTACAATTTCAAATCATACCGTATAAATCTTAAGCATCTGTGAGAGGAGTATTAACCTTTTATTAAAAATTAATTCTTGTGTAGATTATTTCAGGCCGCCCTGCTTCATGGCGCGAACCTTTAAGGAGAGACCGAAGAGGTTGATGAAGCCTTCCGCATCCTTATGGTCATAGAGCTCACCGGTAGTAAAGGAAGCTATACTTTCATTATATAAAGAGTAGGGAGAAGTAGTACCCTGCTTGATAATATTCCCCTTGTATAATTTCAGCTTAACTTCACCGGTTACGTATTCCTGGGTGGAGTCTACGAAAGCCTGAAGGGCTTCCCTTAAGGGAGTAAACCATTTGCCTTCATATACAACATCAGCGAATTTATCCCCAATGCCCTTCTTATAGGCAAGGGTGTCACGGTCCAGTATCAGTTCTTCCAGGGCGGTATGTGCTTCCATTAGAATCGTTCCGCCAGGGGTCTCATATACACCGCGGGATTTCATTCCAACTACCCTGTTTTCTACAATATCCACAATACCGACACCATGCTGGCCGCCCAATGCATTCAGCTTCTCAATGATTTCGGAGACCTTCATGGACTGGCCGTTTAAAGTGGTGGGGATACCTTTTTCAAAGGAAAGGGTTAAGGTTTCTCCTTCATCGGGAGCTTTTTCGGGAGAAACGCCAAGAACCAGCAGGTGGTCGTAGTCAGGAGTGTTGGCAGGGTCTTCAAGCTCCAGGCCTTCATGGCTGATATGCCAGAGGTTTCTGTCACGGCTGTAGCTGTTATCGGCGGAAAAAGGAAGGTGAATGCCGTGGTCTTTACAGTATTCAATTTCTTCTTCACGGGAGGAGATATCCCAGATCCGCCAGGGAGCTATAATCTTTAGATCAGGTGCAAGAGCCTTGATACCAAGTTCAAAGCGCACCTGGTCATTGCCTTTACCGGTTGCACCGTGGCAGATGGCAGTAGCATTTTCCAGTCTTGCAATTTCCACAAGGCGCTTGGCAATAACAGGTCTTGCCATGGAAGTACCAAGTAAATATTTATTTTCATAAACCGCACCTGCCTTTACACAGGGTACAACGTAATCATCTACAAATTCCTCTACCACATCTTCAATATAAAGCTTAACGGCTCCGGAAGCCTTAGCTCTTTCCTCAAGGCCGTCCAGTTCGTTGCCCTGCCCTACATTAATACATACACATACAACATCATAATCATAGTTTTCCTTTAACCAGGGTATAATCACAGTGGTATCAAGACCTCCGGAATAAGCAAGTATTACTTTCTCTTTCATGATAAATCCTCCTTGTTTTTCGTTTTAAATTATTATAAATATACATCAAATTGTTAATTTATGCAATACTTAATTTTCAAATAATAAAATTAGGGCAGTAAGCCGGGGAAGAGAGCATATTTATAATATCAGCATGGACCCTTGTTTCCTTATATGGACAACCATTTTAAGAAATGATATAATTTGGAAAATGAAAAGAAAAGGCTAAGTAAGGAGGAAAAGTATTAAAAATACATTGTATTTTTAATATTTACTATTTTAGCAGTATCGCAAGTAAACTTGCGATAGTATGGAGGATAAGTATGTATAAAATTATATTGGCATCCGGTTCGCCGAGAAGAAAAGAGATTTTGGAGCAGGCAGGTGTGGACTTTGAAATAAAGGCAAGCAATGCGGAGGAAATAACGGATAAAACCAATCCGCCTGAAATGGTGGAGGACCTGGCACGCTTAAAAGCAGAGGAGATAAAAAAGAAGGAAGAAGGAGAGTTTCTTATAATAAGTGCGGATACGCTGGTATTTTTGGATGGCAGTCCCCTTGGAAAGCCCAAGGGAAGCGAGGATGCTTACCATATGCTTAGCTGCCTTTCCGGCAGGAAGCATGAGGTATATACAGGCGTTGCCATTATAATAAGAGAAGAGGGAAAAGCAGAGAAGGAATTGGTATTCCATCAAATGAGCCGTGTGGAGGTGGAAACCTTATCGAAGGAGCAGATAGAAGCCTATATTGCATCCGGTGAACCCTTTGACAAGGCTGGAGCCTATGCCATCCAGGGAAAATTTGCCGTGCATATCAGTGGGATTGAAGGAGAGTATAACAATATTGTCGGGCTGCCCATAGCCAGGATATATCATGAGCTTTTAAAAGAAGGAATTGATATTTTAAAAAAATAAAGTTGGGTATTGCATAATAATTTATTAATGTGTATAATTATAAATTAGTTAAGATAGAAAAACGGATGATGCGGTAACAAAGCATAGGAGGTATACACATGGAGATTATTAGCGGCGGGGTCACGGCCCCAAAAGGATATAAGGCGGCAGGTATTTATGCAGGAATTAAGAAGAAGAAAAAGGATATGGCACTGGTTTACAGCGTCATTCCCGCAAAGGCTGCCGGTACCTTTACAACCAATCTGGTAAAAGCTGCGCCGGTTGTATGGGATATGAAGATTGTACAGGAATATGGTGCGGCTCAGGCTGTGGTGTTAAACAGCGGGGTAGCCAATGCCTGTACCGGTGCATTGGGAGTGGAAAATAACGAAAAGATGGCCGCCTTTATGGCAGAGGAATTAGGCCTTAAGAAAGAAGAAGTACTGACAGCTTCCACAGGCGTTATTGGAAGCCAGCTTCCCATTGAGATTATTGCAGAGGGCTGCAAGCTGTTGAAAAAGGAACTGGGGGAAGATGCGGAGCATGCTGATCTGGCTGCGGAAGCAATTATGACCACCGATACCTGTTCAAAACAATATGCGGTTTCCTTTGAAATAGGAGGAAAGGCTGTAACAATAGGAGGAATGTCAAAGGGCTCCGGTATGATACATCCCAATATGGCTACCATGCTTGGAGTTATTACGACGGATCTTGCTATCAGCAGGGAATTGCTGCTTACGGCAATCAGGGAGGATGTGAAGGACAGCTTTAATATGATATCCGTTGACAGGGATACCTCAACCAACGATTCCCTCCTGATACTGGCAAACGGTATGGCCGGAAATGAAGAAATCACAGAGAAAGGTGAAGCATATGATAGCTTTGTAGAGGCACTTCACAAGGTGACGACGGAGCTTGCCAAAATGATGGCTGCCGACGGAGAAGGTGCAACCAAGCTGTTTGAATGCAGTGTGGTGGGAGCTGACACCAAGGAACAAGCAGTTATTTTAAGTAAATCCATTATTACCTCCAATTTGGTAAAGACAGCCGTATACGGCAATGACGCTAACTGGGGAAGAATTCTTTGTGCGATGGGTTATGCAGGTGTTGCATTTGATCCTGATAAGGTAGATTTATATGTAGAGAGCTGTGCTGGCACCCTTAAGCTTGTAGAAAACGGAATGGCTACGGATTACAGCGAAGAAAAGGCTACGGAAATCCTGAAACAAAAGGAAGTGAAGGCAGTCGCCGACATCAAGAGCGGAAGCTTTAAGGCTACAGCCTGGGGATGCGATTTGACGGATAAATATGTGTATATTAATGCAGATTATCGCTCTTAACCCAATGATATCGCAGGAGGAATTTAGATGGAACCCATGGAACAGATACTTATGAAAGCGCAGACTTTGATCGAAGCGCTTCCTTATATACAGAAATTCAATAATAAGAAGGTTGTCGTAAAATATGGAGGCAGTGCCATGCTGGATGAGAATCTTCAGTTAAATGTCATAAAGGATGTGGCATTGCTAAAGCTCGTTGGCATGCAGCCGATTATTGTCCACGGAGGAGGAAAGGAAATCACGAAATGGGTGAGTCTGCTGGGGCATGAATCCACCTTTGTGGAAGGCTTGAGAGTAACAGACGAAGAGACCATGGAAGTGGCGGAAATGGTGTTGGGCAAGGTCAATAAGAACCTTGTACAGATGCTAGAAAAGCTGGGAGTAAAAGCCGTAGGTATAAGCGGTAAGGACGGTTCCACCATAAGGGTAGAGAAAAAATACGTAAATGGGAAGGATATCGGTTTTGTCGGAAATATCACGGAGGTGAAGGCGGATTTAATTAATACACTGATTGATAATAATTTTATTCCGGTTATTGCGCCTATCGGACTGGATGAGGAGTACCACGCCTATAATATCAATGCCGATGATGCCGCCTGTGCGGTGGCAACGGCAATCGGAGCGGAGAAGCTGGCATTTCTTACGGATATTGAAGGGGTTTATACGGACCCATCCGATAAGAGTACTCTCATATCGGTACTGACCCTTGAAAAAGCTGATGAGCTGATGCAGAAGGGCTTTATCGGAGGAGGTATGCTGCCAAAGCTTAAGAACTGCATTGATGCTGTCAAAGAAGGAGTTTCCAGAGTGCATATTCTGGACGGAAGAATGGAGCATTGTCTGTTATTGGAGTTCTTTACAAACAGGGGAATCGGAACGGCTATTATTAATAATGAAAGTATCCTGTATGACAATGAGAAAGCACCGGAGGAAAGTTAAGGAGGGAAAGCCATGGAAGAATACATAAAGGAAGCGGAAAGTCTGTTAATGCACACCTATTCAAGATATCAGATTGTTCTTGACAGGGGCGAAGGAGTATATCTCTATGATACAAATGGAAAGAAATATCTGGACTTTGGTGCGGGGATTGCTGTGTTTGCCCTGGGATATGGAAACAGGGAATACAACGTTGCGCTGAAAGCACAGCTGGATAAGCTTATTCATACCTCCAATTACTTTTATAATGTACCTTCTGTCAAAGCTGCCTCAAAGTTTACAAAAGCCTCCGGCATGGACCGGGTGTTTTTTACCAACAGCGGAACAGAAGCGATCGAAGGTGCTATTAAGCTTGCCAGAAAGTATTATTACAAGAAGCATCAAAGGGGCGACAGCCAGATCATAGCCATGAACCGCTCTTTTCACGGTAGAAGCATGGGAGCACTTTCCGTAACCGGCCAGCCCTCTTACAGGGAGGCTTTTGAACCGTTAATCGGCGGAGTTGTGTTCGCAGACCTGAATTCCATTGAGGATATCAAGGCTAAGATAAATGACAGGACCTGTGCCATATTGCTGGAGCCTGTTCAGGCAGAAGGCGGAGTTTATCCGGCTGGGGAAGAATACCTGAAGGAGCTGAAAAAGCTGTGCGAGGAAAGGGATATTCTCCTGATATTCGATGAAATCCAGTGCGGTATGGGAAGATGCGGAAGTATGTTTGTCTGGCAGGAACATGGCGTGAAGCCTGATATCCTGACCTCTGCCAAAGCCCTTGGCTGCGGCGTTCCGGTGGGAGCCTTTGGTGCGGTGGAAAAGGTCTGTATGGCCTTTGAGCCGGGAGACCACGGAACAACCTATGGCGGAAATCCCTTTACGGCAGCAGCGGTAAATGCGGTATTTGACCAGTATGAGAAGCTTAACCTTCTAAACCATGTAAAGGAAGTGTCCTCCTATCTTGAAATGCGGCTGGATGAGCTGGCAAAAAGCTATAATTCCATAAAGGAAAGAAGGGGGAAGGGGTTACTGCAGGGGCTGGAATTTGTATATCCGGTAAAAGATATTATCCTGAAGGCCATGGACAATAACCTGATTCTGTTTTCCGCAGGCAGCAATGTGCTTCGATTTGTTCCGCCCCTTGTCATTACCAGGGAGCATGTGGATGAAATGATAGAAATTCTGAAAAAAGTAATATCCTAAAGAGTAAATGATCCCATAATTGTACAGACTATAAAAGAAAGTTAAGGAAAAGGAGTACAATTATGGGATTTATTATGGCAATTATTTCAGGAGCCCTCATGAGTATTCAAGGGGTTTTTAATACAGGAGTAACAAAACAGACAAGTATATGGGTTTCCTCAAGCTTCGTTCAGCTTACGGCATTTATCGTATGCATAATAGCCTGGTTTATAACAGGAAGGGAAGGAAGCTTTGGGGGCCTTTTTAAAATTGACAGTAAGTATATGCTTTTGGGAGGAGCTATCGGAGCCTTTATCACTTACACGGTTATTAAAAGTGTGGATACCCTGGGTCCTGCCAAGGCAATTATGCTGATTGTCACCTCCCAGCTTATCGTAGCCTACCTCATTGAGCTGCTTGGAATATTCGGAGCGGAAAAGGCAGATTTTGAATGGCGCAAGGTGATAGGCCTGGTACTGGTAATTGGAGGCATACTGACCTTTAAATGGGAGTAAATTTTACGATTTTCTTAAGGTTACAAAGTTTTCAAAATACCTATTGTAATCCCACAATTTATTAGGTAGAATGATAACATGCAAATGTATTGAGGATACACTTTGTAAGACCTTTCTCAAGGAAGAAAGGTGTTATCATGAAAAAGATTAAATATTTAAAAGCAGGTCTTATAGCTGTCTTTCTTGTTCTGACAGGAATTATCTACAGCTGTCAGAGGGGTGGAAATGAACAGCCTGACAGCGCTTTAGGCACTCCCCTTACAGCAGAGGAAACAAAGCAGGAAGATACCCTTGCTGATTTACCAAAAGATACCGATATAAAAGAAGGTACTGATATAAAAGAAGATACCGATATCAAGGAAGATAAGGTTACCGGCACCAAAAAGGAGGAAAGGTATTTTGTCCATATCTGCGGTGCAGTCAAAAAACCCGGAGTGTATGAGGTTTCTCAGGAAACCCGGATTTTTGAGGTGGTAAGTATTGCGGGCGGTTTTACGAAGGAAGCGGATGAAGATTATATTAATCAGGCAGTTTCCATAGAAGACGGACAGCAAATATATATTCCTACGAAAGCAGAGGTAAAGAGGGAAAAGGCGGGGGAAGCCGGAGATACGAAGGATGCCTCAGGTAAACTGGGTCAAGCCTCTGACAAGCTGAGCCAAGCCTCCGGCAGACAGGGTCAAGCCCAAAACGATGCAGGGAGTACGGATAAAATCAATATTAATTCTGCTACAAAGGAAGAGCTGTGCACTTTGCCGGGGATAGGTGAGGCGAAGGCTGGCAGCATTATAGAATACCGAACAAGCCATGGCGGGTTCCAAAGTATTGAAGAATTAAAAGAAATTGATGGAATCAAGGATGCTGTTTTTAATAAAATAAAAGATAGGATAGTCAGTAAATAGGGCACAGGTACAGAGAGGTACTATGCCTGTCAATTAGAAATTGTGAATTGGAATAGGTGATTAAAGTGGGAAAAAAAGTACTTGTTGTAGACGATGAAAAATTAATTGTAAAGGGAATCCGCTTTAGCCTGGAGCAGGACGGAATGGAAGTGGATTGTGCTTATGACGGCGAGGAAGCGCTGGAGTCGGCAAAGAAAAAAGAATATGATGTGGTGTTACTGGATGTCATGCTTCCCAAAATGACAGGCTTTGAAGTATGCCAGCAGATAAGGGAATTTTCCAACATGCCTATTATCATGCTTACTGCCAAGGGGGATGATATGGATAAAATCCTTGGTCTGGAATACGGAGCAGATGACTATATCACGAAGCCCTTTAATATCCTGGAGGTAAAGGCCAGAATCAAGGCCATTATGCGCCGCAGCACCAAGCAAAATGCGGATGTCCAGGCAAAGGTCGTCGTATTTGGAGATTTAAAGATCGACTGCGAAAGCAGAAGAGTTTATGTAAGCAGCAAAGAGGTGAATTTAACGGCAAAAGAGTTTGATTTGCTGGAGCTATTAATATTCAATCCCAATAAAGTCTACAGCAGGGAAAACTTACTTAATACCGTTTGGGGATATGATTATCCCGGAGATGTTAGAACAGTGGATGTGCATATAAGAAGACTTCGTGAAAAGATTGAAGATAATCCCAGCGAGCCAAAATATGTACATACAAAATGGGGTGTTGGCTATTATTTCCAAAATTAAAGAAAAATTCTGGTTTTTTAAAAGCATGAGAGTCCATGCTCTTCTTGCTCTTTTTATAATAGGTATCATACCTCTTTTGTTTTTTTCCTGGGAAATCTTAAATACCTACGATAGCACTGCCATGAGCCAGAGAAAGGCTGATATGCAAAGCCAGGGCAATTCTCTTGCCAACCTTCTGGTATCATCGGGATATCTTTCGGACCCTTCCAGTGATGAGGTAAACACGGAGATTTTAAGAATTGCGGATCTTTATGAGGGAAGAATCCTCGTAATAGACAGTAAGCTTAATATTGTTAAGGATACCTATGGAATCGAGGACGGAAACGTCATCATATCCGAGGATGTCATCAAATGTCTTAACGGCAGCAGCAGTAGTGCTTACCGTGGGGACCACAATATTGAAATGACAGTTCCTATCACCCATACCTCTTCCAAAGAAATTGTGGGTGTTATTCTTATGAACTTTTCTACGAAGAACATCCAGAATATTTATGTGATACTTTACAGGAAAACAACGGTTTTATTTGTCACAACTATTATGCTCATATTCATTTATGCTTTTTTCTATTCCGGTGTATTTACAAAGCCGTTTTTGAACTTAAAAAAGGCAATCGGGCACCTGACGGAAGGGTATATGGATGATGAGGTAAAGATTGACGGCTTTTATGAGGTACAGCAGATTTCCCTTTCCCTGAACCAGATGCTTACACGAATTAAGAATCTGGAGAACTCCAGGCAGGAATTTGTATCCAACGTATCCCATGAGTTAAAAACGCCCTTAACCTCCGTAAAGGTTCTGGCGGACTCCCTTTTGATGCAGGAGAATGTAGCACCTGAATTGTACCGGGAATTCCTGGTGGATATTGCGGATGAAATCGAGCGGGAAAATAAAATCATCAACGACCTTTTATCCCTGGTAAAGCTTGATAAAGCGGCCAGTGATATGAATATAACCTCCGTCAGTATCAATGATCTGCTGGAGCTGGTATTAAAAAGACTCCGCCCCATTGCAAAGAAAAATAATATTGAGCTGATTTATGAAAGCTACCGGCCTGTAATTGCTGAAATTGATGAGGTGAAGCTGTCCCTGGCCTTTTCCAACCTGATAGAGAATGCCATTAAATATAATGTAGAGGACGGATGGGTTAGGGTATCCTTAAATGCCGATCATAAGTATTTTTATGTGAAAGTGTCCGATTCCGGTATCGGAATACCGGAGGAAGCCCAGGACTCCATCTTTGACAGGTTCTACAGAGTGGATAAGGCACGTTCCAGAGGTACCGGAGGGACAGGGCTTGGACTTGCTATTACAAAGAATGCCGTTCATATGCATAAGGGTGCCATAAAGGTATACAGTAAGGAAAATGAAGGAACTACCTTTACCGTACGTATACCTATGAATTACATTGCATAGACGGAATTATATTGATGGGATAGAGTATCACAATGGCAGTACCGCCGAAATATCTGCGGTATGCAATGGGAGCAAGAATGAAAGAGTTAATTCATAAATTATCGGAAAACAGAATAATGAAAAAGTTGTCTTTGACCTTTCTTTTACTGCTGCCTGGCATTCTTCTTGTAGGAGGCTGCAGTAAAAATGAAAAGGATACGGCTGATAGTGCCAAGGGACCTTTTGTCTATTGCATGGACCAGGCTGAGACAAAGATAGTGGAAGCAAAATATACCCCGGAGGCGAAAAACAAGGAAGGGCTTATAAGGGAATACCTGGAAGCCTTATCGGTGGAGCCGGAGGATATCACCCTGAAGCGGGCCATTCCGGATGGGGTCTATGTGGAAAAAGCATTATTAAGTGACAGCGGACTCAGCCTTTATTTTAATTCGGCCTATAATAATCTTACCGGAGTAACAGAGGTGCTGGCAAGAGCCTGTATCATTAAGACCCTGTGCCAGATTGACGGAGTGGATGATGTTGCCTTTTATGTGGAGGGACAGCCCTTAAACGGCCCTAACGGCAATCCCATAGGCTTTAAGAATGCGGATGATTTTATTGACGACAGCAATGCAGAGGATGTCACTGTTACCGTTTACTTTGCCAATGAAAAGGGAAATAAACTGGTTGCCAGTGATTTGAAGGTTTCCTATGATGGGAATATGCAGCCTATCGAAAAATCCATCATTAAGGCATTGATAAAGGGACCCATTGAAGCCAACATGAAAAAATGCATACCCGACGGAACACAGCTTTTAAAGGTTACTACCAAGGATGGAATCTGTTATGTGGATTTTAATGAAAATTTCCTGAATAAGGTGTCGGGAGTCAAGCCTGAGGTTGTACTGTATTCTGTTGTAAACTCTCTGGATGAACTATCAACAATCAATAAGGTGCAGTTTACCATTAACGGTTCCAAGAAAAAGACCTTCCAGGAGGACATTCCCTTTGACGGCCTTTTTGAAAGAAATCTGGACTTGCTGAGCGGGGATAAATAATGGGAATAAAAAGACCTTTCATATGGATTCTTGCATCATATCTGGTCGGGCTTGCTGTTCATGGGGCAGATTTTACGGCGGTGCTGGCAGCCGGGGCAGGCATGCTCCTTGCAATACTTGTCTGGCTGCTCTTACCGCAGCGGCGACGGCAAAGGCTTACGAATTACTCCTTTCTTCTGCTTCTTCCCCTGCTGTTTCTTATCGGATATATGCAGATAAATAAAGAGCTCCTTACCCCGGCGGCGGACAAAGCCTTTAAACAAAAGCACAAGGCACTGGCACAAGGAGAAGTAAGCCTTGTGGAAGAAACAGAAAAATACACGAGGCTTACCATAAAGGAATCGGTGCTTTCAATAGAGGGCGGAGGTACCTATCAGGACCTTAAGTTGTTAGTTTATATTGATGATAATGAAAAATACCGAGCCGGCAATAAGGTGGAGGTATCCGGCAGCGTAATCAAGTTCACAAAAGCCTCCAATCCGGGCCAGTTCAATGAATATCTGTTTTATCGAACCAAAAAGTATCATTACAAATTCTATGCAGAGTCTGTTACAATTCTCAATTCTAAAATCAATTCTTACCATCAGACCCTATTTACAATAAGAAAACAATTAACGGCTACCTACTATAAGCTGCTTTCGGAAAAAAATGCAGGAATTCTTACAGCCATGATGTTAGGCGATACCAATAATCTGGACGCCGATATAAAAGAGCTCTACAGGGAAAACGGCATATCCCATATTCTGGCCATTTCAGGGCTGCATATATCTCTTCTGGGACTTACACTGTACAAGATATTCCGGCGCCTTCGCGTTCCTCTCTTCTTATCCACGGCTTTTACCCTGCTGTTCTTATATTCCTATGGAATTCTAACCGGCTTTGGTGTATCCACCAACCGGGCGGTAGTCATGATGGGAGTATATATGGCGGCACTTCTTGTGGGAAGGACCTATGACCTTCTTTCCGGGACAGCCTTCAGTGCGCTAATCATATTGTTGCAAAGCCCCCTTGAAATTACCAGTGCCGGTTTCCTGCTTTCCTTTGGGGCTGTTATCGGGATAGGTACGGTTTATCCGGCACTGCAAAATGCATTATCCGGAAAGGAAATGGATGGGCAGAAAAGAGCGGATGGGCAGAAAAGAACGGATGGGCAGAAGAGACCGGATAAAAAGGCCGGTAATTCATTCCGAAATGCGGCTGGTAATTTAATATCGCAGACGCTGCTTACAAGCCTGAGTGCCCAGGTTATACTTCTTCCAATTCTTTTGTGGTTCTTTTATGAAATGCCTGTTTATTCTCTCTTTGTAAATCTTTTGATAATTCCCCTGTCCTCCCTGTTGACCATACTTGCTTTTCTAACTGTACTGGCAGGCTGCGTCAGTGTGCCGCTTGGTGTCTTTTTAATGGGCAGCGTAAACTATATTCTGGAATTTTATGAAGGAGTATGCCGTTTGGGCTCTAAGCTCCCCTATAAAAGTATCCTGACGGGAAGGCCCGGGATATTGGTGATTCTTATCTTTTATGCAGCGCTCTTTTTCTTTGTGCAGTGGAACAAAAAGAAGGGAAGAAGGCTTAGCTTGCTGCTGTTGCTTTCTTTCGTTATCCTGTTGGTACCGGTAAAGGAGAAGCATTTGGAGGTGGTATTTCTGGATGTAGGCCAGGGAGACGGGATATTTTTGAGATTTCCCGATGGTACCACCATGCTGGTAGACGGCGGCAGTTCTGATGTAAAGGAGTTGGGGAAATACCGTCTGGAGCCCTTTTTAAAATACAAAGGAATAAAGAAGATTGACTATGCTGTCATTACTCATGGGGACAGTGATCATTATTCCGGTGTCCTTGAATTCATGCGGCCTGAATACAAGGGTGATATCAGGATAAAACATCTGATACTTCCTGGTGTTTTGTTAAAGGGAGAAGCTTACCGTAATCTTATTCAGGCTGCAGAAAAGAGAAGGGTTGGGGTATCTGTTCTAAATAAAGGGGATTCCCTGGAGAGGGGAGGGGTGTATCTTAGCTGTCTTTGGCCGGATAAAGAAGCAATCGAATCTTCAGGGGAAGCTTCAGATACCAACAGCCATTCCATTGTTCTAAGTCTCCGTTATCTGGAATTCGACCTCTTACTTACCGGAGATTTGGAAGGAATAGGAGAGGATATAGTTGTTAGGGAAATAGAAGAGGGAAAGTTGGGAAAGGATGGAATACCCCTTCAATATGATATTCTAAAAGTAGCCCATCATGGTTCGAAATATTCAACGGGCAGTGATTTTCTAAATGCCGTATCACCTGCTTATGCCATTATTTCATGTGGAGAAAATAATTCTTATGGCCATCCTCATGAGGAAACCATAAAGCGGCTTGCCACCAGTAATAGCAGAATTCTTCAGACACCGGAGGCAGGGGCCATTACAGTGATAACGGATGGTAGAAAAATGTATATAGATAAATGGAAAAGATAGAGCATAATGCAGCATAAACAATGTCTTAATTATAAGAATTGTATTTACTTGACAGATTGGTGCTGTTTCTCCTTTTTAGATAGTATTTCAGCTTGGGCATGGATTTACTCCGAAAATGGTAACAGAATACCATTTACCTGCTCGAAATCGTGAAACGAACATTCAATTCGAAGACGGTAACTATAACAATATATTCAAGCGTAGTGTATGGTTATACACAAAAAAGTATAATAAACTGAACACCAAATAACCCTCAGAATATTAATCTCCTCTTTTTTACGAGATGAAAATCTTCCATATAGAAGATAAAATGTTGATTAACAAAGAAAAACAATTCATCTATTGATTTTGTAAATATAATATCCTATAATTATTATATAAAATAATTGGTGACAAAATTAAGTCCTTAAGTATTGTGTTTTCGAAAGCATTTTACTTAAGGACTTTTTTGTTGCCCAAATGCAAAGGAGGATTTAAATATGTGTAAATTTAGAAGTGGGATAATTTTAAAAGATAGGTTTTTTATACCAAATTATTTCAACATACCGAAATGTTAGCGGAGTTTGGAATTGAGGATGATTTCATAAATAAATTATTTTTTCATGGAAATATCTTGTAATCATGTTGTTATATGGAGAAAATTGTTTTATTATAATATTATCAACTCAACTATCTCACCTGTAAAGGCGGGTGTAACGCTTGATAAATCAAGCAAAACAATTTCATAAATTGGTGTATTGACATAAAAATAGCACCAAACTTTGGTATAATAAGATCACCACAATCCATACCATACAAAGAAAGGTGCTAATCTTATGATATACCAAAACGACTTAATTGAAAATACCCAGAATCAATTTTCTGATGCAATCAGAAATCTCCACTTAGGGAAACTGTTACGCAAGTCCAATGTCACAAAAGCCTGCGGGATTCCTGCTTTTGAGGTGTTTCAATTTTTGCTTCTGTTAGTATTTCAGGGGCTGGGAAAGTTGTGTAAATAAGATAATTTATTGTATAAACATTGATTTACAATAGTTATCTATTGCGAAGTAAAAATTATTTATATTTGGAGGTGTAGTATGCTGAAAACAAAGCGGCTTGAATTGGTTGGGTTTGATGTTAAATATGCAAACGATTTCTTTGAACTATGGAGCGATTTTGAAGTAATAAAGTATACATTTACACCTTTATTGACCACCATTGATGAATGTATTAACTTAATTGAACATCAGATAAATCGGACGAGCAAAGATTTCATAGACCGCTTTGTTATTCTGCTAAATAATAAAGCTATTGGTATGGTTGGTTGCATTTGTATGGATAAAGGAAATTTTGTTTATGGGCTTTATTATCAAATATCTCGAGTTCACTGGGGGTGTGGTTATGCAAGCGAAGCAGCGAGTGCAGTAATGCATTATGTTTTGAATGAATACCCAAATGCCATTTTTAAAGCAGAAGCAGTATCTGAAAATCCAGCAAGTGCAGCTGTATTGATGAAAATTGGATTAAAACAAACACATATAGAAGAAAATGGATTTAAGCGAAACAATTTTGAACTTGATTTAATACATTATTCTAATGCTTAGCCCCGCAAAATGAGCATAGTCTTTACTTCGTATTCTTTCAAAATAACGAATCAAATCTAAAGAGAACCAAGTTGTTGGAATGAAAACAAAATTTGTAAGGTGGTTGATTTATGGATGAGATCAAGTTAATTATGCCATCGTTAGAATATGGCGAAGATATTTTTAGATTTAGACAAGAACTGATTGAGGCAAATGATGTAGATTCTTTTGCTGGTTGTGGAAGTTTGCGGAAATGCACTAATATCACAGATTATTTGGATCTGATCTCGAAACGGATGAGTGCAAACACCTGCCCTGATGGTAGTGTTCCATCCAATACATACATCGCTGTTCAAGTTAAGGATAACAGAATAGTTGGTATAATTGATCTTAGGCACCACATAGAACATCCTATTTTGGAACTTTGGGGTGGACATATTGGATATACAGTTCGTCCGTCTGAACGTGGCAAAGGGATTGCAAAAGAAATGCTGCGACTTAATCTCCAAAATTGTAGGGATAGAAATATAAAAAAAGTAATGATTACTTGCAGCCGTGACAACTCTGCAAGCGAAAAGGTCATTGTTTCTAATGGCGGTGTTTTTGAAAAGGTAGTTATTGTGGATGGAGAACACATAAAGCGATACTGGATAACTCTTTGATATACGGTGATAAATCAGAATTTTGTGGAGGATAACCTTAATGAATCGTACAGAAAATGTGGAATTGACTGCGTTATGTTTGATACATAGAGAAAATCAATATTTATTACAGGATAGAGTGAAAAATGATTGGAGAGGCTTTACTTTGCCTGGAGGACATATTGAAAAAGATGAGTCGATTGTAGATGCGGTAATCCGAGAAATGAAAGAAGAGACAGGGTTAACAATTATAAATCCCCAATTACGTGGTATAAAACAATTTCCTATAGATGAAGGTAGGTATATTGTATTCCTGTTTAGTGCAGACAAATTTAGCGGAGAAGTAATTTCTTCTGATGAAGGTGAAATGCATTGGGTTGGTAAAGAAGAATTATCAAATGTGAATTTGGTAAATGATTTCAATCAATTACTCCAAGTAATACTTGATGATAACTTAAATGAATTTCAATATGTTATTGAAGATAAGGAATGGAAGGTTATATTAAAATAGTGAAATCAATTCCCACTTGTGTTAGCTCAGTTTTTGTTGGAAAACGGAATCCGAACATATTATGTCTGCGGTGAGTATAGAGATGGTTCGTTTGAAAATTTTCGATCTCATGCATGGTTATTGGCTAATAATCAGATCATTATTGATATCACAGGTGATCAGTTTAGATATAATCCGCTTTTTTTGAATTATGATAAATCTGTCTATGTTGGGGCTATGGACAATTTTCATAGACTATTTGAAGTTGAAGATAGGGATGTTTATGAAAATCTTGGATTAGATGTGCTGGGTGGTATGTGTCAACCAAGATTAATAGAGTTATATAATAAACTTGACAGTAAAAAGTTCTATAACTTTAAGAAGCGTGCAAATCCTTCGTAATATCAAGGTTTTCCTGCTTCTCCTGAATAAATCGTGTTATGCATAAATCAGGCTTTTTAGCCATAAGGATTCTTATAAGGAAGGTTAACAAAATGAAACTAAGTAAACGTTATATTAAGGCATATAAGGGTAGTTCCATTGCAATTATATTAAGTATTTTTCTTTCGATAGCACTGATCGTTGGAGTAGAAACTCTAAAAGCAACGAACGATCAGTTGGAGATCTTGAAGTATAAATATGCAGGAAATCTCTATGGAGTTACGTTTAGTAATCTGACAGGGGAACAGGTACATAAAATTGAAAAAGATAAAAATATCAAGCACCTAGGGTTGGCTTCTGTGTATCGAACCACGTCAAAGGAGGAACAACAGCAGAGCGCAATTACTGCGGCAAATGATAATTATATATTAAGAAATTCTATTTTATTACAAGGAAGGCTTCCAAGAAAAAAGAATGAAATGGTGGCAGAAGCGTGGGTACTGGAAAATTATAAAATTGAACCTAAAATAGGTAAGGATGTTCGTTTAAAAGTAATAGATAAGAAAGGGAAAACGGCAACAGAAACATTTCATTTAGTTGGGATTATTAGTGATAATGCATCCAGAAAATCAAGAGGTGAGCCAGAATTATATGTACCAATTGAGGCAGAGAATCAATCAAAGATTTATGCTTATGTTGAATTTAAGGATAGTGTTGACCGTTACAGGGAATCGGATAAAATCAGGAAGGCTGCTGGGATAAAAGAAGCAGATATAAGTATTGATGATGATTTGGCAGCACTTATATCTTCCAACACCGGATTCCATTTCTTAAGGGACTATAAGATTATACTTATCTTAAGTTTTATTTGTGGTATTGTGATTTTTGGAGTTTATAAAATTTCTTTTTATAAGAGAATAAGAGAGTATGGAATATTAAGAGCGGTTGGTTTAAATAAGGCAAAGCTGTTTCAGCTAATCTTTCAGGAGTTGTTTTATTTATATTTAATTGCAGTTCCCATTGGTGTTCTGGCAGGTTTTTTAGGGACAGTTGTGATTCAGAGATTAGCAGGTTCTGTTCAAACAAGATTTGAATTCTTTGGTAATGAAATAACAATTGGTCTGGTATTTCCTGTATTTATTATCATCAGTTGTATTATTATAATCGGGGTATTGCTGCTTCTTATTTCATTCTTTACCTGCCAGGAAATGCAAAAGCAATCTATCATGGATTCCATACATAGAAATTTCAATGCAGTTCATAGAAAGCATAATGTTATCACCGTTGATTATTTAAGAAAGTTTATAAAACCATATCAGGCAATCGCTCTTAAAAACAGTATTCGTCACAGGGGTATTGCTTTTATGATCGTCTTATCAATGAGCGTCTGTGGTATTTTATTTATTTCCTTAAACTATAAATTATCAATCAAAGAAGAAAATGACACGAAGCAATTTGAACGAAACTACTGGAATGGTGATTATATGTTGAATGAGTATAATGACTATACAACGGTCACAGGAATTCGTAGGGAAACTTTGAAGAAGATACAAGGTTTAAAAGCGGTAAAAAAACTGGAAACAGGTATGTATATACCATCCAGACTTATCATAGATGACGAGGATATACTGGCAAAAGACTTTTATAAATTGCTTAATGAATCTGCCAGTGATACCTATTACAAGTCCTATTCTGGAATGGATAAAAATGGGAATGAATTTGTGCTGAAAAACAGTATAAGAGGATATAACAGGAACGCATTAAAGAAATTAAAAAATTATCTGATAGAAGGAACAATAGATGTAAATAAAATGGAAAATGAGGATGTTGCAGTATTATTTATTCCTCAGTTCACCGATAAAAGTCCTGTATATTTTGGAAAGGGTAAAGGTGTCGCAGATTTAAAGACAGGCGATAAGATAACGGTTAAATTTAGAAAAGATAAGGATGTAGCATCAAAGGAATACTGGACATTAGAGGATAAGGATGCTGAATACCAATATACGGAATTTACTGTAGATGCGGTAGTATATTATCCATATATGAGTGAAACCTCGCCTATGGGTGGTTTTACACCGGAAGTAATAATAAGCGAGAAACGTTTTAAGAAAATTACTGGAATCAAAGCATATAATACCGTCAATGTAGTTTCAAATAAAAAAGTGAATGATAAAAAACTGGAGAAAAAGATTATGCAAATTGCAACAGAAGATAAGGGTGTTGTTACCTCTAATATTATAAAGGAAAAGGAAAATATTGTGTCAGCAAATAAAAAAATGATGGTTTATAATCTGGGGATTACCTTTATTCTATTTGTGATAACAATTGCTAATATTATTAATAATATTGGGTTCAGTATTCTCTCCAGAACCAGTGAATTTGGTATATTAAGAGCAATCGGGCTGAATGAGGAAGCGTTAAAGAAGATGATTCTGTTCGAGGGGGTACTTTATGGAATTTTCTCAAGTATCATTACTGTAATTCTGTCCTATGTTTTGCAAATATATCTTTATAACCAATCCGGAGTAAAAACGGTTGCAATTGATTTTCATATAAACTATTTGGATTATGTGGTTGTCATAGGAAGTAATATCATCCTTGGAGGCATCATTGCTTACCGACAATCGAAAAAGATTTACAGCGCTCCAATTATGGAATGTATAAATACAGTTGAATAAAAATTATAGGAGATCGTACATATGGCGATATTAGAAACAATTCATTTAGAAAAGGTATATGGTAAAACGGACGTTAAGGTCAATGCCCTGACGGATGCCAATATAGTCATAGAAAAAGGAGAATTTGTTGCAGTTACCGGACCAAGCGGTAGTGGAAAAAGTACGCTGCTTCATCTATTAGGAGGGCTTGAAAGAGCAAGTAAGGGAACGATAATAGTTAATGATAAAGACATCAGCAGTTTATCAGATAAAGAATTAGCGGAATTTAGAAGAAAAGAAGTTGGTTTTATATTTCAACAGTATAATTTGATTTCCATTCTTAATGTTAGGGAAAATATAGAATTACCTTTATTGATTGGTGAGGATAAAATTGATAAAGGATACATTGACAGGCTGATGTCAATACTTGGACTGGCTGACCGTGAAAAACACCTGCCAAGTCAATTATCGGGTGGACAGCAGCAACGTGTTGCAATTGCTAGGGCATTGGTTACAAAACCTAATATTATACTGGCAGATGAACCAACCGGAAATCTGGATAGTAAGACATCAGAAAAAGTAATGGAATTATTGAAAATGTCCAGCAAAGAATTTAACCAAACTATAATTATGATTACCCATGATGGTAAGCTGGCGCAAAGTGCAGATAGAATTATTTCCATAATAGATGGGAAAATACAGTAGTAAGGTGATTATGTGTGGAATTAGACCCCGTCACAATCACACGGCTTTAAAGCTACCGTTTTCGAATCGAATGTACCTTTCGTGAATTCAAGCAGGTAATTGGTGGATTTTGTTACCATTTTTGGAGCAAATCTATGCCTAAGCTGAAACGTTATCTCAAAAAAGGAGAAACAGCACCAATTGACACGATAACAAAACAATAGGAACGAGAAAACATCTTGTCAGCAGTGAAAGCAATTGAAGGTTATGTCCAGTTCTGTTATGTGGCAATGGGAATTATACAACTGCTATCCCTAAACTTTTCAAAAGAAATGCAGGAAGGGGCATTCCGCTTTTTAAGAACACGGTCCAAAGCAATTGTATCAGAAGCAACCGTTTCCAGTTATTTAAAGAAAAATATTTTTCTTATTATGGCTAAAAAGCCTGATTTATGCATAACACGATTTATTCAGGAGAAGCAGGAAAACCTTGATATTACGAAGGATTTGCACGCTTCTTAAAGCTATAGAACTTTTTACTGTCAAGTAATAAAATTATTAGATACATTTAGGAATGTATTGCACTTTTTCAAAGGGGTGTGGGATATGATAAATTTTGGGTATCATAGCAATTGTAAGTTGTTGGGTTGAGAAATAAAAATTTGCAGTACTGATTTTTTATATAATGAAACACGTAAAGGTGAAGAATTTATGAAAATTGATTTTTTTATGCACTCCAAGAAGTTTATTGTGAAGGCGGTATAGGGAAGAATACGCTCATGTGCGATTTTTACGAACATCGTACAGCTGGCGGAAGCAAAGCCAATTTGCAAAGCTTGCTGTTTATATGGAGTGGAAATATGGGATTACACGCACAATTCCCTGGAGAGGGGAGGGGTGTATCTTAGCTGCCTTTGGCCGGATAAAGAAGCAATCGAATCCTCTGGGGAAGCTTCAGATACCAACAGCCATTCCATTGTTCTAAGCCTCCGTTATCTGGAATTCGACCTCGTACTTACCGGAGATTTGGAGGGTATGGGCGAAGAGGAGGTTACAAAGGAAATTGAGGAGGGAAAACCGCAAAAGAGGATACCTATTTATTACACCCACAAAGAAACCCTAAAACGGCTGATAGACAGCGGCTGCAGAATACTTCAGACCCTGGAGAGCGGGGCTGTAACGGTAATAACGGACGGAAAAAATATGCGTATTAATGAATGGAGCAAAGGAGGATAATAACGGAGAAGAGAAAGCTGCATAATTTTAATAAATTTTAAACTATTAGTAACTTGCCTGTTATGCTATAATATAACAGAACGTTTAAAAAAGGGTGCTTTAAAAACCCAAAAATAAGGAGGAAGGCAAGGTAAAGGAATGGATTTCATCGAGATTTTAAAAGTTATTTTTTACGGAATTGTGGAAGGTATTACAGAATGGCTTCCTATCAGCAGTACAGGGCATATGATTTTGGTAGAGCAGATAATGCCCTTAAATGTCAGCAAGGAGTTTATGGAAATGTTCCGGGTAGTTATTCAGCTGGGAGCCATCTTTGCAGTTCTTGTTCTCTACTGGAATAAAATCTTTCCCTTTCAGTTGAAAGATAAAAATAAACCCTTTATAAAAGGGGATATTATGAATCTTTGGTTCAAAATTATCGTAGCAATACTTCCTGCCATGATAATTGGAATACCCTTTGACGACAAAATTGATGCGCTGTTTTATAACTATGTAACAGTAGCAATTACGCTGATTGTATACGGTATTCTCTTTATTCTTATCGAGAACCGCAATAAGAGCGGGAATTTTAGAATCAGAAAGCTATCGGGCATTACATATGAGACGGCGATTATTATCGGCGTCTTCCAGGTACTTTCCCTGATTCCAGGAACCTCCAGATCAGGAGCGACCATACTGGGTGCCATATTAATTGGTGTATCCAGAGAGGTTGCGGCAGAATTTACCTTCTTTTTAGCAATTCCTGTTATGTTCGGAGCAAGCTTAATTAAAATGCTGAAGTTTGGTTTCAATTTTACCGGAAATGAGGTACTGATTCTAGTACTTGGCATGTTAACTGCCTTTGTAGTTTCCGTTCTGGCTATCAAATTTCTTATGGGATATATTAAGAAGCATGATTTCAAGGCCTTTGGAATTTACCGAATTGTATTAGGAATTTTAGTGTTACTGTACTTTATTGCGGTACACTAATTAAGAATAGGAAGAGTGAGCTGCTTTTCAAAAAAGGGGGGTGTACTATGGAGATAGTATCATTCCCCTTTTTGGCAGGCTGATTTCTTTCCAAGACCATATTAGAAAGATAGCACAGGACTGTTTTCCGGCTTGTTTTGCGGATGGCAGATTTCTAAATGGTTCTGCACACAGCAGCATTTTACCATACAATATATACAATAGAAAAATATAATTAAAACCTATTGACAGCAAATCATACAACTGCTATAATAAGTTTAACGTTAAACGGACAATGCCTAGAAAATAAAAAGGGTAAGTTTAACGTAAAACTATATAAGAACCTAAAATAAGGAAGGGGAAGATTTATGAAAAAAACGAAAAGACTTGTTAGTATGCTCCTGTGCTTTTTGTTAATTGCAGCCATGCTTGCCGGCTGCAAGAAGAATAACAACACAGCAAATACAAGTACGGGGGATGCAGCACCTACGGCAACAGATGAAACGACGCCTACGGAAGCAGCAACAGCCGCTCCTGCTGAGAAATTCCAGATAAAGCTTGGCATCTGGCCGGAAGACACCTTAACAGACGATATTAAGCTTCATGAAGGTTATGTAAAGACCTTCAATGAGAAACATCCCAATGTTGAGGTTGTTCCTGACCATTACAAATATGCAACGGATACCTTCGTTTCCCTTGCAGAATCAGGAAATCTTCCTACTATTTTTGAAACCTGGTACACAGAACCTCAGAAGTTGATCAACGGTGGTTTCGTAGCCGATATTACCGATGAATTAAAGGCAAGAGGCTGGGATACGGCAATGAATCCTTCAATACTTAACCTGCTTTCAAAGGACGGTAAGATTTATGGTATTCCCCGTGACGGATATGCCCTTGGCCTTATGATAAATACGGAACTCTTTGAAGAAGCCGGTCTGGTGGATGACAAGGGAATTCCTAAATATCCCAAGACATGGGAGGAGCTTGCCCAGACCGCTAAGACGATCAAGGATAAGACAGGCCAGGCCGGTCTTTGCCTCCTGGCAAAGGATAATGCAGGCGGCTGGCATTTCAGCAACCTTGCATGGGATTTCGGTGCAACCTTAACTCTTGAAAAAGATGGCAAATTTGTTGCTAATGTAAATACACCGGAAGCTATCAAGGCAATGGAATATGTAAAATCCTTAAAATGGGAATATGATGTACTTACTCCCGATCCTACCAATGAAGATTGGGGAACCGGTTTTGTGAACCTGGGAACCGGCACGGCAGCTATGTATATAGCAGCGAATGATGCTGTTAACCAGCCTACTCAGGTCAATGGCCTGCCTGTTGACAAATTATCTTTAGTACCCCTGCCTGCAGGTCCTGGCGGCCAGTACTCCTTATCCGGCGGTACTCCTTATATGTTCTCCAAGGATGCTACTCCCGACCAGATTAACGCAGCCCTTGACTATCTTGAAGTTATGGGTAAAGCCCCCGTTGCTACCGATGATGCTGTTGCCGGTATGAAGGCAGACGCCCAGAACAAGAAAGACAGCGGTGTACCTGTAATTCCACGTTTCCCCTGCTGGATTGACCAGAAGGTTCTGGATGCCGAAAGTGCTGTTCAGAAAGAGTACAGCAATGTTGATATGAATCTTTTCAATGATTACTTTAACATCATTAAGACAGACGGTAACTTACGTTTGGAAGAACCCGGTTCCGCACAGGATTTATATGCTGAGCTTACAAAGGTTCTTCAGGCAGTTATTACTGACAAGAACGCAGATGTTGCAGCACTTATGAAGACAGCTAACGATAACTATCAGAAGCTTCTTGACGAAAACGTTAATAAATAAATAGACATATGAGTTGATGGGGATCTTAAGCAAGATGCCCATCAACTCTCATAAGACAAAATTGAATTACAAGGAGGGCAGATAACGTGGCTGGAACGAAAAATAACATGGCAAATAAGGCATCGGGAACTGGTGGTAGGATAAAGAGAAAAGATTTAACAGGATGGCTTATCATGCTGCCGACAATCCTGTTATTTGCATTTTTTGTGTGGGAGCCATTGGTTGAAAGTATCCGACTCTCCCTTTATACCGCAAAAGGAATCCGATTAGACAAGTTTATAGGCTTTACCAATTACATAAAGGTATTAAAGCATCCGGATTTTTTGGCGGCATTTTCCAACACATTCGTATATATTTTATGGTCATTGATTATCGGATTTTTTGTTCCGATTATCATGGCGGTATTGATAACAGAAACAACACATTTCAGAAGCTTTTTCAGAGTAGGAGTATATTTTCCTAATATTATGCCGGGACTTGCCACCGTACTTATGTGGGGATTCTTTTTCCGTCCTGGAAATACAGGTGTTTTGAACATATTACTGGATAAAATCGGTGTAGCACCTCAGATTTGGCTCACCAATCCCAAATGGACCATTCCCCTTATTGTGGCTGCAATGACCTGGAAGGGGGCCGGCTCCACTGCCTTAATTTATATGGCAGGTATATCGAATATTAATCCCGAGCTGTATGAAGCAGCAACCATTGACGGCGCGGGTATCTTAAGCAGAATGCGATACATTACAGTCCCCAGCATCTTTTCTCTGGGCAAGACCTTACTTATCCTGCAAATAATCTCTGTGTTCCAGATAATTTACGAGCCATTGGTTATGACAAACGGCGGACCAAACAATGCAAGTATTTCCATTATGCAGCTGGTATATAATTACGCCTTCCGGGATTACAACTATCCCATGGCAGCCGCCCTGTCCGTTATGATGAGTATCGTGTTAATTATATTAAGCGGCTTGTATTTTAAAATTACCGCTTCCAAAGAAGATTAGGGGGTGTTTGAATGTTCTTTGATAATTACAGAAAAAAAGAAGACGGCGTTGTCCGTTTTTATGACCTTCATTCCAAACGCACCAAAACATTGCTGATTATTATTTATATCATATGTTTTGCTATTATCATAACCTCCCTGTTTCCGCCTGTATGGGTATTCCTGGCAAGCTTTAAGGACATCAGGGAGTTCAGAAGAAGTGCAACTATTTTGCCTTCCCATTTTGATTTCAGTACGTTTTCGAAGACCTGGAATGATTTAAAATTTGCCAAGTTTTATATTAACTCCTCGATTTCCGTTGCCGGCAGTGTTGTGTGTGCGGTTATCTTTAACGGACTGATTGCATATGTTATCGGAATATTAAAGCCCAAGGGACATAAAGTTGTTTTCGGATTGGTTATGTGGAGCTTATTAATCCCTGCGACAACCAGCGTTGTTGCATTATTTGTAAATATTAACAGAATCGGATTGAACCAGTCCTTCTTACCTTTGTGGCTTTCCTTCGGTGCCAATGCGTTTTATGTGGTGTTGTTCAAACAGTTCTTTGAAGGACTGCCAAAGGAATTAATAGAGGCTGCCAAGCTGGACGGCTGCGGATATCTGAAGACCTTTGCCAGCATTGTACTTCCGCTGTCAAAATCTATCGTTATGGTAGTAGTGATATTTGCAATCAATGCTGCCTGGTCCGATTTCCTCCTGCCTTACCTGGTATTAAACGGTTCGGGAAAGGAAACGGTTATGGTCCGCTTATTCATGTTCAGGACTTCCACCGCCACAGATGTTGAAGTTCTGAGAGCAGTAGCTTTTTCAATTATTCCTCCAATCATTTTATTTACTATTTTCCAAAAACAAATCACAGAAGGCGCAGCAGCAGGAGCATTAAAGGGGTAGAGTATGGCAAAATCAGCAGATATTTATTATAAAATACATCCATGGAAGATTATTGAGAAAGGCTTTAACAAGGACTATGCAAGGGTTTCTGAATCGGTATTCTCTCTGGGAAATGAATATATGGGAACCAGAGGCTATTTTGAAGAAGGCTATTCAGGCGGCAGCCTTATCGGTAATTATTTCAACGGGATATATGAAGCGGCAGAACTGGAGAAGTCCGGTTATAAAGGAATAATAGACAGAACGGAGTTTATTGTAAATTCCGCAGACTGGTTATACACAAGAATCGAAGCAGATGGTGAGACGGCAGACCTTAATACCGCCGCCTTCAGGGATTTTGAAAGAGTGCTGGATTTAAAAAGCGGCACCTTGACCAGAAGCTATACCTGGGTTTTAAAGAGCGGTAAAAAGCTCAGGCTTGAATTTGAACGGTTTTTATCGATGAAAGAGGCGGAAATCGCCGTACAAAGGGTTAAAATTACACCTGTTGATTTCTCAGGAGAGATAATCCTCTATTCCGGTATTGATTTTACCCAGATTCATCATATGACCGGCAAATGTATGTGGAACGTAACGGAAGCCGCATCAGAAGATAGCGCTATCAGCATGTTGGGGAATACCGTCAGTACGGACCAGTCTCTTCTGGTAAGCTGCCTGTTTCAGTGCGATTGCAAGGATAAGACAGATTATAAAGAGGAGAAAAAGCTGGTAAGAAAATTCCTGCTTTCAGGAGAGGAAGGAAAAACGGCAGAGTTCACCAAGATTATCAGAAATATCAGCCGAAAGGGAACCGGTAACCGGGAGAAGGAAGAGTTTCAGAAGAAATGCAGGGAAAACAGCCAGGTACTGAAGTCCTTAAGCTATGAGAAGCTCAGGGAGGATACTCTTAGCTGGTGGGAAGAGACTTGGAGGGATTCTGATATTGTAATTGAGGGAGATGAATTGAACCAGCAGGGTATCCGTTACTGCATCTTCCAAATGCACCAGACCTATCATGGGGCTGACAAAGGGACCATTATCGGAGCAAAAGGATTAACAGGGGAAGCCTACAGCGGGAATACCTTCTGGGATACCGAAGCCTACTGCCTTCCCTTTTATATCTTTAATAATGCGGAAGCGGCTAGGCATCTGCTGGAATTCCGTTATCTGACACTTCCTGAGGCAATGGAAAGAGCAAAGGCACTGGACTGTAAAGGGGCCTTCTATCCGATTGCTACCATCACAGGCAGAGAGTGCTGTTCCCTCTGGCAGCATGCCAGCCTGCAGCTTCAGGCTTCCACAGCAGTTGCTTATGGATTCTGGCATTATGAAAACATAACCGGGGATGAAGGATTTATCTTTGAAAAGGGCCTTCCCATCTTAATCGAATTAAGCAGGATGCTTGCAAGCCGGGGAGATTGGAGCGCAGATAAGACGCGCTACGGCTTCTATGGAGTAATGGGGCCTGACGAATTCCAGATGATGGTAAACAATAATTGCTATACCAACTATCTTGGAAAGAAGACGCTGGAATATACCCTGGAGGTTTTACAAAGATATGCCGGAAAAGACCCTGCCGGATATCAGGAGATTCGGAAGGAACGTAATCTGACTGCAGAGGAGATGGATTATTTCCGTAATATAGCAGAGCATATGTACATTCCTTATGACGAAGAGACCGGCATATTTGAGCAGCATGAAGGATACTTTAACCTGCCCCATGTGGATATAGATAAGATTCCCATAGCGGAATTTCCGCTGTACCATCATTGGACCTATGACAGAATATACCGTAATGATATGTTAAAGCAGCCGGATGTCCTGATGATGATGCTTTTGTATAACAGGGATTTTACAGAAGAGCAGTTAAAAAATAATTACGAGTATTATGAGCCCAGATGCATTCATGAGAGCTCTCTTTCACCCTCTGTCCACTCCATCCTGGCTTCCCAGCTAAAGAAGGAAGAAGAGGCATACAAATTCTTCGGTTTTGCCACCAGAATGGATCTGGATAACTACAACCGGAATACCGGTGAAGGTCTTCACACCACTTCCATTGCAGCAGCCTGGATGAACATTGTCTATGGCTTTGGCGGTATGAGGTCTGACGGAAAAGAGCTTTCCTTTGCTCCTTCTCTGCCGGAGGAGTGGAAGGGCTATTCCTTTAAGGTGCATTTTAAGGAGGATGTCATTGTCATCAGTGTGGATGAGGCAGGTATGAAAATATCCTCCGGGAAAAGGTCCGGCATACAGGTTCTGATTTATGGAAAGCCATATACTTTGGGGCAGGAGGAATTGGTAATTCCCATCACCCGTTAGGAAAGGATTTCATGTAGGATGAAATGGAAGATAGAAGAAAATGGATTTGATACAGAAAAAGCCACAGGCCTTGGAAATAAGTTCTTAACCGGCAATGGCTATATGGGCATCAGGGGAACACTGGAGGAATTCAAGAAGGAACAGTTCCCGGCGGTCAATCTTTCGGGTATTTATGACCAGGTGGGAAGCGGCTGGAGGGAGCCGCTGAATGCACCCAATGGTCTTTATACAAGGGTACTTGTCTCCGGGGAGGAATATGCTCTTCCGGAGCAAGAGTGCCTTTCCCATAAAATGTCCCTGAATTTCAGGCATGGAATCTTTTCCAGGGAGACCGGCTTTATGACCGGAAAGGGCAGGATACTCCTTGAAACGGAGAGGTTTGCCAGTATGGAGGAAAAACACCTCATTTGCCTGAAGGTTAAGATTACGCCCTCCTTTGACGGCAGCCTTGAGGTTCTTACGGGGATAGACGGAGATGTCTGGGATATCAACGGACCTCATTATGACAAGATTGATACCGGTATGGAGGAAGGGGTTATTCACGCTCTGGGAATTACTCATGAGAACAGGGATGAGGTCCTAGTATGTGAGGGCCTTGAGACTGTCTTTGAGGCGGAGGAAGAAATTGAGAGCACCGGGAGAAAAATAATCAGGCATCTGAGGTTCCGGGTTAAAGCAGGGGAGGAATATATCTTCCATAAGTATATCAGCGTATATACCAGTAAGGATTCGGAGAGCTTCCGGGAAGAAGGAAAAGCTCTTGTGAAACAGGCCGGGAAAGACGGATATGAAAAGCAGTCAGAAAAGCAATGCGGAAGATGGGAAAAATTATGGAAGGTATCGGAGGTCCTCATTGAAGGGGATGATGAGGTGATGGAAGCACTGAATTATTCCATCTACCACCTTCATTGTATCGCACCCAGGCATTCAAAGAGTTTGTCCATTGCTGCAAGAGGCCTTTCCGGGCAGACATATAAGGGAGCCGTATTCTGGGATACGGAGATGTTTATGCTGGACTTCTTCCTCTTTACGGAACCGGAGGTCGCAAAGACATTGTTGAAATACCGTATTGATACCTTGTCCGGAGCCAGGAAAAAGGCAAAGGACTATGGCTTTGACGGAGCCTTTTATCCATGGGAGAGCCAGGAGGGCGGTTTTGATGCCTGCTCCGACTATAATGTAACGGATGTATTTACGGGACGTCCCATGAGAACCTATTTTAAAGATAAGCAGATACACATTTCCGCAGCTGTAGTGTACGGCATTATGCGGTATGCAGAATTTACGGGAAAGGATGACCTGTTAAGGGAAGGCGGAGCAGAAGTAATTATCGAATGTGCCAAATTCTATTACAGCCTTTTAGTAAAGCAGGTGAATAAGGACAGGTATGAGCTATGGGATGTTATCGGCCCTGACGAATACCATGAGAGGGTGAATAATAACGCCTATACAAACCGCATGGCCAAATTCACCTTTGATTCCGCCATAAAGCTGCTGGAGGATTACCCGGTACAGGACGGCACAGGCGGTAAAGAGCTTCTTGATAAATTCAAGGATGCGGCCGGACATCTGTATATTCCGCAGCCCCATGAAAGTACAGGGGTAATTGAGCAGTTTGACGGATATGAGCAGATGGAAGAAGCAACTGTTTCCGAGGTCAAATCAAGGCTCCTGAACGAGAAGGAATATTGGGGAGGGGCATATGGGGTTGCCTCACATACCAAGGTAATAAAGCAGGCGGATGTAGTAACCATGATCAATCTTTTTTCCAAAGAATACGACAGGGATATTCTTTATACCAATTGGTCCTACTATGAACCAAGAACAGAGCACGGTTCTTCTTTAAGTGCCTGTATGTATTCCATGCTTGCCTGTAAGTGTGATATGGCGGATAAGGCCTATCCCTTCTTTATTAAGTCTGCCAAGGCAGATTTGACAGAGGGCGGAAAGCAGTGGGCAGGGCTCATTTATATCGGAGGTACCCATCCGGCGGCCAGCGGCGGCGCTTATATGACAGCAGTGGAGGGCTTTGGAGGAATCCATATTGAAAATGGTATATTAAAAGCAGAGCCGAAGCTTCCAAAAGGGTGGAGCAGGTTAAGCTTTAAACTTTTTTTTCTGGGAGATTTGTATCAGGTAACGGTAACGGGTGAAGAAGCCGGTGTGGAGAAGATACACGTAGATTAATTGGAATTAAAAATATGAAATTGGGCTGGATGACCTGATAACAGGGGATGTTCTGAAAACAGCGGATGTTCTGATAACACAGAAGCTCTGAACAACAGATGCTCTGAAAACAACGGATGTAGGGCTAAATGAATCAAATGTGAAAGAAAGGTAATTTTCACATTCCATTATAGAATGTTTAAAAGGGGATGAATAGCTTTACATGTTATACATCCCCTTTCTGGCTAGCTAAGAAGTGATTTTACACTGTTTCGTTCAACAAGATGGATTGGAAGGATAACTTCCTTGTTAAGTATGGGCTTATTGTCCAGTTTATCCATTAGAAAATAAACCGCCAGCTTTCCCTTTAAGGGGGCATCCTGGTGAATGGTGGTAAGGGTAGGGCAGGTCAGCTGGCATAAATTGATATCATCAAAGCCCATAACGGAGATATCCTCAGGGACTCTTTTACCGGCTTCCTTCAGGCCGGCCATAATACCGGCGGCTAAAATATCTGCGGTGGCAAAGACTGCGGTGATATCATTACGGGCTGCCAGAGTGGTACCAAGAGCAATGGTCGTTGCCGTATCAAGCTCCTGCTCAAATACGATATTTCTGCGGAAGGGAATGGCTGCTTCCTCCAGGGCTTTCTTATATCCCAGAAAACGTTCATAAACAACGCCCTTTTCCTTGATACTGGGTGAAGCAAAGGCAATGTTCTTATGCCCCTTATCAATCAGATACCTGGCAGCAGTGTAGCCTCCTTGATAATCTTCCAGGCCTACATTACAGATATTAGGATGGGATACGTAGCTGTCAATCAGTACAACAGGAATCTTAAGGTTTGTCAAAGCTTCAAAAAACTCATCCTGGAATACACCGGTACAGAACAGGCCGTCCACATTCCAGTTGTGTAAAAAGTTTACCAGATCCGAGGTGGTCTCAACTGTACGCAGCATTAAATAATAGCCGTTTTCCCGTAAGGTTTTTTCAATGGAACCGATAAAGGCAGAGTGAAAGGGGTCTTCTACGATACTTTCTTTTTTATTTGAAGTAAGATGGCTTATCATTCCGATAACTTTTGAGGAACTGGACACCAGGGAGCGCGCGGACATATTCGGAACATAACCCAGTCTGTCAATGGCTTCGTTTATACGGGTAATGGTTTCTGCCGATACACGGCCTGTCTTACCGTGGATTACATTGGAGACAGTGGTAAAGCTTACCCCTACAGCCTGTGCAATATCTTTAATGGTGGTCATTTTCATGTTCCTTTCTTTCGAAGGTTTAATGTTAAACTTCAGTGTAAACAGTTTACCATATTTTTCGTAAAATGTACAGATTAAATAGGATTCCATGAACGGCAAAGGCATAAAGGAGGCTTATGGAAGCGGACGATGACCAAGGGAGTTGTTTTGGAGTTTTGTTACGCGAGAACCCTTATTCCACTAAAGGGGCAGAAAACGTAACTGGCAGTCCTTATGCAGTATTGCAAGTCAGCCTGCTGTATACATGAAAATTAAAATAAATTTCAGGAGATGATGAGATGATTAAAGGAGTAATTTTTGATTTGGATGGGGTGCTGGTGTCTACGGACCAAATGCATTTTGAAGCCTGGAAGATGTTAGCGGAGGAGCTTGGCATTGATAAATTTACAAAGGAGGATAATAAAAGGCAAAAAGGCGTAAGCCGGATGGAATCCCTGGAAGTGGTCCTTAGTAAGGGCGGCAGGATTTATACGGCGGCGGAGAAAGAAGAAATGGCGGAACGAAAGAATAATCTCTACAAGGAGCTTCTTACGGGGCTGGATGAGAACGCCATACTTCCGGGAGCAGTTGATTGCCTTAAAATGCTGAGAAGCAGGGGAATTCTCATAGGAATCGGTTCTGTAAGCAAGAACGCCCCCCTTATCTTAACGAGAACCGGGCTGATGGAATACGTTGATAAGGTTAGCTGCGGTCTTGACATTACCAGGTCTAAGCCGGACCCGGAGGTATTTGAGGTGGCAGCCAATAAGCTGGAGCTAAAATATGAGGAGTGTCTGGTAGTAGAGGATTCCCTTGCCGGAATCGTTGCAGGCAGGGCAGCACATATGAAGACCCTTGGAGTTGGAACGGAATATGTACAGCTTCGTGCAGATTATGAGGCGCCGGGTCTTAACGCAGACATTGACTGGGAGACTATCCTGGAAGTATAAGAGAAGTAAAAGAGGGGACAACTTAATTTAAAGTATAGGGCTGAAAGTAAATAAGAAGGAGAAAGGATGCCACAATTTTCTTCTTTCAGTCCTTTGTGGCAATGGGTCTGCACATGGGAAGCAGGAAAAAAACAGTAATGATTATTGAGTGGTTTGCCATTCTCGCGCTTATTATAACTGCAGCGGCGGCGGGAATACATTTAAAGGGCAGAACGGAAGAGGACGGTAATAGGATAAGCTATGAAGGCTCCAGGCTGGTTCTGTATGAAGGACCGAAATCCTTAAAGGATGCCACGGCGGAGGACCTTGTATGTGCAGGGGAGAAGGAGAGGAACTTTGCATTATTACATTGCACGGACACTAAAGTTAAGGTGGACGGCTATGATTGTTATGTTTATGATACCAATGTAAACCATAGCAGAGCCTGGTATCCCAATTATATGCCACCTCAGTCAAGGACTCCTGTCACATACTTTGATTTTGAAGGTACCGCCAAAATTGAAGTATGTGTTCCTGACAGGGCTTTCAACTCAGTTAAAATAAGCCCGGTCAGCTATGGCATTAAACCTGAAGTGGATAAGGCAGCAAAAACAGTAACCTTTACAATTACCAGACCGGATAATTATACCCTGACCTTTAATGACTCACCGGAACGGGCCTTACATCTATTTGCAAATGCAATTGAATCGAAAGCACCTGTAAAGAGTTCCGATACAGTCAAATACATCGGACCGGGTGAATGGAATATTGAAAATATCGTACTGGAGGATAACCAGACCTTATATCTGGCAGGCGGAGCAGTTGTACATGGCATTGTCAATGCCAGCTTTGCAAAGAACATAAAGGTAGAGGGAAGAGGAATTCTGGACGGCTCCGGCTTTGAGGGCTGGATGGGCAGGACCGCCTATATTCCGCTCAAATTTGATAACTGTGACGGCGTGACCTTAAAGGATATTATCGTATTGAATCCCAATGCATGGGTCTGCTCTGCAAAAAGCTCAGCGAATGGTGTGATTGACGGTATCCGCATTATATCCTCAAGGCCCAACGGCGATGGTATTACCCTGCAGTCCTGCACCAATTATAAGGTATCAGACTGCTTTGTAAGAAGCTGGGACGATTCTCTGGTGGTAAAGAATTATGAGGGCAGTTCCTCCGGTATTTCCTTTCAGAATATGCAGCTTTGGACTGATTTTGCCCAGTCTATGGAAATCGGCTATGAGACCAATAAGGGGCAGCAGGCGGGGGTGTCTGTTTCCGATATAAGCTTTAAAGACATCACCGTTCTAAATAACTTCCACAAGCCGGTCATATCCGTACATAATGCAGATGATGCAGTGATAAAAGACGTAACATTTCAGAACATAACCGTTGAAAATGCACAGATGGGCTCAGGTGATGGAGAGAATATGCCCTATCTTATTGACCTCGATATTCCAAAGACCTCCAATTGGACCTCTACCAAAGAAAGAGGTCAGATTGATGGCGTGACCATTGAGAATGTAAAGGTACTTTCAGGGAAATTCAGTCCTTCCAGAATCCAGGGCTTTGATGGGGCACATAAAATCAAGAATGTTACCATCAGCAATCTGGAGATTCTGGGAGAGAAGATTACAGGTCCTGACCAGGGCAAATTTGAAACCGACCCTGCTACGACTGAAAATATTACCATGAAATAACCAAGGCTATGGAGGAGAGGCATATGAAAATAGTACGTCCCATTATTATTGTACTTTTGCTGGCGGCAGATATCTATCTGATTGGCTTTGCACCGGGAAAAATAAAGGAGCCGCCCAAGGAAATCGAAGCTTCCAGGGTAACGGTGGTAAGTGCACCGGACCAGACAGAGAGCATGGAGCATCCGGATTTTAAGAAAAAAGAATATAAGCTGGTACTGCCGGAAGGCAATAATATCGCACTGAAAAAGAAAGTGACGGCGAGCAGCTTTGCAGACGTTTATACTCCCAGAAAAGTAACGGACGGAGATGCCCTTGGAGTATCCTACTGGGAAGGAAAATCAGATTATCCCAATTACCTTACGGTGGATTTGGAGAGCAAGGAGAAGTTTCATGCAGTAAGAGTAGCATTAAGCCCCATGGCAATATGGGGAAAGCGAACCCAGACCTTTGCGGTGAACTTAAGCGATGACGGAAAGAACTTCACTCCCTTTCTTGAAAGCAGGCAATATACCTTTGACCCGGATACGGGAAACGAAGTACAGCTGCTTTTTCGTGATACCCAGGCAAGGTATGTACAGCTGGTATTTACGGAAAATTCCGGATCCGGCGGCGGGCAGGTTGCGGAGTTTGAGGTCTACCAGAATTAATTCCGGAAAAGGATAACCGGCCCGAAGGAAAAGTATAATGATAAGAAAAGCAAAGGGTATGGTATCCCTTGTGAACCAATAGCTCTATGATCTTCTGAGAAATCAGCCAGAAGCTTTATAGGGCTTTTGGCAATCAGATATATCGAATGAGAATCTTTTAAAATCGACTTGACAGACGAAGAAAGATGATGTATTTTAATAATATAGACACCCCACGGGGGTATGGTAGTGACATGGCTGCCATTCTGCTGCTTGCATCATTAGTTTTATGCAAAATGGGGAATATTAAAATATATCACAAGCATTACTATTCATGAAAGGGGACATTATGAATCAGAAATTTTCTGTTACCGGAATGACCTGTTCTGCCTGCTCTGCGGCTGTTGAAAAAAGTGTTAAAAATGTGCAGGGTGTTAGCTCCGTTGTTGTCAATCTGCTTGGTAACAGTATGCTGGTAGATTATGACGGCGAAGCAGCCAGTCAGAATACAATTATTAATGCGGTGGAAAATGCAGGCTATCATGCGGCTGTCTTTGTAAAGGGAAACGAGGCAAAGAGCAGCGAAACTGCGGAGAATAAAGTACAGTCGGAATTAAAAGAAATGAAACAGAGGATTATCATTTCCGTCTGCTTTTTAATACCATTGCTTTATATTGCCATGGGACATATGTTTAAATTTCCTCTGCCCTCGCTCCTCCACGGCGAAAAGAACGCCATAACCTTCGCTTTTCTGCAATTTTTACTGACTCTGCCTATCGTATATGTAAACCGTAAATATTATCAGGTAGGCTTTAAAACCCTCTTTAAGGGCCATCCCAATATGGATTCCCTTATTGCTATTGGCTCCGGTGCTGCCATATGCTATGGCGTATTTGCCATTTTCAGAATCGGATATGGTCTTGGACATATGGATATGGACGTTGTAATGAGTTATTCCATGGACCTTTATTTTGAATCGGCGGCTACCATATTGACCCTTATAACCTTAGGGAAATTTTTAGAGGCCAGGTCAAAGGGCAAGACCTCCGAGGCAATCAGTAAGCTTATGGACTTATCACCGAAGACTGCCGTGGTGATAAGAGAGGGAAAAGAAGAAGAAATACCAATAGAGGAAGTTGCAATCGGTGATATCCTGGCAGTTCGGCCGGGCCAGAGCATCCCTGTAGACGGTGTGATTATTGAAGGAAGTACGGCAGTGGATCAATCTGCACTGACCGGTGAGAGCATCCCGGTAGAAAAGAGTGCAGGAGACAAAGTAATAGGTGCAACAATAAATAAAACAGGATACTTTCAGTTCCGTGCGGAAAAGGTAGGAGACGATACGACCCTGTCACAGATAATACAGCTTGTAGAGGACGCCAACTCCTCCAAGGCACCGATAGCAAAGCTCGCGGATAAAATCAGCGGGGTATTCGTGCCGGTGGTTATAACCATAGCTGTATTGGCAACTGTGGTCTGGCTGCTCACAGGAGCACCCTTTGAATTTGCACTTTCCATCGGAATAGCAGTACTTGTAATTTCCTGCCCCTGTGCGCTGGGTCTTGCCACACCTGTTGCCATTATGGTAGGAACAGGAAAGGGAGCTAGCAACGGAATTCTGATTAAGTCCGCAGAAGCCCTGGAGATAGCTCATAAGGTAAATACCGTAATCCTTGATAAAACCGGTACCATCACGGAAGGAAAGCCAAGGGTCACTGATATCCTGACAGCAGAAGGTGTCAGCGAAGAAGAGCTTTTAAGGACTGCCGCCACCATTGAGAAGCCTTCCGAACATCCCCTGGCCGAAGCTATCCTGGAAAAGGCAAAGGAAATGGCTGTTGAGCCTCTTGCGGTTACGGAATTTAAGGCGGTGTCAGGCAGAGGTATTATAGCAAAGGATAAGGATGAAACTTATTATTCCGGAAATCTCTCTATGATGGAAGAGCAGGGAATTGATGCCGCAAAGCTTCTTAAGAAGGCGGAAGCACTCTCGGAAGACGGCAAGACCCCTCTGTTCTTTGCGAAGGGTGGTAAATTCTTAGGCTTGATAGCTGTGGCTGATGTTGTTAAACCCACCAGTGTCACTGCTATTAAGGAATGGAAAAGCCTTGGTATTGATGTGGTTATGCTCACAGGGGATAATAAAAAGACGGCGGAAGCTATCAGAAAGCAGCTTCAGATAGATAAGGTCATAGCAGAGGTGCTGCCTCAGGATAAGGAAAGTGAAGTAAGAAAGCTTCAGCAGGCTGGCAAAAAGGTAGCCATGATCGGGGATGGTATTAATGATGCACCTGCCCTTGCAAGAGCTGATGTGGGAATTGCCATTGGGGCCGGAACGGATATTGCAATTGAATCCGCCGATATCGTACTTATGAAAAGCAATTTAATGGATGCGGTTACGGCAATCGCCCTCAGTAAGGCAACCATAAGGAATATCAAAGAGAACCTTTTCTGGGCCTTCTTTTACAATACCATCGGTATTCCGTTGGCAGCGGGTGTGTTTTATGGTATACTGCATTGGAAATTAAATCCCATGTTCGCAGCTGCCGCCATGAGTTTAAGCTCTGTATGCGTTGTCACAAATGCACTTAGACTTCGCTTTTTCAAACCAAAATTTAAAACTCTGTAAGGAAAAAGGAAAAGAAAATCTTCCTAAAAATGTTAAGTGACGTTAAAGATGACAAACAGGTAAATTTGATATATAATAAAAGAAAGGAAGGCCGTGATTACGGCTGGGTAGAATTATGAAAAAGGTAATGAAAATTGAAGGAATGTCCTGCGGACACTGCCAGGCAAGAGTTGAAAAGGCTTTAAATGATATTAACGGAGTGAGCGCTAAAGTAAATCTTGGCAAGAAGGAAGCTGTAATTGACTATTCTGCTGATATTAACGATGATGTGTTTATCAATGCTGTTACCGACGCAGGATATGAAGTAGTTTCCATAGCAGAGAAGAAAGGGCTTTTTGGAAGATAGAACGGGGAAGAGATTATTATGAAAGCGGATAAAGAAAAGATTGCACGTCTGTTAAAAACTGCCAGAGGGCAGATAGATGGTTTGCTGAAAATGGTGGAAGACGACAGATATTGTATTGACATTTCAAATCAGCTGTCAGCTACCCAGGCAATCCTGCAAAAAGTAAACAATGAAATCATCCAGTCCCATTTAAAAAGCTGTGTAAAGGATAGCTTTGAACGGGGAAGTGAAGAGGATAAGGACGAAAAAATCGAAGAAATTGTGAAACTGCTGGATAAATTATCAAAATAATCCAAATTAAAAGCAAATGAAAAGAAAGACTGCCGGTAAAACACCGTAAAAGAGTAATAATTTTATGTGTTTTACTGGCAGTCTTTTGTTGATTTGACATTGAACTCCTGAATGACAGCGGTAAAAAAAACAAATTATAATAAATACAATACGGATTCATTAAGTTATTCTTAAGTTTATAAAATACACTTTTCATTTTACGAAAAGCTGTGATATAATTGTTCGAGATTTAACGCAAAATTTTAAATAATTAAATATTTTATTTCCTTTGTAATGGAAACATAGTATAATTATGGATTATATAGGAGAGCAGGTATGGATAATCAAGAGAAAGAAGGCAGAGATTCCTTGGGGGAAACGGATGCGGAGAAAAATAAAGGTAAATGGTCTTCTTATACGGGAGGCTTGGAAGCCGGCGTTAACAGCTATAGTGATGCAAATGACAATTTTATGCAGGAAGTGAATGCTTCTTTGGCACAGCAGATCAGCTCAGAGTTGGAGGATAATACTACGGATACAATAAATGAAATGAATAAGAAAAAGAAATTTCCGAAAGGTTTAAAAATATTTACGATTATATTTTCAGGTATTATGCTGGCACTGGCACTGCTGGTATTCACGCCGGGAGGACAAAAACTGTTATTTAGCCTGGCAGGAAATTATATATACAATAAGCTGGATTACAATAAAGGCAACAAGCCGTCAGGGGAAGAAGTCAATAACAATGTGACACCTACCCCTGTTCCGGTAAAGCCTGATAAGGATGTAATTAATGTATTGCTGATTGGTGTGGAAGAAATCGGCGGGGCAACCAATACGGACTCTATGATTGTCGCTTCCATGAATACCAAGGACAAAACGGTAAAGCTCACATCCATTATGCGTGACATATATGTACAGATACCGGGACATGATAACAATAAGCTGAATGCAACTTATTCCTTAGGCGGTATCGACCTTTTATATCAAACGATAAAAGAGAATTTTGGAATAGATATTGATGGATATATGATGGTTAATTTCTCTTCCTTTGAACAGATTGTCGATCTGGTTGGCGGTGTAGATGTCACTCTGACAGCGAAAGAAGCAAGTTACCTGAATAGAACCAACTATATTTCCAATCCTGCCTACCGGAAAGTTCATGAAGGAACACAGCTTATGAACGGCAATCAGGCACTTGGCTATTGCAGGGTGCGTAAGGTATCTACCGGAACGGAAAACAATGATTTTGGCAGAACACAGAGACAGAGAGCAGTTTTAAATGCGATATTTGATAAAATAAAGAGTAAAAATCTGCTTCAGTTAGGTCTATTAATGAATGATATGCTTAACAAGGTGAAGATTGATACGGATATAACAAATTCTGATTTCAACAATTATCTGCAATGGGGAGCAAGCATGAATTTAAAGGAACTGCAGAATTACAGAATCCCCACTGACGGAAGTTATGGCTCCCAAAGAGTACCAATCGGAAAATACAATGTGGATGTTTTAGTGCCAACGGATTGGGATGCAACCAGAGCTGAGATTCATAGTTTCATCTATGGAAGTGAAGAAACAGTCTCCAGTGATGAGGCAGTAACTCCAACTGACCAACCGGCATCAGGACAATAGAATAGATTTTATAAAATACCGTTATTTATTGTTAGCAGTTTTCAGGCTGAAAATGCAATAAATAACGGTATTTTTTGGATTTGGAAATAGGCAAACCGGCTGTTTTTCACAAGGGGCAGGCAGTTTGCACAAAATAGAAAGCTTCCTGCTTCATTCCAATGTATAAGAAGTCCTAATTCTCTGAAGCTTTTGTGCTGGACATATCATCAAACAGATAACTCGTGGGC
>JAEYPZ010000109.1:0-3870 GCA_023410275.1 Bacillota bacterium
TATATTTGGATTACTTTTCCAGTAATAGAGATCAGTCAGGAGGAATTGCGATGAATTTCCCAGGTACGGTTGTTTTGGAAACAGAAAGGTTGGTAATACGTCCGTTTTGCAAAGCGGATGCCCATGATATGTATAATAACTGGGCAAACAGCAGTCATGTCACCAGATTTTTAACCTGGCCGGCTCATAAGACTGCAGAGGATTCACAGGAGATTCTTAACGCATGGGTGAAGGATTATGAAAATCCTAAGAACTTTAACTGGTGTATAGAATGGAAGGAGAACCATCAGGCCATTGGAAGTATCAGTGTGGTACGCATGAATGAAGAGATTGAAGAGGCAGAAATCGGATACTGCATTGGCGAGGAGTATTGGAAAAAAGGTATTATGACGGAAGCTTTAAAGGCAGTGATGGGCTTTTTGTTTGAAGAAGCTGGATTTAACCGGGTGTGTGCAAGACATGATACCAATAATCCTAATTCCGGCAGAGTTATGAAAGCAGCCGGAATGCTGTATGAGGGAACCATGCGTCAGGCGGGGAAGAATAATATGGGAATCTGTGATTGCACGATATATGCAATTACAAAAGACTTATATTTTAATCATTCGCTGTAATCAGGAGTTTACTGGAATAGTAAGAAAGAAAAAAGGAATGATAATAGATTATGTGATACAGAACATAAAGCATACATGCGGGAGGTAATTTATGCAGACATTTAAAGAACTCTACGAGCGTACGGTAAGTGAGGCACTGTCAGGTAATTTTAATCCGGAGGAAGCAGAAAACGGCAATACTTATGATCCCTATCATCTGGATTGCCTGCTGAATCCCGAAAAGCATCCAATTGTAATTCGTACAGGTAACTGTGACTGTGGAGATGGAGAACAAAAGGAATGTATTAAGAGGTGCCCGTTTGGAGCGCTTAAGGCAGAGGAAGATGGAGTGGTGGTTGATCCTGAATTATGCTTAGGCTGTGAAAAATGCATTGACGGCTGTGCAAGAGAAAAGCTGACAGCCAGCACGGATATCATCCCTGCTCTCAAAGCAGTAAGGAGTGCAGAAGGACTGGTTTATGCAATGATAGCACCGGCATTTTTAGGACAGTTTTCCAGTGATGTTACCCCGGGAAAGCTTAGAAGCGCATTAAAAGAAGTGGGATTTGACGGAATGCTTGAAGTTGCTTTATTTGCAGATATCCTGACGTTAAAAGAAGCTTTGGAATTTGATAAAAACATTAAGGGCAGCGGAGATTACCAGCTGACCAGCTGCTGCTGTCCCATGTGGATCGGCATGATCCGCAAGGTTTATCATCAGCTGGTACCACACGTACCTGGCTCCGTGTCCCCCATGGTTGCATGTGCCAAAGTGGTAAAGGCACTTCACCCGGATGCGCTGACTGTATTTATTGGCCCCTGTCTTGCAAAAAAGGCTGAAGCAAGGGAAAAAGATTTAGCTGGTGCAGTGGATTATGTTCTTACGTTCCAGGAAGTGAAAAATATTTTCGACGCTCTGGGAATTGATCCTGCAGTGATGGAAGAAAGTGAAAAGGATCATTCATCCAAAGCCGGCCGCATCTATGCAAGAAAGGGCGGGGTAAGCGAAGCAGTGGAAAATACCGTCAAGGCGATCAGTCCTCAGAAGGAAATACAGATCCGCACAAAGCAGGCGGATGGAGTTCCTGCCTGTAAAAAGATGATTCAGGATATTATAGACGGAAAGATTGATGCAAACTTCTATGAAGGAATGGGCTGTGTGGGCGGCTGCGTAGGCGGACCAAGATCCGTTCTGGGGAAAGAGGAAGGAACTGAGCTGGTTAATGAATATGGAGAGAAAGCAACCTATCAGCATCCGGCTGAAAATCCCTATGTGATTGAGCTGCTTCACCGATTAAATCTTGATACGATTGAAAGCCTTTTAGAGGAGACGGATTTATTTAGCCGTAACATAACGTGATCTTCTGGCAATGTGAGAAAGCTGCTGGAGGAAAATAAATAATAATTTCAGGAGGGCAGTACGCAGGTTTGCCCTCCTGCCTGTGTAAACACTAACGTTATATCGTTTACCATATAATCTGGTCTCATTGTCAAGTTTTAATCAGGGGGTATCAAATGATAAAAGTACTTTTTTGTGATTTGTTTTTTACACTGATTGTTCCACATAACCAAAGTCCAATGGAATGTGAAATTTTAAACCTTAGTCCATCAGAATGGGAGCAATATTCAGAAGAGACAGCCCTTTATAAAGAGCGTGCCGTGGGGCATGTTAACACAGAACAGGAGATTATTGAGGGTATTGTGGAAACACTCCCGTTTTCCGTAACAAAAGAGCAGGAAGAATTGCTTTTGGATAGACGGGAGAAGCGGATGAGGAGGGTCCTGGGCAATGTGGATGAGGAGATACTGAAAACGTTAAAAGCCATTAGAGATCTGGGTATTAAAACATGTCTGATCAGTAATGCAGATATAATTGACTGTAAATATTGGAAAGATTCACCGCTATATGAATTATTTGATTTATCTATATTTTCATGTAATGTAAAAATGTTAAAGCCGGACATTAGAATATACCAATATGCCATGGAACAAATGGGCACTACGCCGGAAATGAGCGTATTTGCAGGCGATGGCGGTTCAGATGAGTTGCAGGGGGCAAAAAAGGCTGGAATGAAAACGGTTTTTTCTGAATATTTAGATGTAAAACCGGAGGTGGAAAGAATAAAGATTTTAGAATATGCGGATTATCATATTAATAAATTCTCTGGGCTGATTGATTGTCTACAGTGAGGGGATGAAGTTTGAGGAGGGGTTGAATAATGAGAACCGAAAAAGAAATGTATGATCTGATTCTTGGTACAGCTCAGGCTGATGACCGAATCAGGGGAGTTTACATGGGCGGGTCCAGAACAAATCCAAATGCAGTGCGGGATCTGTTTCAGGATTATGATATAGTTTACATAGTAAAAGAGACGGAGTCTTTTATTAAAGATACTTCGTGGATCGACCGGTTTGGAGACCGGCTTTTTATGCAGTATCCAGATGAAAACCCGGCTTATCCCCATAAGAAGGACGAGTGCTATGGGTGGTTAATACAGTTTTCAGACGGTAACAGGCTGGATCTTCATGTGATGATTCCAGATCGTGCCCTAAAAGATATATCTGCCGACCGGCTCTGCAAAATTTTATTGGACAAAGATAACATTCTACCTGTAATTCCGGAATCATCAGACCAGAGCCATTGGGTGAAAAGGCCTTCGGAAACAGAATTTCTATGTACCTGTAATGAATTCTGGTGGTGTCTTGATAATGTGGCCAAGGGCTTGTGGAGGAATGAGATTCCATATGTGCAGGATATGCTCAATCATTACATACGGCCCCAGCTGGTGACTCTGTTATCATGGAAAATCGGAATTGCGACCGGTTTTTCATGCAGTATCGGAAAGGCCGGTAAGGATATGAACCGGTGGTTGTCAGATGGAGAATGGGAGAGATATTTAAAGACATATGCGGATGCAGAGGCAGAACATATCTGGGAAGCGGTGGAAATAATGTGTAACCTGTTTCATGAGACGGCAGTTTTTGTATCATGTGAGCTCGGCTTTTTCTATGACATGACGGAGGCATCTAACTGCATGGGATATTTAAAACATGTCAGAGAACTTCCTGGGGATGCAAAACAAGTTTATGAATCAACTTGATTATAACTTGCCTTTCTCCTTTTAACAGTGCTAAAATAACAGAGGATAGATACAAAGGAACTGAAACAAGTGACAGGAAAGGATCAACGTATGGCGACAGGCAAAATGAATCAGCTGGTAGTGATGGTCAATTTATGCAGCAGTGTAGTGGAAGGGATCGAGCATCTGATTACTTC
>JAEYPZ010000105.1:0-52156 GCA_023410275.1 Bacillota bacterium
TTTTGAAGAACGTTTAAGATAATCCCGGAACTATCATGATTTTAAGATGGTTTTCTTGACATGTTCAAAAATCGTCTTATAATACAAGCAAGGGCAGAAACCCAAAAATCAGTCTCTGCCCTTAATAACTATCAACATATTTTACATTGGTTTTACCGTTTACACGGAACTTGAAACGCTCTCCAAATCACTGCTGTCGGCTCTTTCTATATGATGACTGTATGCTTTATTTTGCCCGTTGGCAATGTTATTCTGTGAATACCCCCGCTACCAAGTCATTTACCAATTTGCCGTCTGCCTTGCCCTTTACTCTCGGCATCAATTCCTTCATTATCTTTCCCTTGTCCTTTGCCGTAGGGGATGTAATTCCAAGCCCTGAAAGGACACTTTGTATTTCCTGCTTAATCTCCTCTTCGCTTAAAAAAACAGGTGCAAATTCGCCTAATACAGAGAGCCTCTGATTGCATTCATCAATAATGTCCTTACGGTCGGAGGGAGCAGATTCCAGGGTTTCCTTCAACTGCTTCATTTCCTTTAGCACTACAGCATTTTCTTCCTCTTCTGTTAAATCAGCTCTTTTATCTATTGCCACATTTTTAAGGGCTGTAAGAAGTGCGGATAATGCATCCTTTCTTCCCTTGTCTCCTGCCTTCATTGCCTTAACCATTTCTGCTCTTACTACTTCAATCTTTGTCATTTATAATTCCTCCTTTTATTAAATTTTTATAGTAATTCTTTTTATTTCATGCCATCTTTTTGTGCCTGTATTGCTCCCACAAGCTCTGACAAATACATCCATCTTTCCATTTTTTCCTCTAAGCTCTTCTCCAGCTGTTCCTTTTCTGCCATAAGGGTATTCAGCTTTGTATAATCGGCAGACGCTGTCTCTATTTCACCTTCAAGGTCTGCAAGACGCTCTTCCAAAGAGGAGATTTCAGTTTCTATGGTATCGTATTCTCTCTGTTCTTTATAGGACAGCTTTAACTTTGCTTCCTTCGGCTTTGCCTTATAGATATCGGACGCCTCTGTATTTTTTACGGAACCTTTATTTTCTGCCGGAGCTTTATCCTCTGCCGTTCTTTCTTCCAGAACCTTTTCCTTATAATCCGTAAAGCCGCCCTCATACTGTCTGATTACACCGCCTGCTTCAAAAGCAAAGATTCTGTCCGCTATTCTGTCCAGGAAAAATCTGTCATGGGATACTGCCAGTACAATTCCATCGTAGGTATCCAGATAATCCTCCAGGATTGTAAGAGTGGTAATATCCAAGTCATTGGTGGGCTCGTCCAGTATCAGGACATTGGGTGCTTCCATAAGAACCTTAAGCAGGTAAAGCCTTCTTCTCTCTCCGCCTGAAAGCTTTGAGATAAGGGAATACTGGAGGCTTCCCGAAAACAGAAACCTTTCAAGCATCTGGGATGCAGTAGTTGTTCCATCTGCGGTCTCTATATATTCTGCCACATTCCTGATGTAATCAATCACCTTGAGGCTTTGGTCCATATATTCATTTTCCTGAGAAAAGTAGCCGATCTTAACCGTTTCTCCGGTAATAACCGAGCCTTCATCCGGTTTCAGGATTCCTGTGATGATTTTAAGAAGGGTCGACTTACCGCTTCCGTTAGGACCGACAATCCCAAGCCTGTCGCCTCTCAGCATGATATAGCTGAAATCCTTGAAAAGCAGCTTATCACCATAGGATTTTGAAATTTCGTTGATTTCAATGGTCTTCTTACCAAGTCTTGAAGAAAGGGCATTGATTTCCACCGCCTTATCCTCTTCTATCACCTTGCGGTTCTTAAGCTCCTCAAAGCGCATAATATGGGCCTTCTGCTTGGTAGACCGGGCTCTTGCCCCCCGCAGCATCCACTCCAGGTCCATGCGGTACAGGCTCTTCTTCTTTCTCTCCGTTGCTGCTTCCATGTCCTCTCTGGCTGCCTTAAGCTCTAAGAACTTTGTATAATTGGCAGCATAGGTATAAAGAGAACCTTTATCAATCTCTACTATCTTATTGGTTACCTTATCAAGGAAGTACCTGTCATGGGTTACCATTAAAAAGGCCCCCTGGTATTTCCTCAAATAATCCTCCAGCCACTCAGCCATGGCGTCATCCAGGTGGTTGGTAGGCTCATCCAGTATCAAAATCTCTGCCGGTGTAAGAAGGGTTCTGACTAATGCCACTCTCTTCTTCTGGCCTCCCGACAAGGCAGCGGTGCTCCCTGTAACGTCGGAAATGGAAAGCTTTAGAAGCATGGCTCTGGCTTCCCCTTCCAAATCCCGGTATTCTTCCCGGGCTTTTTTATCCTTCACTACATTTTCCAGGATATTCAGGCTTTCATCGAACTCGGGAATTTGGGGAAGATATTCCACTCTGATATTCTTTCCCTTTACCACTCCGCCTTCATCCGGTTCCTCAAGGCCCGCTATTATTTTTAAAAGGGTCGATTTTCCCGTTCCGTTTATACCGATAACTCCGATTTTATCTCCATCGCTGATTCCCAGAGAAACCTTGTCAAACAGTACTTTATCTGTAAAGCTTTTGCTCATCTTTTCTACATTCAGCAAATTCATTCTATTATTGCTCCTTCTATTCCTGCCGGGTTACGAGAGTATCCCGCTTTGCATCCCCTGAACTGCAATAATCAGGTGTTTCAATCAAACTCTTTGCTATACAAGGATATCATAAACCATCTAAATTGGAAAGTACTAAATAAGAACACCAACCTCTTATTTCAACCTAACAGCACCGGCCGCCATCCCCCGGTCTGAGCGCATAAGGAGACTTTTTAGAGAAAAATCCCAATAATTTTTTTTATTTTTTTCATTTTACATCTACTATATCTTGTATTGATGTGTTATAATAATACACAATATGGGTGGTTTCCCAGTAAATATGAAGCAAAGAAGGTTTAAAAGTCCAATGATAAGAGTAGTAAAAAAGGATAATACAAAGGAAGAATTTAATGTACAAAAGGTCATACAGGCAGTAGATAAATCTGCACAGCGTGCTCTGATTCAATTTACAGATGAGGAGCACGATTTTATCTGTAAATTTGTGGAGGATAAGGTTCTTTCCATGAACAAGGAAGAAATCTATATCCGTGAAATGCATAATATCGTAGAAGGTGCCTTAGAGCAGACCAGCCCGCTGGTTGCCAAGAGCTACCGTGATTACCGCAATTATAAACAGGATTTCGTACATATGCTGGATGAGGTATATAAAAAGAGCCAGTCCATTATGTATATTGGGGACAAGGAGAACAGCAACACCGACAGTGCACTGGTATCTACAAAGAGAAGCCTTATCTTTAACCAGCTGAATAAGGAGCTTTACCAGAAATTCTTTCTCACCACAGAGGAATTACAGGCTGCCAGAGACGGTTATATCTATATTCACGACATGTCTGCCAGAAGGGACACCATGAACTGCTGCCTTTTTGATGTAAAAAGTGTGCTGGAAGGCGGCTTTGAGATGGGCAACCTCTGGTATAACGAGCCTAAGACCTTAAATGTAGCCTTTGACGTTATCGGCGATATTGTTCTTAGTGCCGCCAGCCAGCAATACGGCGGTTTTACCGTTCCCAGTGTGGATTTATTGTTAGAGCCCTTTGCAGAGAAATCCTACAAGCTCTTATATGAAAAATACCTTTCTCTTGGAATTCCTTCCGAAAGAGCAGAGGAAGAAGCTCTTAAGGATGTGAAGATAGACTTTGAACAGGGCTTTCAGGGTTGGGAATATAAATTCAACACCGTTGCTTCAAGCCGTGGCGACTACCCTTTTATTACCGTTAGTGCCGGAACCGGAAGAGGCCGCTTTGCCAGGATGGCTTCCATTGCTCTCTTAGATGTCCGCAGAAAAGGACAGGGCAAAAAAGAATGCAAGAAACCGGTACTCTTTCCCAAGATTGTATTTCTCTATGATGAGAACCTCCATGGAGAGGGCTGTGAGCTGGAAGAGGTCTTTGAAGCCGGAATCCGCTGCTCCAGCAAAACCATGTACCCCGACTGGTTAAGTCTTACCGGGGAAGGCTATGTCTCAGGCATATATAAAGAATACGGCCAGATAATAAGCCCCATGGGCTGCCGCGCTTTCCTTTCCCCCTGGTACAGGGAGGGGGGCATGTATCCCGCCAGTGAGGAGGATGCCCCCGTCTTTACCGGACGCTTTAATATTGGTGCCGTAAGCCTTCATCTGCCTATGATTCTTGCAAAGGCCAGACAGGAAAGCAAGGATTTTTATGAGGTTCTGGATTATTATCTGGGCCTGATCCGTAAGCTTCACATTCGCACCTATGATTACCTGGGTGAACTGCGCGCTTCTACCAATCCCCTTGCCTACTGTGAGGGCGGTTTTTATGGCGGACATTTGGGAATACACGATAAGATTAAGCCCTTACTGGAATCAGCAACTGCTTCCTTTGGTATTACTGCCTTAAATGAATTGCAGCAGCTGTACAACAAAAAATCCCTGGCTGAGGATGGTACCTTTGCCATTGAAGTGTTAACCTATATCAACGAAAAGATTAACCAGTTCAAGGAGGAGGACCACCGCCTCTATGCCATCTACGGCACCCCTGCAGAAAGCCTTTGCGGCCTTCAGGTACAGCAGTTCCGCAAGAAATACGGAATTATCGAGAACGTTTCCGACAGGGAATATGTAAGCAACAGCTTCCACTGCCATGTTACGGAAGACCTTACTCCCACAAAGAAGCAGGATTTGGAACACCGCTTCTGGAACCTTTCAAACGGCGGAAAGATACAATATGTAAAATACCCCATCGATTACAACCTCAATGCCATTAAGGCTTTGGTGAGACGAGCCATGGAGATGGGCTTTTATGAAGGCGTTAACCTTTCCTTAGCATACTGTGACGACTGCGGCCATCAGGAGCTTGAGATGGACGTATGCCCGAAATGCGGCAGCTCCAACTTAACTAAAATCGACCGGATGAACGGATACCTTTCCTATTCCAGAGTAAAGGGAGATACCCGCCTCAATGCAGCAAAAATGGCAGAAATCAAGGAAAGGAAAAGCATGTAATGCGCTATCACAATATAACCAAAGACGATATGCTTAACGGTACCGGCCTTCGGGTAGTTTTATGGGTAGCCGGCTGCAATCATGGCTGTAAGGGCTGCCAGAATCCTGTAACCTGGGACATCAACGGAGGGCTGCCCTTTGATGAGGCCGCGAAGGAAGAAATCTTTGACGAATTAAAAAAGCCCTACATAGAAGGCATCACCCTTTCCGGCGGAGATCCCTTACACCCTGTAAACAGAAAGGACGTGGAAGGCTTAATCACAGAAATCCGTGCCAAATTCCCCAAAAAGACTATCTGGCTGTACACGGGCTTTTCCTGGGAAGAGGTAAAATACCTGCCCTTCATAAAGGAGCTGGATGTTTTGGTAGACGGAAGATTTATAGAAGCACTAAAAGATACAAAGCTTTATTGGAGGGGCAGCAGTAACCAGAAGGTTATTGATGTGAAGAAATCTCTGATAAATAATACGGTGGTTTCTATTATCTGACAGGTTATCGGCTGTAAATAAAAAAATCCTGCTGTATCCGTCAGTTTCTCGCATACAGCAGGGTTCTGTCTTTTTATATACATTGAATTTTGATTATCTTTCGCTGACGTATTCCAGATGTATGGGCAGTCCATTTACCATTACCGGCATTACTTCGCCCATAATCAGCGGTTTGGCATACCGGAGGAATTCCTCGCTCATTCCAGCCTCATCTTCCTTAATCCAGCTTAAAGGAACCTTTTTCTCCATATTGGCAATCGCTTTGATGTTATGGGTCTCATAGGTGCAAAGATAAGGGGAATCCGATACTCTCTTAATCACTGCCATTTCACCGGTCACTCCCATAGCTGCCGCTATAACACCTCTTTTACCTACTTCAAAGGCTTCTTCAATATCGGTAAGAGAAGCTATGTGGGACGCACATCTTTGGAGGGTATTAAGCTCAATGGCCCTTGTCTTGCAGCCAATTTCCCTCTTTACCAGCGCCGACAGGTAAGCACCTGCACCGGTCAGCATGGTATGTCCGAATTCATCCACATAAAAGTCCTTGTCCGAAAGCTCACAGACAAATCTTCCGTCTGCCAGGTGAATCCCTTCCGAAACTGCTATTACAAGGGATTTCTTTTCTTTTTGCAGGGTATTGATATCCTTTAGGAACGCATTTTTATCAAAATCCTTTTCCGGCAGATAGATTCGGTCTGCTCCCTCACAGTCATTTCCTTTTGCCAGTGCGGCGGCGGCTGTCAGCCAGCCGGCATGTCTTCCCATGATTTCTATAATGGTCAGGTTTTTTTGGTTATACACCAGACTGTCCCTGATAATCTCCTTTGTGGAGGCTGCAATAAACTTGGCAGCACTGCCATAGCCTGGGGTGTGGTCCGTTATTTCAAGGTCATTATCTATGGTTTTGGGAATTCCGATAAAACGAATGGGACTTTTTAAAAGCTCGCCATATTCCGAAAGCTTCCTTATGGAGTCCATGGAATCGTTACCGCCGATATAGAAAAACGCGGATATTTCCTGCTCCTTTAATATCTGAAATAATTTCTCATAATCCTTTGTATCCTTATTATAATCCGGCAGCTTATACCGGCAGGAGCCAAGATAGGCAGCAGGTGTTCTCTTTAACAATTCCAGATCCAATTCACAGGTTATTTTCTCGGACAGGTCAATCAGCTTTCCTTCCAAAAGTCCCTGGATACCATGGAGCATACCGAATACCTTTTCTGCTCCTGCATCCTTCCCGGCCTTGAAAACGCCTGCAAGGCTTGCATTGATAGCCGCGGTCGGGCCGCCTGATTGTCCTACTATGATGTTACCTGTTATCTTGCCTGAGTACATTATACTATCTCCTTCTGAATTAGGGGGTTTTATCCGTTCTTGTCTGACTTCGCCAGTAAAAGATATCATTCTGAGGGAGATATGTCAATATAAAAGGGTGATATTTCGACATTATACAATGACTAAACAAAGGTATCCTTATTGCTGCTTGTCGTAAATCAAATTGCTGAGAGCTGCAAAATCCGCCAAAGTAAGGGCTTCTCCCCTGATACTTGGAGAGAAATCCAGCTCTGTTATTGCTTCCGTAATAAGCTCCTTGGACAGCTTGATTTCATCACTGTTGTTAAGGCCGTTGGCAAGGGTCTTTCTTCTTTGGTTAAAGGAAGCACGAATCAGCTTGAACATAAGAGCTTCATCCTTAATGACTACCGGCTTATCCCCATGAAGTGTAAGACGGATTACCGCCGAACCCACATTGGGCCTTGGCATAAAGCAATTGGGCGGAACATTGGCAGCAATATAGGGCTCCGCATAATACTGTACGGCCAGGGACAGGGCTCCGTAATCCTTGCCTCCGGGGCCTGCCTGCATCCTGTCGGCAACTTCCTTCTGTACCATAACCGTTATATTTTCCACCGGAACATGGGCTTCAAACAGCCCCATGATAATAGGTGTTGTAATATAATAGGGAAGGTTAGCAACCACTTTAACGGGCCTGCCGCCATTTCTTTCCTGTACCAGCCGGTTTAAATCCACCTTAAGAATATCCTCATTCAAAATCGTAACATTGTCATAGGCGGAAAGTGTATCCTCCAATATGGGTATCAGATTCTTATCAATCTCAACTGCAACCACTTCCCTTGCTGCTTCGCACAGGTATTGGGTAAGGGTGCCGATTCCCGGCCCGATTTCCACTACCAGGTCGTCTTTATCCACCTCAGCTGCCTTTATAATCTTGTCCAGAACATGGGTATCGATTAAAAAGTTCTGTCCGAATTTTTTCTGAAAATTAAAGTGGTATTTATTTAGTATTTCTATCGTTTCTTTAGGATTACCCAGTGATGCCATCCATTCACCCTTTCTGCGCTGACTCTTTGCAGCTTTTAACTTATTTCATTTAACTTGCTTATTTTTAAATTATCTATTTATAACAGCCTGATTACCGTCTACGACTCACTGATATGGTATACCTTCCTTGCGTTCTGCTCTGTTATGTCCAGCACGGTTTCATAATCCAAGCCCTTAATTTCAGCAATCTTTTGCGCTACATAAGTCAGATTCAAGGATGAATTTCTCTTTCCCCTGTTGGGCTCCGGGGCCAGGTAGGGTGAGTCCGTTTCCAATACCAGCCTTTCTATCGGTGCGTATTCTACGACTTCCTTTAATTTCTTTGCATTCTTAAAGGTAAGGACTCCTCCGATTCCCAGATAAAAGCCCATATCCATATAAATCCTTGCCATTTCCTTTGTGTAGGAAAAACAATGTATGATACCGCCTACCGATTCCAGCTTACTGCTTTGTATCATCTTAAGGGTATCCTCTGCGGCGTCCCTGCTGTGAATAACTGCCGGCAGTTTAAGCTCCTTTGCCAGCTCCATCTGCTGCAGGAACCATTCCTTTTGTACTGCTCTGTCCGGTGTGTCCCAGTAATAATCAAGCCCGATTTCTCCGATAGCTACTACTTTCGGATTCTTACAGGCTTCTCTCAGCCATTTGAAATTTTCTTCTGTCAGTTCTCCTGTTTCACTGGGATGCACTCCTACCGCAGCATAAAAAAAAGGGTATCTTTCCGCTAATTCCAGGGAAGCTCTGGAGCTTGAAAGGCTCGCTCCGATATTGACCACCGATACAATGCCGGCTTCCTTTATGGCATCAATTAACTCGCTTCTATCTTCATCAAATGCTTCATCATCATAATGGGCATGCGTTTCAAAAATCATGGTAAGAACTCCTTTCCAGAATACCCGAATGAAAATTTATTAAAAAATAAAAATTCCGTATACTACTGCCATATCGTAATTCCATTAAGACATTATAAGTGATATCCTATCTGTTTGTCCATGATTTCTTCCATATTCGCTAAGCTTTCCCTATCTTCTCTCAATTTACCTGAATCTTATCTTTTAGAGATGAGACACTATATATGAAGGACAATCTATGTTCTTTTTTAATGCAGCTGTCAACACCTTATAAAATAATAAGAGCAAAAATTAGTATATGCGTTTTTGTTATTTTTAGAAAGGAGTCTACAAATGAACATCGCACAGGCTAATTACACAGTTATGCCAAAAGATACTCCTAATGAAGGTATTCCCTCCCTGCCCTGTGACAACCAGGGTCCTGATGCACCTGTTATGATGCCTCTTGCTATGGTGACAATAAAGAAGCAGCGTTTTAAGGATTTATATGATCCCAAGCAAGGGCTTCCGGCCGGTACCATCTTTCAGGAATATGACCTGCCCTTCTACGGAACAGGAGGTGCCTTGCTATGAAAGAAGGAAAATGCGAAGCAATGAAAAAGCTTCAGGAAGTGAGCTTTGCCCTGGACGAAGTACGCTTATTTTTGGATACTCATCCCTTTGACAAGGATGCCCTTGCTTATTATGAAAGGTACAGGAGCGAAAGGGAAAAAGCACTATCAGAATACGAGACTGCCTATGGCCCCATTGAGCAGTACCGGGTAAAAGAAAATACAATGTGGAACTGGGTTCATTGCCCATGGCCATGGGAAGGAGCAGTGTAAGAATGTGGGCCTATGAAAGAAGACTACAATTTCCGGTAAAAATTTCCACCCCAGATCCAAAGATGGCGCAGCTTATTATCAGCCAGTTCGGCGGACCTGACGGGGAGCTGGCTGCTTCCATGCGTTATCTCTCCCAGCGTTATTCCATGCCTTACAAGGAAATAACAGGCCTGCTTACCGACATCGGTACAGAAGAGCTGGCCCATATGGAAATCATCAGTGCTATCGTATACCAGCTGACAAAGAACCTGACAGTGGAACAGTTAAAGACCGGTGGCTTTGATGCTTATTATATTGACCATACCACCGGCCTCTGGCCCCAGGCAGCCGGTGGAATTCCTTTTAATTCCTGCTTTTTCCAGTCTAAAGGCGATGCTTTGACCGACCTGACAGAAGACCTGGCAGCAGAGCAGAAGGCAAGAACCACCTATGACAATATCCTCCGCCTGGTTACTGACCCTGAAATCGTAGAGCCTATCCGCTTTTTAAGGGAAAGGGAAGTCATCCACTTCCAGCGTTTCGGTGAAGCACTGGTAAGAGTCCAGGAGCACTTGGATGCAAAGGACTTCTATGCGATGAATCCAGAGCTGGATAAAATTATGTCTTAATTAGCAAAACCCATTTTTTGAAAAAGCCTTGATTTTTAATTAAAAGAAGCAGCTTGACTATATTTTTTAGATTATAGCCAAACTGCTTCTTTTAAATTTAATGAATTAGATAAAACTCTGTTTCTAACATGAAAAAACTTAAATTTATATCGATTTATGTTTTTACGTCTTTATGTTTTTGGGCTTTTTGATCTTTTTGTCTGTTTTACTTTTTATCTTCTGATTTTTTGGTCTTTAAATAATATAATTTCCAAATCAATGCCTGCTTTACCATAATTATAAATCAGCTGTAAATCTTCTGGCATTATCTTATTTTACTGCTAGTTTATACTTTAATCAACCACTCAGCCTTATACTTTGGCCTTATTCAGGTAATCTATTGTGACATTAATATCCTGATTATAGTTTCCAAAATTTTTACCAAAAATCGTGACCCCTCCTACATTTCCGGAGGTTTCCGGATTTGCAATCCGAAATACGATATCCTGCCCGTAGCTTATTCCAAGCTGGCCTATGGTTATATCGGAGATTCTGATACCGTCCATATAGCTTCCTTCCGTACTGACTAACAGTGTCTTTAATAAGCCGTGCTGGGTTCCATGATTCCACCAATCAGGTGTAAACACTCCTTTGCTGCTGCCAAAATCCCCAGGTGAAGTCCACATCCCGATTTCAATCCCGTTGATGAAAAAACTGATGTCGGAAGGCCAGTTATCATTATAGCCAGGTGCTTCCGAACAAATTTCCATGGAAATTTCTATATATCTGGCCTCCTGGTTTCCCAGCAGGTAATTGGGGAGCCGGTATTCCACCCAGCCGCTTCCAAACCAAAGAATATTTGCTTTCGTATGCTCAGGGTCAGCAAAATACCTTGGATCATCCAGGAGGCCGATGATTCTGGTGTCAGAGGATAACCCGCAGGTGGGAGTAATGCTGTAGGAGTGATACTGTCCAATCGGGATGGAATGTGTAATGGTGCTGTTCTGTTTTCCCCTTGGCCGGAAGAACAACACGGCCTGGTCCAAATCCAGATTGCATATTTTCTGGATCCCGCGGATACCGGAAGCATTCTCACATTTGATTATCCCGGCCTCCTCCAGCTGCTGGACATGCCTGGTTACTATGGCGGAGGACAGCTCCAGGGCTCCGGCAATTTCTTTCACATTCATAGCTCCGCCAGCCAGCATCTCAAGGATACGGATCCGGGTTGCCGAAGAAAGGGCTTCAAAAAATTTAATATTATCTGTGCTCACTTCTATATTCATAAAATCCTCACTGGTTATTTTTCAGTTTCTATTATTGTACAGTTCTTTTGATACTCTTTTTTCTATTGTTTCATACTCTTTTTTCTATTCTTTTACACTCTTTTTTACTTTTTATATACTCCTTTAAACCTTTTTTGTATTCTTATTGTATAACTAAATGGTTAATAAGTCAAGAAATCATCCACAGGCATAATATTTCAACGCATTATCAGGCATTTATCCTTTTACCATTTTAAAAATCGCATCTTTCACTATAAAGTCAAAAGTTTTTATTGACAATTGAAACCGTATTTTTTATACTAAAGTTACAAATTAGTTATTTAATTAACTTGCAAGTTATTTTAAAGGAGAATACTATGAATACTCAATTCAGAGCACCCGCAGTTCCCCTGGTTACGGTGGACCCCTATTTCAATGTATGGTCCATGGCCGACCAGTTAAACGGAGACTATACCCGCCACTGGACCGGAGCTAAAAATTCTATGACCGGAATTATTCTGGTGGACGGTAATCCATTTATATTTGCCGGAAAGCTTCCACCCAGTGCCGGGCAATCCGATTATCCCGATTGTCCCTCCATGAAGCAGACAAAGCTGGAAATCAAACCACTTTCCAGTATATACACCTTTTCCGACGGAGGTATCGAGCTGACTGTTGATTTTACGACCCCTCTTTTAGTGGATAATCTTGACCTTCTGGCAAGGCCTGCCTCCTATATCACCTTTAAAGCCGCCTCCGCCGATGGCAAGAACCACAGGCTCAGCATTTATTTTGATATCACGGCAGAGTGGTGCGTGAATAATACCAGCCAGAAGGTACAATCAGACAGCAGGAGCCTTGGCAGTGATATCACATGTGTATCTGCCGGAACCACAGAGCAGAACATATTAAACCGTTCCGGGGACGACCTGCGTATAGACTGGGGATTTGTGAATCTGGCTGCCAGGAAGGCTCAGGGCTCTGTTGTCCGTACCGGTGATTCCGGCCTAAGGAAGACTTTTATAGCGACCGGCAGCATTGCAGGGGAAGACCTGCCCCACCCGTCCGCCCCTGTTAGGGAAGCCTGGCCTGTCCTTGCCAGTTCAACCGATTTCGGAACCGTTACACCGGAAAAACCGGCATCTGCCTATCTGGTACTGGCTTACGAGGATATTTATTCCGTGGAATATTTTAACCAGAAGCTCCCGGGATACTGGACACGCACTTTCTCAAGCTTTGACGGTATGCTCAGGAGCAGCATCCTGGAGTACCGTGATGTAATGGAAAAATGCAGCCATTTTAATGATACTCTGAAAAAGGATGCTCTTGCAGCCGGCGGTGAACAGTATTATGACTTACTGTCCCTGGCATACCGCCAGGCAATTGCGGCTCATAAGCTTGCAGCGGACCAGGAGGGGAATATTTTATTTTTCTCCAAGGAAAATTTCAGCAATGGCTGTATGGCTACGGTAGATGTCAGCTATCCTTCCATTCCCTTGTTTCTGCTATATAATACGGAGCTGGTAAAGGGTATGATGCGCCCCATCTTTCACTACGCCGCTGCTGATGCCTGGCCCTTTGATTTTGCTCCCCACGATGCCGGCTGTTATCCCAAGGCAAACGGTCAGGTATACGGCATGGAGGATGGAAAGCTGCTTCTCAAATATCAGATGCCGGTGGAAGAATGCGGAAATATGCTGATAATGTCCGCAGCCGTGAGCATACAGGATGGAAATGCGGATTTTGCTTCCCAGAACTGGACTCTACTGAGCAAGTGGGCCGAATACCTGAAGGAAAATGGACTGGACCCTGAAAATCAGCTCTGTACGGACGACTTTGCCGGACATCTGGCACATAACGCAAACCTTTCCATAAAAGCCATTGTTGCCATTGCCGCCTTTTCCAAAATGAGCAGAATGCTGGGGAAAATAGATTTGGCTGACGAATATCAGCACCTTGCCGAAGAGATGGCTGCCCAGTGGGAGCAGAAAAGTGCGGAAGAGGATCATTATAAGCTGACCTTTAGCGCTGCCGGAACCTGGAGTATGAAGTATAATATGGTATGGGACGAATTGCTTGGGTTAAATGTTTTTTCAAAGGATATTATTGAAAAAGAAGCCAGTTATTATAAAAAGCAAATGAACCAGTACGGACTCCCCCTGGATTCCCGAAACACCTATACGAAGACGGACTGGATGGTGTGGGTGGCTACCCTGTGCAATTCAAAGGAATTATTTGAGGAAATTATTCATTCCATTTGGTGCTCTCTTTGTGAAACCAACAGCCGTGTTCCCTTTACCGACTGGTATGACACAGTCACCGGACGCCAGATAGGCTTTCAGAACCGCTCGGTGCTTGGCGGCATATTTATCAAGCTCCTGCGGGATAAGATTGTATAGGCTGTAAGACTAAAAGAAAGCGGCTCCTTCGGCCGCTTTCTCTTTGATTATATTAAATGCTTAAATTCCCTATTTTAGCAAATTTCCGCTCCCGGTGTCATATCCTTTTCCGGTACCATTAAGGCAAGGTCCCCGTTCTCATCCTCCGCACAGAGAAGCATTCCTTCTGAGAGAATTCCGGCAAGCTTTGCGGGTTTTAGGTTGACTAATACCATAACCTTTTTTCCCACCATCTGTTCCGGTGTGTAGTATGCCTTAATGCCGGATACAATCTGCTTTACCTGGCTTCCGATTTTTACCTTTGAGCAAAGAAGCTTCTTGGACTTTGGAACCTCTTCGCAGGCAATGATTTCGCCTACCTGAAACTGCATTTTGGCAAATTCATCATACGTAATCTCGTCTTTGGACGGAAGGTCAATTACTGCTTCCTTCTTTCCGCTTTCCTGCTCTTTCGTTTCTTCCCCGACACTTTCCGCAATCTTTTCGGCAGCTTTCTGCGCTTCTACTTTCTCGAGGACCTCTTTACTATCAAGCCTTGCAAATAAAATCTCAGGGGTCTTTGTGACCTTGTTTCCATCAGGATATAAACCAAATTCCTTTAAAGCATCAATTTCTCTTAAGTCCGTATTTAACTGGGCAAGAATTCTTTCTGAAGTTTCCGGCATAAAGGACTTTAAGAGGCTGGCACCAATGGCAATGCTCTCTACCAGGTTGTAAAGAACGGTCTCAAGCCTTTCCTTTTTATCCTCTTCCTTAGCCAGGGCCCAGGGCATGGTCTCATCAATGTATTTATTACAGCGTTTAAACAGGGTAAAGATTTCCGTCAGGGCATCAGCTACTCTTAACTGCTCCATCTTTGCTACTACCTTGTCGCAGGTTTTAACAGCCAGTTCTTGTAATTCTTCGTCTACCGGCTCCTTCACTCCTGCATTTCTTACAACACCGTCAAAATACTTATTGGACATGGAAATTGTTCTGTTAACAAGATTTCCAAGGGTATTGGCAAGGTCAGAATTCATTCTTTCCACCATTAGCTCCCAGGTAATGACACCGTCGTTGTCAAAAGGCATCTCATGAAGAACAAAATATCTGACTGCATCCACACCGAAAAAGGAAACCAGCTCATCGGCATAGAGTACATTGCCCTTGGATTTACTCATTTTGCCTTCTCCCTGCAATAACCAGGGATGGCCGAATACCTGCTTCGGGAGGGGGATATCAAGAGCCATCAGCATAATAGGCCAGTAAATGGTATGGAATCTTAAGATATCCTTGCCAATCAGGTGGAGGTCGGCAGGCCAGTATTTGTTATACTTTTCTCCGTGATTGCCGTCTACGTCATAGCCAAGTCCGGTAATATAGTTGCTTAGCGCATCCAGCCATACATAAACCACATGTTTGCTGTCAAAATTTACAGGTATTCCCCATTTAAAAGAGGTCCTGGAAACGCAGAGGTCGGAAAGGCCCGGAAGAAGGAAATTGTTCATCATTTCATTCTTTCTGCTCTCCGGCTGGATAAACTCAGGATGTGTCTTAATATGCTCAATAAGCCTGTCGGTATAATTACTCAATTTTAAGAAATAAGCCTCTTCTTTGGCAGGCTGCACCTCACCGCCGCAGTCGGGACATTTTCCGTCCACAAGCTGGGAAGGAGTAAAGAAGGATTCGCAGGGAGTACAGTAAAGTCCCTCATAAAAGCCCTTATAGATATCTCCCTTTTCATAAAGCTTCTGAAAGATTTTCTGAACCTGCTCCTCATGATAGGTATCCGTAGTACGGACAAATTTATCATAAGAGGTGTTCATCAAATCCCAGATATCCTTAATCTGTCCGGCTACTCTGTCCACAAATTCCTTTGGAGTAATTCCTGCTGCTTCTGCCTTATTCTCAATCTTCTGTCCGTGCTCGTCGGTGCCTGTCTGGAAAAACACATCAAAGCCCTGCTGTCTTTTAAATCTTGCAATACTGTCTGCCAATACAATCTCATAGGTGTTGCCAATATGGGGTTTCCCTGAGGTATAGGCAATGGCAGTAGTGATATAATAAGGTTTATTACAATTACACATAAATATGCCTCCTGCTGTATTTTATTAATCCTGCATTTTACTTTAAAAATCCAGGTGGTTTAAATTGTTTCAAAGGATTACGTGCATACCAAAGGATTTTCTTACTCACCAATGAAATACCTTCCTATAAACTAAAAAAAGCCCCCGTCTTACATAAAGACGAGAACATGCTCCCGTGGTACCACTTTAATTCAGCCCTGATAAGGCCCTCTTCCCTGCCGATCCAACTCTGTATCAGATTTCTTCTATTGAATATCTTACAGGTAATCATGATAACGGGTGCTCCCGTCGCAGCCTAAAGGTTTCCCATTCGGTGCGAAGCTCCAAGACCATCTTCAATAACTTTTCCGTGACCCTCTCTCAGCAGCTGAAGGGCTCTCTGTCCGCGTAAAACATTATCTACTCTTCTTTTCACAGCCTTTAATTATTAATATAGTATTGTCAAATAAATTCGACATCATACATCAATTGAACTTTAGCATAACACCAGGCTCAAATTTTGTCAACTCCGATTTTCTATGATAAAACCAGACTTTACCTTGATAAAGCCACGCTTTTCCAGGATGAAGCCAGAGTTTTCCAGGATGAAGCCAGACTTTCCCAGGATGAAACCAGACTTTCCCAGGATGAAGCCAGACTTTCCCAGGATGAAACCAGACTTACCTTGATGAAGCCGGCATAACCTTTCTTAGGTATTACCATTCCGGTTTTTTCATTCTGGTATTTCCAATCCGATGTTTCGCAAAAAATTTATCATTAACGGAGCTCTCTCATTCCGCTTTCACTTGTCTGATACTCTATCTCAGTACCTGCCTGAGCAGTGATATCTTCTATATGACTTTCACCCTTGCCGTCTTCTGCCACTGCAAAAAGGGAATATACACCGGCGAAGTCCGCTCTGAACTGAATGGTTCCTCCTTCGTAGTCCATTAACTTTGTTACTTCTCCGTTTTTATGATTCATAACATAAATAGAAACCTGTTCCTCCTCTTCTTTTCCAATCACCGGATTTTCTATTACTAAGGCAGAGTTTTCTTCCAGGGATACTCCCTGTTCATATTTTCTGTAAAGAAGGTCATTAATATATACGGTGCTTTCCTCAGGTATACTGCCGGAGCCATAGATTTCGTTATTATCGGCAAGTAAGCTTCCTATAGCGGTTCCTTTTTCCTTACTGCCACATGCGGTGAGCAGGACTGCTAAAAACAGGGCAGCCATTACCACAGATATAAGCTTCTTCATATATTTTCCCCTTTCTACTAAACTATTTATGTATAAATTTATGAATTTATAATAAAACATCTATAATTTCCTTGCGTACTTCCCCAAACTTTCCCCCCATTCATTTTACCACATAATCCCAATCCTGTCATTTGTATCTTTTCCTATATATGCTGTCTTTATTTCATGAATGGTTTTCATTTGATTGTCATAAATTATACTAACGGGGGCACTAAAATTTGGCCTGAATGCTTGACAAACTGCCAGAAACCTTATATGTTGCATATAGGTGTTTCTAACGGCTCCTATTTGCCCAAAGGAAGGTATGAATTTATGAAAAAATGCAGAAAGCTCTTTCTGGTCTTCTTTTCCCTGCTTTTGATTGTTCTGATGGCGGCAGGCTGCGAAAAGAAAGTGAATACAGAAACCACGCGCAAGGACTTTGACAGTTTTACCAATGAGGTTTTTACAAAGGAGGTAACCCAGGACACCCTTACTCTTAACTTCTCCCTGGCTAATCCTAAGAATTACGGAATTACGAATCCTCCCGTCACCTTCGGCCATTATTCCATAAGTGAAATGAAGGATTCCCTCTTAGCGGCTGAGAATTACCTTGCCGCCTTAAAGGGCTTTTCCTACCGCAGCTTAAATGACAGCCAGAAGCTGACTTACGATATATTAAAGAAGCATTGGACCCTTCAGCTTACAAGCGGTAAATTTCCGCTGTATAATGAAATCCTTGGCCCCACCACCGGTCTTCAGGCTCAGCTTCCCGTCCTTCTTGCCGAATACAATTTTTATACCAAAGAAGATATCGAGACCTATTTAAAGCTTCTTCCTGACATATCCCGTTATTTTAAGGAAATCTGCCAGTTTGAGAAGCAAAAATCAAAAGCGGGCCTTTTTATGAGCGATACGGTTGCAGACAGTATCTTAGACCAGTGTGAGGCCTTCGTTGCCGATAAGGATAACAACTACCTGATTGAGGTATTTAATGATAAGGTATCCTCCTATGACGGTCTTACCAAAAAAGAAATCAAAGCTTATGAAAAAGCTAATAAAAAAGCGGTGTTAAACAATGTAATCCCCGCCTACCAGCTCTTAATCGACACCTTGAACAGCCTGAAGGGAACGGGAACAAATGACGGCGGCCTTGCAGGCCTTCCTAACGGAAAGGCGTACTACCGTTATCTTTTGGCTTCCAATACCGGTACGGACCGCTCGCCGGAAGAACTTATTAAGATGCTTGACAGCTCCATTCTCAGCAATTTAAAAGCCTTAAATGCACTGGCGAAAAAGGATTCCAAAATCTATCAGGAGGCCTCCAGCGTATCCTACCCCCTTTCAAAGCCTAAGGAGATCCTGGAGTATTTAAGAAGTGCCGTAAATGAGGATTTTCCTCCCTGCCCCAACGTGAATTTCACCGTAAAATATGTACATAAATCTCTGCAGGAATACCTAAGTCCTGCTATGTATCTGGTGCCTGCCATTGATAACTATAAGAATAATGTTATTTATATCAATGAAAATCCGGACTATAAAAACCAGCAGATATTTAATACCCTCGCCCATGAGGGTTATCCGGGACATCTCTACCAGTCCGTATATTTCAGAAATACCAATCCGTCTCCTATACGAAGCCTCTTAAGCTTTGGCGGGTATGCGGAAGGCTGGGCTACCTATGTGGAGTTCTACTCCTATCATCTGGCAGGCTTTCCGGAATCACAGGCCTCTTTCCTTGACCATAGCATGGCAGCCAATATGGCTCTGTACTGCCGTCTGGATCTGGGAATCAATTATGAAGGCTGGACGGTGGCGCAGACTGCCTCCTATCTCCGGCACTTTGGTATTACGGATAAATCCACCGCCAATGTCCTATTCTCCACCATGGTAGAAGAACCGGCCCTTTACCCGGAGTACGGCATTGGATATCTGGAATTTATGTCCATGCGGAACAAGGCCGAAAATGCCCTGGGAGATGCTTTTCATTTAAAGGACTTTCACAAATTTGTCCTGGATATAGGACCTGCCCAGTTTGATATTATCAATGACCGGATGGATAGCTGGTTAAAAACACAGAAGTAATGCCAGCACAGGAGTAATTCCAGCACACAGAAGTAATCACAGCGGCAGCGCATACTTATAATATGGCATAACGGCCATGAAGCCCACAAAAAGAAGTTCCGGGACTTATTCGGATAACGGATATTAGTCCCGGAACTTCTTTTATTTGTTGAAAACCAATTCAAGATTCATCTAAAATTACAGTGTAACCATGTTATTCGCTGGTAGCTTTGCTGCCATAAGCTTTGCTGCCATAAATACTCTGCTGCCATAAGCCCTGTAGCATGTCCCTGCTGCCGTGGTCCTGTTACGACCCCGTTGATTTATAATGCCTGATTCCAAACCTCCAAAAGAGATAGCAGGGCACTAAAAACAAACTGGCCAGAAGGGGCAGGCCCATATACCAGCTCCGTCCACTCTTTCCTAACAGATATAATAGGGGATAATACTGTATCAGGGCATAAGGCACCACAAAGGTACAAAACAAAAGCACCTTCCTGCCGTAAATGCTGATAGGATATTTCCCGTGCTCCCTTGCCCCATCTGTCAGGATATTCATAAACTCAAGGCCCTCCAGTGTAAAAAAGCAAAAGGCCGCATAAATTAAAAAGATACCGGAAAATACCGCGATTCCACCGACCAGCATAAAGACTACCGTAAGCACTCTGAAAGGGTTCCAGGCAACTTCACTTTTTGCGATGCCATAAGCAAACATAATGATTGCCTGAAGCATACGCCCTATCCTGGAAAGCTCTATCCTGCTGCCTAGTACCTGAAGAATCTCATTTCGGGGTCTGACCATTATCCTGTCAAAGGTGCCGTTGGAAAGAACGGAAGCAAATCCGTCAAACCCTCTTGCAAAACATTCAGCCAGTGAAAACTGCATCAAAACAATGGAAAAGCACAATAGTATTTCACTGAAAGTAAAGCCCTTTACTTCATGAAACCGCTGGAACATAAATAATATTCCAAGAAACACATTAAAGGATACCAGAAATTGTCCCATGGCCGTCAGAATAAAGGAGGTTTTATATTCCATGGTACTTTTTAGCTGAATGGAAAAATATTTTAAATACAAGCCCATAAATTCTCCTTTCTGCAATACCTGTCCATCTCTTCTCCTCATCCTCCCTGTACCGTGACCTTACATAAGGACCTGTTCATCAGCCATTTGCCCCAGGCGATTAATACCGCACACCAGAACAGCTGTAACAGAATGCCTTCATAAAGCTTTACACCGGAGACATTTCCGCCGTAAATCCGCAGGGGGAGGTTCTGCATGGAGGCAAAGGGAAGGTAATTTACCACCCGTTCTACCTTTTCCGGAAAGAACGGCAGGGGTATAATGGCTCCCGTCAGAAACTCCGACAGCGCCGCTGCCACCAGACGCACCCCAAGGGACGATATGGTATAAAAGCAGGTGATATACACCAGCATGCAAAAAGCGATTACCACTAAGAAGGCCAGGAACAGGGACAGCAGGAACCAAAGGGCTGCCCCTGTATCCTCCGGCAGTGACAGGCCGTAAGGCTCCGGTAAAAAAGCTGCCACCAGTAATATGGGAAAAGCGCGCAGTACTGCTTTTGACAGCCTGGAGGCCATATTTCTTACGAACCACATGTCATAGACATTTATGGGCCGGCACAGCTCATATGCCACGTTTCCGCTGGTTATCAGGTCAAAGAGTTCATTTTCATAAAACCATACCATGTACAGGGATAACAGGGCCTGCTGCAGCCATATATAAGAAGCAAGGGCAGAGAATTCCATGGGGAAGGCTGTTTTATCGTAGTCGTAAAAAGCCTTGAACATCAGTATTTCCAATGCCCCCCAGGCAAACTGGGTCATGATGCCCGCCAGGGCCGCCGCCCGGTACTGAAGCCCATAAGTAAACCGTATACGAAAAAAGGAGAGATATTTCTTCAAATTAATTCCAACACCTATCCCAGACTTTCCTGGGATACTGCTCGGATTGGAATTTGAAGAACGCATCATATGTTTCAAGCCGGACACCTCCCTATATTTCGTATTGCTTGTAAAGCCCTACGACCACATCATCCAGGGAAGCTACTGCCACTGAGATATCCGTTATTTCCGTCTGGGAGGACAGGCAGGATATGGCCTCCGATACCTTTAGCACTTCCGTATCCACCTGGACATGGAGAATTCCCTGTCCTGAGAGCCCATAGTCCCTGTCTGCCTTGTCTCCGGGGGCTATATCCATTCCCGCTGTCATGACCGGTACTGCCCCGGTATACTGGACTGTCAGCTGCTTTACCCGGGAGAACCTGTCCTTTACCTCGTCAAGCCTTCCATCCAGAAGAATCTTTCCCTTGCCGATAAGAAGAATCCTCTGGGTAAGGGCCTCGATATCCTGCATATCGTGGGTAGTAAGGATAACGGTGGTTCCATGCTGTCTGTTCAGCTCCAGAATAAAGTTCCTGACAGCTATTTTGGATACGGCATCCAGTCCGATAGTAGGTTCGTCCAGAAAAAGGATTTTGGGACTGTGCAAAAGGGAAGCTCCGATTTCACACCTCATCCTCTGTCCCAGGGAAAGCTGTCTGGCCGGTGTCTTCAGAATCTCACTTAAATCCAGTAATTCCGTAAGCTCTTCCAGCTTTTTTCTGTACTCTGTCTCCTTTACCCGGTAAATATCCCGAATCAGTTCATAGGAATCCAGTATGGGCACATCCCACCAGAGCTGGGAACGCTGTCCGAACACAACTCCGATATCCTTTACATGCTCCACTCTTTCCTTCCAGGGCACTCTGCCGTTAATCAGACAGTTCCCCCCGTCAGGTGTCAGTATACCGCTTAGAATCTTAATGGTGCTGCTCTTTCCGGCACCGTTGGGACCGATGTATCCCACCATTTCACCATCACCTATGGTAAAAGAGATATCATCCAGTGCCCTTACTTCCTGATACTGGCGGTGCACAAAGGACTTTAGGGCTTCCCCTAAGCCTGCGCTGCGCCTTGCGACCTTAAAGGTCTTAGTAACTCCCGTTACCTCAATCATATTCATTTTCCTCCTGGTAGTAATATTTCACATCTTTCATCATCAGAGGGCATATCCGCAAACAGGCATATTCACATACATAAGGAATTGCTGCTTCCCGGACATATCCATAAACGAATCAAATTTCCATATCTTGCCAAGCTATCCTTCCTGGATTTTGCCAGAAAGGGGGTGGTAGTACGAACTTTGCGAAAGGACTTATATTATAATCCCAATGGGATTTTGTGTCAATCTCTTACAACAATATATAGTTAGTTTTTTGCATTAAAACAGAATATTTGTCATAAATACACTGGCAACGATACCAGCTATCGTTGCAAACAGCGCGCCTGTCAGGGTATATCTTGTTTTCTTAACACCTGCTGTCATAAAATATACACTCATCGTATAAAAGATTGTTTCCGTGCAGCTCATTATAATAGAAGTAAGCCTTCCGATATAGGAGTCCGGTCCAAACTGCTTAAAGATATCCAGAACAAGGCTGGTGGCGGCAGAGGCCGAAAACAGCCTGACAGTAACAAGGGGCACCAGCTCCGAAGGGAAGTGCAGCAGATTTGTAAGAGGCTTCAGGGCACCGGACAGTAGATCCAGAACCCCGGAAGCCCTCATAATGCCGATTGCCACCATTAACCCTACCAATGTCGGCATAATATTTAATACTACCTTAAAACCATCCTCCGCCCCCTTCGTAAATTCCTGAAAAACCGGAGTTTTCATTAATAAGCCGATTCCAACGATGTAAAATATGACAAAGGGCATTAAATAATCGGAAATATATAAGATAAACTTCAAAAAACTTTCCCATGGACTGCCTTCATGCAATCCTGCCACCGTTTGTGAAAGAAGTTTTGGCATCCTTCCTTCTGAATTTTCCTTCACCTTTATCCTTCTTATTTTTCTCTTGCCAGCTTTCTTGCAACCAGGGAGAATAAGATTCCGGCCACAGTTGAAACACTGGTCGCTACAAATGCCGCTCCCAGGATTTCCGTAGGATTTACAGAGCCATATTGTGTACGGTAAGCAATAATGTTGACTGGAATCAGCTGAAGGGCTGATATATTAATAATCAAAAAAGTACACATATCGCAGCTGGCGCTTTCCTTGTCTTTATTTAATTTTTTTAATTCCTGCATTGCCTTAAGTCCCATGGGAGTGGCTGCCCAGCCAAGGCCCAGAAAATTTGCAATTATATTGGACGCTATGTATTCCTTGGCCGGATGTTTATCCGGTATATCCGGAAATAAAAGCCTTAGCAAAGGATTTATGGCCTTTGTTAGAGCGTCAATAATGCCGGCCGTCTTGGCCACCTGCATAATTCCCGTCCAAAGGGCTGTAAATCCCAGCATCGTAATGCATAATATAATAGCTTCCTTGGCAGAGGATAGGGCAGCTGCATTTACCGCATCAATTTTTCCGTTTAAAGCCCCCACGATAACACCAATAATTATCATAAATCCCCAAAGATAGTTCAGCATAATAACTCCTTTCAATTTTGCATGATTATGCATAACTTCCTGTTTCAACTTTCACTAATACTATATTCCCGGGTTTCTGAAATAATTCTTGGTCTTGTATAATATACTTTCTAAGTATATGTCATTTTGTGTCGATAACTTTGTTAAATTTTGCTTTATTTTATCAAATTTTAGCGAAATCCAGCACACATCACCTCTTTAAACTACTAAATTATCGGTTTTCGTGACTATTTTTCGTTACTTTTTAATACTTTTATTACAATTATTTCTATAAAATACTAAATAATTGCTTGATTTTATATTTCATTTATTGACTTTCTAATATTTGTATGGTATTTTATTTAAGTATTGTAGGAGGTACATATATATGAAAAGCACAGGAATTGTTAGAAAGCTTGACGAATTAGGAAGAATAACTCTTCCCATCGAGCTCAGAAGAACACTTGGAGTTGGGGAAAGAGATCCCCTTGAAATCTTTGTTGATGAGGACAGAATCATATTGAGAAAATATGAGCCTGCTGATATCTTTAACGGATCCAAAGATAATCTTATTGATTATCACGGAAAGAAGATTTCTAAAGAATCCATTATGGAGCTTGCAAAATTAGTAGGTATTATCGAATAATACAGCTCAGAGGAAAAGCCTGGAGAGATATGTTATCAACATACAGTTCACTCCAGGCTCATTCTTTGCCTGAAATTCATGTCCTTATTTGGATAACAGCAGCTGGTAAATCTCTCTCTTGGAAACGCCTCTGTCGGCAGCTACTGCCTTCATAGCTTCTTTTTTATCCATCCCTTTGTCAAGGTAGAGCTTCATATGGTCATTGAGAGGCAGGTCCGCATACTTTTCTCTTTCTTTTTCGGCTAATTCTTCTGCCTTCAGACCATCTATTACCAAAACACATTCACCCTTTGGTTCCTCTTCCTCATAATACCTTACGGCCTCCCCAAGGCTTGTAAGAAAAGCCGTTTCATGTTTTTTGGTCAGTTCTCTTATAACGGTCGCCTTTCTGTCTCCCAGATTCTCCGCCAGCTCCTTTAAGGTCCTCAGCAGTCTGTGGGGAGCTTCGTAAATGATGATGGTTCTGGACTCCGTCTTTAATTCTTTTAAAATATTCTGCCTTTCCTTCTTATCCGAAGGCAAAAAGGCTTCAAAAGCAAAGCGTCTGGTAGGAAGGCCGGAAAGGGTAAGGGCGGTAACGACCGCAGAAGGTCCCGGAAGGGATGTTACGGCAATCCCCTCCTCATAGGCCATTTTAACAAGCTCTTCCCCCGGGTCTGAAATCCCCGGCGTACCGGCATCGGTAATCAGGGCTATATTTTTCCCTTCCTTTAAAAGTCCTGTCAGGTAATGCCCCTTGTCTATCTTATTATACTCATGATAGCTGGTCATGGGCGTATTTATTTCAAAATGGTTCAATAGCTTAATGCTATGCCTTGTATCTTCCGCCGCAATCAAATCCACCTCTTTTAAAGTACGAAGGACCCTTAAAGTGATGTCTTCCAAATTGCCTATGGGGGTGGCACACAGATATAAAGTTCCGGCCATGGCTATCCCATCCTCTTTTCTATATCAGTTAAATTTAAGTTTTTTCCTCTTCCAGGTATAAAAGGCTGGAATATATGGAACTATTATACTGCTGCAAATTGTATATATTTTTGGAATCTAATAACCGTAAAGGTCATAGATTTCATCGGTATAGCGGTTCACTTCCCTGTAGACAATGAGCGGAGGTTCCACACTTAGCATGGAGCCTCCTCCCTTTACTGCTTCGATTAATACCATGTTAGGTTCTTTATCAACAAAGGGATGAACCATCTTCATCCTCTTGGGTTCCAGCTTATAGGCAGTCAGGGTATTGATGATTTCAATCAGCCGGAAAGGCCGGTGTACCAGGTAAAATCTTCCGCCGGTCTTTAGGACTCTGGCCCCTTCCCTTATAACATCTTCCAGAGTACAGTATATCTCATGCCTTGCTATGGCCTTGGGCAGGTCCGGATTCTTAAGCCCATGAAGATTATTCATATAGGGCGGATTGCTGGTAACAACATGAAAAGAAGCTGCTCCGAAGATATTTCCCGCTTCCTTGATGTCTCCCGTTACGATGGATATCTTTTGTTCCAGCTTATTAAGCCTTAAACTTCTCCTTGCCATATCGGCACTTTCTTCCTGCAGTTCAAGCCCTGTAAAATGCTGCCCCTTCGTTTTTGCTTCCAAAAGTATCGGTATGATTCCCGTTCCGGTACCAAGGTCCAGCACCTTTTCTCCCTCTTTTACTTTTGCAAAGCCCGAAAGAAGTACCGCGTCCATGCCAAAGCAGAACTTTTTACTGTTTTGTATAATCCTATAGCCATTACGCTGCAGCTCATCTATTCTCTCCCCTGGCAATAGGGAACCTTCTTCCCTTAGTGAAGCATCTTCACTTTGGGTATTTTTCTTATCACTCATAGCTTATACATCATCCAGATGAGACTTCCCTTCCTTCATCTCAAGCATTTCAAGCACCCGCAGCTCTTCGTCAAGAGCAACCTTTTCTTTCCGTTTTTTCGCTGTGAACTTAAGAGTAGAAGCCTTATATTCCCGTACTTCTTTTTCATCATTTTCAAGGGTCACGATTACCTTTACCAGCTGCTTTAATACCGTGACGCTCTGCACCTCGCCCCGGAGGCCGTCACTTGTTGTAACCATATCTCCAACACTGGGAAGCTTGCTGTTCAAATCCTCATAAGCTTCCTCCTCGTGCTTTAAGCAGCACATAAGGCGCCCGCATACTCCCGAAATCTTGGTGGGATTCAGAGAAAGGTTCTGCTCCTTTGCCATCTTAATGGATACCGGAGCAAATTCGGAAAGGTGGGTATGGCAGCATAGGGGTCTTCCGCAGATACCGATGCCTCCGACCACCTTCGTTTCATCCCTGACCCCAATCTGTCTTAATTCAATACGGGTCTTAAATACACTTGCCAGGTCCTTTACAAGCTCTCTGAAGTCAATTCTTCCGTCTGCGGTAAAATAGAATAATACCTTGTTGTTATCAAAGGTATACTCCGAATCTATGAGCTTCATTTCCAGCTCATGCTTTTTAATTTTCTCCAGGCAGATTTGGAAGGCTTCCTTTTCCTTGACCTTATTTCTGGCCTCTATTTCATCGTCCTCCACAGTGGCAGTCCGGATAACCGGCTTTAAGGGCTGGATAATCTTATTTTCTTCCACGTCCCTTGGCCCTATGACAACATTTCCATATTCAACCCCTCTTGCGGTTTCAACAATTACGTTGTCCCCCTGCTTTATCTCATATCCGGCAGGATCAAAGAAATAAATCTTGCCGGCTCTTCTGAAGCGAACTCCTATTACATTCGTCATACTGATAACCATACCTTTCCCATATCCTGCAAGCTTTGAGCCGCAGGCACTTTCCTTAGTTTTCTTTTATGGTAAGAAACATAAGCTCCATTACAATGTCAAAATTTACGTTGGCTTTCATCCGCACTTTTGCTTTTTCAACTGCCTTTATAATTTCCTCCAGGCCTTCATAGCTACTCCTATTAGCCTGCTTTAATATCTCCGAGTATTCACCCTTATATAATAAAAGGTTGATATCCTTTGTCACCTTGAACATCAGAATGTCCCTGTACCACAGGGTAATAAGATCAAGATATTCCTCTATGTTTTCTTTTTGCTCCGATATAGCCTTAAGTCCCTCTATTAATTCATACAGCTCCATCTGGTCGATATAACGCAGCAGATGAAGAACCTTATCCTTCATGGCTGCAAAGTTCTCGCTGGAAGCATAAGATACTGCTCTTCCCACATTTCCCTGGGAAAATGCAGCGCTGAGCTCTGCCTGGTAATCAGGAATCTTATGAACCCCCATCAGATAGTTTTTGATATCTTCCTCTCTCACAGGATTTAATTTGAGAATAACACATCTGGAAAGAATCGTGGGAAGAAAGGCATTGATGTTATTTGTAAGCAGAATAATAACTCCATAGGCGGGGGGAGTTTCCAGGGTCTTAAGAAGGGCGTTCTGCGCCTGCTCCGTCATTTTTTCTCCGTCCTCTACAATATACACCTTTCGGCTGCTGCTATAGGGCTTTACTAAAATATCGTTATTTATCTGATTTCTGATATCATCCACACCAAGACTGGCCTTTTCGTGGGTCACATAGATGATATCCGGATGATTTTTTGATTCCGCCTGCATACAGGATTTACAGCTGCCGCAGCTGTCCCCGTCTTTCTCTCCGCTTTCGCACTGGATTCCCCTGGCAAAAGCCGAGGCCAGTGTCCTCTTTCCCATACCGTCTTCCCCGGCAAGGATATAAGCGTGGGAAACTGTCTGGGTCCTGATGGCAGTCTTTAAATGTTCTATTATTTGCTCATGACCAATTATCTGGTGAAATCCAGCCATCCTAAACCATCCCTTCGTTACGCAAGTATATCCAAAAGCAATCCCTTAATTTCATCTATTTTATTTAGTATCAAAATGGTATCCTTCTCATCCTTGATCAATTCCAGAGCCAGTTCATCCAGATTCTTATCGATGAGCTTTATCATGCCGTATACCCTGTGGCGGCCCCTTCTGTCCAGAAAATTTTCTCTGCTGAACTTATGGGAGCGGTTTACTATTTCGTTCATGAATTCCTTGATGAGCTCCCGGTATTTCTTCATGTCCCGGACATCCATGTGCTTTCCCAGCTTCTTGCCCTGCTGGGTAATTTCCTCCATCATCAGGTTCAGACGTTCCTTCAGCCCCTGCTCCTCAATGTTGCTGATTAAAGTAAATTTAAAAGAGCCGTCCGCCTCCGGTAGAGGTGCTGCGGGCTGGGCCTGTGTGACAGGCTGCATCTGATTTACTTTTATGTCCATCCTTTCCTCCCCCTTCCCTGGGCAGTTACATCCTTTAGTTAATTTATATGAATAAAAATAAATATACAATTTCCAGTTTCCATTATAGCATAACAAAGGTAAAATAAATAGAAAAATTTTAATTTTCCATATTTGCCCTGATGTCCCTTGTGATTTCCGTAATGCAGCTTTTACTGTCTTCGTTTCTGTACCTTTTCCCGACTCCAAGCTCCTTTAAATATTGTTCCTTAAAATCCTCTTCGTCTGCCAGGAATCGGCGGCAAAGCTCTGCATACTTGGGCTTTTTCTGGGTTTTCTCACGAAGGAGAGCCCTTTCTAAACGAAGCCCGTCCTCTACCTCCAGATAAACCGGATAAACCCTGTCTTCCCCGAAGTATTTTCGAATCTGCCTGTAGGATTCCAGGGTACCGATCATAATAGAGCTGCCCTTTTCCAGGTCGACCTGTCCGTCATCCACGGTAAAATAATCCCATACTCCATGCATGGTATCATAGGCTCTGTGCTCAATGACCTTATCCGCCCTCTGATAGTCCGATAGCTTTTCCTTGCTTACAAAGAAGTATTCCTCTCCATCCTTTTCCCCATCCCGTATGGGCCTTGTGGTGTAGCCTACGATTGTTTTTAAGGAAAGCTCTGAACTATGTGTGATTTCCTTAAATACCGTGTCTTTTCCCGATGCGCTTTTGCCCATAACAACAAACAGCTTATGCATACTCTTACCTAGTCCTTTTATTTATATTTGATTCGGATGTCATAAGATATTCTCAGCTCTCATCCGAAGCATATTTTTGGTTTAATCCACAACCTTTATCCTATTGGCGCTAAAATCACACATTCCCTGCAGTGTCAGCCCCTGTTCCTTTAATGCTGTCATTTTAAGAAGAAGCTCTTCCGTTATTTCCTCCCCCGGTACCAAAAGGGGTATTCCCGGCGGATACAGATAGACATATTCCGCGGATACTTTTCCTTTGCTATCGCTTAGTGGAATACTTTCGGACGGAGCATTCAGTGCCTCCTCGCAGGACAGAATGACGGAGGGAGAAAGAAATTCCATATTCCTTTCCTCTTGTGCATCTTTCTGCACACCTTTCTGAATATCTTTCTTCCCGTATATCTCTTTATCTATTCTGGAAAGGGCCTCCCGCAATCTGTCGAACCCTTCTTTTCTGTCCCCAATGCTGGTCATACCCAGGCAATAATCCCCGGATACCATTTCCATTTGAATCCTATAGGTGTTTAGAAGCTCCTCATACAGCTCTGTTCCGGTACACTCGGTTCCCCTTACACTGAGAACAAGCTTGGAAGGGTCAAAGCCAAAAGCGCCTTCCTCCCTTACAATGATATCGGTTAATAACCGGATATTCTTAAACTCTCCTGCTGCCTGGTAGAATTCCATTAAGAGGTTATAATAGCTGTGAAAAAGTTCCTCTCCCCTGTTTTCCAAAAGCTCCCTGCATTGCTCCATACCTGCCATTAATATATAGGAAGGGCTTGTACTCTGGTAAATGGAAAGGTATCTTAAAAGCTTTTCCTCCTTTACCAGGCTGCCGTTGGCATGAAGAAGGGCACTTTGGGTAAAGGCAGGCAGGGTCTTATGGATACTGTGTACAACAATATCAGCCCCCTGGGTGACAGAGCCCTTTGGAAATCCGGGATAAAACCCCAGATGGGCACCGTGGGCCTCATCCACCATAAGAGGTATTCCATAGCGGTGGGCAATTTCGGCTATCCCTTCTATATCTGAGACCACCCCTTCATAGGTCGGAGAGGTTATGACGATAAGCTTGATGTCCTTCTCCCTCTTCAGCAGCTCTTTTGTATCCTCTAAGGTAATACTTCCATTTATTCCAAAGGACTTAATCATACGGGGATAGAGGTATACCGGCCTTAAGCCGTTTAAATATACGGCATTGTAGACGGATTTGTGGCAGTTCCTGGCTACCAGGACCTTGTCCCCTCTATTGGTGCAGGCCGAGATGCCGGCCAGGATACCCGCCGAGCTTCCTCCCACCAGGCAATAGGTATGCCTGGAATGATAGATTTTTGCCCAGTCCTCCATTCCGCTTTTTAAAATACCCTCCGGCCTGTGAAGATTGTCAAAGCCCTCAATTTCTGTAATATCAATGGAATAAGGATTTACCATGGTAAGCAGCTCCGGGTTTCTCTTATGCCCCGGCATATGCATGGGATAGCAGTCCTCATCCCTGTATTTTAATAAGCTGTCATATAGATTCACCTGAGTGTACCTGCCCTTTCGTCCTTGTGCTGTCCTTCTGATCTGTTATTTAACATCCATTGTATCAAATCCCCTGATAAAAACAATCTTTTTTCCTCTTTTCCGAAAAGAAATTACGTGATATGATTTATTAGGTAAAGACCAATCTTACAGGAAACGAGGTGCCCTATGAAGGTTTTACTCATTAACGGAAGTCCCAATATACACGGCTGTACTTATACAGCACTGGAGGAAATCGCCAAGGTCTTGGAGGCAGAGGAGATTACAGCTGAGATATTTCACATAGGAAATAAACCCATTAGAGGATGTCTGGATTGCGGAGTCTGTTCCAAATTTCCGGGCAAATGTGCTTATGACAACGACACGGTCAACAAAGCGCTGGACCTGGCAAAGGAGGCCGACGGCTTTATCTTTGGCGCTCCTGTTCACTATGCTTCTGCCGCCGGAGCCATTACATCTTTCTTAGACCGCTTCTTTTATTGCGGCAATGATTTTTCCTATAAGCCGGGAGCTGCTGTGGTAAGCTGCAGGAGAGCCGGCTCTACGGCTTCCCTGGATCAATTGAACAAATATTTTACCATTTCCAATATGCCTGTGGTATCTTCCCAGTACTGGAACATGGTACACGGAAATACACCGGAGGAGGTCAAGCAGGATTTAGAGGGTATGCAGATTATGAGAACCCTGGGTAAAAATATGGCCTGGCTGTTAAAGTGCATAGAAGCCGGAAAGAAAGACGGTATTGCTCTGCCTGAGAGGGAAGAGAGGGTATTTACAAATTTCATAAGATAGCTGTTACCGGCATAATTGCCTTAACCGAATTAAACGAAAAGGCTGATAAAGTACTTATTTTGTTTTATACCAGCTGCCAGCGTATATTACAAGCATCAAGCATGCATAGAAACTGCTAAAGTAAAATGTAAAAAATACATAGCATTTTTATAGTCAAAGCAAAGGCTTCATGTTTTCATCTCTAAAATTAGAGAAGCGAAGGCATGGAGCCTTTTTTTATAAGTAAATTTGATTCGGGTGCCATAAGTCAATCTCAGCTTTCATCTATGTATATTTGGGGTATAAAAATGCAGCGAAGCGACTTTCACGGAGCTGAGTGTATTTTTACACCCCAAGTATGCATTCATTAAACACAACTTTGACTTATGACACCTGAATCAAATTTCCCATTAACTATAAAATTATGTATGAAGCCTTGCGTATCCAAAGGTTTGGAATTATAATGTTTATATGTTCCATATTATGGAATGATAATTTGTATAATAAGTGAGGAGGCTCTTATGAAAACAAGATTTCGTAACCTTTTGTCTGTAGTGCTTACCCTGGCTCTGGTATTCGGATTGCTTGCGGTTCCAGGTAATACAGCAAAGGCAGAAAGCAGCAGTGATGTAACCTTTACCCTGCTGGGAACCACAGACCTGCACGGACATATGGCAGAGGTCACCAATTTATCGGACAAGTCCACCAATCAGTACCGTTTGGCTTATATGTCAAAGGTATTCGCTGACTACCGCAGCAAGGGAAATGTAATCCTATTAGACAGCGGCGATTCCTTCCAGGGAACCCCAATCTCCAATTTCTCCTACGGTAAATATGTGGTACAGGCATTCAATGCCATGGATTATGATGCCCACGGACTCGGCAACCATGAGTTTGACTGGGGCCTTGATACCGTTTTGACCAAGGACGGTACCTATCTTAACAGCACCGCACCCGTACTGGCCTGCAATGTATACGCTGCGGGAACAAATAAAAGAATCCCCTATACCAAGGATTATACCATTATAAACCGCGGCGGGAAGAAGATTGCAGTCATAGGCTGGGCTGCCGAATACTCCATAGATATCATGGCAGCCATGGCCGCACCTTACACCATCAGTGAGGATGTAAGCCTGGTAAATAATCTTGCCAAGAAATTAAAGGAAAACAAAGAAGCAGATGCCGTTATCGTACTGGCCCACCAGGATGCCAAAGAAGCAGCTGAATTATTTGACCATACTTATGTGGATTTCTTATTTGGCGGTCACAGCCATAAGATAGAAAGCGGTAAAGCAGACAGCGGCATTCCCTATGCGGAAGGTAATTGCTACGGTTATGGCTATGCAAAAGCTGATATGACAATAAAGGCAAACGGAACCGTAACTGTGGAGAATCCGGCCTATGTATCCGTTTATGATAAAGCTAACCTTTCAAACCTGTTAAATACCCCTGAAAATGCCGCCAATCTGGACAGCCAGATAGTGACCATCAGCAACCTTTCCATTGACAGTGTTGGTCCGAAATTAAATAAAGAAATCGCAGACCTTCCGGTTGCCTTGACCAGAGATTACATCGGTGATTCCCTGACTACAACTATGGGAAACTTCGTTACAGACCTGATGCTGTACGGTGAGAAGGATGTGGATTTTGCCTTCTGCAATGACGGAGGTATCCGCTGCAACTTTGATGCCAAGAAGCTGACGGCATATGACATGTATACGGTCTTTCCTTTTAATAACCGGTTATTTAAGGTTCAGATGACTGGCACTCAGGTGGTTAAGCTTTTGGAGCAGGTTGTCGGAAATGATTCCTCCAATATGCAGATGGCAGGTCTTACTGCCAAATACGACCTCACCCGTCCGGAGGACAATCAGGTATTTGATGTCCGCCTTGCTGACGGCACCCCTATCGACTTACATAAAACCTACACCGTCCTGACCAATGAATACATTGCTACAGGCGGCAACAAATACACCGTATTCCTATCCGATATTGTTTCAAATAAGAATACCAATGCCCTCGACAATGAGACCGTCATTGCCTCCCTTAAGAAAATCGGCGAAGAGGGTACTTTAAATCCTGACCTCAATGCCAGATTCGTTAAGGGTACCATGGAAATCCCCAGCACGACAGAGAAAGCTGCCATTTATGAAGGAAACAGCCTGCAGCTGGTATTGAATAATTTACTCGGAACTGCCAGGGTCAATTACAGCAGCAGTAACAAGAACATTGCAACGGTAAGTACAAACGGCTTGATAACCGCTATCAAAGCAGGTTCCGTAACTATTACCTCCGCCGTTACCCAGGGAGCTATTACCTATAAGCTCCAGACAAAGATTACGGTTAAGAAGTCACACCTTACCTTCACTGCTTCAACCGGAGCTATCAAGCTCGGCAGGAGTTTTACCTTCAAGGTAAGTGCCACCGGTGTAGCCGGTACGGTTAAGTGGACCTCCAGCGATAAATCCGTAGCTGTTGTTACAAGTACCGGCAAGGTAATCAGCAAAAGGGCGGGAACAACTGTAATTACCGCATCCATCGGAAGCCTTACGGTATCAAAGAAAATAAAGGTCGTAAAATAATAACCGGCATTATCCTTTACCTTGCACGATGAAAAGAAATAACTGGTTGGGAAAGCTTTGGCTTAAGGCTTCCCCAACCAGTTTTCTTTCTAAAAGAGGCTTCGGCTGACAGAATGTCATGTTTATCAGATTATCCATTGATACCCGAATCAAACTGATTAACTAAAGTATAGAATCTTGTCCTTACCAAATCTTTTATCAATCTCCTCCAAAAGGAACCGTTCTCCCTCTTCCCGTAATTCCGGCCTGTAGCAGTACTTTCCCATTCCCCTGCCCTTCATCAGCTCTTTATCATAAAGCTCCAGGGCATCGGGAAAGGCTTCGTTGTTAATGCTTCTGTGAATAAAGCTATAGGTCATGAAGATAATTTCAATGAACATGATTTTCTTTACCCTGGGTGAAAGCTTTTCCGCCAGTATATCCAAAAGCTCCGTATAAAGCTCCTTCCAGCCCTCTGTAAAGATAACCGGGGCTATTAATATTCCCACCGGGTAATCTGCTTCTGCCACTTTATTTAAGGCTTCTATCCGGTTGGCTAAGGATGCCGTTCCGATTTCCACATTATTAATGATAAAGGGGGGATTTACGGACATTCGAAAGATAATCCTGCCCTGATGGTTTATATTTAACATAGGCTCCACCATGCTGAATTTCGTGGGAAAGGTCAGTTTGCCCTTTTTTGCCTTTAAGAATTCTTCCAGTATCCAGGGAAGATTCCCCGTAACCGTATTTTCCAGCAGAAGGTCACTGTTGCTGCCTATTTCAAAAACATTTTCCTTCTCACTCTTTTCAGAAAACCGGATAAGCTTATTCATCATTTCCTCTCTGTTTACAAATACCCTGAGATAGGAGCATTTATTATAGTTGCAGACCAGGTAACAGTAAAGGCACATGGCTGTGCAGCCGGAAGAGGTAAAGGGCACCAGGTAATCCGACACCTTGAAATTCGGTGAATATTTATGGGTTTTTCTGGTACCAAGGATAAGGAGTGTCTTTAACTCCTTAAACTCCTTGTTTTCCTTTGTTCTAAGCTCTTCGATATTATTGTGGCTTTCGATTGGCACCCAGGGAAGATCTTTGTATTTCTCCTGCAGCTCCCTGCCTAACTGATACGTTAAAACATCCGGCTCATAGTATATCTTGGAAGGTTTCATCCTGCTGTCCTTTCTTTTATCTATCCGACTTAAGATTGATTCTGCTATTAGTATCTTCCAAGACTTCGTTCTTTACTATTTTCAGGAATGGTTTTTTTTAATATATATTTATATTAATTTTGATGTGCAATGTCATGTTTATGGAACTTATATTTGATTCAGGTGTCATAAGTCAATCTCAGCTTTCATCTATGTATATTTAGGGTATAAAAAGCAGCGAAGCGACTTTCACGGAGCTGAGTGTATTTTTATACTCCAAGTATACATTCATTAAACATAACATTGAATTATGACACCCGAATCATATTTTGTGTTAAGAAATACTCAACACCCATACAGTATGAAGTATACTTGCAATACTGCATAAATAAGGGGTGTTATTAACTTATGACATCGAGTCAATATTTTTAGTATTAGAGCCAATCCGCTCTACTCCATATAACCGCCTTTCATAGGTGATACCGCATGCTTTGCATATATATTTAAGACACCTGTCCTGTACTTTGACTCCCTGGGCTTCAGATGCTTTCTTCTTTCCTCCAGAACTTTCTCCATCTCTTCTTCCGTTAAGGGCTTTCCCTTTACACCTGTAAGCTTCAGAATACGGTTCTCGATATCCAGTAATATCAAATCCCCCTCTTCCACAAGGGCAATGGGTCCCCCTTCCGCTGCCTCCGGTGAGACATGTCCGATAGCGGGCCCTTTGGAAGCACCTGAAAAACGTCCGTCCGTGATGAGGGCAATTGTCCTGCCAAGCTCAGGGTCGGAGGAAATAGCCTCCGTAGTATAGAACATCTCCGGCATACCGCTCCCCTTTGGCCCTTCATAACGGATAATAACCCCATCCCCAGGCTTTATCCTCTTGCTGAGGATTGCCTCTATTGCATCTTCCTCACAGTCAAAGGGTCTGGCAGTAAGAACCGCCTTATGCATTTCCCTGGGAACTGCCGAATGCTTAACCACTGAGCCTTCCGGCGCAAGGTTTCCCCTTAGAACTGCGATTGTTCCGTTCTTTCCGATGGGATTATCGTAAGGACGGATAATATCTTCCCTCTTAAGGCCTGTCCCTTCCAGATAGGAATAGCATTTCTCGTAGTAACCGTCTTTCTTTAATTCTTCCAGATTCTCTCCCAGTGTCTTTCCGGTAACCGTTAATACCTCCAGATGGAGGCTCTTCTTGATTTCCTCCATGATTGCCGGCACCCCTCCCGCATAATAAAAATACTGTGCGGGCCATTTTCCGGCAGGCCGTATGTCTAAAAGGTAGTGGGCTCCCCGGTGGAGTCTGTCAAAGCTGTCACTGTCAAGGTCTATTCCAAATTCCCTGGCTATGGAGGGCATATGCAAAAGACAGTTCGTAGAGCCGGATATGGCCGCATGAACCATAACCGCATTCTCAAAGGATTTCAACGTTACAATATCCCTTGCTTTTACTCCCTCCTTTGCAAGCTTTACAACCTGCTCTCCCGCTGCCTTTGCCTGGGCTGTGAGGTCACTGCACATGGCCGGCATCAGAGCGCTTCCGGGAAGCATAAGTCCCAGGGCCTCTGCCATAATCTGCATACTGGAGGCTGTTCCCATAAAGGAGCAGGCCCCGCAGGAAGGACAGGCATTGTATTTATAATAATTTAACTCTTCCTCTGTTATCTCTCCCCGCCTGTACATAGCACTGTAGGCTCCTATCTGTTCCAGCGTTAACAGATCCGGTCCTGCATCCATTACTCCCCCTGTAACCATAATGGAGGGTATATTTACCCTGCCAATTCCCATCAAATGGGCCGGGACTCCTTTGTCACAGCTAGCAATAAAGACACCGCCGTCAAAGGGAGTTGCCCCGGCATGAATCTCAATCATATTTGCAATGGTTTCTCTGGATACCAGAGAGTAATTAATCCCGTCATGGCCCTGTGCCATGCCATCGCAGATGTCCGTGGTGAAATATCTGGAAGCCTTGGCTCCCTTTTCCTCAATCCCCTCTACCGCCTTTTCCACCAGTCCAAAGAGATGAGCACTTCCCGGATGGCTGTCTCCGAAGGTACTCTCTATCATTATCTGCGGCTTCGATAAATCCTCCACACTCCAGCCCATTCCTCTTCTTAACGGGTCCAATTCCGGTGCAATCTTACGTAATCTCTGGCTTGGCAGCTTATCTAAATCCATCTTATGTACTCCCTTCTGCGATTCCTTTTGATATTTTACATTGTTGCTAAAATAGTTTTTATAATACTTTATTTATATTAGTTTTTCTATATTATAATCCTGCTCTCATTCTACTCATTTTGTCAATACCATCACTGCCGATTTTTCTTAAAAGGGATATATCCCTGCATGCACAAAGGCAATTCCAGATGATTGGCTTCCAAAAGCTCCCTGTCCTTTAAAATGTCCACTGCCGGACCTTCCTTTACAATACGTCCTTCGGAAATCAATACCACTCTGGAACAGGTCTCAAGAATTAAATCCAGGTCGTGGGAAGCAATCAGCTTTGTTAATTCCAGTCTGTTAAGGACATTGATAAGGGTCCTGCGGTTGCTTGGGTCAAGAGCAATAGAAGGCTCATCGAACAAAAGAATATCCGGTGTCATGGACAGCAGGGTAGCAATGGAAGCCATCTTTTTCTCACCGCCCGACATTTTATATATCTGCTTGTCCTTTAAATGCGTAATGCCCATGGTGTGAAGGGCATCCATGACCCTTTTGTCAACCTCTTCCTCTCCAAGGCCATAATTTCTCGGAGCAAAAGCTACGTCCTGATAAACGCTTTGGGTAAAAAGCTGATTGTCGGAGTCTTGGAACAAATAACCTGCATGAGCTCTTACAGCCGCCAGGGTATCCCTTTTTACAGGAATCCTATCTATGAGAATCTCCCCGCTGTAAGTCGTTTCAAGCCCTACCAGGATTCGGAGAAGGGTGGATTTTCCTGCCCCATTGGCACCCACTATACCAACAGCTTCCCCTTCCATTGTGGAGAACGTAATGTCCTTTAGGATTTCCGCTCCTTTTTCATAAGAAAAAGACAGCTGGCTGCATTCGATTAATCCCTTAGACTTATTCTCTTCGTTTCTATTCTCACTGGTATTACTAATGGATTCCCTTCCCTTTGCCAACCTCATATTTACACCCATTGCTACCGCAGGCAAGCCTGCGATACTGCCACAAATAAAAACGAGTGAAAGAATCTGTAAGTGGCATCCTTTCAAAATGATATTTCCTTTCACTCTTCCTGATATGATGCCGCTTTTTGGCATCACAAACAATAATGGAAGAAGTCTGAAATGAGCACCCTCTGTGCTCATTTCAAAATTCTTCTGTATGAAAGTGTTTTTCTTTCACACATTCCGACAGAATGCCGCTTTTTGGCATCACAAACTATAATGGAAGTCTTTCACTAAATTAGCAGCTTTATGCCAATATAAAGCACGGCAAACATTCCAAGCCACACAATAAGATACACATAATCCTGTCCCCGTGCCTTTGTTCTCTTTATATAAGTAAATTCTCCGTTAAATCCACGCAGCAGCATGCTTTCATAAAGATTTCCCGCTCTGTCAATGGAGCGAAGCAGCAGCTGCCCCAGAAGGGAGCCCCATATTTTATATTTTACCCCTTTCTCCCCCGGTGCCCTTAAGGAATAGGCCTGGTATACCCCGTTGGCTTCTGCCATAAGTACCGTGATATAACGGTAGGTAAGCAATAGCTGTGTTACCAGTACATTGGGCACATGCAAAAGCCTTAAGGCATAACAAATACCGTCAATCCCCGTGGTAGAAATTAAAAGAAAGGAGGCTGCTATACAATACATCCCCTTCAGGAACAGGGTAATCATAGAAATCACTCCTCCGGATATTCCAAGGCTGCCCATATAAACAAGAGGTGTTCTGTCAAATATAGGATTGAAAATCCCTATAAATAAAAGCAGAGGAAGCAGTCCCTTTATTTTTTGCAGACAGGTCATGACCGGAATGTCAGACAGCTTTAGGAGGAGTAAGGGATATAGAATAAACGGAAACAGACCCAAAATATTATATTTATGAAAAGATACCACTATTATCATATATGATAAGGTAGTGACAAGCTTAACCAAAGGGTGCACCCTGTTAACCTCAAGCTTTCTTTCTGCCATTTCCTCCAGTTCATGGACTGCAAATATAGCATCCGTAATTTTAGCCATAGTGTAGCTCCTTCCGTAAATATCATATCCTGAATGATGGATTCCTGTATGATGCATGAATAGGAAGGCAGTTCCCCTGTATGAAGAATCCGCCTTCCTGATGAAATCTGCTGAATTGATAAAATAAATTTTGATTAGGGTGTCACACTAATAACCTTGCTTCCCAGCATGCCGCAAGATTGGTCCGAGAATTTCTCAGGCACAATCTTGTATATAAAAATTGATTATTAATTTTCACTAGCTTCCATGCATATCGCAAGTTTGCTTGCGATACTGCCTAAGTAAGGGGTGTGAATTACTTTTACCAATAATACACTCTATTATCCAAGTATATAATCAATAAATATGGCATATTTTTTTATTGTAATAGGTTAAGTCTATGTAGTACTATCCTTTTTCCGAAACATTTTAAATAATACACCGCATCCAATGGTAAGAGCCGCCACGATTGCTGCCCCGATTATTCCGGAAAATGAGGTACCGGCCGGAGAACTGCTGTCCGGGAAGGAATAATCCGGTAAGAGTGCGGTTTTTTCCTGTACCTTGGCCGCTGTCTCAACCGTATCTGCATATTTATCTTTTGTATCTACTTCGGTATGTCCCGTGATTTTTTCAATCGACCATTCAAGGCCGTCGGGATTTTTTGATGCCGCAAGGGATAAGCCGCCGCCAATTAAAAATACTGCTATGCCGAGAATCACCATGACCTTTTGAAAGCTGAATTTTCCTTCCGGCGCATCTTTTTTAAGAAGCTCCGGTCTCGTATTATACAGGAAGATAACCACCGTTCCCGTAATCAGTCCCTCTACCGTACCAATAGCAAGGTGAATCGGCTGCATCAGTGCTAAAAACTGGCCAAAGGAAAGTGCCGTAATACCGGAAAGCAACGTCTCCAAAGTCACGCTGAATGCCCCCAGCTGCAAGCTTATAACGCTTCCTAAAACAGATGCTATCATAATTCTTTTTCGATTGAAAGTCTTTTTCGTCAGAGGACGGTATATTAATAGATATCCCACAAAGCATCCGTAAAAAGCCATATTCCATATGTTCGCTCCGAGGGCTAGTAAACCTCCGTCCGCAAACAACAGGCATTGTATCAGAAGAACCGATACCATGGAAAGAAAACCCGCGTAAGGCCCCAATAATATGGATAAGAGCAGCCCTCCGCATAAATGGCCGCTGGAACCGGTGCCGGGAATGGTAAAATTAATCATCTGGGCAGCAAAAACAAACGCTGACATAATACCCATGGTCGGTATTTTCTTAGGATCATTTTCAAGCCTCACCCTTTTAATTGAGAAGGCCGTTGTCACACCGGAAGCAGCATACATCGTTGCCGCAACAGCGGGTGCAATCAGAGCATCTGCCATATGCATAACTGATAATCTCCTTTGTAATTACTAATCGGTCAATCTATCTCCATGCATACCGCAAGTTTACTTGCGATACTGCTTAAATAGAAATTTGAAAAAATGCTTTGCATTTTTCAATCTATCTGAATTATAGCGGACTTCCGGCAGAAAACAAGCCTGTGGGGGGGATATTTTAAAGAAAAAAACAGGAACCTTTCAGATTGGTATTTAAAGGTATTCCGGAAGGGTAAATCCCGGAATTAAGATATTTAGATATTCAATATGCCCCGGATGGGGATAGGGGCATATTGTAAGACTGTTCTTTAATATTTGCAGTACATGTTTTTCTTATTTATTTAATGAATCTGTCTATGGCTTTATTCAGGTTCTCGATGGATTTATTATCCCCTGATTCAATAGCATCCACAATACAGTTTTGTATATGGTCTTCCAGTATTATCTTACCCGTACTGTTTAAGGCAGCAATTACAGCAGAAAGCTGAATAAGCACCTCACTGCAATCCTTTCCGTCTTCTATCATACGCTTTACGGATTCAAGATGGCCTGATGCCCGGGACAGACGGTTTAATACCGCCTTTGTATTTTGATGGCTGTGCTTATGTTCCGTACCATCCTCATGGCTGTGGATGCAGGTGGTACCGTCCTCCATAATATGTGGATGCACTTTGCTATTGGAACGGGCCGTATTTTTCTTTTCCATTTCTTTTCCTTTCTAATAAAAAGGATTTTCTTATCATGTCAGGAGCAGACCAGCAGTACTTTTGAAATCCTTTCATAAGCAGATATTACTCCTATCATAACATACTTTCCGTAAAAGCAACAGAATTTTATAGATTTAAGCCCTCTTCCTCCTGGCAGCCAAGCATCAGGTTCAGGCATTGAATCGCTGCACCGGAAGCTCCCTTGCCAAGATTATCAAACTGTGCGGATAAAACGACCCTTTCCCCATTTCCGGTAACATAGATTTTAAGGCCGTCCCAGCCGGAACAGTCAATTCCGCTTAAAAAACCCTTTTTCTCAGCTTCTGCGCCAAATGGCATGACCTTTATAAATGGCTTATTTTTATAATAATCTGCAAAAAAATCATGAATAAGCTCCGGTGTCTGCCTTGCCGCCAGCATATCCGTATAGAAAGGAAGGGAGACCAGCATGCCGCTGTAGTAGTCTGCTACGATAGGTGAGAATAAGGGCTCCCTTTTCAGTCCGGTTATAACCTTCATTTCTTTTAAATGCTTATGCTGCTGGTTTAAGGCATATTCTCTGGGCGCATCGTATTCGGCCGGACGGTTTTCCTCTTCATATTCTGCAATCATCTTCTTTCCGCCGCCGCTGTATCCGGTAAGGGAAAAACCGCTGACAGGATAGCCGGCAGGAAGGATTCCCCCGGCAATTAACGGATATACCAAGGAAATAAAGCCTGTTGCATGACAGCCGGGTACAGCAATGCGTTTTCCCTTTTGAATCTTAGCCCTGTGCTCCGGTGAAAGCTCCGGGAAGCCATACGCCCACTCGCTGTCTGTCCTGTGGGCTGTAGAGGTGTCAATAATTTTTACCTTCTCATTTTCCACCATGGCTACGGATTCCTTCGCAGCCGCATCAGGCAGGCAAAGGAAAGTAATATCGGAAGCATTGATAAGCCTCTTCCTTTCGGCTTCATCCTTCCTTAATTCCGGTGATATGGTCAGCAGTTCAATATCCTGGCGCTTCATAAAGCGTTCATGTATCCGAAGGCCGGTAGTTCCTTCACTTCCATCCACAAAGATCTTCGTTTTCATCTGCGATTCCTCCTCTGACTCGGCTGTTTTTCTTGTCCATGTATAATTATTCAATATCAGATTATAATATCAATGTATGTGCGGCAGCATATCTGTATCTTTAATATTGTATTTTCAGTATATATTATAGCACTCCGTATATACTTCTGCAATATAAATATTATCATTATGCATTTTTACAAAATTATTATTCATTTTTCAATGTCCTTCTATTTATATACCATACCATTCCTTACTCTATTACTTCACCAATCAGCCAATAAAAAAAGCTCCAATCCCAGATAGTATTCTTCTAAGATGGAGCCTGCAGCTGTGTGAATATTTACTTGAATAATTACCATATCAGTACGCTATTTTATCTGTTTTCAAATGCTTTTTACACCCAGCCATAGCATTGAAAATTCTTGTCATACTCCATCTCCAGGACTCCTCCGTACGCTATCACTCCTATGCCTGTATACCTTCTGATGACACCGCCATGAGCAACAACAATAATCTTTTCATACCCTAAATCATAATACTTATCCATTACAGGTTTCGTACGCAGTATGATTTCCGATATTGTTTCCCACTTTCTGGTCTCACCCTTTGGATATTCACCCATGCATTTTATAAAATCCTGATGCAGCAATGAATTCTCTTCCTCGCCCTTTACCATAAATGTCTTATCCGAAAGGAATTCATGTAAATCAACTTCAACAAGGATGTCAAGTCCAATATTTTTGGAGATGATAGCCGCAGTATATAAGGCACGTGTATAGGGGGAGGAAATTATGATTTGACCTCCATGTAATAATGGACTGCCAGAAGCTTCCTTCGCCTGGGCGATTCCCGTATCTGTCAGCGGAGCCATATCCCTTCCCAGTCCAATAAAGCCTTTTTCATCCACATAAGTTTTATCCGGCTCCCCATGTCTTACAAATATAATTTTCATAGAGCCTCCTTTCACGAGCAGTTAGTCTTTTGTAAAGGCAAAAACCTCTATCGTTTCACCGCGATATAATCAACAAAGCCCTGGCGGATGGGCATTTCATTGAATTTTCTTTCAACCACCCGGGTCTCCTTGAACAATATCTTCATATCTTTAAAATAGACATCCGCTTCCTCTTCCTCATAATACGAATGTATAACCGGCATATCATCGTCCAGCTGTTCAATATTCAGGTTCTGGTTTTTCTTTTTTGCATACTTTTCCGCTTCTTCAAGCTGGCTTGTACTAAATTCTATTCCATGGGTACGGTATCCATGTTCTAAAAATAGGTTTAAGGGCGGACATTTGTTCCTCCTTTAAGATAACCTCCTTTAAGATAATTTCTAACCTCTTTTAAAATTCCTGCTCCAAGGTTTCTCGGAAGATTGCTTTCAAAGCCTCCTCCGGAATTGCCTGGTTATGATAAATTTGCAGCATACCCTTTGGCGTTATCTTATATTCTCCTAATTCACCCTTATGAGATAGTACTGCCTTTGCTTCTATATTAATATGGTCCTTAAATGGAATAATGCGAATAAAATTATCCTTCACATAAAAGGACGGCAGCTTAGCCCATAACTTTTCACTGATACTTTGGGAAGTGCATTCATAGATAAGTACATAAAGCTTGTGAAAACGCTGTCTGGTTTGTTCCTCAAACTTATCCAGGCAGTTACAAACCTCTTCTGTCATTTATTCTCTCCTATCGTTCTTTTAGAAAATCCATGATACCCTTTTTTCATTTCTTCTTCCAGCCCCAATATCCCCTTTCTGTCCATCAGGTCCTTTCAACACTGTAGCGTCATTAGGCTCCGGGTACCCAATAATAAGATTAATTATAACGTTATCAAGTATTTCTTTCCAATTTGGGAACAAGGCATCCCATATTTTAAGATTGCAGGGGATAAAATTATCAATACAATCTTTTATTTGTGTATAAATTCGCCTCACCGATTCTATATGGTCACTTTCATATGATGGTTCTACATAGGAATAGCCCTGTGTTTTAAAAAACCATTTATCACTATATGATATAATAGACTTTCCCTCTATATAATCACGTACAATATCTGCATTGATTTTCATTTGAACCTCCACGAAATAAACATTTAATTTATAAATTTACATAAATATAAGGCCTTATAAATAATTAATGCTGTAAATTTCTATCTATCATTAGAAACAGATCAATGTTCTAACCATACGTCCGCATGATGGCCGCCCATCATATACCATCGAGGGCTGTCTAACTTCCATGGTTCTTTGCTGTTATACTTCTTCAGCAAGGCATTGGCAGCCTTGTGTGGGATAAAACAATCGCGCACAGTTTTCATTTTGCCTTTTACGAGCTTCTCCTCTTTCACATAAATACCGACAGCAGTTATAATATTATCATCCTTTGACTCTGCAGAACTGCTCACATTCCAATGCAAATTATTAGAAATGACAAATTGACCATTAATATATTGATAAATAGAGTAGTCGTGATTGTCCGCTCCCGAACCTCCGCTGGAATAAATGCATTGCTTATCCCAATCAATAGCGGGGTTGCAGATTTCGGTAAAGGATTTGGAATAAATAAATGACGATGTCTTGGTATCCCACAGCCAGCAGTCATACCATGAATTAGAGTGAGCGCCGCTAAAACTGTTCAAAATAATTACATCCTTATAACCATCGAAGTTTACATCAACAACGTGCAGACCCATCGTGTCTATCATTTGGTAGTATATTAGATTTCCTTCCACCTCATTCAGAGTGTCCGTAAAATCTTTCGAGAGGATTGCTAAACCGTTTTCATCGTAGACGGACAGACCCGTCACAAAAGCTGGTGCCCAATCACCCTCCGACATCGCCACCCCCGTCGTCTTCCCAGCTGCAACAAAACGGTACTCAGGGAGACTTTCATGGAGACGGGCACGGACTTCGTATGTATATGTTTTCGGTGCGGGTTCTGACTCATTCCTTAGCTTTAGCATTTCAGAAGGTGCAGGTGATTCGCTGTGACTTGTAATTATTTCCGGGATATTGGGCACATTTCCTGCACCATTCTCCACTCGAGCACTACAGCCGCCTGCGCTTAGAAGAATTATGAGCAGAACAGTGATATAAACGCTTTTTTTCATGTTTCACTACTTCCACTATATATGAATTTTTTAGAATTTCAAATGTTTACTATATTCTTATTTTATCGTTGGATTACTTCAATAATCTATTGACTCACCTGTCGGGTATCACCACATTTAATCCAATAATTTTAACAGCTTAACCCCTAAAACAGTTGCAGGAATTCTGTATCCTGGGGAAAGATTGGATAATATTACAACAGCCGTACCCTTTTTTAAGTTGAATCCAATATAACTGTTATAATTATCAGTTCCTCCGTTGTGCCAAATTATATTATTTTCTTTGTCTATAATCCATGCCATGCCTATTGCATCCATATTGATATCCATCATTTTATATTCATCCGTTGATGCGTTAATCTCCTTAATCCTTTCATGGCATTGTTTAAAATATTTATCTTCCTCCAGTTGCATCTTAGCATACGCTAACATATCAGAAATATCCGAGGTAATCGCTCCCGCTGATAAATAAGCATCATTTTCTTTCCAATCCCAGTAATTGCTCAAATCACCACTTTTATCAGAGATTCTTGTATTTTTGAGTTGCAAGTCCTCCTCAATGAATTGGTTCATTAATACCCTATAATCTTTTTGATACACTTTTTCAAGCAATAGTCCTAATACGGCGTAACCATAATTGGAATAATGAAATGGATATTCTTCAGCCGGTAAATCTATTACAGATGCTTTATTCAAAACCATTTTCTTAGTGATACCATAAAAATCATTTCTCCTATTTAAAAAATTTGAACACATTGGATTTTCAAAATAATATGCCTTATACCCTGATGTATGAGTTAGCAATTCTTCTATGTCAGGATAATTCTTTCCTTCTGCCAAAGGAAGGTATTTATCAATCGTATCGTTTATATCTATTTTACCTTCTTGTATTGCTTTACTTATCATTGCAGCGGTGAAGGTTTTCGTAAGTGAACCTATCTCATAGGTGTGCATCTTTGCAGGCAGCTCTTTCCCATTCTCTCCATAAAGTGTATAGGCAGCTTGGCCATCCTTTATAATTCCAACCGATATGATTGCATCTTTATTATTTTTCGTGGTATATTCAAGTGCATCTTGAAATGATAGCTTAGGAATCTTTCTCATTTGATGCATACCCCAAATATACCAGCCAAACACATCAAGTACTGCAAAACCTGCGATACATATGACCATTCTTAATTTTTTTCTGTTCTTCATTTTTCTTAACCTCATTATCCCGCCAAGGTTATGCCTGATTACTGTCTCATAGAACTGACGATGATCATTTTCATAGACCCGCTCACTGATATCAGTTACTTCCTATGTCATCTTCCGTTATGTTTTAAGCTTTATTCACCTTTATCATCACGCCATCTTTTTCAATATATTGTCTTTGCTCATTTTTATCCATTTTATTTAGTATTTCCTCTTCTAGGTTAATACCCAGAATTTCAGAAAGCCCTAATAAATATAATGCTACATCAGCTAATTCTTCACCTAAATCATCTTTCTTTTTCATATATGCTTCACAGGCTTCTGATACTTCACCATATATAAAACAAAACTCTTTATTAATATCCGTAACATTAAACCCCTTTGAAACTTTATTTTTATACACTCTTTTTTGTAATTGCTTTAAGTCTATCATTATATGTACTCCTGTCCACTATATAAATAATCGTAGTTCAAAACTTTTAGATAGATTATTGTTTATTGATGTTTCAATTCAATGGTTCACTGTTGAGGACAATGTCGGACCAAATTTTTTCATTCTTCTTCGCTACAAGCTGGAATTCTAACTACAAAACAACAATAGATAATTAATGCGCACAATTGGAATTTGCCGTTATGTTTCGTTAACTATTTTAAAATAAAGTGAATAGTTACCTCGTTTAATACTTATTTTATTCCTCGAAGAACCATTATTAATGACATATTTGTATCCCATTGTTTTACACCTTTATCGTAAAGGTGCAGCCGCTTATCATATTTAGCATTTTTAATTTTCTTTAATTCATTGATTTCATCCAAGGTGATAATATTTGGTGCAATAAGAGGTAAAAGGTCAATGCCATCAAGCTCAATTTGCCGATTAGCATTAATCATTGCGTAAGCCATCTCTCTAGAATATTCAGGATTATCTGGAGTTAGGTTTATAGTTATAAAACTCGTAGAAACATTATTGAAACCATATTCTTGCATTGTTAATGGCAATTCCGACTCTGTTAATGGATAAGCACAAACATTATATTTTTTATCTACTTCTTTAAAATATTTTTCAGTACGATTATATATTTCTCTTTCTAATTCTGTTTGTTCAATAATGCATGGTGCTTGTATGTTAATCCCTGGCCTTGCAGATATAACAAGGCATACTCCATCGGATTTTAAAATACGATATTGTTCACCAAAAAACTTTGATGGCTCTATATGTTCTAGCACTGTATTTGACATTGTGGCATCAAATGAACTATCATTAAAAGGCAAGTTTGTGGCATCAGCCTGGATAAACTTAATAGTTGCAGCTTGTTTAGATGCAAATGCAATAAATTCACTATCCCTATCTGTACCTATGATTTCTGCATTAGGATACCAACGATGTATTGATTGCGTTAGTGCTCCTGGACCACAGCCAATTTCTAATATTCTATGTTTATCATCAATCATGAATCTATTAATATAAAATTCTTTAAAAAAATCAGAAAATCGTAATGAGCGACTAAGGTATAGTGTCCCAATTTTTTGAATATAAGTCGACCAAACTGTATCCATTTTATACCTCCAATACTAAAAATAATCATAAGTTCACAATATTATATAACAGCGAATCATTTAACATCTAAAAAAATTCTGATTTATCGTTCGTTTCCTTCAATAATCTCTAACCTGTATCGCTTTATATAATTTTAAATCATAATACATTATTTTACTATACCCAGATGATATTTTTATGAAAAGTAAAAGAAATCCCCTGCTCTAGATTATAATATAATCTTATATATCCATTAAATACATATTCTCTACTCGCTTTCTACAATCCAGTTTGAGCCGATATCTCTATCTCTGAAAATTTTCGTAATGACGTAAAGTCTTCACTTTGGTAAATTGTTTTTACCATATCTTCATCTCCCTGTTTTGTGCATAATGAGAAAGAGCCAATACCCGGAAGTTATTGATGTGACCCCAGATATTGGCTCTTTATAAAGTTATTAGTAATCATTTTTTTACAACTTGATTATTGGAATTTGTTGGTTTCGTATTACAGTTTTCTTGCCTTAAAGCATAGTGAAATAGGTACCATTTTTGCTTTCCTTGTCTTATCACTTATATCTTCCATTGATTCCATTGTTGCTCTGTCGTTTTGTTCAATCATCTGTTCAATAACAAATCCAGCCTTAGCCAAAGCATTAACATATGTTGATATTTTACGATTACATAAAATTATTTCACTATCATCAACAGGCATTGTAAAATACGATTCATCAAAATAGCTTTTACTGAAAACTAATTTGTCACTTTCAATAATATCTTTGCGTTCAGCACAAGACCACGCTACACAATAATTTAATGTATGATGCCAACTAAAAATTAAAATCCCATCTTTTTTTAAGTAGGAAGCTATCTTATCAAAAGTACCCTGTAAATCAGTTGTCCAACCTATTCCATAAATCGAATATACATAATCAAAATAGTTCTTAGGGACATCAAGTTCTGCTTCCATAGGGGAACATATAAGTTTTGCTGTATATCCGTTTTCAGATAAAAACTTTTCCGCATTATCGAGCTGTTTTTGAGATAAATCGACACCCCAAAGTTCATCTGCGTTTCTATCTGCATGATATTTTAATGAATGCCCACTACCACAACATATTTCCAACATCTTCTTACCCGAGACGTCTCCAAACAAATGCAAATCATCTTCTGTCACAAATTTCACTCCATATTCTGGAAGGGCGGTTGTTCCAAACCAAAAATCAGCATTTGCATTCCAATAGGATTTGTTATTTTCAATAATTTTACCGTTATTCATCAAAGTTTCCCTCTCAAACTAATTCAAATTTATTATTGATTCACATTAATATTCTTTAGCTTTTATCTTATTACGTAATATTAAACCCAAATACATAATTTTACCATACCCCAAATACTGTTTTAAGAAAAAACAGACTATTTTATTAATACTAAATTGAATTAAATGCCTCAATCTAATTTGTATTATTGATATATTAATTCTTTGTTTCGGGATAAGGCTTAATCATGTTTGGTCGTAACCTTTCAGGAATTTCGTATGATTTTATATGATTAAAATCAACAAGTGTTTTATTGCCGGATGGATCTACTTTATAAGTGATTTCATCATCACCAACTGAAATATGTGGACCTATAACTGGTGTTGTCTCAAATGTAATGTAAATATCTAATGGTTCGCCCTCTTTATTAATATCTTTAATTTTAAATTCATAATTAAAATATTCTATTGGATACGAATCCGGAAAATAATTATTATAAAATTTACTGCTGTCGGCAATGATATTGTTCATAAATAAAGAAATAATTAATTCATCTTTTGTTTCCGATTCGGTAGTTTGATAGTATTTAAATACTGGTAAGGTGTGATTTTTCTGTAAATAAAAGACCAACTACTCCCCTGACAAACTTTGATTTATCAATGGTTTACATCAATAATTTTGTCCAGAAAAACGCATAATTGTTCTACACTTAAATTTAAATATTTTGCTATTGCACTCAACGGTATCATAAAATAGTCACACATTACAGAAACAATATTTTGCAAATATCTATTATCTTCCGTATCACAAAGATGAATTCAGGGTACAACGAAAGTTCAGCTCAAAGTATCGCAGATGAATTTACAAGGTATGATTATTAATTCTTACATTTGGCTTGTACCTGGGCTTCTTCTATAATATAATATTGGTTAGCAATCAGTTACATAAGGGTAGTAAAGCCTCCTTTATTATGAAAGGGGGTGGTGCTATATGACTACATATGAAACGTTATCGTTAATGATGTCATTTGGCTTATTTTTAATAGCACTTATCTCCTACTTAGATAGGGATAAGAAAGCAAAAAAATAACTACCCCATACTCCGCCCAAGGATCGTAGGGTAGTTATTTAACATTCCTGGAGGCAGAATCTTTTGTAACTGATTGCCTCTTTATATCTCTAGTATATCATGATATTTACTATTGTCAAATGCAATTTTACTTTTATCAATATAACCTATTTTACTTTTATCAATATAATCTATCATTTTATTTTTCTTCATTCTCGTCATATAGAGAGCTCTTACTTTTTGTTATTAGATTTTTAATATAAAACTGATTTGAATCTAAATCGCCTTTGTAAACAATAGCGAATTAACTACTCCCCTGACAAATTCTGATTTACCATCATGAATATCCTCTTCGTGCTTTAACCTAATAGCGCATATTGGCTCTCTAATAAATCAATTATCTTTTAAAATAGCTTCGATTGTTTCATATAATTGTTTTGGATTTTCTATCATAATCATATGACATGCATTATTGATAAATTTTAATTCTATTTTTTCCAATGCTTCACTAGATAGATTTAAATCTCTTACTCTATCACGATATTCACTCTGATTCCTATCACCGTAGATGGCATATACTTTTTGAGTAATTTCTTTCAAATAATTTGTATAGTCATATTCATTCTGAATTGCTTCAAATAGTGTTGGTGTATAAAACTTTCTTTCCTCCTGAAACATTGTAATGATACTTTCACCAAATCTATCCATATGTTCTGGGGTCATTAGATTCCTATAAAACTCATTAGCAAGTCCATATTTTCGCATTATTTTACCACTTAATGATGAGCAAATGTCCAAGTATCCATGTTTTTCGTTGACATCGTTGTGCGATAACCAGCATAAATATCCAAAATTCCATTTTCAAAATCTCCTTTTAAAAAATAAATAATTAGACATTTAAAACAGCTCTACAACTTCGAATTGCCATGGTGCAGATTACGCTTATACTATGCGATACTTTTCTGATAGCAATATATATAATGTTATCCATTTATTAGGTTCTCCTATCTTTCCCACCTCAAAGTATGGAAAAGATTTATCAAGAATATATTTACCCTCACAATCCCTTTTACTCTCTAATAATGCTAACGCCTTATTGCAGTTAGAATGATTCGCTCCGCCAAGAACCGAAAGACCATATATAGTCATTTGTAGTCCCAATTTCACATGGTCAAACGGATAATATGTTCCAGCCATTTCTTCAATGATTACCTTTCCTTGGTTATCAAGGCGGAATGCAACGTAATGGCTGATATAAAAGTTTATCAGTAATTTAAACTGCGGCAGAATAACGCCGATCTTTTTCAACTCCGCCGCAAGTAAAAGGTAGGTTGTAGTTTGTCTGTAGCACCCCATATCCGGAAGCTTAGAGTCGTTTGTTTTTTTCGCTTTGTCCAGACACCGAACTGTGCCGTCTTCCCG